>NZ_VLJN01000001.1 GCF_007829435.1 Cupriavidus gilardii J11
CGGCGGGCGCCATGGGCGCGGTGACGGCGGCCCCCGCACCGCTGCAAGCCGCCGCGGAGGACACCTCGGCGGGGCGCGAAGCCGCCGAGACCAACGAACTGGCTGAAACCGTCGAAGGCGGCGAAGGCGAAGAGCGCCGCCGCCGCAACCGGCGCGGGCGCAATCGCTATCGCCGTGAGCGCGAGGAAGGCGCGGTGGCAGCGGCCGAAGCCGTTCCGGCTGCGCCGGCGAGCGCGCCGGTGCAGGCCCCCGCCGAGGCCGCGCAGCCTGCGCCCGCCGGTATCGCGCAGCCCGTCGTCCAGGCCGCCGCGGTGACGGAGAATGTGCCGATGGCCGACGTGGTGGCCGCCGAGTCCGCCACAGCCGGCCTGACGCCGCCCGAAGTGTCGCCGGCCGAGATGGCGCCTGCCGAGGTCACGCCGATGGCGACCGCTGCCGCGGACCTGATCCCGGCCGAGCCGGAACCGGTGACGCAGGAGCCGGTGCGCGGCGAAGCGGTGCCGGCGGAGCCCGCCAAGGCGGAACCGGCGGAAGTGCCGGCCGTCCAGGCCGAGCCCGCCCCCGCGGAGCCGGTCCGCGCCGAGCCTGAGCAGGCTGCCGTCACGACGGCGACGCGTGCCGTCGCCCAAGTCCAGCCGCTGTCGGCCGAGGCGCTGCAGCCGATGCTGAACGCGGCCGGCCTGCAGTGGGTGCACACCGATGAGGCCAAGTACCGCGCCGCGCAGGAAGCGGCCGCGCGTATCGAGCCGGCGCCGCGTGCGCCGCGCGAGCGCAAGCCGCTGCCGCCGCTGCCGCAGGGTCCGATGATCCTGGTTGAGACGGGCGGGCGCGAGGTGGAGATGCAGGCGCAGCAACAGCAGTAATTGTCGCTGTTGGGGGCAGTCACCAGCAAACCCAAAGCGCACGAAGAAAGGGGACGGCATGCCGTCCCCTTTTTTTCATCCGCAGCCCGGCCACCCTGTGTCGGCTAGAATGACGCTTGAACGGTGCCGGCCCGGCGCCGCAGCAGTACGACATGACCGAATCCGTCATCCCCATCTTCGATCTGCGCGAGCATCGGTACCACTCGATGACGCCCGCCATTCCGGCTTCACTGGAGCACCCCACGGGGCTGCTCGGGGATCGCCGTGGCCGTCCGCTGCACGATCTGCGCATCTCCGTCACCGACCGCTGCAATTTTCGCTGCGTGTATTGCATGCCCAAGGAGGTGTTCGACAAGGACTACCGCTTTTTGCCGCACGCCGAACTGCTGAGCTTCGAGGAGATCGAGCGGGCCGCGCGCATCTTCGTGTCGCATGGCGTCGAGAAAATCCGCCTGACCGGTGGCGAGCCGCTGCTGCGCAAGAACATCGAGAAGCTGGTCGAGATGCTCGCCCGCATCGATACGGTGTCCGGCAGGCCGCTGGACCTGACGCTGACCACCAACGCGTCGCTGCTGGCACGCAAGGCGCGCGCGCTGCGCGATGCCGGATTGAGCCGCGTTTCGGTGAGCCTGGACGCCATCGATGACGCCACCTTCCGCCGCATGAACGATGTCGATTTCGCGGTAGCCGACGTGCTGCACGGCATCGAGACCGCGCAGGCCGTCGGCCTGGCGCCGATCAAGGTCAATATGGTGGTCAAACGCGGCACCAACGACCGGGAGATCGTGCCGATGGCGCGGCATTTCCGAGGCAGCGGCATCATCGTCCGTTTCATCGAGTTCATGGACGTCGGTGCCAGCAACCATTGGCGCATGGACGAGGTGTTGCCGTCCGCCGACGTGATCGCGCGCATCAACGAAACCTTTGCGCTGGAACCGATCGGTGCGAACTATGCCGGTGAAACCGCGCAGCGCTGGCGCTATCGCGACGGCGCCGGCGAGATCGGCGTGATTTCCAGCGTCACGCAGGCCTTTTGCGGCGATTGCAGCCGCATCCGGCTGTCCACCGAGGGCCGGCTCTATCTGTGCCTGTTCGCCACGGAAGGCTACGATCTGCGTGCGCTGCTGCGCGGCGGCCACAGCGACCTCGAGATCGCCAATGCGATAGCCTCGGTCTGGCGCGGGCGCACCGACAACTATTCCGAGCAGCGCGGCAATGCCGACGTGCGGGCGGCTCGCGCGGCGAAGAAGATCGAGATGTCCTATATCGGCGGTTGAGCGGTCCGCTCGTCGCCGTCCCGCCACTTTCTCCGACAGCGCATTCATGATCGAACGCAATGACATCACCGGCCTGATCCTGGCCGGCGGACGCGGCAGCCGCATGGGCGGCACCGACAAGGGCCTGCAGAACTTCCGCGGCGCGCCGATGGCGATGCACACGATGATGCGGCTGGCGCCACAGACCGGCGAGCTGCTGATCAACGCCAATCGCAATCTGGCCGCCTACGAGTCGTTCGGCGTGCCGGTGGTGACCGATTCGGTGCCGGATTTCGCGGGCCCGCTGGCCGGCATGCTGGCCGGGCTGGAGCAATGCCAGACTCGCTGGATGGTCACCGCGCCGTGCGATTCGCCCTTTCTTCCGCCCGACCTGGTACGCAGGCTGGCGCAGGCCATCGACGACGGCGCGGGCATGGCGATGCCCGTGACCGTGGATGCCGACGGCAAGCGCCAGACCCAGCCGGTGTTCCTGATGATGCCCCATGCGGCGCTGGACAGCCTGGTGGCCTTCCTGCATGGCGGCGGCCGCAAGATCGAGACGTGGGCGAGCAGCCACGGCGTGGCCGAGGTCGAGTTCGACGACGCCATGGCGTTTGCCAATATCAACACGCTGGACGAACTGCGTCAGCTCGAATCGCGCTAGGCCGGGATACCGCCGTAACGGGCAGCGTCCTGTCGCCATCGCGATCGATCGCCCGTATCATCGCGCTGTTGTTCCATTCCGTTTCCGAGCTTTCGCCATGCCGTCCCTGCAATCCGTGATCTCCTGCCTGTCCGACTACGACCCGTCCGCGCTGCCGGTGGCGCAGGCCAACCGGATCATCGCCGACGTGGTCGAACCGGTCAGCGGCGTCGAGCAGTTGGCGATACGGTCGGCGCTCGATCGCGTGCTGGCCGAAGACGTGGTATCGCCGATCGATGTGCCCGCGCACGACAACTCCGCGATGGACGGTTTCGCCTTCGACAGCGCCATGCTGTCGGTTGCGGGCGGCAGCGAGGTCGCGCTGCGCATCGTCGGCACCGCGCTGGCTGGCGACGCGCAGGCGCTTGTACCGGGCAAGGGCGAGACGGTGCGCATCATGACGGGCGCGGTGATGCCGGCCGGGTGCGACACGGTCATTCCGCAGGAATTCGTAAAGGTGGACGGCGACACGATCCGCTTCGCCGCCGACGCGGTGCGGGCCGGCGACAACCGGCGGCTGCGCGGCGAGGATCTGGCGCGCGGCAAGCCGGCGCTGGCGGCCGGGCGCGTGCTGCGGCCGGCCGACCTGGGCCTGCTGGCCTCGCTTGGCATCGCCGAGATCAAGGTGCGCCGCCGTCTGCGCGTCGCCTTCTTTTCGACCGGGGACGAATTGCGCTCGATCGGGGAGCCGCTGGACCCTGGGTGCGTCTACGACTCCAACCGCTATACGTTGCACGGCATGCTGCGCCGGCTCAATGTCGATCTGATCGACATGGGCGTGGTGCGCGACGACCCCGCCGCGCTGGAGGCAGCGTTCCGCACCGCTTGCGAGAACGCGGATGCGGTAATCACGTCGGGCGGCGTGTCGGTTGGCGAGGCGGACTACACGAAGGCCATCATGGCCAGGCTTGGTGACGTCACGTTCTGGAAGATCGCGATGCGCCCGGGCCGGCCGATGGCCTTCGGCCGGATCGGCTCGAATGGCCGCGAGGCGCTGCTGTTCGGGCTGCCCGGCAATCCGGTGGCGGTGATGGTGACCTTCTACCATTTCGTGCGCGCCGCGCTGCAGCGGATGATGGGGGCCGATGCGGCGCCGTTGCCGTTGATGCCGGTTCGCAGCGCATCACCGATCCGCAAGAAGCCGGGGCGCACCGAGTATCAGCGTGGCATTCTGCAACGCGGTGCCGATGGACAGTGGCAGGTCCGCATCACCGGGCAGCAAGGATCCGGAGTGCTGCGCTCGATGAGCGAAGCCAACTGCTTTATCGTGCTGGGGCATGAGCAGGGATCGGTGGCTGCGGGGGAACTGGTGGATGTGATGGTGTTCGAGGGGTTGGTTTAGCGGTTGGACGATAGGCCGGGGTTCGGGGGTGTGCTGGTTCGACTGTGATTCCCTTCTCCCCTGCCCCTCTCCCGCTTTGCGGGAGAGGGGAGCCAACTGTGGTTTTTTTGCGCAGTGCCTCCCGGGGCACGGGCTATGCGCGAAGTCCCCCATTCGCTACACTTGGCCCAGTTCAACTCATCCAACTGCCTCCGCTGTCATGAATCAGGAGATCGCTTACCTCCACCCCGTCAAGACCGCTCGCGCGCTTGTGCTGGTCTACCTGTGCTTCTCGGTGCCGATCGTGTCGCTGGGGTTGTTCGTGGCGTTCATCCGCTATGGCGACCTGCCCGGTATCACGGTCTTCACCGCGCTGATCCTGAACGCACTGGTCGGCTTCGGGCTGCTGTGGCTGGCGTGCAAGGCTTATAACTGGGTGGCGGCGCGGTTCGGCGGGATCGAGGTGACGGTTCGGGATTTGCCGTAGGGGCGGGGGAGAGGGCAGTCACCGCCAATCAACCCCACAAAAAAAGCGCATCGAACCCCGATGCGCTTTTTTCATTCCCCAGCCTTACCCTTCCCGCTCGGACTCCCCCGCTTCCAGTTCGGCCGGACCGAGCAGGCGTTCGGCCGCATCGGCCGGCAGCGCCTCGACATGGCGCAGCTTGCGCGCCATCGCGCGGCTGCGGACCTCCGCCTGTTCGATATTGCGGGCGGCGCGCTCCAGCGTATCGCGCGTGCGGGCCAGCACGTCGCCGAACTTGCCGAACTCCGTCTTGACCGCGCCCAGCACCTCCCACACCTCGCTGGACCGCTTTTCCAGCGCCAGCGTGCGGAAGCCCATCTGCAGGCTGTTCAGCAGCGCGGTCAGCGTGGTGGGACCCGCCACGGTCACGCGGCATTGGCGTTGCAGCAGATCGGTCAGTCCCGGGCGGCGCAGCACTTCCGCGTAAAGCCCTTCGGTGGGCAGGAACAGGATCGCGAAGTCCGTCGTGGCGGGCGGCGCCAGGTATTTTTCGGCGATCCGCTGGGCCTCGCGGCGCACCGCGACTTCCAGCTCGCGGCCGGCCGCGGTCACGCCGTCGACGTCGCCGCGCTCCTGCGCCTCGACCAGACGCTCGTGCTGCTCCTTCGGAAACTTGGCATCGATCGGCAGCCACACCGTGCCACCGCCCGCGTTGCCGGCCTCGCGTCCAGGCAGCCGGATCGCGAATTCGACGCGCGCCCCGGAGTTGGGCACGGTCTCGACATTGCGCGCGTACTGGTCCGGCGTCAGCATCTGTTCCAGCAGCATGTCGAGCTGGACCTCGCCCCACGTGCCGCGCGTCTTCACGTTGGTCAGCACCCGCTTGAGGTCGCCCACGCCCTGCGCCAGCGCCTGCATCTCGCCCAGGCCACGATGGACCTGATCGAGCCGGTCGGACACCAGCCGGAACGACTCACCCAGCCGCTGCTCCAGCGTCGCGTGCAGCTTCTCATCCACCGTGCGGCGCATCTCGTCGAGCTTCGCGGCATTGTTGGCCTCGATGTCCTTCAGCTTCTGCTCCAGCGTCGCGCGGACTTCGCCAAGACGGCGTTCGTTGGACTCCGACAGCTGGCCAAGTTGCTGCTGCAAACCGTCGCCGAAGCGCCGCAGCGCGGCGCCCTGCTCTTCCCGCGCCTGCTGGCTTTGCGTCAGCAGCGCGTGGCGCACCTGGTCCAGCTGCTGGGCGTTCGATTCCGTCAGCTTCGCCAACTGCTGCGCGAAGGTGTCGATCTGCGCGTTCTGCAGCGTGGCGACCTGCGTAAGCTGGGTCGACAGCGCCTGCTGGAAGCGCAGCAACTGCTCGCCGGCCTCGTCGCGGCCGACGCGGGCGGCATCGGCCACTTCATTGCGCAGCGTGCGCTCCAGACGCTCGCTGTCGCGCTCCGCGCGCTCGCGCCACTCGCCGACGCGGCGCTCAAGTTCGGCCAGTTCGCTATGGCGCGAGCCCTGGCCGCGCATCAGCAGCACCACCAGCAGCAACACGATGACCGCCAGCGCGGCCAGGACAAGAATCGGAAACCAGGACATGAAAGGCAATCGGTGGGCGCTTTAGCGGCGCCGTGGCAGAACTTCTGGATTGATCACCGACGGCGGATGGCCGGCGGACGGGCCGGCGTCGAGCGCGGCGATCAGGTTGTCGGCGGCGAGATTCGCCATCGCGCGGCGCGTCTTCTCGGACGCGCTGGCGATATGCGGGGTCAGCACCACGTTGGGCACTTCCAGCAGGGCCGGATGCACGTCGGGCTCGTTCTCGAACACATCGAGCCCGGCGGCGAAAATACGGCGGGCACGCAGCGCCTCGGCCAGCGCCGCGTCGTCGACCACGCCGCCCCGCGCCAGATTGACCAGCGTGGCGGTCGGCTTCATCCGCGCCAGTTCGGCCGCGCCGATCGCATGATGGCTTTCGGCGCTGTACGGCAGTACCAGCACCAGATGATCGGCCTGGGCCAGCAGTTCGGCCTTGGACACGTAGCGCGCGCCGAGCGCCTGCTCGGTGGTGGCCGGAAGCTGGCTACGGTTGTGGTACAGCACGGTCATGCCGAAGCCGGCGGCGCGCCGGGCCAGCGCCTGGCCGATGCGGCCCATGCCGAGAATGCCGAGCGTGCTGCCATGCACGTCCACGCCGAGGAACATATCGTAGGCCCAGCGCTGCCAGTGGCCGGCACGCAGCCAGTGTTCCGATTCGGTGACGCGGCGCGCGGTGGCCATCAGCAGCGCCCAACCGAAATCGGCCGTGGTCTCGGTCAGCACGTCGGGCGTATTGGTGGCCACGATGCCCGCCGCCGTCAATGCCGGCACGTCGAGATTGTTGTAGCCGACCGCCATGTTGCAGACGGCGCGAAGTCCAGGCAGGCCGGCTACCAGCGTGCCGTCGATGCGATCCGCGGCGTTGGCCAGCACGCCGGCCTTGCCCGCCAGCCGCGCGCGCAGCGCGGCGGCGTCCAGTACCTCGTCGGACTGGTTGTGGTCGACGTCGAAGTACTGCGACAGCCGCTCGATCACATCCGGAAAGATGGCGCGGGTCACCAGCACGGCGGGACGGCCTGGCGAGCCGCCCTGGCCGGCTTGGGAAGATGGCATCGAAGACGTCATGCTTTACCTCGGATTGTCAGACTCGGAAGAACAGCCACGTCATGATCAGGAACAGCGGCATCAGGACGGCCACCGACCACAGCATATAGCCGAAGAAGCTCGGCATGCGCACGCCACGGCCTTCCGCGATGGCCTTGACCATCAGGTTGGGCGCATTGCCGATATAGGTCACCGCGCCCATGAACACCGCGCCGGCCGAAATCGCCGCGAGGGTGGTGGCGTCGCGCGTCATCAGCGTGGCGGCGTCGCCCCCGGCGGTATTGAAGAACACCAGATAGGTTGGCGCATTGTCGAGGAAGGACGACAGGATGCCGGTGGCCCAGAAATACATGCCGTCGATCGGCTGGCCGTTGCTGTCGCTGACGGCGCGGATCACGGCGCCAAACGGGCCATCGACACCGGCGCGCAGCATCGCGATCACCGGGATGATCGTCAGGAAGATGCCGGCGAACAGCTTGGCGACCTCCAGGATCGGCGCCCAGTTGAACTCATTGCCGGCGCGCGCGCTGCCTGGCGTGATGGCCAGCGACACCAGCGCGATCAGCACCAGCGAGACGTCGCGCACCAGCGCCGGCAGCGCAACCTCGGTGCCCATCACGTCGAACACGATGCCGGGCTTCCACAGGCCGCTCATCAACACCAGCCCCACCACCGCGGCAAGCAGCACGAAGTTGGCCTTGCCCTCGATGCGAATGCCGCGCGAGTCGGGCGTGGGGTCCAGCCGGGGCGGCAGTTCCTCTTCGCGGTTCAGGAAGTAATGCCGGTCCAGGAAATAGAAGATGACCAGCAGCGAGCCGCACAGGAACAGTGTCTCGGGAAAGATATGGCGCGTGGTCCAAAAGAACTCCACGCCCTTCAGGAAGCCCAGGAACAGCGGTGGATCGCCCAGCGGCGTCAGCGAACCACCGGCGTTGGCCACCAGGAAAATGAAGAACACCACCACGTGGGCGACATGCTTGCGGTTATCGTTCGCGCGCAGCAGCGGCCGGATCATCAGCATCGCGGCGCCGGTGGTGCCCATGATGCTGGCCAGCACCGTGCCCAGGGCCAGAATGCCGGTGTTCAGCCTGGGCGTGCCGTGCAGGTTCCCTTGCACACAGATGCCGCCGGCGACCACGTATAGCGACCCGACCAGCACGATGAACGGAATGTACTCCGCCAGCATCGCATGCACGACGTTGGCCGCTAGCGCATGTCCGCCGAACGTGGCTGCGAACGGAACCAGGAACAGCAGCGCCCATGCGGCCGCGACCTTGCCGAAGTGGTGGTGCCAGAAATGCGGCGCCATCAACGGCACCAGCGCGATCGACAGCAGGATGCCGGCAAAAGGCACCGCCCACAGCGGCGTCAGCGCGGCGCCGTCCAGTTCGGCGGCGTGGGCGAGCGCGGGAAACAAGGCCAGAATCGGCGCCAGCATGGCAGGCATGGACAATCGCGCAAGGGCAAGCTGCATCGGATCGGGTCTCCTTGGATGGAATCGGTGGGACGCCGGCATCGACCGGGTCGCGGGGCGACGGACGGTGTGGCCCTGGCCGGGCCGCGTCCGGCGCGCGGTGGTTCCGCGGTTTCGGCGCGGCGGCGCTCAGGCTTGCTCGACCAGCACCACGTGCACGCGATACGGCCCGTGCGCGCCCAGCACGATCGTCTGCTCGATATCGCCGGTGCGCGACGGTCCGCTGATGATATTGGTGGCGCGCGGCAGTTCGCCGCGCTCGCTGCGCATCAACGCGAAAGCGTCTTCCAGGTCGGCGACGATGCGGGCCACGGGCACCACGGCGATATGGGTCTCGGGCAGCAGCGCGCCGGACGCGAAGGCATCCGGGCCGGACAGCAGCATCAGCGAGCCGGTTTCCGCGATCGCGCAGAAGCAGCCGGTGATGCCGACCAGATCGCCATGATCGCGATCAGCGTCGGCATCGCGCAGCGGCGGCCGGCACTCGACGGCGATGTCATGCGACCGCCAGTCCAGCATGCCCAGCGCGGGCCACGCCACCGCACGCCGTGGCAGCGCCAAGCCGTCCAGATAGTGTCCTACCGCCGCCGGCACATCGGACATCGACGCGACCCGCTCAACCGTCGATGCCATCTTGCGCGCCTGCACGCTGAACGCCTCCACCAGGTCGCCGGCCACGCCGGGCCGTGGACCTTGCGGATGCCGCGCCAGATAGTCGCGCACCGCCTCGCGTTCGCCCTGCGTGGGCTTGGCCGGGCGGCCCTGGGCGGCACGGATACGGGCAAAGATGCGGTCACGGGCGGAATCGGTATTCATGGGGTGGCGGTCGCGGAACGTGATGCCGGGTCCATGCCCGGCGGCAGCGGGCATTATAAGGCGGGGCGGGCGGGCAAATCGTGGAAAGCCGTGACTGGACTCCCGCCGGGGGAGAGGGCAGCCCCCCATCGATCACCGGCCACCCGACTCAGCTCACCTCGACACCGAACACCTGCCGCAGGTAAGCCAGATAGGCGGGATCGTCGCACATGGTCTTTTCCGGGGTATCGGACAGCTTTGCCACCGGCTGCCCMYTGCAGCGAACCATCTTGATGACGATCTGCAACGGCGTATAGCCAAGGTCGTTGGTCAGATTGGTGCCGACCCCGAAGGCCAGGCGGCAGCGGCTGSSGRACCGCTCGTACAGCTCGATCACGCGCGGAATGTTCAGGTTGTCGCTGAAGATCAGCACCTTGCTGCGCGGGTCGACGCGATTGGCCGCGTAGTGGGCCAGCATCCGCTCGCCCCAGGCCACCGGATCGCCGGAGTCGTGCCGCACGCCATCGAACAGCTTGCAGAAGTACAGATCGAAGTCGTTGAGGAAGGCGTCGAACCCGTAGGTGTCCGACAGCGCGATACCGAGGTCGCCCCGGTATTCCCGCGCCCAGGTTTCCAGCGCGAATACCTGGGAATCGCGCAGCCGCGGCCCCAGCGCCTGGCATGCCTGCAGATATTCGTGGGCCATGGTGCCGAGCGGCGTCAGGTTGTGCACGCGGGCAAAATGCACGTTGCTGGTACCGGCAAGCTGCGGCCCCAGCAGCTGCCGCATCGACTCCAGCACCTCGCCCTGCCAGTCGCGCGAGAAGCGGCGGCGCGTGCCGTAGTCCGCGATCACGCAATCGTCGCGGCCGGGCATGCGCAGCAGCGCCAGCTTGTCGGACAGGCGGCGGCGGCCCTCCTCCCACGCCGGCTGCGGCTGCGTATGGCGGAAGTAGACCTCGTTGACGATCGCCAGCAGCGGCACTTCGAACAGGATCGTGTGCAGCCACGGCCCCCGGATCACGATATCGATCTCGCCATTGTTGGCCGGCGAAGGCGCCACCGTCACGTATTTCGCATTAAGCTGGAACAGCCCGAGAAAATCGACGAAGTCGCTCTTGATGAAACGCAGCCCGCGCAGGTACGTCAATTCCTCGTCGGTAAAGCGCAACTGGCACAGCAATTCGATCTGCGCGCGGATCTCGTCGGCATAGGGGCGCAGATCCACGCCGGCATTGCGGCATTTGAAGCGATATTCCACCTGGGCCGCTGGGAAATGATGCAGCACTACCTGCATCATGGTGAACTTGTACAGGTCGGTGTCGAGCAGTGACTGGATGATCATGGCGTGCCGAGCGAAGAGTGCCGATTCGGGCCCACATGCTACCCCATCGCGCGCGGACCGCCGTGACCGCAATCGGCGTCCCTGGCGTCGACAGGGTCAACACGGCCTGCTTACCACCCAATGCGATGTCCTTGACCGGGGTCAAACCGGGCCTCATAAAGAAATAAGAAAACTATCTGATTCAGCTATATAGCGCGGCTGTGCGGCGGGGTTCGGTCGGCTACAATACCGATCTTTGAAAGACCACGGCCCGCGTCTCGCTCGCGCAATAACGGCAGCAGCCAAGTCGCCCAGCCGATACACCGGCGCGGCATGCGCATCGCAAACGGCGTGGCGACAGCACGCGCGGGCACAAGCGGTCAGAATCGTCTCCCCATACAAGCCGACTCGTTTTTCCTGGAACCGAAATGACTCACGTTGTCACCGAATCCTGCATCCGTTGCCGCTACACCGACTGCGTGGACGTGTGCCCGGTGGATTGTTTTCGCGAGGGCCCCAATTTCCTCGCGATCGATCCGGACGAATGCATCGACTGCGCGGTGTGCGTGGCGGAATGCCCGGTCAACGCGATCTACGCCGAGGAAGACGTCCCGGCCGACCAGCAGCAGTTCATCGAGTTGAATGCGGAGCTGGCCCGCAGCTGGCCTTCCATCACCAAGACCAAGGCCCCGCTGCCCGAGGCCGAGGAATGGAAGGACGTGAAGGACAAGCTCGAATACCTGGAACGCTGATCCGCTGATACGGACTTCCCGACCACAGACTTCAGCCACCGCAGCCACGTCAGCCGCATCAGCCATAAGACAGCCGTCCCCTGGATTTCCCGCCATGTCGGGCACCCAGTGCCCACGAACATATCAGGACGATTATGGACTTGAGCATCCCCAACCCCGTCGCGGACGCCACCCACCAGGCCGGAACCGGCAGTGCCGGCGGCTCGCCTCTCGAGATCGATGCGCTGATCGTCGGCGCGGGCCCGGTCGGGCTGTTCCAGGTCTTCGAGCTGGGCCTGCTGGAGATCAAGGCGCACGTCATCGATTCGTTGAAGGTGGTCGGCGGCCAGTGCGTCGAGCTGTATCCGGACAAGCCGATCTACGACATCCCGGCGGTGCCGATGTGCACGGGCCAGGAACTGACCGATAACCTGCTCAAGCAGATCGAGCCGTTCGAGCCGACCTTCCACCTTGGGCAGGAAGTGAGCGTGGTGGAGCGTCGCGAAGACGGCCGTTTCTTCGTCGAGACGTCGCTCGGCACCCGTTTCATCACCAAGACGATCTTCATCGCGGCCGGCGTGGGCTCGTTCCAGCCGCGCACGCTGAAGGTCGACGGCATCGAAAAGTTCGAAGGGCAGCAGCTGTTCTATCGCGTCAAGGACCCGAGCCGCTTCCACGGGCGCAACCTGGTGGTCGTCGGCGGCGGCGATTCGGCGCTCGACTGGACGCTGGACCTGGTCGGCAAGGCCGAATCGGTGGTACTGGTGCATCGTCGCGACGGCTTCCGCGCGGCGCCCGCGTCGGTGGCCAAGATGAAGGAACTGTGCGAGCAGATGGAGATGCAGTTCCTGGTGGGCCAGATCAGCGGCTTCGAGGAGAAGGACGGCGTCCTGTCCGAGATCAAGGTCACCGGCGGCGACGGCGTCACGCGCCGCATGCCGGTGGACGACCTGCTGGTGTTCTTCGGACTGTCGCCCAAGCTAGGCCCCATCGCCGAGTGGGGCCTGGAGCTGGAACGCAAGCAGATCAAGGTCGATACCGAGAAGTTCGAGACCAATATTCCGGGCATCTTCGCGGTGGGCGATATCAACACCTATCCGGGCAAGAAGAAGCTGATCCTGTCGGGGTTCCACGAGGCCGCGCTGGCCGCCTTCGGCGCGGCGCCGTATATCTTCCCTGAGAAGAAGATCCACATGCAGTACACGACGACCTCGCCGAAGCTGCACAAGATCCTTGGCGTGGAATCGCCGGTGTTCGATTGATGATGGTGTCCGGCTGCATCGGGAAACCGCCTTCGGGCGGTTTTTTGTTGGCTGCGCGGGTTTGCTGTGACTGCCCTCTCCCCCGCCCCTCTCACATTCTCCTTGCATCCCCCACCAACGCCGTCTATAATGCGCCCCTCGCCAGCGTGCTTTGCATGCGGCGGCGCGATCGAATCGTTGTCGTCGTTATCGGTAGATTGCAAAACAGGTGGCAAGCCGGCCTGTCGAAGACACGGTGAGACAAAAATAAAATGTCGAAACCTTGTTGACGATGTAACGAGAAACTGGCTATAATTCTTTTCTCAGCTGTTCCCCGATAGCTCAGTCGGTAGAGCGACGGACTGTTAATCCGCAGGTCCCTGGTTCGAGCCCAGGTCGGGGAGCCAAAGAATAAGAGGCCCGCCATGAGAATGGCGGGCCTTTTCACTCGTACTCGTGCATCGTCGCAACGGGCCTGGCCCGGATCATGCACAGTCTGGTCTGATCGCCACGGCACAAGCGCTGGCACGCGGCCGTGACGCCCGCCTTCGGAAACGAGGCATCGCCGGCGCGCCTTGCGCACGCCAATCCCGCCGTGACACGTCCTGGCGGCGATCTCGGGGTCGCCATACCATGCCGGGCGGATCGCAACCATGCCAGCTTCGCGGGTGTCGGTCGCGAGTGCAGAACTCGCGATGCCGGGGCTCATCATTACAACCCGCCGCACTAGCGGCATTCCCCAAGGACAAGCCTTGACCAAGATCGTGTTGAAGCCGGGCGAGCCGGTTGAAGTCGCCATGCGGCGTTTCCGTCGGGCCATTCTGCAGAACGGCCTGATCGTCGAACTGAAGAGCCGCACCGCCTACGAGAAGCCGACCACCGAACGCAAGCGCAAGAAGAAGGCCGCCGAATCGCGTCTGCGCAAGCGCCTGCGCATGCAGATGCTGCCGAAGAAGATGTACTGATTCGGGAGGGCCACGCGCCCTTTCCGGCATCGAGGCGCGCGCCATCGCGCTGCGCCAACACTGGCCGCGAGCCGCCACGGGCTCCGGCATCGTTCAGCGTCGCCCCACCGGGACGCTGCACACTGGCTTGCGCCCGCGACACGGCTTACCGCGTCGCCCGCGCGCTAGGCCATGCATCCCATGCGGCCAATACCACGGACGGCTCCCACCTGATACATTCCCGTATCCCCGTCATCCGCCGCCACGCCCCATGACACTCTTCCCCGCCACGCCGGCACACTGGCGCTTGTCGTTCTGGCTATGTCTCGCCGCGGTGCTCACGCTCGCGCTGCTGCCGCCCGCGACACCGATGCCAACCACGGGCTGGGACAAGAGCAATCATCTGCTGGCGTTCGCCACCTTGCTCGTGCTCGGCCGGCAGGCGTATCCCACGCGTGCGTGGACGCTGGCGGCCGGCCTGCTGGCCTATGGCGGCCTGATCGAGTGGCTGCAGTCGCTGACGCCGTACCGCTACGCGGACTGGTCCGATCTGCTGGCCGATGCGGTTGGCATGGCGGTTGGCTGGGCGCTGTACGCCGTCGCCCGCGGCATCGGGCAGAGGCGGCGGCACGGCAGCAGCCAGGCGGGCTAGGGGCCCCTGCGTCCGCTGCTGCGGCGCGACACGGCCGTCCGCGCGCGGGATCGGCATAATGGCGGGATTGCGTGTCCCTCGCCCATCATGGATGCCCGCTTGAATGCCATTCTCGAATTGCGCAATGTGCGCAAGCAATATGGCGACACCGTCGTCGTCGACGATCTGAGCCTGCGTGTGCTGCCGGGCCAGTGTTATGGGTTGCTCGGCCCGAACGGCGCTGGCAAGACCACCACGCTGCGGCTGTTGCTCGGCCTCACCACGCCCGCCTCCGGCACGCTGACGCTGTGCGGCGAGCCGGTGCCGGGGCGCGCGCCGCAGGCGCGCATGCGCGTGGGCGTGGTGCCGCAGTTCGACAATCTGGATCCGGACTTCACCGTGGTCGAGAACCTGCGGATCTTCGGCCGTTACTTCGGGCTGTCGGTGACCGAGATCGAGCGGCGCGTACCGGGCCTGCTCGAATTTGCCCGGCTGGAGAGCCGCGCGGACGCCCATGTGCGCGCGCTGTCCGGCGGCATGCGGCGGCGCCTGACGGTGGCGCGGGCGCTGATCAACGATCCCGACCTGCTGGTGATGGACGAGCCGACCACCGGGCTCGACCCACAGGCGCGGCACCTGATCTGGGACCGGTTGAAGTCCCTGCTTGCCGCCGGCAAGACGATCCTGCTGACCACCCACTTCATGGAAGAGGCGGAACGCCTGTGCGACCACCTGTGCGTGATCGACGGCGGGCGCAAGATCGCCGAAGGGCGGCCGCACGAACTGATCGACAGCCAGATCGGCTGCGACGTGGTCGAGGTCTATGGCGACGATCTGGACGGCCTGCGCGAGCGGCTGCTGCCGCTTGCCGAGCGCATCGAGAAAAGCGGCGAGACGCTGTTCTGCTATGTCCGCGAGCCGGCCCCGCTGCTGGAGGCGCTGCATGGCAATGGCGGCATCCGCTACCTGCATCGGCCGGCGAACCTCGAGGACGTCTTCCTCAAGCTGACCGGGCGCGAGATGCGGGATTGAGCGCCAACAAGGAATCGACATGAGCGAACGAGACCCTGTCAACGGCCCCGACCAGCCGCTGGCCAGCGCCCAGGCGCCGGGCGGCGCGGCGCGCGCGTCCACCGACTATCCCCAACCGCTGTGGCCGCTGAACCTGCGCAACTGGACCATGGTCTGGTACCGCAATTACCGCGTCTGGCGCAAGCTGGCGGTGCCCTCGATGATCGGCAATCTCGCGGACCCGATGATCTACCTGTTCGGCCTGGGCCTGGGGCTGGGCTTGCTGGTGGGACGGGTTGACGGCGTGTCGTATATCGCCTTCCTGGCCGCCGGCACCACCGCGTCCAGCGTGATGATGTCGGCCAGCTTCGAATCGATGTATTCGGCATTCTCCCGCATGCACGTGCAGCGCACGTGGGAGGCCATCATGCATGCCCCGCTGACGCTGGGCGACGTGGTGCTGGGCGAGATCGCCTGGGCGGCCAGCAAGGCGGTGCTGTCGGGCGTGGCCATCATGCTGGTGGCGAGCGTGCTGGGCTACGCGCAGATGCCAAGCGCCCTGCTGGCCCTGCCGGTGATCGTGCTGGCGGGCATCGCCTTCGCCAGCCTGGCGATGATCGTCACCGCGCTGGCGCCCAGCTACGACTTCTTCATGTTCTACCAGACGCTGGTGATGACGCCGATGCTGCTGTTGTCCGGCGTGTTCTTTCCGCTGGAACAATTGCCCGAAGGCGCGCGGATCGCGACGCAGGCACTGCCGCTGGCGCATGCTGTGGCGCTGATCCGGCCCTTGATGCTGGGACGCGCGCCGGACGATGTGCTGTTGCACGGGGCCGTGCTGGCCTTGTATGCGGCGGTGGCGCTGGTGGTGGCGATGGTGTTGTTGCGGCGGCGGTTGTTGCGGTAGGTGCGTTGTGGCTTTTGCCCGCCTTGCGGGAGAGGGGAGCACACCCATAGCATTTGAAATGCCCGCCGTTTTTCTCCCTCTCCCGCCCGCGGGAGAGGGGCGGGGGAGAGGGCAGTCACCGCCAACCCAACACCAGTTACCCCCCCAACCCCCGCAACAAATCCGCCTTCAGATCCTCCACCGACTCCAGCCCCACCGCCAGCCGGATCAGCCCCTCGCTGATCCCCGCCGCGGCCTTGGCCTCGGGTGTCACGCGCGCATGCGTGGTGGTGTACGGATGGGTGATCGTGGTGCGCGTATCGCCGAGGTTGCCGGTGATCGAGCACACCCGCGTGTTATCGATCACGCGCCATGCGGCGGCGCGTTGCGCTTCCGGTGAGGCGCCTTTCAGCTCGAACGACACGATCGCGCCGCCACCGCTCTGTTGGCGCATGGCGATCTCGTGCTGCGGATGCGATTTCAGCGCGGGATGGTAGACGCGTGCGACCGCCGGATGTCCTTCGAGGAACTGCGCCAGAGCGAGCGCGTTCTGCGAATGGCGCTCCATGCGGACGGACAGCGTTTCCATGCCCTTGAGCATGACCCAGGCGTTGAATGCCGACAGGGTCGGGCCGGCGGTGCGCACGAACGGAAACACCTTGCCCATGATGAAGTCCTGGCTGCCCAGCACGGCGCCACCGAGCACGCGGCCCTGGCCGTCGATGTGCTTGGTTGCCGAATGGACGACGATGTCCGCGCCAAAGCGCATCGGTTGCTGCAGTGCCGGCGAGCAGAAGCAGTTATCCACGACCAGCAGCGCGCCGGCGTCATGCGCGATTTCCGCCACGGCGGCGATATCGGCCACTTCGGTCAGCGGATTGGAAGGTGTCTCCAGGAAGAACAGCTTCGTGTTCGGCTTCACCGCCGCGCGCCACGCCGCCAGGTCGACGCCGTCGACAAACGTCGTCTCGACGCCAAAGCGGGCGAAGATGTTCGAGAACAGCGTCATCGTCGAGCCGAAGATCGAGCGCGAGCTGACGAGATGGTCGCCCGCCTGCATCGACGACATCACCACCGACAGGATCGCGCTCATGCCCGACGCCGTGGCCATGCACGCCTGCGCGCCTTCCAGCGCGGCCAGACGCTTCTGGAACATCGTCACGGTGGGGTTGGTGAAGCGGGAATAGGTATAGGCCGACTCCGAGTTCGCGAACCGCTCCGCGGCCTCGGCCGCGCTGCCGAAGCAAAAGCTGGAGGTCAGGAACATCGCCTCCGAGTGCTCCATGTATTCGCTGCGCAGCGTGCCGGCGCGCACGCCCAGCGTGTCGATGCCGAGGGAGTCGAGGTCGAGGGGATCGGTCATGGATGAAGGCGGAGAAAGAGTCTATGAGCCCCCTCTCCCGCCAAGCGGGAGAGGGGTCGGGGGTGAGGGGAGTCACGCTGGGGGCCTGCGATATCGGTCGAAACGTCACTGCCCTCTCCCCTGCCCCTCTCCCGCAGGCGGGAGAGGGGAATTTCACGGGAGTTTTGCGGGATCAGTCGTGGTGCGACGAGCGTTGCAGATGCAGCTGCGAGCGCTCGGTATCGCCGCCGGCGTTACCCTCTCGATCGGCCTGGCTGCGGGCTGTCTCAAGGCGCTCCAGATACGCCTCGTCGATATCGCCGGTGATATAGCGGCCGTCGAAGCACGAGGCCTCGAAGTCCCTCAACGCCGGGTTGATATCCCGCACGGCCTGCTTCATCGCTTCGACGTCCTGGTACACCAGCTGGTCGGCGCCGATGATGCGGGCGATCTCGTCGTGCGTGCGGCCGTGTGCGACCAGCTCGCTGCGGGTCGGCATGTCGATGCCGTAGACGTTGGGGAATTTCACCGGCGGCGCCGCGGACGCGAAGATCACCTTGTTGGCGCCGGAATCGCGCGCCATCTGCACGATCTCGAACGACGTGGTGCCCCGCACGATCGAGTCGTCGACGATCAGCACGTTCTTGCCCTTGAACTCGACGCCCATCGCATTGAGCTTCTGGCGCACCGACTTCTTGCGCACGGCCTGGCCCGGCATGATGAAGGTGCGGCCGACATAGCGGTTCTTGAAGAAGCCTTCGCGGTACGGCACGCCCAGCTTGTTGGCGACCTGCATCGCCGCGGGACGGCTGGAGTCGGGAATCGGCATCACCACGTCGATATCGCCGGCACGCACCTCGCTGCGGATCTTCTCGGCCAGATAGTCGCCCATGCGCAGACGGGCGTCATAGACCGGCACGCCGTCGATGCACGAGTCCGGACGGGCCAGGTACACATATTCGAAGATGCACGAGTTCAGCAGCGGATTGTCGGCGCACTGCTTCGTGTAAAGCTTGCCGTCCAGGTCGATGAAGACGGCCTCGCCCGGCGCCACGTCGCGTTCGAGCCTGTAGCCGATGCCTTCCAGCGCCACCGATTCCGACGCCACCATCCATTCCTTGCCCGACGGCGTGTCGATACTGCCCAGGCACAGCGGGCGGATGCCGAACGGATCGCGCACGGCGAGCATGCCGTAGCCGGCAATCTGCGCGGTGATCGCGTATGAGCCGCGCACACGCCGGTGCATGCCGGCCACCGCGGAGAAGATGATTTCCGGATCGAGCGAGTTGCCGCTGCTGGCGCGTTGCAGTTCGTCGGCCAGCACGTTCAGCAGCACTTCGGTATCGGAGTGCGTGTTGATGTGGCGACGGTCGCGGCGGAACATTTCCTCGCGCAGCGGCTGCGAGTTGGTCAGGTTGCCGTTGTGCGCGAGGATGATGCCGTACGGCGCGTTGACGTAGAACGGCTGCGCCTCTTCCTCGCTGGAAGCAGAGCCGGCGGTCGGATAGCGGACCTGGCCGATGCCGGTGGTGCCCGGCAGGCTGCGCATATTGCGCGTGCGGAACACATCGCGCACCAGCCCGTTGGCCTTGTGCATGTGGAAGGTGCTGCCGTTGGCGGTCGCGATGCCCGCGGCGTCCTGACCGCGGTGCTGCAACAGCAGCAGGCTGTCGTAAATGAGCTGATTAACGGGCGAGGTGGAAACCACGCCGACAATACCGCACATGCCAAACTCCCTGGAAAGGCCTAAAGGGTGAGCGTCCCGATGTTAGCGGGGCGCCGAATTCCGCCGGGCGCGTGGCCCGGCATCATGTCCTGATGTATTTGCCGAACTCCGGCGGCAACCATGTGCGCAGCGACTCCATCGCCGCGATGACATAGGGACGCGATACCGCATCGCGCCAGAACGGTTCCTCGGGCAATCTCGTGAAGCCGGCCACCGTCACCAGAAACATCACCACCAGCGCACCGCGCGCCAGGCCGAAGACGAAACCGAGACCGCGATCGGCGGGCTTCAGGCCCGTGGTTTCAAGCAGTTGTCCGAAAACCGCGCCCACGAGCGCCGCGCCGATGACCGTGCCGAGGAACAGTACCAGGAAGCCCGCCGCCGTGCGGGCCAGCTCGCCGCCCGGCAGCGACTCCGGCATCCATTGCGCCGCCACCCCGACATAGCGCCAGGCCACCCAGAAGGCCACCACCCAGCCGATCAGCGCCAGCACTTCACGCACCAGGCCGCGCAGCAGGCCGATCAGTCCGGAAGCGACCAGCACGAACAGCACGCCGTAATCGAAGAACGTAAATGGCATCTTGCCCGGCGCGGCCCGTGTCAGAGTTCGACGATCCGCGCGGTCAGGCCCGCGGCCCTCACGCGCTTCTCCGCGGCGTCGGCGGCGGCGCGGTCGCCGAACGGACCGGCGCGCAACAGGATGCGTTCGCCATCGGACAACGTCTTGCGTTCGATATATGCGGGCACCTTGCTGGCCTTCAACTTGCCCATCCAGGCACGCGCCTTGTCCTCGGTGGAGAAGGCGCCGACCAGAATCACGTACTTGCCGTTGCCGCCGTTCCTGGCTTCCTGGCGGGACTCGGGCTTGTCCGCGCGGGCTTCCTCACGGCTTTCCTTCGCCGCTTCGGTCCTGGGCGGCACGGCGGCGCTGACCAGTTCCTCGCCGGCATCGAGCGCCTGCGCATCGAGGCGCGAGGATGACTGCGACGATTGCGACGACTGCGACGATTGCGGCCGAGGCAGCGGTTCAGCCTTGCGCGGCTCGGGCCGGGGCTTCTCCGGCTGGCCGCTGCTGAGCTTGACGGCGATATTGTCGGCGGCGGGCCGAGGCTCGGTTTCGAATACGATGGGCAGCACGATCACCGCCGCCACCGTCATCACGACCGCCCCGATCAGCCGGCGGCGCGCGCGTTGCTTCTGCGGAAACTCGGGGTCCAGCGTATCGTCGGCGTAGTCGTCGGCCGCGCGTCGCCCGCCACGCCCGGCGGCGATCCCCGCGCCCGCATCGGCGCTGGAGCGGCGACGCGAGCGCGCCGGTGCCGGGTCGTCACCCTTGCGGGAAGAAAACAGCGAAAGCAGGCCCATAAATAGGTTCGGTGCGACGGCTGGCGTGGCCGGCCGTTGGGTTTGTCGCTCCATCGCCGCGCCGGCCGCCCCGCCATTGACCGGGCAGCCGACCGCTCGGACTGGCCTAGTTGGCCTGGGTGGCGCGGTATGCCATTACGCCGGCCACCGTATAGAACGATCCGAAGACGACAATTCTATCATTCTCGGTGGCTCGACCGAGGGCGTCGCGAAACGCCGCTTCGGGACTCGGGAAGCATGTGGCGGACGCATCGGGGCCCGCGTGGAAGCCGCTGTGCTGCAGGTGCTCCAGAAGATTCTCCGCCGTGGCGGCACGGGGCGTCGGCAGGTCGCACAGGCACCAGTGGTCGACCTTGTCGCCCAGATGCCGTAGCACGCCGTCGACGTCCTTGTCGGCCATCGCGCCGAACACCGCGTACGTGTAGCGGAAGAAGCCCATGTTATCGAGGCTCTGACCCAGCGTGGCGGCGGCATGCGGATTGTGCGCCACGTCAAGGATGATCGTGGGCCTGCCCGGCAGCACCTGGAAGCGCCCCGGCAGATCGACGAAGGCCAGTCCGTTGCGCACCTCCTGCGCACTTACCGGGAGCCGCGGCCGCATGGCCTGCAGCGCGGCCAGCGCGGCCGATGCGTTGAGCAGCTGGTTGGCGCCACGCAAGGCGGGATACCCGAGCCCGTTCAGGCGCCGCTCGCGGCCGCTCCAGTCCCATTGCTGCCGCTCCTGCCCCTTGGCCGCCTGGAACTGGAAGTCGCGGCCGAGCAGCCACAGGTCGGCGCCGATGGCCGCGGCATGGTCGATGAGCGACTGCGGCGGCATCGGGTCGCCGCAGATCGCCGGCACGTTGGGGCGGAAGATGCCGGCCTTCTCGTAGCCGATTTTCTCGCGCGTATCGCCCAGATATTCGGCGTGGTCGATATCGATGCTGGTGACCACCGCGCAATCGGGATCGAATGCATTGACGGCGTCCAGCCGCCCGCCCAGGCCCACCTCCAGGATGATCGCGTCCAGATTCGCGTGGGCGAAGGCGTGCACGATCGCCAGCGTGGTGAACTCGAAATAAGTCAGGCTCACCGGATCGGCGAAGCTCGTGCGCGCGCGCTCCACGGCCTCGAAGTGCGGCAGCAGCTGCGCGTCGGTCGCCATCTCGCCGTTGATGCGTGCCCGCTCATTGAAGCTCAGCAGGTGGGGCGAGGTATGGCAGCCCACCTTGTAGCCGGCTTCCAGCAGGATGCGTTCGAGCATCGCGCAAGTGGAGCCCTTGCCATTGGTGCCGCCGACGGTAAACACCACCGCATCGATACGCAAGCCGAGCGCTTCCTTGACCCGCGTGATCCGCGTCAGGCCCATGTCGATGCCGACCGGGTGCGCGGTCTCGAGATGGGACAGCCATTCGGGCAGGGAAGAGAAGATGGGCATGGTAGGGGTAACTGTATATCCGGTGGGGCGGATGGTGAGATTGCGGGATGGGTTTGGCTGTTACTACCCTCTCCCCCCAACGAAAAAACGCGGACCAGGTCCGCGTCCTTCTGCGCGAGCGCGGCGGCCGTTCAGGCCACCGCGTCGGCCGGCTGTTTCTGCAGCAGCGCCAGCAGTTGCGCGATTTCGGCGCGCAGCTTGCGGCGGTCGACGATCATGTCGATCGCACCCTTCTGCAGCAGGAACTCGGCGCGCTGGAAGCCTTCCGGCAGCTTCTCGCGCACGGTCTGCTCGATCACGCGGGGGCCGGCAAAGCCGATCAGCGCCTTCGGCTCCGCGATCACCACGTCGCCGAGGAAGGCAAAGCTCGCCGACACGCCGCCCATGGTCGGGTCGGTCAGCACGCTGATGAACGGCAGCTTCGCCTCGGACAGCTTGTTCAGCATCGCGGTGGTCTTGGCCATCTGCATCAGCGACAGCAGGCTCTCCTGCATGCGCGCGCCACCGGTGGCGGTGATGCAGATGAACGGCACCTTCTGCTCCAGCGCCGCCTGCGCGCCGCGCGCAAAGCGCTCGCCCACCACCGAGCCCATCGAACCGCCCATGAACTCGAACTCGAAGCAGCTGACCACCACCGGAATCGTGTGGATGGCGCCGCCCATCACCACCATCGCGTCGGTCTCGCCGGTGTCTTCCATGGCGGCCTTCAGGCGGTCGGGGTACTTCTTCGAATCCTTGAACTTCAGCGCGTCGACCGGCACGATCTCCTGGCCGATCTCATAGCGGCCCTCGGGGTCGAGCAGCGCGTCCAGGCGCTCGCGCGAGCGGATCCGCATATGGTGGTCGCACTTCGGGCAGACATGCAGATTGGCCTCGACGTCGGTCCGGTACAGCACGGCTTCGCACGACGGGCACTTGACCCACAGACCCTCGGGAATGCCCTTGCGGGACGAGGGGTCGGTCTGTTGAATCTTGGGAGGCAGGAGTTTATCCAACCAGCTCATAAAACGCTCCTTTCGGATGGGGGCCGGCGTTCCGGTTCATGGGGCGCGAGCCCTGTCGCGACGACAGGTGGGTCAGCGCGCGGGCGGAACGCGGCCGGCGGCCAGGCGGCGAATGTACCACGAGCGCCACCTGTCGCCGACAGCAATACGGCGGGAAATCAGCGAAACTGCGGCAGCCAAGCCACGATCCGCGCCTCTTAGATCACTCGCGACTATCGAGTGCGGCACGGATTTCCGCGATAAACGAACGCAGCGATTGTACCGCCTGATCGCGGGGGGCATCTTCGAGCAGCTGCACGAGCCGGCTGCCAATCACCACCGCGTCGGCCACGCTGCCGATCGCCTTCGCGGTCTTCGCGTCGCGGATGCCGAAGCCGACGCCGACCGGCAGATTCGCATGCCGCTTGATCAGCGGCAGCCGCGCCGCCACGCTGTCCAGGTCCAGCGCGCCGGAGCCGGTCACGCCCTTGAGCGACACGTAGTACAGGTAACCGCTGGCCACGCGCGCCACCGCCTCGATGCGCGCGTCGGTGGTGGTCGGGGCCAGCAGGAAGATCGGATCGATGCCGTGCTCGCGCATGCAGGCCGAAAACGACTCGCACTCCTCAGGCGGATAGTCGACCACCAGCACGCCGTCGACGCCCGCCTGCTTTGCCGCCATGGCGAAGGCGCGCTCCCCCATGCGTTCGATCGGATTGGCATAGCCCATCAGCACCACCGGCGTGGCGGTGTCGCGCTGCCGGAATTCGGTGACCCAACCGAGCACCTGGGTCAGGCTTACGCCCTGGGCCAGCGCGCGTTCGGAGGCGCGCTGGATCACCGGGCCGTCGGCCATCGGATCGGAAAACGGCACGCCGAGCTCGATCACATCCGCGCCGCCCTCCACCAGCGCATGCATCAGCGCCACGGTAAGGCCGGGCTCGGGATCGCCGGCGGTGATGAACGGAATCAGGCCCTTGCGGCCTTGCGCGGCCAGCGCCGCGAACGTCGATTGGATTCGGGACATGGTGTCAGAGCGGGTTCAGGACGCCAGATGCGGCAGCGCATCGGGCGCGAGTGCCTCGTTGGTGGCGTCGTTGGTGGCGTCGTTGGTGGCGTCGTTGGCGGCATCGGCCGCCGCGTCGGCGCGGGCGTTGGCGCCGCCGGCCAGCGGAATCACGCTGGCCACGCGCGAGCGCACCACCTCGACGTACTCGGGATTGATCTCAAAGCCGACGAAGCGCCGTCCATGGCGCGCGCAGGCCACCGCGGTGGTGCCGCTGCCGGTAAACGGATCGAGCACCACGCCGCCGGGCGGGCTGCTCGACAGCACCATGCGCTCGACGATCTCCAGCGGCTTTTGCGTCGGATGGTCGGCGCGCTCCGGGTCCTGCCGGTGGATGCGCGGCACGCTCCACAGGTCCTTGGGGTTGTAGCCCACCTCCAGCCACTTCTTGCCCTCGAAGCGGGGACGGCTGCGCGCCTTCTTGGTCTCCGCGTCGTACGGAATGCGCACTGAATCGAGATCGAAGTAATAGTCGCGCGCACGGGCAAAGAAGCCGATGTTGTCGTGCACCGACGAGTACTTGCGCGTGGTGCCGCCCATGCTGGGCACGCGGCGGTCCCAGATGATCTCGTTGATCATCGTCATCCGGCGCTTGAGCATCACGAACAGCTCCGGCGAGTACTGCCATGTGCAGAACAGATACAGCGATCCGCGCGGCGACAGCTTCGGCACGACGGCGTCGATCCAGCGCTCCGACCACTCCAGATAGGCGTCGCCCGACAGCCTGTCGGAGTCGTTGCCGTAGTCCTTGCCGAGGCCGTACGGCGGGTCGGCGATCACGAGATCGATGCTGCCGTCGGCGATGCGGCGAATGCCTTCGAGCACGTCCTCCTGGTGAAGGATCGATGACAGCGCGGGCGGCGTGGTCAGCGGGATGGTGAGCGGGACCGGTTGCAGCGGTGCGGCGCCGGCGCCGTCGCAGGCACCGGCGCCGTCCCCGGCGCCCGGAACGGGAGTCAGGGGGTCGCGCATCAGATCTTCAACCCCGCGCGTTCGGCCACGGTATGCATGTCCTTGTCGCCGCGGCCGGACAGGTTCACCAGCAGCAGCTTGTCCCTGGGCAGCGTGGGCGCCAGCTTGCCGGCGTACGCGATCGCATGGCTCGATTCGAGCGCCGGAATGATGCCCTCGATGCGGCAGCAGTCGTGGAACGCCTGCAGCGCCTCGTCGTCGGTGATGCTGACGTATTCGGCCCGGCCGCTGTCCTTCAGCCACGCATGCTCGGGCCCGACGCCGGGATAGTCCAGCCCGGCCGACACCGAATGGGTCTCGATGATCTGCCCGTTGGGGTCCTGCAGCAGATAGGTGCGGTTGCCGTGCAGCACGCCCGGCGTGCCCGCCAGCAGCGACGCCGCATGGCGGCCCGTCTCGAGGCCGTCGCCGGCCGGCTCGACGCCGATCAGCCGTACGTCCTGATGGTCGATGTACGGATAGAAGATGCCCATGGCATTCGATCCGCCGCCGACACACGCGATCACGGCATCCGGCTGGCGACCGGTCAGCTCGGGCATCTGCACCTTCGCCTCCTCCCCGATCACGCACTGGAAGTCGCGCACCATCATCGGATAGGGATGCGGGCCGGCCACGGTGCCGATGATGTAGAAGGTGTTCTCGACGTTGGTGACCCAGTCGCGCATGGCCTCGTTGAGCGCGTCCTTCAGCGTCCGCGAGCCGCTTTCGACCGGCACCACGGTGGCGCCCAGCAGCTTCATGCGGTAGACGTTGGCCTCCTGGCGCTTGACGTCCTCGGCGCCCATATACACCACGCATTCCATGCCGAAACGCGCGGCGATGGTGGCGGTGGCCACGCCGTGCTGGCCCGCGCCGGTCTCTGCGATCACGCGGGGCTTGCCCATGCGCCGGGCCAGCAGGGCCTGCCCGATCACGTTGTTGATCTTGTGGGCGCCGGTGTGGTTCAGGTCCTCGCGCTTGAAGAAGATCTGCGCGCCGCCGAGCATCTCGCTCCAGCGCTGCGCGTGATAGACCGGCGACGGCCGGCCGACGAAATGCTTCAGTTCGCGGCGGTATTCCGCGTCGAAATCGGCATCGTTGCGCACGCGCTCATAGGCGTCGCGCAGTTCGTCGAGCGCATGCGTCAGCGTCTCGGACACGAAGGKGCCGCCATAGGGGCCGAAATGGCCACGGGAATCGGGCAGGTTGTACATGATCGATGATTCCGGATAGCACGCCGCCCGCTTAAGGAGCGGCGCACGGGATATGGGGAGACGGACCGGGGATGCGGCCTCGCGCGCGGCAGCATGCCGGGCACGGGGCGGATTCAACCGGCATCGGCCGCGCGTACCGCGCGGATGAAGTCGGCGATGCGGGCCGGGTCCTTGATGCCCTTGGCTGCCTCGACGCCGCTGCTGACGTCGACGGCATAGGGCCGCACGCGTTCAATCGCGCCAGCGACGTTTTGCGCGTTCAACCCACCACTCAAAACGATGCGAGGAGCGGCGCTTGCGGTCGGCTTGCCGGTACATGGCGTGGGGGCGATCCATCCGGGGGGAATCAGGGTCCAGTCGAAGACGTGACCGCCGCCGCCATAGCCTTCGACGAAGGCATCGAGCAGCAGAGCGGCGGCGTCGTGATGACGATTGGCGAATTCTACCAAATCGAGCCCCTGGCGCACACGCGCGGCCCGCAGGAACGGCAGGCGGCAGCGCTGGGCTATGCGCATGCAGTCATCGGCGCTTTCGTCACCATGGAACTGCAACAGCGACAGCGGCACCCGCTCGGCGACATGCGCCACCTCGTCGGCGTCGGCGTTGACGAACAGGCCGACCACGGCCACAAAGGGCCCCGCCGCTTCGGCCAGCGCGGCGGCGCGCGCCACGTCCACATGGCGGGGGCTGCCGGGATAGAACACGAGCCCGATGGCGTCGGCGCCCGCATCGACGGCCGCCCGAACGTCGTCCTCGCGGGTCAGGCCGCAGATCTTGACGCGGGTGCGGGGCCGCAGCGGCGCGGCTTGGGACGCCTCGTCAGGCACGGGACCGGTCTGTGGCGCGTTCATCGGCGAAAACTCCATGGAACAGGCTACCGGCCGCGCTCGCGGGCGGAATGCCATAGATATCAGGATACCTGACCCCGACCAGATACAGGCCGTCCGGCATGAACGTCGGTGCCGCCATGCTGCGCCGGCGCGACGCCAGCACGTCGGCGAGCCACGATGCCGGATACCGGCCCCGCCCCACCGCCACCAGGCAGCCCATCAGGTTGCGCACCATATGGTGCAGGAAGGCGCTGGCCCGGAAGCGCAGGAACACCCAGTCGCCGTCGCCGCGGATATCGATCTCGTACATGGTCTTTACCGGCGACTTCGCCTGGCACTCCGCGGCCCGGAACGCCGAGAAATCGTGCTCGCCGATCAGGCACGCGGCGGCCTCGCGCATGGCTTCCACATCGAGCCGCTTTCCGGGCGGCAGCATCAGGTAACCGGCGCGGCCATGTACCAGCGGCGCGCGGTGCGGCCCGGTGTACAGCGCGTAGTAGTACATCCGCTCGAAGGCGGCGAAACGCGCATGAAAGCTCTCATCCACCGGCCTGGCCCACTGCACCGCGATGGTCGGTGGCAGGAAGGCGTTGATGCCGCGGATCCACGAGAAGTCGTCGCGCGACAGCGTGGTATCCAGATGGATCACCTGTCCCAGCGCGTGCACGCCGGCATCCGTGCGGCCCGCCACGGTGGTCGGCAGACGCTCGCCGGCGAAGCGCTCGATGGCGTCCTCCAGCACGTCCTGCACGGTATTGCGGTGCGGCTGCGACTGCCAGCCGGAGAAGGCAGTGCCGTCGTAATGAAGACCGAGGGCGATGCGGGTCATGGAAGGTGGAGGCGGATCAAAAGCAGGTGGATCGAGGTGAAACCGGGCCACCGGGGCGGGTGGGAGGCGCGAGCGCTCATCGGCCTGACGCATCGCGCAATGCGGCCGACACCGTGTGCCGGACGCGGCGAGGCGCCATCATATCAGGCGCGTTCTCCGCCCTGCCCCGGGTCGCGCGGCTTGCCATCCGGGCCATCGCCCCGCGGCGGGGGCACGTCGTTACCGTCCAGGTCCAGCGAAAGACCGCCGAAATCGAACGCCGGGGGCTTCGGTTGAGCGGAGGCAGGCCGCATTGTGGCATCACGGGGCTTTGCGGCGGCTGGGTCGTGCGCGCCGTCGTCGGCTTCATCGTCAAGCCACACCTGCGGCGCGGGCATTGAAGGACCGCTGCCAGAGCCGGCGTCCGGCCGGCGCGCCTTGCCGGCATCGTCGTCCGCGGCCGGGAATGCATCCAGCGGCAGCGTCAGGTCGCCAAAGACCAGCGGACCGCCGGCGGCGCCGGGCCCGGCGCCCGGCCCGGAAAAGGCGGCCCGGCTACGCTGCCSCCGATACAGCCCATAGCCGGCGAGCAAGGCGAGCAGGGCCCCGCCGGCGGGCAGCACGTAGGGGCCGCTCAACCAGTCGTTCGCCGCGGCCGGGCGATTCGGCGAGGCGCCGCCAATGCCTTCGTCCCTGGCGGCTCTTGAAACCGTCGTTCCGGTCGGCAGTGCCGGCCCGTCGCTGGACGCGCCCGCACCACCCTGCTGCCCGGCCCTGGCCATCTCGGCGCTCTTCAGTTCCAGCAGCCGTTCGATGTCGTCGACATTCCTGCGCAGTTGGGCCAGCCGCGCCTCGGCTTCGCGCAGCTGACGCTCGCGCGCCACTTCGTCCTCTGCGCCGGCCTGTGGGACCGTGCCGGGACGGGTCGCCGACGCGCTGTCGGGCTTGCTCAGCGTCAGTTCGTCGCGCGGACCGCCGGCCGGCGCGCCCGCATCGTCGACGCGAGCCGTGATGCGGCCCGCCTGCTGCTGACCATTGCCCCGCGTGGGCACCGCTGCCTCGGCGGCGTCCGCAAGCCGACGGCGGTAGGCATCGAATGCCTTCGTATGCGCCACCAGCTCGCGGCGCGCCTCGCCCGGCGCGACCGCGCGCACGTCGGCCTCTCCCGGCAGCTTGAGCACCGCGCCCGCCTTCAGGCGGTTCATATTGCCGGCGATGAAGGCGCGTGGGTTGGCCCGGAACAGCGCCACCACCATCTGGTCCAGCGACACAGCGTCGCCGCGCGGCATCAGGCTCTCCGCAATACCGTACAGATGGTCGCCACGCTGCACGGTATAGGCGCCCGCCCCGGCACCAGCCGCGTGTCTGGATGCGCCCGGGTCGGACGCCGGTTGGGCACCCGCAAGGCCGGGCGCGCCTTCCGGCCGCACGATCATCGGCTCCGCCGTGCGCTCCGGCTCGGCGGGGGCCGTGGCGCCAGCCGGCTCGAGCAGCACGGTGTAGCTTCGCGTCGCCCGCCCGCCCGGCCAGCTCATTTCCACCAGCAGGTCGACGAAGGACTCCGATACCGGCTCGCTGGAACGCAGCCGGGCGACGTAGCTGCCGTCAGGCTGCCGCTCCAGCCGCCATTGGGCTCCCGACAGCATCGCGGGATAGGCGAGCCCGGCCCCGGCGTATGTTTCCGGCGAGGCAAGCGTCACGCGGATCGCGGAGCCGTCGTCCGGCGTCAGTCCGTCGATATCGATTTCCGCCTGCAGCGGCTGGCCGATGTGGGACTGCAGGCGCAGCTCGCCAAAACCGGCCGCGCTCGCCGATGGGCCGATCAGCAGCCCCACGGTGGCGAGCGCCAGCGCGGGCCAGCGGCCGGCGCGCGAGCGGCAAATGCGGCGATGTTGGCTCACGGTCACCTCGTGGTCGGATTGGAAGCGAAGGCGCGGCAATGCGCGCCGCCGGTATTGTCGCCGATGGAAACCGAATGACAACGGGCCATGTGGACAATGTTCCCGGCGCGTGGTGGCCGGGATGCCATCGGGGGCTTGGGCGGAAGGATGCAAAACGCCGCACGTCGCGCGGCGTTTGGCGTTTTGCTTGGGGGTGGTTGGAGAGGACTCCCCTCACCCCCTGCCCCTCTCCCGCGTTGCGGGAGAGGGGAGATTGGTGCTGATCAGCTTTCGATCAGGATCCGCAGCATGCGGCGCAGCGGTTCGGCGGCGCCCCACAGCAGCTGGTCGCCGACCGTGAAGGCCGACAGGTATTCGCCGCCCATCTGCATCTTGCGCAGCCGGCCGACCGGGATCGTCAGCGTGCCGGTCACGGCGGCCGGGGTCAGGTCGGTCATGCTCGCCTCGCGGGTGTTCGGCACGACCTTGGCCCACGGATTATGGGCGGCCAGCATGCCTTCGATCTCGTCCAGCGGCACGTCGCGGCGCAGCTTGATGGTCAGCGCCTGCGAATGGCAGCGCATCGCGCCGATCCGCACGCACAGGCCATCGACGGCGATCGGCGTGGCGCCGGTGGCGCCCAGGAAACCGTCGCCACGGCCCAGAATCTTGTTGGTCTCGGCGCCGCCCTTCCATTCCTCGCGCGACACGCCGTTGCCCAGATCCTTGTCGATCCACGGAATCAGGTTGCCGGCCAGCGGCACGCCAAACTGCTTGGTCTCTTCGGCGGACAGGCCGTGCTGCGTCGACAGGATGGTGCGGTCGATCTCGAGGATGGCCGAGGCCGGATCGTCCAGCAGCGGCTTGACGGCGGCATTGAGCGTACCGAACTGGGTCAGCAGTTCGCGCATGTGCTGCGCGCCGCCACCCGATGCGGCCTGGTACGTCATCGACGTCATCCATTCCACCAGGTCGTTCTGGAACAGGCCGCCCAGGCCCATCAGCATGCAGCTGACCGTGCAGTTGCCGCCGATGAAATTCTTCACGCCCTTGGACAGCGCGTCCTTGATCACGCCCTGATTGACGGGATCGAGCACGATGATCGCGTCGTCCTTCATCCGCAGCGACGAGGCGGCATCGATCCAGTAACCCTTCCAGCCCGCGGCGCGCAGCTTCGGGAAAACCTCGTTGGTGTAGTCACCGCCCTGCGCCGTCAGCACGACGTCGCAACGCTTGAGGGCGTCGATATCGTTGGCGTCCTGCAGCCGGGTTTCGTTCTTGGCCATGGCGGGAGCCTGGCCGCCGGCGTTTGACGTGCTGAAGAAAACCGGCTCGATATGGTCGAAGTCGCGCTCTTCCTGCATGCGTTGCATCAGCACGCTGCCGACCATTCCTCGCCAACCGACGAGACCTACAATCATGACTAACCTCGGATGTGATGTGAAACTTCCCCGCTCTTTCCTCGCCCGGCGTGGCTGCGCGGGGAAGACGAGCAGGCACGACGAACGATCCTAGGCGATCGCTTTTTTGGTAATGGTTTTAATCGTCGTTGCGGTGGTGCGGCGGCCGCGCGCGCCCACGTTCGCCGTCGCGCGCAGGGCGGTCAGCGAAGCGGTTGCAGTCGAAAGGACGCGGATCTGGGCCATTGGCGGAGTCTACACGATTTTGCGGTGCGACGAGGAGTGGGGTGGCGGCAGTGTTGCGTTGTGGAGGCTTTCCGGGCTGTGACTGCCCCCCGCCCCTCTCCCGCGAGCGGGAGAGGGGCGAAAGGACTACAGCGCGGCTAGCACCGCTTCGCCCATCTCGCGAGTGCCGACCTGCTTGCAGCCTGGCGTGAGGATATCCCCGGTGCGGTAGCCGTCGGCCAGCACGCGCTTGACCGCGTTTTCGATGCGGTCGGCCTGCTCGGCCTTGTTCAGCGAGTAGCGCAGCATCATCGCCGCCGACAGGATGGTCGCCAGCGGATTGGCCACGCCCTTGCCGGCGATATCCGGCGCGGAGCCGTGCGATGGCTCGTACAGGCCCTTGTTGTTCGCATCCAGCGAGGCGGACGGCAGCATGCCGATCGAGCCGGTCAGCATCGCGGCCTCGTCCGACAGGATGTCGCCGAACATATTGCCGGTGACGATCACGTCGAAGCTCTTCGGGGCCTTGACCAGCTGCATCGCCGCGTTGTCGACGTACATGTGCGACAGCTCGACGTCCGGATATTCCTTGTGCACGTCGATCACGATGTCCTTCCAGAACTGGAAGGTCTCCAGCACATTGGCCTTGTCCACGCTGCACAGCTTCTTGCCGCGCTTGGCCGCGGCCTGGAAGGCCACATGCGCGATGCGGCGGATTTCAGGCTCGCTATAGCGCATCGTGTCGAAGCCCTCGCGCTGGCCGGCGAACAGGCCGTCCGGCGCCGTGCGGATGCCGCGCGGCTGGCCGAAATAGATGTCGCCGTTCAGCTCGCGCACGATCAGGATGTCCAGGCCCGCCACCAGCTCGGGCTTCAGGCTCGACGCGCCGGTCAGTTCGGGATAGCAGATCGCGGGACGGAAGTTGGCGAACAGCTGCAGATGCTTGCGCAGACCCAGGATGGCCTGCTCCGGACGCAGCGCGCGCTCCAGGCTGTCGTACTTCCAGTCGCCCACCGCCCCGAACAGGATGGCGTCGGCTTCCTTGGCCAGCTTCAGCGTCTCTTCGGGCAGCGGATGCCCCTTGGCTTCATAGCCGGCACCGCCCACCGGGGCCATTTCCATCTCGAATTTTTCATCGAGCGCATTCAGGACCTTGACGGCCTCGGCGACGATTTCGGGACCGATGCCGTCTCCCGGCAGGACTGCGATCTTCATATTGTGCGTGCCTCGTGTTGTCGTTGCGTTGTCGTTGTCTTGCGATGGGATCCGCTTATCCGACCAGCCGGTTGTTCAGCCACGGCATCCTGGCGACGCGCTCAGCCTCGAAAGCCTTGATCTTGTCGGCATGGCGCAGCGTCAGCGCGATATCGTCGAAGCCGTTCAGCATGCAGTACTTGCGGAACGGCGCGATATCGAACTCGAACGCGGTGCCCGACGGCGTGATCACGACCTGGCGATCCAGATCGATGGTCAGCTCGTAACCGGTGAAGGCAAAGGTCTCGTTGAACAGCTGGTCAACCTGCGCCTCGGACAGCGCGACCGGCAGCAGGCCGTTCTTGTAGCAGTTGTTGAAGAAGATGTCGGCAAAGCTCGGCGCGATCACGGCGCGGAAGCCGTATTGCGTCAGCGCCCACGGCGCGTGCTCGCGCGAGCTGCCGCAGCCGAAGTTGTTGCGCGCCAGCAGGATCGACGCGCCCTGGTAGCGCGGCTGGTTCAGCACGAAATCCGGGTTCAGCGGACGGCGGCTGTTGTCCTGTCCGGGCTGGCCCACATCCAGATAGCGCCACTCGTCGAACAGGTTCGGGCCGAAGCCGGTGCGCTTGATCGATTTGAGGAATTGCTTCGGGATGATGGCGTCGGTATCGACGTTCGCGCGGTCCAGCGGTGCCACCAGGCCCTTGTGTACGGTGAATTTGTCCATGTCGTCGTCCTAGGTTCGGTTGCCGTGCCGCATCAGCCGAGCTGGCGGATATCCACGAAGCGGCCCTCGATGGCCGCCGCGGCCGCCATCGCCGGGCTCACCAGATGGGTGCGGCCACCCGCGCCCTGCCGGCCCTCGAAGTTGCGGTTCGACGTCGAGGCGCAGCGCTCGCCCGGCTCGAGCCGATCGGCATTCATCGCCAGGCACATCGAGCAACCCGGCTCGCGCCATTCGAAGCCGGCCGACTTGAAGACCTTGTCGAGCCCCTCGCGCTCGGCCTGTTCCTTGACCAGTCCCGAGCCCGGCACGACCATCGCCAGCTTGACGTTTGGCGCCACGCGCCGGCCCAGCTTCTGCACCACCCACGCGGCGGCGCGCATGTCCTCGATACGGCTGTTGGTGCACGAGCCGATGAAGACCTTGTCGATGCGCACGTCCTGGATCGGCACATTGGGCGTCAGGCCCATGTATTCCAGCGCCCGTTCGATCGCGCCACGCTTGGTCGCATCCTTTTCCTTCTCCGGATCGGGAATGCGGTCCTCGATGCTGATCACCATTTCCGGCGACGTGCCCCACGTGACCTGCGGACGGATTTCCTCGGCGCGCAGCTCCACCACCCGGTCGAAATGGGCGCCCGGATCGGAATGCAGCGTGCGCCAGTAGGCGACCGCCTGCTCCCACTCGACGCCCTGCGGCGCGTACGGACGGCCCTTGATGTATTCGAGCGTGACGTCGTCCACGGCCACCAGACCGGCGCGCGCGCCCGCCTCGATCGCCATGTTGCAGACCGTCATCCGGCCTTCCATGGTCAGGTCGCGAATCGCCGAACCGGCGAATTCGATGGTGTAGCCGGTGCCGCCGGCGGTGCCGATCTTGCCGATGATGGCCAGCACGATGTCCTTGGCGGTGCAGCCGCGCGGCAGCTTGCCCTCGACGCGCACCAGCATGTTCTTCGCCTTCTTGCCCAGCAGCGTCTGCGTGGCCAGCACGTGCTCCACCTCCGACGTGCCGATGCCGTGCGCCAGCGCGCCGAATGCCCCGTGCGTGCTGGTATGCGAGTCGCCGCACACCACCGTCATGCCGGGCAGCGTCGCGCCCTGCTCGGGCCCGATCACGTGCACGATGCCCTGGCGGCGGTCGTTCATCTTGAACTGCGTGATGCCGTAGGCGTCGCAGTTCGCGTCCAGCGTGTCGACCTGCAGCTTCGATACCGGATCGGCGATGCCATGCGAGCGGTCGGTGGTGGGCACGTTGTGGTCGGACACGGCCAGGTTGGCGCTGATGCGCCATACCGGACGGGTTGCCAGCTTCAGCCCTTCGAACGCCTGCGGGCTGGTGACTTCGTGCAGCAGGTGGCGGTCGATATAGAGCAGCGTGGTGCCGTCTTCCTCGACGTGAACGGTATGGTCGTCCCAGAGTTTGTCGTAAAGCGTCTTGGCCATGTCGCGTGGGCGGTCCGCCGCCTTTGCCTCGCACGGATGCGCGGAGCAACGGCAGTGCCGCCTGGTGTGGTTTGCGGGGAAAGAGTCGCGCGCAGCGCCGGCGACAGCGGCATGGCTGCGATCCTGCGAGGCTTGACTTCGTTGGCAATTATGCCATGGCAGTGCGGCGCAGCCGGCCGCCGGGGCGGCCGCCGCGGCGCCTGCAAGTGATGTGATTGGCGAAAGGGGGATTTCGTGGGTGGCGAAATGGGGGTCTTGTTGGGTCGATCTCGGGGCTGATACTGCCCTCACCCCCGGCCCCTCTCCCGCTTTGCGGGAGAGGGGAGAAAACCGCCGGTGTATCAAACCCTGCCGGTGTGCTCCCCTCTCCCGCAARGCGGGAGAGGGGCGGGGGAGAGGGCAGTCACAGCAAACCACACACCAAAAAAAACGCCCCATGCCTGGCATGGGGCGTTTTTTTCTTCAGCGGGACAACGCGCAGCTTAGCGCTTGCCCATCTCCGGCACGTCGCGGGTGGCCGCGCCGTTGAACAGCTGGCGCGGACGGCCGATCTTGTATTCCGGATCGGTGATCATCTCTTCCCACTGCGAGATCCAGCCCACCGTGCGGGCCAGCGCGAAGATGCAGGTGAACATCGAGGTCGGGATGCCCAGCGCGCGCTGCACGATGCCCGAATAGAAGTCGACGTTCGGGTACAGCTTGCGGCTGACGAAGTACTCGTCTTCCAGCGCGATCTTTTCCAGCTCCATCGCCAGCTTGAACAGCGGGTCGTTGTGCAGGCCCAGCTCGTTCAGCACTTCGTGGCAGGTTTCGCGCATCAGCTTGGCGCGCGGGTCATAGTTCTTGTACACGCGGTGGCCAAAGCCCATCAGGCGCACGCCCGAGTTCTTGTCCTTGACCTGCTTGATGAACTCGTTGATGTTGTCGACGCTGCCGATTTCTTCCAGCATGTTCAGCGCGGCCTCGTTGGCGCCGCCGTGTGCCGGGCCCCACAGGCACGCCACGCCGGCCGCGATCGCGGCGAACGGGTTGGTGCCCGACGAACCGGCCAGACGGACGGTCGAGGTCGAGGCGTTCTGCTCGTGGTCGGCATGCAGGATGAAGATGCGGTCAAGCGCGCGCTCGAGCACCGGGTTCACCTGGAACGGCGCGCACGGCGTGGCGAACATCATGCGCATGAAGTTGCCGGTGTACGACAGGTCGTTCTGCGGATAGATGTACGGCTGGCCGATGTTGTACTTGTAGGACATCGCGACCAGGGTCGGCATCTTGGCGATCAGGCGGATCGCCGAGATTTCGCGCTGATGCGGGTCGTTGATGTCCATCGCGTCGTGGTAGAACGCGCTCATGCCGCCCACCAGGCCGGTCAGCACGGCCATCGGGTGCGCGTCGCGGCGGAAGCCGCGCATGAAGAACTGCATCTGCTCATGAACCATCGTGTGGTTCATCACCGAGCCCACGAACTCTTCCTTCTGCTTCGCGTTGGGCAGCTCGCCCTTCAGCAGCAGGTAGCAGACTTCGAGGAAGTCGCACTTTTCCGCCAGTTGCTCGATCGGGTAGCCGCGATACAGCAATTCGCCCTTGTCACCGTCGATATAGGTGATGCGGGAATTGCAGGATGCCGTCGACATGAAACCGGGGTCATAGGTGAACTTGCCGGTCTGGCCATACAGCTTGCGGATGTCGATCACGTCCGGGCCGACGGTACCCTTGTAGATCGGCAGCTCGACGCTGGGGGACCCATCGGAGAACGATAGCGTGGCTTTCACATCGGACGGCGTCATGTCGGTTCCTTCAAATGCTAAGAATAGTAATGTTGACCAAACTCACACCGAGCGCAGCATGGCCAGCAGCCGCTGCATCGGTGGCGTGTCGAGCTCACCGTCAAGCTCCTTGCGCGCAAGCAGCAGGTCCATCAACTCGTTGTCGCTAAGGTCAAGCAGCTGGCCCAGCGATGCCACGTCCTCATCGGACAGGCTCTCCTCGTAACGGTTGAAGAAACGTTCGACGATGATGTCGTTCTCCAGCAGGCCGCGGCGCGCACGCCAGCGCAGACGCGCGCGCTTGTGCGGATCGGCCTGATGGGAGAAGGGGTGGGGGCTATCGGTCATGGAGTGCATTGCGAGGGCGGCACCCGTGGGCGCCGCCCTACCCGCCTTACGGTCAGACCGCGCGGCGAACCATCAATTCCCGGATCTTGCCGATCGCCTTGGTCGGGTTCAGACCCTTCGGGCACACGTCCACGCAGTTCATGATCGTGTGGCAGCGGAACAGGCGGTACGGGTCGTTCAGGTTATCCAGACGCTCGTTGGTGGCCTGGTCGCGGCTGTCGGCGATGAAGCGGTAGGCCTGCAGCAGGCCGGCCGGGCCGACGAACTTGTCGGGGTTCCACCAGAACGACGGGCACGACGTGGAGCAGCTTGCGCACAGGATACACTCGTACAGGCCATCCAGCTCGTCGCGCTCCTCCGGCGACTGCAGGCGCTCCTTCTCGGGCGGCGGCTCGTCGTTGATCAGGAACGGCTTGATCGAGTGGTACTGCTTGAAGAACTGCGTCATGTCGACGATCAGGTCGCGCACGACGGGCAGCCCCGGCAGCGGGCGCAGCACGATGCGGTCCGGCAGCTCGCGCATATTGGTCAGGCACGCCAGGCCGTTCTTGCCGTTGATGTTCATCGCGTCCGAACCGCACACGCCTTCGCGGCAGGAGCGGCGGAACGAGATGCTCTCGTCCAGCTTCTTCAGCTTGACCAGCGCGTCCAGCAGCATGCGCTCGTGACCGTCGAGTTCGACCTCGTAGGTCTGCATGCGGGGTGCCGCGTCCTTGTCCGGATCGTAGCGGTAGACTTCGAAAATACGCTTCATTTCTGTGGGTCCTGTGGTCGTCTACGACTGGCTTAGAAGGTACGGGCCTTCGGCGGAACGCTTTCCACCGTCAGCGGCTGCATCTTCACCGGCTTGTAGTCGAGACGGTTGCCCTCGCTGTAGAACAGCGAGTGCTTGAGCCAATTGACATCGTCGCGGGTCGGGAAGTCGCTGTGCGCGTGGGCGCCGCGCGATTCCTTGCGGGCGGCGGCCGAGATCATCGTGGCCTTCGCCACTTCGACCAGGTTGGCCACTTCCAGCGCCTCGACCAGCGCCGTGTTGAACACCTTCGACTTGTCCTTCAGATGGATGTTGTCGGCGCGCTCGGCCACTTCCAGGATGCGCTCGACGCCTTCGTCCATCAGCTTCTGCGTGCGGAACACGCCGGCATGCGACTGCATGTTGCGACGGATGTCGTTGGCGATGTCCTGCGTGTATTCACCCGACGACGAGGCCTGCAGCTTGGCCAGGCGCGACAGCGCCAGGTCGGCGGCGTCCTGCGGCAGCGGCTTGTGTTCCTTCTGCTTCAGCGCCTGCGCGATGATGTGGTTGCCGGCCGCGCGGCCGAACACCACCAGGTCGAGCAGCGAATTGGTGCCCAGGCGGTTGGCGCCGTGCACCGACACGCACGAGCATTCGCCGATCGCGTAGAAGCCATTGACCACCGCATTCGGATCGCCATTCTTCGGCACGACCACCTGGCCGTGGAAGTTGGTCGGGATGCCGCCCATCTGGTAGTGGATGGTCGGCACGACCGGGATCGGTTCCTTGATCGCGTCGACGTTGGCGAACTTCAGGCCGATCTCGCGGATCGACGGCAGGCGCTTCATGATCTTGTCGGCGCCGACGTGGGTCAGGTCCAGCAGCACGTAGTCGCCGTTCGGACCGCAGCCGCGGCCTTCCTTGATCTCCTGGTCCATCGAACGCGACACGAAGTCGCGCGGGGCCAGATCCTTCAGCGTCGGGGCATAGCGCTCCATGAAGCGCTCGCCGTCCTTGTTGCGCAGGATACCGCCCTCGCCGCGCACGCCTTCGGTGATCAGCACGCCCGCGCCGGCCACGCCGGTCGGGTGGAACTGCCAGAACTCCATGTCTTCCAGCGGCACGCCGGCGCGCGCCGCCATGCCCAGGCCGTCACCGGTGTTGATGAAGGCATTGGTCGACGCGGCGTAGATGCGGCCCGCGCCGCCGGTGGCGAACAGCGTCACCTTGGCTTCGAGGATGTAGACCTCGCCGGTTTCCATTTCGAGCGCGGTCACGCCCAGCACGTCGCCGTCCTGGTCGCGGATCAGGTCCAGCGCCATCCATTCGACGAAGAAGTGGGTCTTGGCGCGCACGTTGCGCTGGTACAGCGTGTGCAGCAGCGCGTGGCCGGTACGGTCGGCGGCGGCGCAGGCACGCTGCACCGGCTTCTCGCCGTAGTTGGCGGTATGGCCGCCGAACGGACGCTGGTAGATGGTGCCGTCGGGGTTGCGGTCGAACGGCATGCCGAAGTGTTCGAGCTCGTAAACGACCTTCGGCGCTTCACGGCACATGAACTCGATGGCGTCCTGGTCGCCCAGCCAGTCCGAGCCCTTGACGGTGTCGTAGAAGTGATAGTGCCAGTTGTCCTCGCTCATGTTGCCCAGCGAGGCGCCAATGCCGCCCTGCGCCGCCACCGTGTGCGAGCGCGTGGGGAATACCTTCGACAGCACGGCCACATTGAGGCCGGCTTCCGCGAGCTGGAGGGATGCGCGCATCCCGGCGCCGCCCGCCCCGACGATGACCACGTCGAAACGGCGACGCGGCAATCCAGTCTTGACTGCGACCATGAATTACACCCTCCAGAGAATCTGAGCAGCGTAGCCCGCGCAACCGACGAGCCACAGAATCGTTAGCACTTGCAGCACGAGGCGCACGGCCATCGGCTTCACGTAGTCCATCCAGATGTCGCGCACGCCGATCCAGGCGTGATAGAGCAGCGACAGGATGGTGAGGAACGTCAGGATCTTCATCCACTGATTGGCGAAGAGCCCTGCCCACGCTTCATACGAAACGCCGTTCGAGAGCAGGAAGGCCACGGCCAGCACCACGGTGTAGACCACCATGATGACCGCGGTGACACGTTGCGCCAGCCACTCCTTCATGCCGTAGTGGGCGCCAACGACGAGACGCTTGGGACCGATATTATTGTTTGCCACCTTGATGCTCCTCAAAACAGGCCGTACAGCTTCAGCCCGAAAATAGCGGTGAGCACCAGGCTGATGACCAGAACCGCGATGGCCGACTTGCGCGACGCGGGCTTGTCCACGCCGACGTGCATGTCGAGCAGCAGGAAGCGGATACCGGCGCAGAAGTGATGCAGATAACCCCAGATCAGAGCCAGCAGAACCAGCTTGACGAAGCCGCCGGACACGAGACCCGAGAACTTTGCGAAGCTCAGTTCGGAGGTGATGCTCTGCTCGAACAGGTACAGAACGAAGGGAAGGAGGAGGAACAGCATCGCACCGCTGACGCGATGCAGGATGGAAACCTTGCCGGCCCAGGGCAACCGGTACCGCGCAATCTGCCCGATACCGATATTCCGGAACTCCGGCCTGGCTTGTTTGACGGCTTCAGCCATGCGAGACCCCATTTACGGTGAAAAAACGAAAGAGCCTGGTGCACAAAGTGCAAATCCACGAGATTCTAGCGCTTTTGTTGCGCGCCGCACCAATAATTTTCAGCTATCGAGCACAAGGCTGACGTGCCTGCAAAGGCCCGGCCGAGCCCGTCGGCACCGCGATTTATCGCGATATCCGCAATGCCGCCCGCCAGCGGCGCACGGGCCGCAACAATGCCGACGCGACGGGCCCGATCACGCCCGCGTCAGCTCAGATCATTCTGGTAATAGTGTCGTGTCGTGACATATAAACCGCGCCGCACTTCCACCGGCCGGTCGCCGTACGTGTACGACACCCGTTCGACCGACAGCAGCGGCGACGCCTCCTCGACCGACAGCAGTTCCGCCGTGGCGGCGTCCGCGGCGACCGCGCGGATCTTCTCGCTCGCGCGGATCATGCGGGTACCGTACTCGCCCTCGAACAGCGCGTACATCGGCCCCTTCCATTCGGTCAGCTTTTCCGCGGTCAGGCCCTTGAAGTTCGCGCCGACCAGCCAGATGTCGTCGAGCACAGTGGGCTCGCCCGAGAAAAACAGCACGCGGCGGATCTGCACCACGCTGTCGCCGGTGCGAATATCGAGCAGCCGCGCGATTTCGGCGGGCGCGCGCAGCCGCTTGCATTCGAGCACGCGACTCGTGCCGTAGTGCGGCTCGCCCCGATCGGGCACGAGCCGCAGGAATCGAAACTTGACCACGTCCTCATGGTGCGTGGTGACGAAGGTGCCCTTGCCTTGCCGGCGGGCCACCAGGTTGTCGGCGGCGAGTTCGTCGATGGCCTTGCGCACCGTGCCCTGGCTGACCTTGTAGCGCGCCGCCAGCTCCATCTCGCTGGGAATCATTTCGCCCGGCTTCCATTCGCCGGACTGCAGGCTCTGCAGGATCAGCGCCTTGATCTGCTGGTACAGCGGGCTGAAGGTGGGAGACGGCACGGAAGCCGCGGGCGGCGGGACCGGGCCAGCGGTGGCCGGGATGGCAGCCGGCGTGGCGGATGCGGGCGACGGGGATGCCGAGGTCCCGCCAGCGGGCGTGGCGGCGCCGTTGTGGGCATCCGTCACGGAAGCGCCGGCGAGGGACGTAGGCAAGGTGGACATAGGCGGATTTCACCACAGATCGGCAAATCGCGTCTAGACAGCGACCGTTATCTTATGTCTTATATAAGACATATGAATTGACAGGGTCGGATGCCCGCGCCTACACTCGCGGCCAGTTTCGCGCGACGGCGGGCCCACCCGACTGGCTACGGCGCCCGGCTTCGCAGTAGACTTACGCCTTGTCGCCATTCCGACCCGCCGCGGCCCCCCCGCTGCCGCCGCCCGCCCTCAGGCCTTGAAGCCGGGCGCGCCCTCGCAGCGGTCCCGCCGCCTCCCTGGCGACAACCCGCTCCCGGTGCGCCAGGCCCTTGCCCGGCGCCGCACCGGCCAGTTTCCCTCTCTTCGTTTGGAGACATTCAGATGGCTAAAGCCCCTATGCGCGTCGCGGTGACCGGCGCCGCCGGCCAGATCGGCTACTCCCTGCTGTTCCGCATCGCCAACGGCGACATGCTGGGCAAGGACCAGCCGGTGATCCTGCAACTGCTTGATCTGCCGCAGGCGCAGAACGCCGTCAAGGGCGTGGTGATGGAGCTGGAAGACTGCGCGTTCCCGCTGCTGGCGGGCGTGGTCATCACCGACGATCCCAAGGTTGCCTTCAAGGACGCCGACGTGGCGCTGCTGGTGGGCGCGCGTCCGCGCAGCAAGGGCATGGAGCGCAAGGACCTGCTCGAGGCGAACGCGCAGATCTTCACGGTGCAGGGCAAGGCGCTGGATGAAGTGGCCAGCCGCAATGTCAAGGTGCTGGTGGTGGGCAACCCCGCCAACACCAACGCGTATATCGCGATGAAGTCGGCCCCGAACCTGCCGAAGGAAAACTTCACCGCGATGCTGCGCCTGGACCACAACCGCGCGCTGTCGCAGATCGCCGCCAAGACCGGCAAGCCGGTGTCGTCGATCGAGAAGCTGTTCGTGTGGGGCAACCACAGCCCGACCATGTACGCCGACTACCGTTACGCGACCGTCGACGGCCAGAGCGTCAAGGACCTGATCAACGACCACGCCTGGAACAACGACGTGTTCCTGCCGACCGTCGGCAAGCGCGGCGCCGCCATCATCGAGGCGCGCGGCCTGTCGTCCGCGGCCTCGGCTGCCAATGCGGCAATCGACCACGTCCGTGACTGGGTGCTGGGCAGCAACGGCAAGTGGGTCACGATGGGCATTCCGTCGGACGGCTCGTACGGCATTCCGCAGGACGTGATGTTCGGCTTCCCGGTCACCACGGCCAACGGCAAGTACGAACTGGTCAAGGGCCTCGAAATCGACGCCTACAGCCAGGAGAAGATCAACATCACGTTGAAGGAACTCGAAGAGGAACGCGCCGGCGTGCAGCATCTGCTGGGCTGATTCCACTCGCTGACCTAGCATGAACGACCGGGGCACCGCATCGATCGACGTATCGACGCGGGGCCCCGGTTTTTCTTTGGGTGGCGCACTGTGCGCGCCATCGTAGCGACTCACCCCGATTCCCCCTTTCCGATCCGTTTTTTCAAAGAACCGCCGTGCATCCATCCGAGGTCCTTTTCCAGGGCGAAGCCACTCCCGTCCAACTACCGGTATGCGACCACTATGCCGGCAGCGAAAAGCTGATGCAGAAGTCGCTGGCGCTGCAGGTGGAGATGGGACCGGTCTTCGACATCACGTTCGACTGCGAGGACGGCGCCGCCGTCGGCCGCGAGCGCGAGCATGCGCAGTTGTGCGCGGCGCTGATCAACGGTCCCGACAACCGCTTCAACCGCGTCGGCGTGCGCATCCACGATCCCGCCCACCCGGCATGGGAGCAGGATGTCGACATCCTGGTGGCCGGCGCCGGCGCGCGACTGGCCTATGTCACCGTGCCGAAGGTCACCGACGTGGTCGAGGTGGCGCGGGTCACCGACCGCGTCAACCAGGCCGCCCGCGCCGCCGGCATTGCGCGGCATATCCCGATCCATGTGCTGATCGAAACCCATGCGGCGCTGGCCCAGGTGTTCGACATCGCGGCGCTGGTGCAGGTGGAATGCCTGAGTTTCGGGTTGATGGATTTCGTGTCCGCGCACAATGGCGCCATTCCGGGCGACGCCATGCGTTCGCCGCAGCAGTTCGAATATCCGTTGGTGCGGCGGGCGATGCTGGAAATCTCGGCGGCCTGCCATCGGCACGGCAAGGTGCCGTCGCACAATGTCAGCACGGACATCCAGACGCCGCAATCGGCCGGCGACGACGCGGCGCGGGCGCGCACCGAGTTTGGCTTCCTGCGCAAGTGGAGCATCCATCCGGCGCAGATCCAGCCGATCGTGCGGGCCTTCCAGCCCGGTCACGACGAGATCGATGCCGCCAGCGAGATCCTGGTCGCCGCGCATGAAAACAACTGGGCGCCGATCCGGCATCGCGGACAGCTGCACGACCGGGCAAGCTATCGCTACTATTGGGCGCTGCTGCAACGCGGCCATGCCACCGGCGCGACGCTGCCCGTCCATGTTTCGGAACTATTCTTCGGCTGACGGCAGCGCCCTGCCCCAGCATCCCGACTTACCCGAGGACGGCCGACCCGGCCGCCCGAATTCGTAGAGAATAGCGGCGCAAATCCGCACAACCGACTCAAGGAAGCAATCAATGAAACACCTTCTGCTCGCTGCCTGCCTCGGCGCATTCACGCTCGGCGCAGGCGGCGCCGCGCTGGCCCAGGACAGCAAGGCTCCGGCCAAGTCCACCACCGCCAAGAAGAGCACCGCCACCAAACCCAAGGCCAAGGCCAGCAAGAAGCGCACGGCCAAGGCCGGCGCCGCCGCCGTCGCGGCCGCCGCGGTGGTGCCCGAGGGCGAGAAGTGGCAGTGCGAGCTGGGCAAGGCGCTATACATCTCCGGCAACATGCTGCGCGACGAGGTGATCACCGTCCATTGGGACGGCCGCAACCATCGCCTGCCGCGCCAGGCCACCGTCACCGGCGCCGACCGCTACTTCGATGCGCAGTCGGGCCTGGACCTGGTGGTGATTCCGAGCAAGGCCATGCTGTTCGACCGCAACCACGGCCAGCGCCTGGCGGACGAATGCCAGACGGCCGACATGCTGGCCGGCGGCTCCGCGCCGACCCAGGCCGGCGCGCTTCGCGCCCCGGTCACCACGCCGCTGCTGGTGGCCCAGCCTCCCGCGCAGGCCGCCGTGCCGGCCCAGCCGGGCGACGGGGCGACCACGCCGCAACCGGCCGTCCCCGGCCAGCAGGCCCAGCAGCAGGCCCCGCGCCAGTAATCCCGGCCATGGCGGGCGGTGCGGCACCGCCCGCCGGCTGTCCGCTGCCCGGCGGACGCGAACCCGTGCCGCCGCGCCGCAAGTTGCGCGACAGCACATGTGACGCATAAAGTAGATAATTGTCGGACGGCGTCGCTTTCCGGCCTCGGGCGGCTTCGATGCCCGCGGGACGCGCGGGCATGACCGTTGCCCGCCGACGTGACGCCACGCACGAACTCAAAACCACGACAGTCCCGCGACGCCGCTGTCCGCGCTGTTGGAATTCCCCCGGCAACAACAAGCCAAGCAAGTCCGCATCTCTTCGATTGGAGTCTGGCAATGCCCCACAACCTGCATGACACGCTGAAAGAATTCCCGATCGGCCCGAAGCGCAAGGGCAAGTACTATTCGCTGCCGCAGCTCGGCCGTGCGCTGGGCGTCAAGGTCGAACGGTTGCCCGTGTCGATCCGCCTCGTGCTCGAATCGGTGCTGCGCAACTGCGACGGCAAGAAGGTCACCGAGGAACACATCCGCCAGCTGGCGGGGTGGCAGCCGAACGGGGACCGCGTCGACGAGATTCCGTTCGTGGTCGCGCGCGTGGTGCTGCAGGACTTCACCGGCGTGCCGCTGCTGGCCGATCTGGCGGCGATGCGCAATGTCGCCGAGAAGATGGGCAAGAACCCGAAGCAGATCGAGCCGCTGGTGCCGGTGGACCTGGTGGTCGACCACTCTGTGCAGATCGACCACTTCCGCGAGAAGAAGGCGCTGGACCTCAATATGCGGCTGGAATTCCAGCGCAACAACGAGCGCTACCAGTTCATGAAGTGGGGCATGCAGGCCTTCGACACCTTCGGCGTGGTGCAGCCGGGCTTTGGCATCGTGCACCAGGTTAACCTCGAATACCTGGCGCGTGGCGTGCATAACCGGGACGGCGTGTTCTATCCGGACACCCTCGTCGGTACCGACTCGCATACGACCATGATCAACGGCATCGGCGTGGTCGGCTGGGGCGTGGGCGGCATCGAGGCCGAGGCCGGCATGCTCGGCCAGCCGGTCTACTTCCTGACCCCGGACGTCGTCGGCGTGGAGCTGAAGGGCCGGCTGCGCGAAGGCGTCACGGCCACCGACCTGGTGCTGACGATCACCGAGATGCTGCGCCGCGAGAAGGTGGTCGGCAAGTTCGTCGAGTTCTTCGGCGAAGGCACGGCGAGCCTGTCGGTGCCCGATCGCGCCACCATCGGCAACATGGCGCCCGAGTACGGCGCAACCATGGGCTTCTTCCCGGTCGACGAGAAAACGATCGCCTACTTCGAGGGCACCGGCCGCACCCCGGACGAGATCGCCGCCTTCGAGCAGTATTTCCGCGCGCAGGAGCTGTTCGGCGTGCCGATGGCCGGCGACATCGATTACACCAAGGTGCTGCAGCTGGACCTGTCGACCGTCGCGCCGTCGCTGGCCGGACCGAAGCGTCCGCAGGACCGCATCGAGATCGGCAACGTCAAGGACACGTTCGCGACGCTGTTCTCCAAGCCGGTGTCGGAAAACGGCTTCAACAAGGACCCCGCCGAACTGGACAGGCAATACACCACGTCGGACGGCATTCCGATCCGCAACGGCGACGTGCTGATCGCCGCGATCACGTCGTGCACCAACACGTCCAACCCCAGCGTGCTGCTGGCGGCGGGCCTGCTGGCCAAGAAGGCGGTGGAAGCGGGCCTGACCGTGGCGCCGCACATCAAGACCTCGCTGGCTCCCGGCAGCCGCGTCGTCACCGAATACCTGCAGGCCGCCGGCCTGCTGCCCTATCTGGAAAAGCTCGGCTTCGGCGTGACGGCCTACGGCTGCACCACCTGCATCGGCAACGCCGGCGACCTGGCGCCGTCGCTGAACGAGGCCATCCAGGAAAACGACCTGGTGGCCGCCGCGGTGCTGTCGGGCAACCGCAATTTCGAGGCGCGCATCCACCCGAACATCCGCGCCAACTTCCTGGCCTCGCCGCCGCTGGTGGTGGCGTATGCCATCGCCGGCAACATGATGGTCGACCTGATGACCGAGCCGGTCGGAAGGGGCAAGAACGGGCGCGACATCTACATCGGCGACATCTGGCCCAGCTCGGACGAGGTCAATGCGCTGATGCGCTTCGCGATGAACGCGGACACCTTCCGCGGCAACTACGACAAGGTCAAGAACCCGAGCCCGCTGTGGGCCAAGGTCAAGGGGACCAGCGGGCAGGTCTACGACTGGCCGAAGTCGACCTACATCGCCGAGCCGCCGTTCTTCAAGGACTTCGACATGACGCCGAAGGGCGCCGGTTCCAGCATCACCGGGGCGCGGGCGCTGGGCATCTTCGGCGACTCGGTGACGACCGACCACATCTCGCCGGCCGGCTCGATCAAGGACACCTCGCCGGCAGGCCAGTACCTGCTGGCCAACGGCGTGCTGAAGGCCGACTTCAACAGCTACGGCTCGCGCCGCGGCAACCATGAGGTGATGATGCGCGGCACCTTCGCCAACGTGCGCATCAAGAACCTGATGATCCCGCCCAAGGCCGACGGCTCGCGCGTCGAGGGCGGCATCACGCTGCACCAGCCGTCGGGCGAGCAGCTGTCGATCTACGATGCCGCGATGAAGTACATCGACGAGGGCGTTCCCACCGTGGTGTTCGGCGGCGAGGAGTACGGCACCGGATCGTCACGCGACTGGGCGGCCAAGGGCACGCAGCTGCTGGGTGTCAAGGCGGTGATCGCGCGCAGCTTCGAGCGGATCCACCGTTCCAACCTGGTCGGCATGGGTGTGCTGCCGCTGCAGTTCAAGGGCGACGACAGTGTGCAGACGCTGGGCATCACCGGCACCGAGACCTTCGATATCGAAGGCATCGAGGGCGACCTGCGCCCGCAGCAGGACGTCACGCTGGTGATCCACCGCGAAGATGGCAAGGTCGATCGCGTGCCGGTGCTGCTGCGTATCGACACGCCGATCGAGGTGGACTACTTCAATCACGGCGGGATTTTGCCGTTCGTGTTGCGGCAGTTGTTGGCGGCTTGAGGGGGTGGGAGGGGCTTGGCGGTTGTTTTGCCACTGCCCACTGCCCTCTGCCCCGCCCCTCTCCCGCCTTGCGGGAGAGGGGCGGGGCAGAGGGCAGTAACACCCCACCCTGTAAGTTCCACGCAAGCCAACCCTGCCAAACTGCCTCTCCGATCATTCAAAAGGCCACGCCAAGCGGACGCGGCCAATTCCGGAGACACCATGGCAAAGATCCTCATTGCATTCATCGTTATCGCCGGCGCGGCGCTGTTCCTGCTGATGAAGGGAGGCGGCGACGTCTCCATGGGCGGCGAACAGCATGGCGTCGAGTCACACGCGCCCGCGGCGGCCGAGACGCCGGCGCAGAAGTAAGCGCCACCGTCTCATCGGCCAAGCGGTGCGCAGGGGGCCGATACTTCTCCCGCTCAAGATGGCGGCCGACAGCCGCGACGCTCGACAAGTGGGCCTTCCGCCATATTTACCGGCCACTTGTTCAGTCCTTGGCCTCACGCTTCAAGCTTTGTCGCCTGGATGGCTGGCGGCGCCATGGCAGCGAGTAGAATACCGTTTTACCGAAAAACGGATGATCACAGCATATGGCAGGTTTTCGCCCCAAAGCCTCTCAACGACTGTCGCCCGACGCCGAGCGTCTGGTTGCGGACGCGCTCGCGCTCGACGCGTCCGGCAGCCGCATGGAGGATGCGTTTTGGGAAAGGCGGCTGTCGCAGCGCCTGAGCCGGCTGCTGAAGAACGGTAGCCAATCCGCGCTCGACGCCGCGCTGGAACATCTGTTCAAGCACAATGTCGACGCGTCCGACGTCCTGGCCGAGCAGGCGGAAACGCTGGCGGAATCGGCCACCGTCGAGGTCGAAGGCGTGCTTTACGATGCGCTGCTGATCGCCGCGCCGATCCTGGCGCACACGCGCTACGCCATTCCATCCGGCGCGCTCAAGCCTGAGCAGGCGCAGACCCTGGCGGTTCACCTGCAGGCCCATGTGCTGGCATCGAACACGCGGATGGCGCTGTCGCCGTATCTGTACAGCATCGACCAGCTGCCGCGCACGCACAGCGATACCTATACGCTCACGCAGAAGCTGGTCGCCGCCGCGCTGGCCGGCGTGGCGCCCAAGGTCGACCTGCGCGACCTGCCGGAGACCGCGCCGATCCTGGCCGATCCCCGCTATCTGCTGGCCGTGGTGGTGGCCCCGCACGAGCAGGCGCTGTTCCGCTGGCAGGACGAATCGAAGGAACACCACGCCGAGCGCTCGGTATGCCTGGAGCAGTGGCGCACGCAGGTCCAGCCTTCGCTGGCCCTGCTGCTGCCGGGCTGCGAGTTCGAGCTGCTGCTGCCCGATGCCTTCTTCCTGTCGTGCCGCGAGTCGGACAAGAGCATCCGGCCACTGACGGTGCGCGCGGCGGTCAACTATCTGTGCGGCACGCTTGACATCAGCGCGGGCCAGCTCGCAGCCGTGACGGCCGCGTTCGGCGAGGACGAGGTCGAGGAATACCGCGTCGCCTTCACCATGCGCGGCGAGAAGGACGTGATCTACGGCATCGTGTGGCCCGTCTATGGCCGCGAAGCGGGCGAGATCGATGAAACCGGCCAGGGCAGTCCGCTCGAACAGATCTGCGACGAACTGCGCAATGCGGGCGTCGAGGACATCTTCCGCCATGCCTCGCTGTTCGATCCCGAATACTGCGAGGACTGCGGCACGCCGCTGTATGCCGATCGATCGGGCGAGATCGTGCACGCGGAGTTGCCGGAGGATGCGCCTACGCAGCAGCCGTTGTTTCATTGACGGTTGCTTGCGCGCTCCTGGTATTTCTACGGTTATTCCCCTCACCCCCGACCCCTCTCCCGCTTTGCGGGAGAGGGGAGCGAGTCGGAGACGCAGCGCCATAGCGCGTGCCCCGACGCACCATATTTCCGTTCGAACGGCGTGATCGCGGTCTGTGGCTCCCAGCGCTCGACCCGCGCTTCGCGTCCCGCCAGCCGCAATGCCGCGGCGAATTCGTCGATATAGACGCGCCAGTTACTGCGGCATTCGAGGTAGTCGCCGCAGGCGACCAGCGCGGGGAATACCGCATGGCCGTGCCAGCGCCGGCCCAGATGGCCGATCTTGGGCCAGGGGTTGGGATACAGCACGTAGTGGCGCGCCACCGGCACCGCGGCCTCGGCCAGCAGGCGCCACACGTCGACCAGGTCCGCGCGGGCCCACACGAAATTCGTCGGCATCTGCTGTTGCCACCAGTCCTTGCCCGCGGCGAGCCGCTTTTCCGATTGATCGATGCCGATCACGAAATGGTCGGGATAGGCCTGCGCCAGGCGCAGCGTGCTTTCGCCGATGCCGCAACCGGCGTCGAGGATCAGCCGCGCACCGCCCGCGGCCTGCCATGCCGTCAGCGCATGGTCCAGCGCCCGGCGGCTGACCTCGCCAACCGGCTTGCGGAAGGGCTCGCGCAGATGGCGCGAGACGCGGTCCGCAAGATGCTCGTGGATATCGGTCTGCGCGGATTCGATCGGTCGGGAGTTGGCGAACATGGGCGCGATTCTACCTGCGCCGCCCTGCCCTTCCCACGGCACCCCGTTGCGGGCCATATGCATATGACCGACGATTCGCACGCCGCTGCCGATTTGACGGCACAATGCCCCCAAACCAATTGACCCGAACCCGCCGCCCGCGCCGCGCAGTCCGTGCGCAGGCGGCCCGTATCAGGAGCCATACGATGCCAGCACCAATCGACAACGCCCGCGCGCATGCCGCATGCGACAGCAAATCCGCCCCGTCCTACGCCCGTCGGTCCGGTACCCGCGCCATCGTGGACGCCTCGCGTCGCGCATTGCTGCGCGCCGGCGCGGCCATCAGCCTTGGCGCCGGCGTGGTTGCGATGGGCGCGATGCTACCCGTTAGCGCCGCGCAGGCCGAGGATCTGCGCATCGGCCTGGCTGCCGACGTGACGTCGATGGATCCGCACTGGAACAATTCGGGGCCGAATAACGCGATTGCGCTGCATATCTTCGAGTCGCTGGTGTTCATGGACAAGAACGCCCGCTATATCCCCGGACTGGCGCTGTCCTGGAAGCCGGTCAACGCGACCACGTGGGAAATCAAGCTGCGCCCCAACGTCAAATGGCACGACGGCACGCCGTTCACCAGCGAGGACGTGAAGGCGTCGCTGGAGCGGCCGAACAGGCTGACCAACAGCCCCGGTTCGTTCACCAGCTACACCAAGCCCATCGCACGCATCGACACGCCCGATCCGTTGACGGTACGGCTGACCATGACGGTACCGAACTACGCCAACCTGGCCAACGACCTGAACAGCGTGCCGATCATGCCCAAGCGCATCGCGGCCACGCTGAACCAGACCGATTTCGACTCCGGCAAGGCAATGATCGGTACCGGGCCGTTCAAGTTCGTGCGCTTCGCACGCGGCCAGGAAATCGTGATGGAGCGCAATCCGGACTACTGGGGGCCGAAGCCGGTGTGGGACCGCGCCATCTTCCGCATCATCACGGACAGCGGCTCGCSCACCGCCGCGCTGCTGGCCGGCGATGTCGACGTGATCGAATCGGTGCCGTCGGCCGACGTGGCGAAGCTGCGCAAGGATGCCCGCTTCCGCATCGAGCAGCAGGTGTCGTGGCGCACCATCGTCTGGCAGATGGACCAGTGGCGCGACGACCCACCCTATGTCACCGACCGCAACGGCAAGCCTCTTGGCAAGAATCCGTTCAAGGACCCGCGCGTGCGCGCCGCGATCAGCCATGCGCTGAATCGCGATGCCATCGTGAGCCGCATCATGGAAGGGCTGGCGGTACCGGCCTCGTCCATCGTGTCGCCTCAGATCTTCGGCCATCCCGGCACCAGGCCGGATGCCTACGACCCCAAGCGCGCAAAGCAATTGTTGGCGGAAGCCGGCTACCCCGACGGCTTCGGGCTGACGCTGCACGCGACCAATAACCGCTACCTGAACGACACCGCGGTGGCACAGGCCACCGCCAGCATGCTGACCCGCATCGGCATCCAGACCAAGGTCGAGACCATGCCGGTGGCGGCCTATTTCACGCGGGCAAGGCAAGGCGACTTCTCGTTCCAGATGCTGGGCTGGGGCTCTGCGGCGGCCGATGTCGCGCTGCGCTCGATCACGGGCACGCCGGATCCGAAGACCGGCTATGGCACCTGGAATTGGGGCCGCTACAGCAACCCGCAGCTGGACAAGCTGATCGAGACGTCGCTGACCACGGTGAGCAGCGAGAAGGCGCGGGAAGACGCGGCCCGTGCGGCGGCGCGCTTCGCGCTGGCCGATCACGCCATCATTCCGTCGCACAGCCAGCTGGCGATGTGGGCGATGCGCAAGGGGATCCGTTATGAGGCGCGGACGGATGAGTGGTCGTTGGCGCAGTTTTTCAGGAAGGAGTGAGTGGGGGGCGTTGGGACGGTGGTTGGGCTGTGACTGCCCTCTCCCCCGGCCCCTCTCCCGCYTTGCGGGAGAGGGGAGTTTTTTGCGCTCAGATACGTAGACGCTTCTCTTGCCGCGCATTGGCGGCGCGCAGGCCTTCCACCCATTTGCGTGCCGGCAGGCCGGTGGCGTCCTGCACCACGCGGGCACGGGCCATCAGCGCATCCCATTCGATATCGATCGACGGGCCCTGGAAGGCCAGCGCGATGATGTTGCCGTCGTGCACCTCCGGAAACACCAGCACGCGGTCGTCGAAGGCCTCGCAGATCCGGCCGATGTTCTTCGGGAAGCTGTCGTGGTCGCCGAACAGGTTGATGGTGACCACGCCCGGCGACTTCAATACGCGCCGGCAGGCCTTGTAGAAAGCCGTGGTGTCCAGCACCGGACCGCGCGCGGTGGCGTCGTACAGGTCGATCTGCAGGACATCCAGCGTGGCCGTGTTGTCCGGGTCCATCACGTAATCCCACGCGTCCTGCTCGCGCACGTCGAGCCGTTCGTCGTTGTCGCGCAGGCCGAACATGCTGCGGCCCGCGACGATCACCGCCGGATTCAGCTCCACGGCCGTCACGCGCGCCTCGTGGAAATGCCGGTGGCAGAACTTGGTGAGCGCGGCGGCGCCAAGGCCAAGCTGGGCGATATGGAAACCAGGCGTGGACGGCGACAGGAACAGCAGCCACGCCATCATCTGTTGCGCGTATTCGAGCTCGATGGCGTCGGGCTTGCGCAATCGCATCGCGCCCTGCACCCATTCCGTGCCGAAATGCAGATAGCGCACGCCGTTCCATTCGGAGAACGTCACCGGCGCGAAGCGCGGCGTCATCCGGCGCTCGCCGTTGGCGTCGGCGCCCCCTTCGACACGCTTGCCACGTGAGCGCTCTCCGCGCGCGGGGCGGCGCGAGGCCACGGCCTCGATCGATTTTCTCTTCAGCAGGGTCATCTCTTTCACAATGTCAGCGGATTCGGGCGGTACGGGGGGGAGCCGTTACGGCCGCGATTGTGACAGAAGCGCGCGCCACAACTCGAGCTTCTGCTCGAAGGTGCGCGCGGCATGAGCGGGACTGGACGATGGCAGCACCACGGTTTCGTAGCCGTGCGCGGCGAACTGCGGCGCGAAGCGGCCCGACGTGCCGCCGTTGAAGCCGACCCGGCGCAAAGACGGCGCAAGCTGCCGCAGCCGCTCGAAGTCGTTGGCCTGCGGATGCCGGATGTTCGAATCCAGGCTGCCCTCGCGCACGCAGGCACCGAGCACGTCCCAGATGCCGACCCGATGCGCGAGCACGCGCGTGAGCCGCTCGGCATAGGGCAGCTCCGGCAGGGGCTCGTCCAGCAGCGCGCCAAGCAGGCGCCAGAACTGGTTGCGCGGATGCGCGTAGTACTGGCGGGCCGCCAGCGATGCCTCGCCCGGAAAGCTGCCCAGCACCAGCACGCGGGTATGGCGGTCGATCACGGGCGGCAGGCCGAATTGCATCGGCGCCGCCGGCGTGTCCACCGCCGGCGGCACGGTCCGCCGGGTTGCGGCGGAACCGGGCGAAGAAGCGGAAGAGGACGAGAAAGAGGACGAAGAAGAGGAACGCCTGGTAGCCATCGCAACGCGCACGGAGCCAATACAAGGAAGGCGGCCCGATCATGATCCGGTGATCTGGCGCGCCGGCATAAGGATACGCCGGCCCGCCGATCTGTGTCCGACGCCTGCGCCGATGGCAGCGCGGACGCCGTCAGCCGTTGGCGGCCCGTGCGTTCTGCCCGGCAAGGCGCTCCGCCAGCGCGGCGATCTCCTCGCGCGCCTCGGTAAGCTGCAGGTCCAGTACCGCGTAGCGTTCGTCGCTGCGTGCCTGATTGAGCTGCAGGACCTTCACGCGCTCCACCAGCGCGTCCCGTTCGCATTGCAGGGACGCCAGCGCGGCGCGCGCGTCTGCCGCCGCGTTGCGCAAGGCCACGCATTCCTTGCCCAGCCGCGTAAAGGCGATCTGCGGGGCCACGGGCAGCACGCCGCGATCGGCCATCAGCATCAGTTCGCGCGGAGTGAGCGCGATGCCGCGTGCATGACAGGCCGTCTGTAACGCCAGATAGGCGGGCCGGCAGCGTTCGTCCACGGCGATCAGCAGCGGCGTGCATTCCGCCGCGTCCAGCGCGTCCACCTTCGCGCCGGCGTCGATGAGCAGCTCCGCCAGTTCGCCGCGCAGTTTGCTTTCGTGCTCGACCAGCTCCTGCGCTCGCGGTTGCGTGTCGTTCGGCCGGGGCGGCGTCGCGACCGCCATATGCAGCGCCGTGCGGTGCAGGCGCTCGGGCCCCGCCATCAACGTGGCGTCCGCGCCCCGCTGCAGCAACAGCCGCGCCATCGCGATATTGGCGGCGGTGGCGGCAAGCATCAGCGGCGTGCAGCCTTCATCGTCGGCCGCATTGACCGGCGCTCCGCTGTCCAGCAGATCGCGTGCGAATTCGATGGCGCCCGAGGTGCCGGCGGGCAGCATCGCGACGGCGTGCAGCACGGTGCGACCCAGTGCATCGGTCGCGGAGATCGGCACGCCCTGCTGGATCAGCAGGCGCACCATGGCACGGTCCAGCCGGTGCGCGGCCAGCGTGATGGCGTTCATGCCGTCGGGCCGCGCCGTGCGCAGCGGTTCGGCCCCTTGCGCCAGCAGCCATTGGACCGTCGCCGACGCACCGGCGGCGATGCTGCGCAGCAGGCCGGTGTTCCCGGACTTGTCCACCGTATCGATGCACACGCCCTGGCGCAGCAGCCACGCCGCGATATCGTTGTCGCCCAGCGCCACCATCAGGGGAGTCTGGCCGTCTTCGTCCTGCGCTTCCAGCAACGCCCGGCCGCCACGATCGGCCAGATATTCCAGGGTCGCCATAGATATGCGCGGATGATCGGCAGGCTCGATGGAATCCGCATGGTGCGCGTGCCGTCCGGACTCGATCGCGCGATGCAGCAACGTGCGGCCAGTTTCGTCGACATGGCGGATATCGGCGCCCATCGCCACGCACGCGTCGATGGCGGGGGCCTCGAAGCCCTCCTCCACCAGCCGGCCCAGCAGCACATGCAGCCAGCGCCGGTCGTCGTCGCACAGCAAATGCCGGCATGCCTGCATGCCGGCTAGCACGGCGGTTTCGTCGCGCCGGTGGATGGCGTCGGCCAGGCATTGCCAGGCGGACTCCGCGGGCAAGTTGGATTCGACGGCGGAATTACGGAACAGCTTGAGCGATGGCTCCATGGCGTTATCTCCCATGATGGCGCACACCGGTCGCCGCGGCGGCCGGTGGCAGGCAATGCGAAAGGGAAAGGAAGAAGCACGGCGGCAGATGTGCCGCCGTGGCGGGTGCCATGGCAATGTAGGCGGGCGATGCGGGCGGCCGTTACGGTTTCGTGCCGCGATTGTGGAAAGTGGGAAGGGGGAGGCGGGGGGTCAAGTATTGGCTTGCTGGTTTGTTTATCCCCTCTCCCGCAAGGCGGGAGAGGGGAGAGTTATGTCAGGCCAGCAGCTTGTTGACGCGGCGCACGTACGCGGCCGGGTCGTCCAGCATGCCGCCCTCGGCAAGCAGTGCCTGATCGAACAGCACGTGTGCGCGGTCGGCGAAGCCTTCCGTGTCGGCGGCATCGATATCGCGCAGCTTGCGCACCAGCGCGTGGGACGGATTCAGTTCGAGGATCGGCTTGGACTGCGGGGCCTTCTGGCCGGCCTGCTTCAGCAGGCGCTGCAGGTAGCCGCTCATCTCGCCTTCGTCGGAGACCAGGCAGGACGGCGAATCGGTCAGGCGCAGCGTCACGCGGACGTCCTTGGCCTTGTCGGTCAGCACTTCCTTGATGCGGGCCGTCAGGTCCTTCCATTCGTCTTCGGCCTTCTGCTGCTCGGCCTTTTCCTCTTCATCGGCCAGCTTGCCAAGGTCGAGATCGCCGCGCGCCACCGACACCAGTTCCTTGCCGTCGAACTCGTGCAGGAACGACAGCATCCATTCGTCGACGCGGTCGGTCAGCAGCAGTACTTCGATGCCCTTCTTGCGGAACACCTCCAGGTGGGGACTCGCCTTGGCGGCGCCCCACGTATCGGCCGTGACGTAGTAGATCTTGTCCTGCCCTTCCTTCATGCGGCCCACATAATCGGCCAGCGACACGGTCTGCTCGTCGGAGTCCGATGCCGTGGTCGCAAAGCGCAGCAGCTTGGCGAGTCGTTCCTGGTTGGCGTGGTCCTCGCCCAGGCCCTCCTTCAGCACCTGGCCGAACTGCTGCCAGAAGGTGGTGTACTTCGCGCGTTCCGCTTCGTCGTCGCTGTCGGCCATCGCTTCGAGCATCGACAGCACGCGCTTGGTGCTGCCCTCGCGAATCGCCTTGACGTCGCGGCTTTCCTGCAGCAGTTCGCGCGACACGTTCAGCGGCAGGTCGGACGAATCGATCACGCCCTTGACGAAGCGCAGGTAGTTCGGCAGCAGCTGCTCGGCCTCGTCCATGATGAAGACGCGCTTGACGTACAGCTTCAGCCCGCCGCGATGGTTGCGGTCCCACAGGTCGAACGGCGCGCGGGCCGGGATGTACAGCAGCTGCGTGTATTCGCTGCGGCCCTCGACGCGGTTGTGCGTCCAGGCCAGCGGCTTCTCGTTGTCGTGCGCGATATGCTGGTAGAAGCCGATGTACTGCTCGTCGGTGATGTCGCTCTTGGCGCGCGTCCACAGCGCGCTGGCCTGGTTGACGCTGTCCCACTCGTCGCCGCGCTTGTACGCCTTGGCTTCGTCGTCCCACACCTCCTTGGGCATGCGGATCGGCAGCGAGATGTGGTCGGAGTACTTGCGGATGATCGACTGCAGGCGCCACGAGGACAGGAAGTCGTCCTCGCCCTCGCGCAGATGCAGCGTGATGGTGGTGCCGCGCTCGGCGCGCTCGATCGTGTCGACAGAGAACTCACCGTCCCCGGTGCTTTCCCAACGCACCCCTTCGGACGCCGGCAGCCCGGCGCGGCGCGTTTCCACGACCACGCGCTCGGCGACGATGAAGGCGGAGTAGAAGCCCACGCCGAACTGGCCGATCAACGCGGCGTCCTTCTGCTGGTCGCCCGACAGTTGCTCGAAGAATTCCTTGGTGCCCGAGCGCGCGATGGTGCCGAGATTGCGGATCGCCTCGTCGCGGCTCATGCCGATGCCGTTGTCGGTGATCTTCAGCGTGCGGGCCTTCGTGTCGGCCTCGACACGGATCGCGAGGTCGCTGTCCCCCTCGAGCAGCGCGGGGTTGGCGATGGCCTCGAATCGCAGCTTGTCGGTGGCGTCCGAGGCGTTGGAAATCAGTTCGCGCAGGAAGATCTCCTTGTTGCTGTACAAGGAATGGATCATCAGGTGCAGCAACTGCTTCACTTCCGCCTGGAAGCTCATCGTCTCGTGCGGTGCGGTCATGGTTCTCCTCTTGCCGGATGCGGGAATGGGCGCGATCGCGCGCCGGTGGGCCCGAGATAGGGACGAGGATGCGCGTTTTCAAGGGTGGACCGCCCGCGGCGCCCGCTGCAGCGGCCAGGGTATGCAGCGGCTACAGGCGGTCGAGCTGCCGGGCGAGGAATGTCAGCATGTCGGGATCGTGACCGCAGGCCACATTGAAGCGCATCCAGCCGGACGGCAGCTGCGACGGCGAGAACAGGCTGCCGGGCGCGAACAGATAGCCTTCCTCGTGGCCGGCGGTCGCGATCGCATTGGTGTCGCGCCCGGTATCGGCCCACAGGTACATGCCAGCGTGCTGGCCCGGGAACAGCGTCAGCCCGAGCTGTTCCAGCGCGCGCCGGGTGTCGTCGCGCGCGCGATCCAGACGGTGCCGCACGCGCTCCACGTGCTTGCGGTAGTGGCCCTCGGTCAGCACCTTGTACAGCACGCGCTCGTTGATCTCGGGCGTGGCCATGCCGGCCAGCAGCTTGATGTCGGTCAGGCTGCGGGCGAGTTCGGGCGACGCGGCGACAAAGCCCACGCGCAGGTTGGCGGCCAGCGTCTTGGAGAAGCTGCCCAGATACACGACACGCCGCAACTGGTCCAGGCTCGCCAGCCGCGTGGCGGGATGGCCGGGTGGGCACAGGTCGCAATAGATGTCGTCCTCCACCACCAGGAAGTCGTACTGCTCGGCCAGGCGCAACAGCTGGAAGGCCTTCGATGGCGACAGCGAGGTGCCCGTCGGGTTGTGCAGCACCGAGTTCAGCACCAGCAGCCTGGGGCGATGGGCCTGGACGATGCGCTCCAGCGCGTCCAGATCCGGCCCTTCGGCGGTATAGGGCACGCCGATCACGTTGGCACCCTGCGCGGCGAAGCGCGCGAACATCACGAACCACGCGGGGTCGCCGACCAGCACCGCGTCGCCGGGACGCACGTACAGCCGCGCGATCAGGTCGAGCGCCTGCGTGATGCCCGACGTCAGCACGATCTGGTCGGCGCCGGCGCCGATTTCCAGCTCGGCCAGGCGGGTGCGCAGCTGCTGTCGCAGCGGCAGGAAGCCCTCCGGCGTGCCGCTGGCAAGGAAGTGGCCTCCCGGCTGCCGGCCCAGGCCGCGCAGCGCGCTGGCGATCAGTTCGCCGTCGAGCCAGTCGTTCGGCAGAAAGCCCAGGCCCGGCGCCTTGCGCGGCTCGGCGCGATGGAACATGTTGCGCAGCAGCCACGACACGTCGATGTTGCGCGACAGTTCGGGGGCGCGCCGCGCCGTGTCGGCATGGCTCTGCGCGCGCGCGGCGCTGGCCCGTTCGCGCACGAAGAAGCCGGAACCGCGCCGCGACTCCAGATAGCCCAGCGCCACCAGCCGCTCGTAGGCTTCGACCACGGTAAAGCGGGAGATGCCCTTGTCCTGCGCGAGCTGGCGGATCGAGGGCATGCGCATGCCGGGGCGAAACACCCGCTCGTCGATGCGCATGCGGGCCCATTCGGTCAGCTGGCCGACGAGGGTCATCTGCGATGACGGCACGGGGCCGGGCAGGCTGCCGGCGATGGCGCGCTGGCGTCCGGGCTCACGGCGGGGCTGCCCTCTCCCCCGCCCCTCTTCCGCAAGCGGGAGAGGGGCGAAAGACGCCTCCCCGTGATCCACCTCGTGTCCCTGTCCCATCGGCAGCCTCGCAAACTGTACTGAGCGCCAACAGAATAACTGTATAGGTACTGTACCGACAAGCTTGTCTAACATCGTCGGACCGTCCAGCCTTGCGACGTTGCGACATCGGGCTGGCGTGATGAGGAATACAACAAACACGATGGAAACCACGCTGCCCATGGGCATGACCGGCCTGACCGGCCTGAGCACTGGCCAGTTCGCCGCATTGCTGACGCTGCTGGCGGTCGGCTCGTTCACGCCCGGACCGAACACCACGATCGCCGCCGTCACGGGCGCCAACTTCGGCATGCGGGCGACGCTGCCGCATTGTGTCGGCGTGGCGCTGGGCTTTGCCAGCATCGTCGCGTTGTGCGCCGGTGGCGTGGGTGCGCTGGTGCTGGCCAGTCCGATGGTCGCGATGCTGGTGCAGATCGCCGGCGTCGTGTACCTGCTGTGGCTGGCCGCGCGGGTTGCGCGCAGCGCCACGCTGGCCGAAAAACAGGTGCTCGCGCCGCTGTCGGTGTGGCAGTCGGCCGCCCTGCAGTACGCCAATATCAAGGCCTGGATGCTGGCGTTGGCCACCGCGGCCTCGTACATGGCCGATGCACAGTCGCCGCTGCAGCGGGCGCTGCTGGTGTGCGCGGTGTTCGGCGTGTTCGGCTTCGTCAGCAATGGCGTCTATGGCGCGATCGGCGCGTCGCTGCGGCAATGGCTCCAGGTGGGCCAGCGCATCCGCTGGTTCAATCGGGCCATGGGGCTGGCATTGGCGCTGACGGCGGTGTGGATCGGGGTGACGGCGCGGACGGGGGCGGCGTGATGTGTGTCGATGGTGATGCTGGATGGGTGGTTTGTGACTGCCCTCTCCCCCGCCCCCACAACACCCACTGAAAAACCAGCATGCACCGCCGCCCACCCCCAACCCAACATGAAAGCCAAAGCGGCGGCATGCTGCTCGGCTTCATCGGCGTTGCCGTGTTCAGCCAGACCCTGCCCTTCACGCGCATGGCGGTGGCCGAGCTCGATGCCACCTTCGTCGCGCTGGCGCGCGCGCTGATCGCCGCGCTGCTGGCCATCGTGCTGCTGTGGCAGCGCGGCGCGCTGTCCTCCGCCCGGCGACCGCGGGGTGGCCAATGGTGGCGCCTGGCGGTGACGTCGGTCGGCGTGGTGATCGGCTTTCCGCTGTTCTCCTCGCTGGCGATGCGTGAAGTGCATGCCAGCCATGGGGCCATCGTGATCGGGCTGCTGCCGCTGGCCACCGCGGTATTCGCCGCGTGGTTCGGCCGCGAGCGGCCGTCGCCGGCCTTCTGGCTCGCCGCGCTGTGTGGCAGCGCGCTGGTGGTCGGCTTCGCGCTGTGGCAAGGCGCCGGCGCGCTCCAGCATGCCGACTGGCTGCTGTTCGCCGCCATGGTGCTCGGGGCCCTTGGCTATGCCGAGGGCGGCAAGCTGTCGCGCGAGCTTGGCGGCCTGGAAACCATCGGCTGGGCGCTGGTGGTGTCGCTGCCAGTGGTGACGCCGGTGGTGGCCTGGCTGGGCATCGAAACGGCCCCGATGATCGCCGCCGCATCGCCGCGCGCGTGGGCGGGCATGGCCTATGTATCGGTCTTCTCGATGTTCATCGGCTTCATCTTCTGGTACGCCGGACTGGCAAAAGGCGGCGTGGCCCGCGTCGGCCAGATACAATTGCTGCAACCGTTCCTGACGCTGGCCGGCGGCGCATGGCTGCTGTCCGAGCCGCTCGATGCCCCCACCGTCGCCTTCGCGCTCGCGGTCATCGCCGTGGTGGCGCTCGGCCGCAAGACCGCGGTGCGCGGCCCGGCGCAGGCCTCCGGTCCGCAACCTTCCGCACACCCTTCACGATAGGAGTCTCCATGTCCGTCTACGATACCCTCGCCCGCCTTGGCGTCGAACTGCCCACCGCCGGCGCACCGGCCGCGGCCTATGTGATGGCCGCCCAGACCGGCAACACGGTGTTCCTGTCCGGGCATATCGCGCGCAAGGACGGCAAGCCGTGGGCGGGCAAGCTCGGACAGACCATGGGTACCGAAGAGGGCAAGGCCGCCGCGCGCGCCATCGCCATCGACCTGCTGGCCACGCTGCACGCCCACGTCGGCGACCTCAACCGCGTCACCCGCATCGTCAAGGTCATGAGCCTGGTCAATTCGACGCCCGATTTCACGGAACAGCATCTGGTGACCAATGGCGCGTCGGAATTCCTGGTCGAAGTGTTCGGCGACAAGGGCAAGCACGCGCGCAGCGCGTTCGGCGTGGCACAGATCCCGATGGGCGCCTGTGTCGAGATCGAAATGATCGTCGAGGTCCAGTAAGCACATCCGACGCGCCGCCCGGCGATCCGCCAGCGGCCGTCGCATTCATCATTGCAAACCGGGTGCGGCAGATCCGCACCCCTTCCACACCACGAGACCACTATGCATTGGGCCATCTCCCGCCGGGCACAACAACTGACCAGCTCGGCCATCCGTGAAATCCTGAAGGTCACCGAGCGTCCGGAAGTCATTTCCTTCGCCGGCGGCCTGCCCTCGCCGGCGACATTCCCGGTCGCGGCCATGGAACAGGCGGTGGCCCGCGTATTCGCCGACAATCCGCAGGGCGCGCTGCAATACGCCGCCACCGAGGGTTATCTGCCGCTGCGCGAATTCGTCGCCCGCCGGCACAACGTCACGGCGGACCGCGTGCTGATCACCACCGGCTCGCAGCAGGCGCTGGACCTGCTGGCCAAGGTGTTGATCGATCCGGGCAGCCCGGTGCTGGTCGAAACGCCGAGCTACCTGGGCGCGCTGCAGGCGTTCTCGCTGTTCGAACCGGAATTCGTGTCGGTGCCGAGCGACGACCAGAGCCTGCTGCCCGAAGCGCTGACAGCCGAGCTGACCGCCGGCGCACGCTTCCTGTACGCGCTGCCCAACTTCCAGAACCCGACTGGCCGCCGCATGCCTTTGGCGCGCCGGCAGGCGCTGGTGCAGCGCGCCCGCGAGCTGGGCGTGCTGCTGATCGAGGACGATCCGTACGGCGAGCTGAGCTACACCGGCGACCAGTTGCCCACGCTGCTGTCGATGAACCCGGACGGCGTGATCTACATGGGCTCGTTCTCCAAGGTGCTCGCGCCGGGCCTGCGGCTGGGCTACGTGATCGCCCCGCCCGATCTGCATTTCAAGCTATGCCAGGCCAAGCAGGCTTCCGACCTGCACACGCCGACGTTTACGCAGCGCGTCGCCTACGAGACCGTGCGCGACGGTTTCCTGGACACGCATATCCCGACCATCCGCCAGCTGTACGGCAGCCAGTGCCAGGCCATGCTCGACTCGCTGCGGCGCCACATGCCGGCGGGCGTCAAGTGGAACACGCCGGAGGGCGGCATGTTCATCTGGATGGAACTGCCGGAGGGACTGGACAGCGTGGCGATCCTGGCCGAGGCGGTCAAGCGCAATGTCGCGTACGTGCCAGGCGCCCCGTTCTACGCCAGCAACCCGCGTAACAACACGCTGCGGCTGGCCTTTGTCACGGTGCCCCGGGAGCGCATCGAGCAGGGCGTGGCGATTCTGGGCCAGCTGTTCACCGAGGCCATCGCCGCGCAGGCCGCGCCCCCCAAGGCGGCCTGACGACACCGGGCGCGCCCGGTTTCCCCGGGGCGCCCGCCATCGTCTAAGCTTCACCACATCGAAAAAACAGGGGAACGCCATCATGCTGCGGATCTGGGGCCGGCTGTCGTCGATCAACGTGCAAAAGGTGGTCTGGTGCGCGCGTGAGCTGCATCTGGACCATGAACGCATCGACATCGGCGTGACGCGGGGCGACCTCGATACCGAAGCCTATGTCCGCCTGAACCCGAACCGGCTGATTCCCGTGATCGAGGATTTCCGCGGCACCGATGTCGGCGGCGAGCCCTTCGTGCTGTGGGAGTCCAATGCGATCGTGCGCTATCTGTGCGCCCGCTATGGCGAGGGCACCCTGTGGCCGGAGGACGTGGAAACGCGCGCGTCGGCAGACCGCTGGATGGACTGGCAGAACACCGCTTTCACGCCGGCGATGGTGCACGCCTTCGTGCAATCCGTGCGCACCGCGCCGGAGGCCCGCGATGCCGAGGCGATCGCACGCTCCTGCAAACGGACCGAGCCGCTGGCCGCGTTGCTCGACAAGGCGCTGACGGGCCGCGACTTCATCTGCGACGACCGTTTCACCATGGCCGACATCTCGCTGGCCTGCGCGGCGCATCGGTGGATGGGGATGCCGGTGGAACGCGAGCCGCGTCCGGCGCTGGAACGGTGGCTTGCCAGCATGCGGGCCAGGCCGGCGGCGGAGGGGATTCTGGTGTTGCCGCTGGTTTGAGGTTGGCGGTTTTTTAGGCTGATACTGGCCTCTCCCCCGCCCCTCTCCATTCCGCCCCTCCCGCCTTCCCGCCCCGCAACGAATTGGAGTACTCTGCACACCGCAGCGCAGCAGGGCAGCGCGGGCATGCTGAATCCGCTTCATCGACCCCGTGATGCAATGTACGGTGGCTGTATCGGCTGGCGTACATACAATCGATCGATTGTCTGCAGCGCAGCATGGGTCACCTTCGGTCGCACGGTGCGTGCGGACAATCGGGCGAGGACCTTCCGCAGAAGAAGGCCTCTCCGCCATCACTGAGGAGGATGAAACGTGTGGAGTCAAGTCTACGACCCGCTAGGCAGCATGGCATTGTCCACGCTGGCCGCGGGCGTGCCGGTCGCCGTGCTGCTGGGCGCGCTGGCATTCTTTCATTTGCAGGCCCATCTGGCCGCCGGACTTGCGCTGGTGGTCGGCATCGTGATCGCGTCGGCCGTCTTCGGCATGCCGGCCGCGATGGCGGGCAAGGCCGCTGGCCTGGGCATCGCATCCGGTCTGTTCCCGATCGGCTGGATCGTGTTGAACATCATTTTCCTGCACCGGCTGACGACGCTGAACGGGTCGTTCAAGGTGCTGCAGGGATCGATCGCCGGCATCACTGAGGACCGCCGCCTGCAACTGCTGCTGGTCGCGTTCAGCTTCGGCGCCTTCTTCGAGGGCGCCGCGGGCTTCGGCACGCCCGTGGCCGTGACGGGTGCGATCCTGATCGGCCTGGGCTTCTCGCCGCTGGCAGCTTCGGGCCTCGCGCTGATCGCCAATACCGCCCCGGTGGCATACGGCGCGCTGGGCTCGCCGATCATCGCGCTGTCCGCCGTGACCGGACTGGACCTGCTCGATCTGTCCGCGATGATCGGCCGCCAGTTGCCGCTGTTCTCCGTCATCGTGCCGTTCTGGCTGATCTGGGCCTTCGCGGGCTTTCGCGGCATGCTGGAGGTCTGGCCCGCGATCCTGGTGGCCGGCGTCAGCTTCGCGATCCCGCAGTTCCTGGTGTCCAACTACCATGGCCCGTGGCTGGTCGACGTGATCGCCGCGCTGGTGTCGATGGGCTCGCTGGCGCTGTTCCTGAAGGTGTGGAAGCCGAAGAAGATCTGGACCACCACCAAGATCCTGGGCCGCCACGACGAATCGAAGGTGGACGACCCCGAAGCGGTGGCCGCCGAGGCGCGCGCCAATGCCGCCGCCGCCGGCATCTCGACCGCCAAGGCGTGGATGCCATGGGTGATCCTGACCGTGTTCGTGTTCCTGTGGGGCGTACCGCAGATCAAGAAGGCGCTGGACGCCATCTGGGCCTGGAAGTACGCGATTCCGGGCCTGGACAAGGCCGTGCTGAAGGTGCCGCCCGTGGTGCCGCAGCAGATCGCCGAGGCGGCGGTGTTCAACTTCAACGTGCTGTCGATGGCCGGCACCGGGATTCTCGTGGCGGCCGTGCTGGGTGGCCTGATGATGGGTTACTCGGTGCCCCGGCTGCTGAAGGAGTACTGGAACACCATCAAGCTGGTCCGCTACTCGCTGCTGACCATCTGCGCGATGTTCGGCGTTGGCTACCTGACCCGCTACTCCGGCCTGGACGCCACGCTTGGCCTGGCCTTCGCGCACACCGGCGTGTTCTACCCGCTGTTCGGCACCATGCTGGGCTGGCTGGGCGTCGCCCTGACGGGCTCGGATACCGCATCGAACGTGCTGTTTGGCGGCCTGCAGAAGACCACGGCCGAGCAGCTTGGCCTGTCGCCGGTGCTGATGGCATCGGCCAACAGCTCCGGCGGCGTGATGGGCAAGATGATCGATGCCCAGTCGATCGTGGTGGCCTCGACGGCGACCAAGTGGTACGGACACGAGGGCGACATCCTGCGCTACGTGTTCTTCCATTCGATCGTGCTGGCCATCCTCGTGGGCCTGTTCGTGACGCTGCAGGCCTATGTGGACCCGTTCACCCGGTTGGTAATCCACTGACCGGCCCTTTCGAGACACTCCTTGCCGCCCCGCTTGGCCGGGGCGTTTTTTTTTGCCTGATTCGTTAATGCGTTAGCAAGTTACCTGTTGTCGCTTGTCAAGCCACGTTGGCCACCGACCGGCAAGAAGCGACAGAAAACGCCAAAACCCGTCGATCGGCATGGCACGTGCGCGCGAGCCTGTATGCCAACCTCACGCACGGAGACACAACGGCATGCTGCGCATCGCTCCCAACCCCATTACGCCAGACAACCTTGCGAAGGCCTGGCCGGCATTCATTTCCGCTGGCAGTGCCACCCCCTACTACGCGCTCGATCGCACCGTCACGATCGGCAGGTACCAGGGCCGGCTGGAGTACATCCGCTGTAACACCGCGCAGGATCGTGCGGGCCGCCATGCGGTGCTGTCGGACCTGTTCACGCCACGACACGGCAGTGCGAGCGACCCGGGACGCAGCCAGAGCTACCAGATCCGCGCGGTCGCCCTTGTGGAGACGCCGCGCAACGTGCTGCGCAAGGTTTTCGACAGGCTCTTCCACGGCATCCGCTTCGATGGCACGAGGTCGCTGACGGCACGGGAGCTCAGGGCCTTCCTGCATCTCGAAGAGTCCATCCGCAAGCTGAAGGACGGCGTCGTCGCGCAGGCGCAGCCACCCGGTGGCGAAGGCGAGCCCATCGCGCCAATGGAGCCCATCGTGCCCGACGAGGCAGCGGTGGCCGCACCCCCCACGGGCAGTTTGCAGCGGCTGAACGACTGGATTGCGCTACACAACGCGCCACGCGATGCCGAGGAAGCGCTGCGTCGCCATTTGCGGCACGCGGATCCGGAACGCTGGCCGGACATCGAGCCGCTGCTGATGGTGCCAGCCGTCGCCGACATGGTATGGAAGGACCGCCGCCTGCTGACCTGTCTGGTCGACCGCTGTCCGGATCATGAAGCGCTATACCGGCTGGCGGCCACCTGCGACCCTTCCCGGCCCGATCCGCGGCCGGGACTGCGGGTGATGATGGACGACCACCATCTGATGGACGCCTATGTGCTGCCGCTTCTGCACAGCGCGATCGAACCGCTGTCACTGCTGGAGGCGACGGACGCCCTGGCGCCGTTCCGTGGACTGCAGACGGAGGGCGGCGCGCAGTTGTTCTGGGCCGACGCCCAGGCCGGTGTCATGCGGAGTACGTCCGTGTGGACCACGCTGGCGCACAAGGCGACGACGATCGATCAGCTGGTGGACCTGTACACGTTCCACCCTGAGCTGCCATACCAGCGTTTCATCGAAACCGCGCTCGCCAACATGGGCGTGCGCCAGTCGGCGAGCTACGTCGCCACGGTTGACCAGATCATCCAGGACGCGTTGCGAGCGATCGACGTGACCGACCCCGACGACCGCTCGCGCTCGGTCGAGATCGGGACGCTGCGGCGACTGGTCGAGCGGACCCTGCCGGCGTTCCTCGCGGGCCCCGATCCGACGCGCGGTTCGATTCCGCGCAGCGCTCGCGATAAGAGACTCGCCCTGCTGTCGGTCGGCACCCAGATTCCGACCGCCCTCGCCAGTGCCAGACGGCATCTGGGCCATCTGATTCAATTCGATGCGCTGGTGGCATGCACGCCGGGCTGGAACTGGGAGCTCGCCCATTGAACAGCGACAGCGGGCACAGTGCGCGCCGTCACCTCCGGCGCGCCCTACGAGGGCGCTGACGCGACAGAACAAGGCGGAATGGGATAGTGCGATGGCGGCACTGGCGCGACTGCCGTCGCCATGACGTCGGCCGGCGCGATGGTCACCGCAGCCGCCATGCAGCCATAAAAAAGGGGGCTGGCCGCCCCCTTTTCACTGCGCCTTCCGAGACTGGCGCGCTACGCCTGCCGCACCGGCGCGATCGCCATCTCCTTGAGCCGCGCCTCGACCGCCTTGCCCTTGCGCGCCCGCTTGCCGACGTAGGGCAGCAGATTCGTGCCGGCGAGCTTCTGCGTCGACGGCTTGCCGCCCCGGCCGATCCCGCTCAGTTCGAGCCCCGGCGCGCCGACCGCCACCACGTGCGTCAGCGACTCCTTCGGCTCCAGCTCCATCAGGATCACGCCACGGCCGCCGCCGGCCAGCACCTTGATCTCGTCCAGTGCCACCAGCAGCAGGCGGCCGTTGCCGGACAGGCAGGCGCCATGCGTGGCATCGTCCGCGATCGGCGCCGGAGCCAGCGGCGCGTCGCCTTCGTCCAGCGTCAGGAAGGACTTGCCGCCCTTCTGCCGGCTCACCATGTCGCCGACCTTGCTCTGGAAGCCATTGCCGTTGCGCGTGGCGATCAGCAGCCGCTGCTCGGCAGGGCCCGCGAAGGTGTGCGCGATCTGCGTGCCCGATTGCAGTTCCACCAGCGTGGTCAGCGGCACGCCATCGCCGCGTCCGCCGGGCAGCCCGGCCACCGGCACCGTGTAGACACGGCCATTGCTGCCGAAGATCAGCAGCACGTCGACGGTGCGGCATTCGAACGTGCGGTACAGCGCGTCGCCGGCCTTGAACGCGAACTGCTGCGAATCGTGGCCGTGGCCCTGGCGCGTGCGCACCCAGCCCTTCTGCGACACCACCACGGTGATCGGTTCGTCGACCACGCGCACCTCGGCGGCGGCGCGGCGCTCTTCCTGGATCAGCGTGCGGCGCGGGTCCTTGTCGATGGGGCTGTACTGCCTGGCATCGGCCTCGATCTCCTTGATGATGCGACGGCGCATCATGGTCTCGGACTTCAGCAGCACGTCCAGGTCGGCCTGCTCCTCGCGCAGGTCTTTCAGTTCCTGCTCGATGCGGATGGCCTCCAGGCGCGCCAACTGGCGCAGCCGGATTTCGAGAATGTCCTCGGCCTGCCGCTCCGACAGCCCGAACGCCTGCATCAGCGCCGGCTTGGGCTCGTCGCTTTCGCGGATGATGCGGATCACCTCGTCGATATTGAGCAGCACCAGCATGCGGCCTTCGAGGATGTGAATGCGATCCTCCACCTTGCCGAGCCGATGGCGCGTGCGCCGGGTGACCGTCTCGAAGCGGAACGCGATCCACTCTCGCAGGATTTCCAGCATGCCCTTCTGCCGGGGCCGGCCGTCCATGCCGATCATCACGAGATTGATCGGCGCACCGCTTTCGAGGCTGGTATGCGCGAGCAGCGTCTGCGCGAACTCCTGCTGCGCGATGTTCTTGCTCTTGGGCTCGAACACCAGCCGCACGGGCGCGTCCTTGCCGGATTCGTCCCGCACCGCGTCGAGCACGCCCAGCATGGTCTGCTTGAGCTGCAACTGCTCGGGCGTCAGCGACTTCTTGCCGGCGCGCACCTTCGGGTTGGTGATTTCCTCGATCTCCTCCAGCACCTTCTGCGCCGAGGTGCCGGGCGGAAGCTCGGTAACCACCAGCTGCCACTGGCCGCGCGCCATCTCCTCGATGGTCCAGCGCGCGCGCACCTTCAGGCTGCCGCGACCGCTCTCGTAGATCTGCGCGATATCGGCGGGCGACGAGATGATCTGCCCGCCGCCGGGGTAGTCGGGGCCCGGCATCAGCGCCAGCACCTCGTCCAGCGTGATGTTCGGATTGCGGATCACCGCCACGGTTGCCGCCGCGACCTCGCGCAGATTGTGCGGCGGCACCTCGGTGGCCATGCCCACCGCGATGCCCGAGGCGCCGTTCAGCAGCACGAACGGCAGCCGCGCCGGCAACAGCTTCGGCTCCTCCATCGAGCCGTCGTAGTTGGGCGCGAAGTCGACCGTACCCTGGTCGATCTCGTCGAGCAGCAGCCGCGCGATCGGCGTCAGCCGCGCCTCGGTATAGCGCATCGCCGCCGCGCCGTCGCCGTCGCGCGAGCCGAAGTTGCCCTGGCCGTCGATCAGCGGATAGCGCAGCGAGAAGTCCTGCGCGAGACGCACCAGCGCGTCATACGCCGACTGGTCGCCGTGCGGGTGGAATTTGCCCAGCACGTCGCCGACCACGCGGGCCGACTTCACCGGCTTGGCGTCGGCGCGCAGGCCCATCTCGTGCATCGCGAACAGGATGCGGCGCTGCACCGGCTTCTGGCCGTCCGCCACTTCGGGCAGCGCGCGGCCCTTGACCACGCTGATCGCATAGTCGAGATAGGCGCGTTCGGCGTAATGGGCCAGCGTCAGCGCGTCGGCCGGCTCTTCGGGTTGAAACGTGGTGTCTTGTTGGTCCATGGATGATCAGATATCGGCCACGACTTCGTTGCCGCGTTCCTCCAGCCAGTTGCGCCGCTGCGCGGCCTCGCCCTTGCCCATCAGCATGTTCATCACGCCGATGGTGCGCGGCAGATCGTATTCGCCGAGCTTGACCGGCAGCAGCCGGCGCGTGTCGGGATTCATCGTGGTTTCCCACAGCTGTTCGGCGCTCATCTCGCCCAGACCCTTGAAGCGGGAAATCTGCCACGAGCCTTCCTTGACGCCGTCCTTGATCAGCTTGTCCTGGATCGCCTCCAGCTCGCCGTCGTCGAGCGCGTACAGCTTCTGCGCCGGCTTCTTGCCGCGCGCGGGCGCGTCGACGCGATACAGCGGCGGCCGCGCGACGTAGACGTGGCCGAGGTCGATCAGCTTGGGGAAATGGCGGAAGAACAGCGTCAGCAGCAGCACCTGGATGTGCGCGCCATCGACGTCAGCGTCGGACAGGATGCAGATCTTGCCGTAGCGCAGGTTCGACAGGTCCGGCTCGTCATTGGCGCCGTGCGGGTCCACGCCGATCGCCACCGCGATGTCGTGCACCTCGTTATTGGCGAACAGCCGGTCGCGCTCGGTCTCCCAGGTGTTCAGCACCTTGCCGCGCAGCGGCAGGATGGCCTGGAACTCCTTGTCGCGGCCCATCTTGGCCGAGCCCCCGGCCGAATCGCCCTCGACCAGGAACAGTTCGTTGCGCGACACGTCCGTCGATTCGCAGTCGGTCAGCTTGCCGGGCAGCACCGCCACGCCGGAGCCCTTCTTCTTCTCCACCTTCTGCGCCGCCCGCGTACGCGCCTGTGCCTGGCGGATCACCAGTTCGGCCAGCTTCTTGCCGTAGTCGACATGGTGGTTCAGCCACAGCTCCAGCGCCGGACGGCTGAAGGTGGATACCAGCCGCACCGCGTCGCGGCTGTTCAGCCGCTCCTTGATCTGGCCCTGGAACTGCGGGTCCAGCACCTTGGCCGACAGCACGAACGAGGCGCGCGCGAACACGTCCTCGGACATCAGCTTGACGCCCTTGGGCAGCAGCGCGTGCATCTCGATAAAGCTCTTGACCGCCTGGAACAGGCCCTCGCGCAGGCCAGATTCATGGGTGCCGCCCGCGGGCGTGGGGATCAGGTTCACATAGGACTCGCGCACCGGCGCGCCTTCCTCGGTCCAGGCCACCACCCACGACGCGCCCTCGCCCTCGGCGAACCCTTCCTCGCCCGCGTTGGCGTCCGGGTCGGCGAAATGCTCGCCCTCGAACATCGGGATGACCAGCTCGGCGCCGCTGCCCTGGGCCAGCGCCTCGATCAGGTAGCCCTTCAGGCCCTGGTCGTACTGCCAGGTCTGGGTGTCCCCGCTCTTCTCGATATGCAGCGTGACCTTGACGCCCGGCAGCAGCACCGCCTTGCTGCGCAGCAGCCGCTGCAGCTCGGCCAGCGGAATCGCGGCGGAGTCGAAGTACTTGGGATCGGGCCAGACCTGCACGCGCGTGCCGTTCTTCTTTTCGCCGCGCTCCAGCTTGCGCGTGGTCAGCGGCGCGGTGACGTCACCGCCGGAGAACGTCAGCGTCGAGAAACTGCCGTCGCGCCAGACGGAAACGTCCAGCCGCGTCGACAGCGCATTGGTCACCGACACGCCGACGCCATGCAGGCCGCCCGAGAACGCATAGGCACCGCCCTTGCCCTTGTCGAACTTGCCACCCGCATGCAGCCGCGTGAACACGATCTCCACAACCGGCACCTTTTCCTCGGGATGGATGCCGACCGGAATGCCACGGCCGTCGTCCTCCACGCTGACGCTGCCGTCGCGATGCAGCGTCACGACGATTTCGCTGCCGAAACCGCCCAACGCCTCGTCGGACGCATTGTCGATGACCTCCTGCACGATATGCAGGGGGTTGTCGGTACGGGTGTACATGCCGGGTCGCTGCTTGACCGGCTCCAGTCCTTTCAGGACGCGGATGGAAGATTCGCTGTACTGACTGGGTTTGCTCGCCATGGAGTCGCTACAAAAGTGGATTTCACGGCCGCGGGACGGCCGGGCAGGCAGCATTGTAATGGATGGGCGGTGGGGGGAAATTCTCGAAATACAGGGGGATTGGGGCGGCGAAGGGTTTGGGTCAGGGGGACAGCCACGGCAAAAAACCCCGCCACGCAACCTTCGCCAATGCGGAGTACACTCGCCGGATCGCGCCGCGGGATAGCCACGCTAGAGGGTCGATACCCGCGCGCCGACGTCACCACGGCGTCACACAAAACCAAAAGAACGGACAACGACACCAACGAGCCCGCCATGCCAACGTCATCCCGCCAACTTTCCCTGACCACCGTGCTGATCTGCGGCGGCCTGCTGGTCACCCTGTCCATGGGCATCCGCCATGGTTTCGGCCTGTTCAATCTGCCGATCACGCAGGCGCACGGCTGGAGCCGCGAGACCTTCGCCTTCGCGCTGGCGCTGCAGAACCTGATGTGGGGCGCTACCCAGCCGTTCGCCGGCGCGCTGGCCGACAAGTTCGGCCCGATCCGCATCATGGTGGTGGGCGTCGCGCTGTACGTGGCTGGCCTGGTGGTGATGGCGCTGGCGTCCAGCGGCACGCTGTTCGCGTCCGGCGCCGGCGTGCTGATCGGCATCGCGCAATCTGGCACCACCTACAGCGTGGTGTACGGCGTGATCGGCCGCGTCGCCAGCCCGGACAAGCGTGTCTGGGCCATGGGCATCGCCGCCGCGGCCGGTTCGTTCGGGCAGTTCCTGATGATTCCGGTCGAGCAGGGTCTGATCTCGGGCCTCGGCTGGCAGAACGCGTTGTTCGTGCTGGCGCTGCTGGCCTGCATCATGCTGCCGCTGGCGCTGTCGCTTCGCGAGCCCAAGGGCGGCGGCGCGCTGGCCGGACACCAGCAGACCATCGGCCAGGCGGTTCGGGAGGCGTTCGGCAATCGCAATTTCCAGTTGCTGACGCTCGGTTACTTTGTCTGCGGCTTCCAGGTGGTCTTCATCGGCGTGCACCTGGCGCCGTATCTGAAGGACCGCGGCTTCACCGATCCAAAGGTGGCCACGGTGGCGCTGGCGCTGATCGGCCTGTTCAACGTGTTTGGGACCTACACCGCCGGGGCGCTGGGTCAGCGCATGCCCAAGCGCTATCTGCTGTCGTTCATCTACCTGAGCCGCTCGGTGGTGATCGCGGCCTATCTGCTGCTGCCCCTGACGGCCGCCAGCACCTGGGTGTTCGCGGCGCTGATGGGCGCGCTGTGGCTGTCGACGGTGCCGCTGACCAACGGCATCATCGCGCAGGTGTTCGGCGTGCAATATCTGTCGATGCTGTCCGGCGTGGTGTTCTTCTCGCACCAGATCGGCAGCTTCCTGGGCGCGTGGCTCGGCGGCTATCTGTATGACCGCACCGGGGCGTACGACATCGTCTGGGGCATCGCGATCGCGCTGGGCGTGATGGCGGCGCTGGTCAACCTGCCGATCCGCGAACAGGCGCTGGTGCGCCCGCGGGCGGCGGCCGCCTGACCATGGTCACGCGAACGCTGCGCGCACTGGGCATCGCCGGCTTGGGGGCGGTGCTGGCGCTTGGCTTTCTGGCATATCTGCGGCCGGGGTTCATGGTTGATATGACCAATATGGTGTTGGCCTGGTGTGGGTGAGGGTGGTTTGAGATAAGCGGTGACTGCCCTCTCCCCCGCCCCATCGATTGCGCGACTACCCCTCCCCCCGACTCTTCGCCTCCAGCACCTCCCACCTCTCCAGCGCCTCCAGCAATTCCAGTTCGATCTCGTCGAAGCGCGCCGCCAGCTGCGCCGCGCGCGGTGGATCGCTGGCGTACAACGAGCCGTCCTCCAGCTGTCCGCCGATGGTCTTCTGCTCGCTCTCCAGCGCGGCGATGCGTTCGGGCAGCCCCTCCAGCTCGCGCTGTTCCTTGTACGACAGCTTCACCGTGCGATTGGCGCCGCGCGTTTCGCGCGGCCTGGGCGCTTCCACTGGCTTGCGTTCGGCCGCCCTGGCGTCCTGCATGGCGGCGGAGCGCTGTGACTGCGTCTGCCAGTCCGAATAACCGCCCACATACTCCCGCCAGCGCCCCTCCCCTTCCCAGGCGATGGTCGACGTCACCACGTTGTCGAGGAAGGCGCGGTCGTGCGACACCAGGAACACGGTGCCACCGTAGTCCTGCAGCAGTTCCTCCAGCAGTTCCAGCGTCTCGATATCCAGGTCGTTGGTCGGCTCGTCGAGCACCAGCACGTTGGCCGGCCGCGCGAACAGCCGCGCCAGCAGCAGCCGGTTGCGCTCGCCGCCCGACAGCGACTTGACCGGTGAACGCGCCCTCTCGGGGGCGAACAGGAAGTCCCCCAGATAGCTCATCACGTGCTTGCGCTGGCCGTTGATCTCGACCCAGTCGCTGCCCGGGCTGATGGTATCGGCCAGCGACCTCTCCAGATCGAGCTGGCTGCGCATCTGGTCGAAATAGGCGACCTGCAGATTGCTGCCGTTGCGCACGGTTCCGGTGTCCGGCTTCAGTTCGCCGAGGATCAGCCGCAGCAGCGTGGTCTTGCCGGCGCCGTTGGGGCCGATCACGCCCACCTTGTCGCCGCGCATGATCGTGCCAGTGAAATCGCGCACCACGGTCCTGTCGCCAAACGATTTGCCGACCTCGGTCAGCTCGGCCACGATCTTGCCCGACCGCTCGGCCTGCGACACTTCCAGCTTCACGTTGCCCTGCGTCTCGCGACGCGCCGCCCGTTCGGCCCGCATCGACACCAGACGCTGGATACGCGCGACGCTGCGCGTGCGGCGCGCCTCCACGCCCTTGCGGATCCACACTTCCTCCTGCGCCAGCAGCTTGTCGAACTTGGCCTGCTCGACCTGTTCGGCGGCCAGCATCTCGGCCTTGCGCGCCTGGTAGGCCGCGAAGTTGCCGGGGAACGACACCAGCCGGCCGCGATCCAGTTCGACGATGCGCGTGGCGACGCGATCGAGGAAGGCGCGGTCGTGGGTGACCAGCAGCACGCTGCCGCGAAACCCGAGCAACAGATCTTCGAGCCAGCGGATCGCATCGACATCGAGGTGGTTGGTCGGTTCGTCCAGCAGCAGGATGTCCGGCTCCGCCACCAGCGCCTGGGCCAGCGCCACCCGCTTGCGCGTACCGCCGGAAAGCGCCTCCACCTTCGCCATCGGATCGAGCCCCAGCCGCGCCAGCGTGGTCTCGACGCGCGTGCGCAGCTGCCAGGCGCCCGCCGCGTCCAGTTCCGATTGCAGGCGGGTCAGCTCGGCCAGCGCCGCGTCGTCGTGCTGCTGCGCCAGCCGGCTCGCCCCCAGCGTGGCGGTCGGCTTCATCCGCGCCAGTTCGGCCGCGCCGGCCGCCTGCTCGTACGCCAGCAGCAGGTCATGGGCGGTCCCCATGCCCTGCGACACCGCGTCGAACACCGTGATGCCGGCCGGGAACTCGGGCTCCTGCGGCACGTAGGCCGTGGTAACGCCCTGCTGGCGCGCGATCAGTCCGTCGTCGGGCGCCGCCAGACCGGCGACGATCTTCAGCAGCGAAGACTTGCCGGTGCCGTTGCGGCCGATCAGGCCGACACGCTCGCCGGCTTCCAGCGAGAAATCAGCGTGGTCGAGCAGCGCCACGTGGCCGAAGGCCAGTTGCGCGTCGGAGATGGAAAACAGGGCCATGAGAAGGATCGGGCGAGAAGTGCACCCGCAGCGGGAATCCGGGCATGGTGCCGGGTATTGGCGGTGCGGGGAATGGAGCCGGCATTGTAGACTACGCGGCGGTTGGGGTTGGGTGGCCGGAGCGCCCCAAAAAGAAAAAGACCCGCGACAAGCGCGGGCCCAAGAGTCTCTCCTCGGTGCCCTGCTCCCAAGGCACGGTATGGAGCATACCGGCCGCCGCCGCAACGCCACAGTCGGACAACTCCGTAAGGGAAAACGCCGGTGGCAAGGGTTGCACGGACACCGTGCATGGCCGCCGGAGCCGGCTCATGCGAAGATGTCGCCCCTGATGCACCGCCGGGACACCGCCACACCGCTATCGATCATGTCCGTCACCACGCTCAAAGCCACCGATCTCTCCGTCTCCGCCGTCGTCGCCGGCCTGGTCGCCATGCTGACCGGCTACACCAGCTCGCTCGTGCTGATGATCCAGGCCGGTCACGCCGCCCATCTGAGCGATGCCCAGATCGCCTCGTGGATCTGGGCGCTGTCGATCGGCATGGGCGTCACGACGATCGGCCTGTCGCTGCTCACGCGTGCGCCCGTGGTGGTGGCATGGTCGACGCCCGGCGCGGCACTCTTGATCGCCAGCCTGCCGGGCGTGCCGTACGCGGAAGCGATCGGCGCCTTTCTGATGGCGGCGTTGCTGATGACGGCCGCCGGACTGACCGGCTGGTTCGACCGCCTGATGCGCGCGCTGCCGGCCAGTATCGCCGCCGCGCTGCTGGCCGGCATCCTGTTCCGCATCAGCGTGGACGTGTTCGTGCAGGCGCAACACCAGACGATGCTGCTGCTGCCGATGTTCGCGGCGTACCTAATCGGCAAGCGGTGGTGGCCGCGCTACGCGGTGCCCGGCGTGCTGGTGGTCGGCGTGGCGCTGGCCGGCGCATTCGGACAGCTGCATTTCGAGCAGCTCCATTTCGCCGTGGCCGCGCCGGTGTGGACCACACCGGCGTTCTCGCTGCAGGCCTTCGTCAGCATCGCGATTCCGTTGTTCATCGTCGCGCTGGCCTCGCAGAACATCCCCGGGCTGGCGGTGCTGCGGGCGGACGGCTATCAGGTCGCCGCATCGCCGCTGATCACCGTGACCGGCTTGGCGTCGGCGGTGCTCGCGCCATTCGGTTCGCACGGCATCAACCTCGCGGCCATCACCGCCGCGATCTGCACTGGCGCGGAAGCGCATCCCGACCGCGAGCGCCGCTACACCGCCGCGGTGGTCTGCGGCATCGGGTATCTGGTCGCCGGCACGCTTGCCGCCAGCATCGCCGCATTGTTCGCCGCCTTTCCACAGGCGCTGGTCATCGCGGTGGCCGCCTTCGCCTTGCTCGGCTCGATCGCCAGCGGACTGACCACTGCCATGCAGAATCCCGGCGAGCGCGAAGCGGCGCTGCTGACGTTCATGATCACGGCATCGGGCATGACGCTGGCCGGGATCGGATCGGCGTTCTGGGGCGTGGTCGGCGGGATGGTGGCGCTATTGGTACTGCGGCGACGGGCGGAGCGGTGAGGTGGCGCCGCATCAGCGGCCGTTGTGCCGTAAGCCGGCGTCATCTGGCTTACGCGTGCTGCTGTCGTACTGGCTCAACTGCCATTTCGTGTTCAAGTCCGGATGTCGCTGAAGGCGCTGCTGCGATTTCCGTTGGTCTACGTCGTCCAGTATCTGGTCGGCCTGCTGCTGATGTTCGTGCTGGTCGAGAAACTCGCCGTGCCCAAGCTGCTGGCGCCGTTGCTGGTGATCGTGGTGACGGTGCCGCTGACGTTCGTGCTGTCGCGGGCCTTGCTGGGGCCCGGCGTGCGCAGTGGCGATGGAGCGTGATGGAGGCGGCCGAGGAGGCTGGGGTGGTCCCGCCGACAGGAATCGAACCTGTATCTAGCGCTTAGGAGGCGCTCGTTCTATCCATTGAACTACGGCGAGCGGATAGGACCACGCCTGCGTGGCTTATTGGCCGGCTGATGCGCCGGCCGGCGCGCACGAGGCAGGGGCGGAGTATAGCAAAGTCGGCTTGCACGCGATCGCGGATGGGTTCGGAAGCACGCATCCGCCGGCGAATGAAAAAGCCCGCCATGCTGCTGGCGGGCTGGCTGCGGACGAGGCCGGGCGGTCTGGGTCGCGCGGACGACATGGCGACAAGCCACGGGGCAGGCTGCCTTCCCATGGTTCCGCTGATTGCGCGGACGCCCATCCGGACCACCCGGACAGTCGGGGGAAGGATGCGCTGACGTGCCTTTCGGCGATGCCGGCCGGAGCAGCGAGCGATTCGCTGGAGACGGCCTTGCGACGGGTATGTCCGCATCCGTGCCGGCTGGTATTGCCGACGTCTTGCAGTATAGGAGGGTGGATTTGGCTTGCAACTGATTGCGTGCAGGGGGATGGATGGGGTCCGGAGGAGGCCCTTGTCCGCTGCATGCTGTGACTTCCCTCTCCCCCGGCCCCTCTCCCGCGCTGCGGGAGAGGGGAGAAAAAAGCGGCGGCGCGTTTCGCAGTGCAGCAATGTTTCGGATGTTCTGTTAGAATGCGCTTCGTGAGTTTCGCAATGCGAGCCGGTTCTTCCCACCGCATCGAGGTGGGGTTCCCCGCACCGCTCCAATCTCTGCGTTCCCGCCTCGCGGCCACGATGCCGCGTGAAGAGCGACAGAACCGCTACCCTCACTGACGCCGCCTCGTCTCCGATCCTGTTGAACAGCCCTGATGTGGCTGTTTGCCTGCCAGGGATAAGGCGCCCGGTCTTGTGCCGGACGCTGCCCTGCCTGCCGCCGTACTGTCAGCTCTGTCTGTCGTAACGGCCTTCCGATTGGCGCCGAAGCCTTTTTAAGACTTTGCACTGCGCCCACCCCGCAGCCGCGCCATCCGTGCGCCATCCCGGGGTGCCATGCATCTGACCACAACGACATGACACAGCACGACATCCGTGCGGAGCAAGCTATTGCCTCCGCTCAAGACGTATTCCATCCGCAGACGGTGAGCCCGCTCGACCGCCTGCAGGCCATCATCGAGCCGCAGGAAGCGCCGGCCACCAGCGACGGCTTTGCCGCGCTCGGTCTGGACGCCGCGATCCTGCGCGCGCTCGCCGAGGCCAACTACAGCACGCCCACGCCGGTGCAGGCGCAGGCCATCCCGGCCTTCCTGGCTGGCCGCGATCTGCTGGTGTCCAGCCAGACCGGCTCGGGCAAGACGGCGGCCTTCATGCTGCCGGCGATCCAGCGCATCTCCGAGCGCCCGGCTCCGAACCGCGTCCGTCCCGAAGACGTGAAGCGGATGAAGGGCAAGCGTCCCCGCCCGGCGCCGGCACAACCGGCCCTGCTGGTGCTGACGCCGACCCGCGAACTGGCGCTGCAGGTGACCGACGCGGCCGCCAAGTATGGCCGCCATCTGCGCCGCATCATCTGCGCCAGCATCCTGGGCGGCATGCCATATCCGAAGCAGTTGGCCATGCTGTCGAAGATGCCTGACATCCTGGTCGCCACGCCGGGCCGCCTGCTCGACCATATCGACGCCGGCCGCATCGACCTGTCGCAACTGGACATGCTGGTATTCGACGAAGCCGACCGCATGCTGGACATGGGCTTTGCCGACGATATCGACGCGATCGTCGCGGCGACCCCGGCCAGCCGGCAGACGCTGATGTTCTCGGCGACGCTGGACGGCCGCATTGCGCAACTGGCCGCACGCCAGTTGCGTGACCCGCAGCGCATCGAAATCGCGGCGGCGCGTGCCGACCAGAGCCATATCGAGCAGCGGCTGCACTTCACCGACGACATGTCGCACAAGGAGCGCCTGCTCGACCATCTGCTGCGCGACGCGTCGCTGAAGCAGGCCATCGTATTCACCGCGACCAAGCGCGACGCCGATTCCCTGGCCGAACGCCTGTCGGACACCGGCTTCTCGGCGGGCGCGCTGCACGGCGACATGACGCAGGGTGCGCGCAATCGCACGCTGACCGCGCTGCGGCGCGGCAACCTGCGCGTGCTGGTGGCCACCGACGTGGCGGCGCGCGGTATCGACGTGCCGGACATCACTCACGTGGTGAACTTCGACCTGCCCAAGCAGGCCGAGGACTACGTGCACCGTATCGGCCGTACCGGCCGGGCGGGCCGCTCCGGCGTGGCGATCAACCTGGTCAACCATAACGACGCATTCCAGTGGAAGCGCATCGAGCGGTTCACCAACAATCGCGTGGACGCCTCGGTGATCGAGGGCCTTGAGCCCCGTCGCCAGCCCAAGCCGCGCAGCGGCTTCGGCGGCAAGCCAGGCGGCGGCCGCGGCGGTGCCAACTATCGTGGCGGCGAGCGCAAGTTCGGCGGCGATTCGCGCGGCAATGGCCCGCGTGAGGGCTATCGCGGGGGCAACGACCGTGACGCTGGCAAACGCGGCTTTGGCGGCGAACAGCGCGGCTTTGGCAATCGCGATGCCAATGGCAATACGACCAACAGCAGCAACGGCAATCGCGACTTCAGCCAGCGCGGCTTCGGTGATCGCAGCTTTGGTGATCGCAGCTTTGGCGATCGCAAGTTCGGCGACCGTGGCGGCAACCGCGAAGGCGGCCGCAGCTTCGGCGACGGCAACCGGAGCGGCCCTGGCAATCGCCATGGCGGCAACGGTGGCGGTTACGGCAGCCAGCGCTCGGGTCGCTCGCGATTCGAGCGTTAAAGTGGCTGACGCCGCGGACCGGCGTCGATGGCATCACGCGATAAAGACCGCGTCCTGTTGAGCAGGGCGCGGTTTTTTTTCGCCGGTTGGGATTGCGGGGCTGGCACTGCCCTCTCCCCCGGCCCCTCTCCCGCTTTGCGGGAGAGGGGAGCACACCGGCGGCGTTCGATATGCCAACGCTGTTCGCCCCTCTCCCGCTCGCGGGAGAGGGGCCGGGGAGAGGGCAGTCAAAGCCCGTGCAATCCGCCCTCGCCTACAACGCGCAAGTCCTGAACCCCACAAACGCCCCGTCCTCCTCCGGCAACAACGCCATCCGCGCACGCGGATGGCGCAGCCGCGTGGGGCTGGCGAAACTGGCGCCGCGTACCGCCTGGCATACGCCGAAGCAGGACTCCAGCACGGCATCGTCGGCGCTGGCGACGAAACCCGCATAGGGTTCGTACGGCGTCGCGGTCCATTCGCGCACCATGCCCCAGCGAAAGCCGCCGCGATTCTGCACCGCCGCCAGTTCCCACTCCACCTCGGTGGGCAGCCGGCGGCCGGCCCACGCACACCACGCCTGCGCCTCGTACAGGCTGACATGCCGGACCGCCTCGTCCGGATTGAGCGTGCGAAGCGCGCCGAAACGCTGCACCATCCAGGCCCGCGTGTCGTGATGACGCAGCCAGTAGCGCGGCGCCGAGCGCTCCTGCGTCATCAGCCATTGCCGGCCCGCTGGCGACCACCAGTTCGGCCGCTCGTAGCCGCCGTCCTCGACGAATTCCAGGAACTGCGCATTGGTGACGGGCGCCGCGTCGATCTCGAATGCCGGCACATAGGTGGGCTGCGCTGGCAGCTCATCGGGCAGCGCGAGGCCATCGTCGTCGGTCCAGCCCTGCGTGAAGCGCCCACCGGGAAACTGCAGCGTGCCCGCGGCCGGCACGCTGACCGGTGGCAGCGCCAGCGATCTATCCTCGGGCGCCAGCTCCAGTGCCTGCACAAGCGCGGCGATGCGCTCGGCGTAGGCGTCTTCATGCAGCAACGCGCGGCGGTACGGGTACAGCGTGTCGTCGCCGTCGTCGGGCAGCAGCGCGATGCGGCGCAGGACCGCGTCAAGGACATCGGCGGCGTAGCGCTTGATCGCGCCGACATCCGGCAACATCGCGTCCCACCGCGACTGTTCGTCGATCCGGGTCGGATCGAACCATTCGTCGGCGCCGTCGAGCATCGATGGCTCCGCCGGCACGGGCAGCATCACGCCGCCGCGCGACACTTCGCGCACGCCGCGCAGACACCACCACTCGGCCTGCCACGCCAGATGCCCCAGCGTCCACAGCGGCGGGTCGGCATCGTACTGCTGCGGCACGATCCAGCCGCGCCGCGACGGCCCGAACACCGACAGCCACGCCAGCGTGCGGTTGCGACTGTCCACCAGCGCCTGCGACAACCCTTCGCGCGGCAACCGCCGCGCGTCGGTCCAGTCGCGCCGGCCGCCGGTGAAATACAGATCGGGAAGCATGGGAAAGCCGCTCATCGGATGCCTGCCTGCGGGCGCCGGTTGGCGCGTGCGTCAAACGGGCATTATGACACCGCGCCCGCGCGAGCCGGCCGCACCCCGTGGCGGGCCTACGCCCTCGCGTGAAAGACGGCGAACCAGCGGTGCGGGTCGGTCCAGCAGACCGGATCGGCAAAACCAGCCTCCACCAGCATCGCGGCGAAGTCGTCGCTGCGGTATTTGTGCGAGTCCTCGGTATGAATGCGCTCCCCCTCGCGGAAGGCGCGGCCGCCTCCCGGCCAATGGACCTCGACATCGCGCGCGGCTTGCAGATGCATCTGGATGCGCGACGCCTGCGCGTCGAAGCTGGCCACGTGCCGCCAGTCGGCAAGCACGAAGCTGGCGCCGATGCGCGCGTTGACGTTGCGCAGCACGTTGCGGTTGAACGCCGCCGTCACGCCGAGCGCATCGTCATAGGCGGCCACCAGCAGCCGTTCATCCTTGTACAGGTCGACGCCGATCAGCACGCCATCGCCCGGCTGGGCCGCGGCACGCAGGCGCCGCAGCAGGGCCAGCGCATCGGCGCGCGAGAAATTGCCGATCGACGAGCCCGGATAGAAAAACAGCCGCCGCCCCCGCCTGACGGCGTCCGGCAACGCGAGCGGCGCGCACAGGTCCGCGCCCAGGCCCAGCATCGGGATGTCCGGATGCTGGCGCTGCAGCCCGGTCAGCGCATCGGCCAGGAACTCCACCGAGATGTCGAGCGCGACGTATTGCGCGGGCCGCAAGGCGCCGAACAGCTTCGCCGCCTTCTCGCAGTTGCCGGCGCCCAGATCGATCAGCACGCAGCCCGTGCCGCAACGCGAGGCAATGGCGGGGGCATACATATTGAAGATCCGCGCCTCGGTGCGCGTCGGGTAATACTCGGGCAGCGCCGTGATGGCCTCGAACAGCCGCGAGCCCAGCAGATCGTAGAAGTACTTCGGCTGCAGCGTGGCATGCGGGGCCAGCAGTCCTTTCACCAACGCGCGGCGTTCGGCCTCGCTATCTTCGTGGTACTGCTGGATAAAGGCTGGCGGAGCGCGATCGGCTTGCGCCGGCCTGCCCTGGCCACCCGTGCGCCCGCGGACTCCGCCCAGTGTCATCACCGCCGGTGCGCCCGCCCCGCCGTACTGACGGCCATTGACGGCCGGTGTGTCCACGTGTTCGCCCTCGGGCGCTGCGGCGGCTTGCGGAAAGGATCGAGTATGAGCGGCCATGCAATGGTCCTCTTGTTGGTCTGGACGACGGACCCCGGCATCGCATGGATCGGTGCGGACGTGTGGCGCCAATCCAACAACGGGGTGGGCGGCCATGACTGTCCGGCGCCGCATCGGCCACTGCGATGGGGTTAAGCATAGATGCAATGCACGTGCAATGCGGGCGGGATGCGGCAGGCATGCGCGCCGCCCCACGACGCACTTTGCAAGGGCCGTGCCCGGCCGCCGACGCCGGGCACGCCGTCCACAGGGTAAACGCCATCGACCCCCAAACCACAAAAAGCCAATGGCCTCGTTTATAATCCGTGCCCAAGCAAGGCCGACCACGGCCGTGCCCCTTCAAAGGGGAGTAGCTCCAGGGCCCGATGCCCTTAGCACAATCGTCATTCCGAGACCGCGTTCCCGCGCAGGCTCCGGTTGTGCTGACCGGATCGCCGTCTTCGGCGGTGCGGTCGAGCAAGACCTTTGCAACCTGGTTTCATGGTTTGCAAAGGCTCCATGCCGCGATTGCATGACTCCAGGTGAACCCGTTCAAGTTCTACAGGAGATTTCATGGAGTGGCTTACCGATTTGTTCACGATGCAGTTTCTGACCGCGCTGGCGTCGATCGTCGTGATCGACCTGGTGCTGGCTGGCGACAACGCCATCGTGATCGCACTCGCGGCGCGTAACCTGCCGCCGCATCTGCAGAAGAAGGCAATCATCTGGGGTACCGTTGGCGCCGTGGTGGTCCGCTCGGCGATGACCATCGGCGTGGTCTGGCTGCTGAAGATCCCCGGACTGATGCTGGTGGGCGGTCTGGCGCTGGTCTGGATCGCATACAAGCTACTCTCCGATGACAGCGACGGCGACGAGCATGGCACCGGCGCGACCACGCTGGCAGGCGCGATGAAGACCATCATCATCGCCGACGCGGTGATGGGTATCGACAACGTGCTGGCCGTGGCCGGCGCCGCGCACGGCAGCTTCCTGCTGGTGGTGCTGGGCCTGTTGATCAGCATCCCGATCGTGGTGTGGGGCTCGCGCCTGGTGCTGAAGCTGATGTCGCGCTATCCGGTCATCATCTACATCGGCGCTGGCGTGCTGGCGTTCACCGCCGTCAAGATGATCGAGGGCGAACCGCTGATCAAGCCGTTCTTCCTGGCCAACCAGGCCATCGCGTGGCTGCTGTATCTGGTCATCATCGGCGGTGTGCTGGGCCTGGGCTATCTGGCGCAGAAGCGGCGCACCGTGGCGGCTGACAACCAGCAGGGGGCGTAAGTGTTGCGGCTTGCCGCATGCGACTGACTGCTGCGGCTAGCTGTGGCTGCCCTCTCCCCCGCCCCTCTCCCGCTCGCGTGAGAGGGGAGAAAACAGGCGGGACGGGGCCGGCAAAGGGGCGATTCCATCGGGATCGCCCCTTTTTACATCGAAGGCCCGCATCGACCCGATGCGCTAAAATGGTCCCCTTTGGCGACACCGGCGCCGCACTCCGCCGACGCCGGGTTCCGCCCCTCTTCCACGCCCTCCCAGCCGATGAAACAGTATCTCGACTTCATGCGCCATGTGTACGAGCATGGCACCGTCAAGGCGGACCGCACCGGCACCGGCACCCGCTCGGTGTTCGGCTACCAGATGCGCTTCGACCTGCGCGAAGGCTTCCCGGTGGTGACCACCAAGAAGCTTCACCTGAAGTCGATCATCTATGAACTGCTGTGGTTCCTGCAGGGTTCGACCAACGTCAAGTGGCTGCAGGAAAACGGCGTCACCATCTGGGACGAATGGGCCGACCCGGATGGCGAGCTGGGGCCGATCTACGGCTACCAATGGCGCTCGTGGCCCGCGCCCAACGGCCGGCATATCGACCAGATCGCCGACTTGATCGCGCAGATCCGAGCCAATCCGGACTCGCGCCGGCTGATCGTGTCGGCATGGAACGTGTCCGACATTCCGCGCATGAAGCTGCCGCCCTGCCATGCGTTCTTCCAGTTCTACGTGGCCGACGGACGGCTGTCGTGCCAGCTGTACCAGCGCAGCGCCGATATCTTCCTCGGCGTGCCGTTCAATATCGCCAGCTACGCGTTGCTCACGCACATGATCGCGCAGCAGACCGGCCTCGACGTCGGCGATTTCGTGTGGACCGGTGGCGACTGCCATATCTACAGCAACCACGAGGAGCAGGTGCGCACGCAGCTCGCACGCGAGCCGCTGGCGTTGCCGCGGCTGAAGATCCTGCGCAAGCCGGAGTCGATCTTCGACTACCGCTATGAGGATTTTGCCCTGGAAGGCTACGCCTCGCATCCGGCGATCAAGGCACCGGTGGCGGTATGACACTGCTGACGCTGATCGTCGCACGCGCTCGCAACGGCGTGATCGGCCGTGACAATACGCTGCCCTGGCGCCTGCCCGAGGACCTGGCGCACTTCAAGCGCACCACCATGGGCGCGCCGGTGGTGATGGGCCGCAAGACCTGGGACTCGATCGGCCGGCCGCTGCCCGGTCGCCGCAATATCGTGGTGAGCCGCAATGCCGGCCTGCGCCTCGATGGCGCGGAGACCGCGAGTTCGCTGGAAGAGGCGCTGCGGCTATGCGTCGGGGTGCCGGAAGTGTTCGTGATCGGCGGCGCGCAGCTCTATGCGGAAGCGCTGCCGAGTGCCGACCGGCTCATCGTGACGGAGATCGACGCGGATATCGACGGGGATGCGGTGTTTCCGGCGATCGATGCGAGCCAGTGGGTGGTGACGTCGCGCGAAACGCATCACTCCGAGGCCAATGGGTTCGATTACAGCTTCGTGACTTACGAGCGGCCGCCGGTGGGGGAGCAGTAAGGCTTGGGCTTCTGCCGTGGGAAGGACTGCCCTCAGCAGAACCCCCAAAAATTCAGTTCCCCGCGATCGTCATCTGCTCGATCAACACCGACCCCGTTTCCTTGGTGCCGCGTACCAGCGTGTCCGCGCCAATCGCGACGATCTGGCGGAACATCTCGACCATGTTGCCGGCGATGGTGATTTCCTCGACCGGATACTGGATCACGCCGTTTTCCACCCAATAGCCCGACGCGCCGCGCGAGTAGTCGCCCGTCACGTAGTTGACGCCCTGCCCCATCAGCTCGGTTACCAGCAGGCCGGTGCCCATCTTCCTCAGCATGCCGGCAAAGTCGTCGTCCGGCTGTGTCAGCTTGCTGGTCAACGTCAGGTTGTGCGAGCCGCCGGCATTGCCGGTGGTCTGCATGCCAAGCTTGCGCGCCGAATACGTCGACAGGAAATAGCCCTCGACCACGCCGTCGCGGACCACATCGCGCGCGCGGGTACGCACCCCTTCCTCGTCGAACGGTGCGCTTCCCATCGCGCCGGGCAAATGCGGGCGCTCATGGATGTCGATGTGCGGCGCGAACACCGGCTTGCCCAGCGAGTCGTACAGGAAGGTCGACTTGCGGTACAGCGCACCCCCCGACACCGCCTGCACGAAGGCGCCCAGCAGCCCTGCGGCCAGCGGCGCCTCGAACAACACGGGGCAGCGCCGCGTGGACAGCTTGCGTGCCGACAGGCGCGCCAGCGCCCGCTCGGCGGCATAGCGGCCGATGGCTTCAGGCTCGGCCAGCGCATCGGGCGCGCGCTTGGACGAATACCAGTCGTCGCGCTGCATGCCATTGCCGCTGCCCGCGATCGGCGCGCAGGAGATGAAATGCCGCGAGTACGGATAGCCGCCGACGAAGCCGCGCGTGGTCGCCAGCACGAACTGCGAATGCTGCGCCGACACGCTGGCGCCATCGCTGTTGCGAATCTTCGGGGACACCGCGAAGGCGGCCGCCTCGGCCCGGCGGGCGACGTCGATGGCCTGTTCCGCATCGATGTCCCAGGGATGGAACAGGTCCAGGTCGCGCGGCTCGCGCTCCAGCAGCTCTTCCTCCGCCAGACCCGCGCAGTCGTCCTCGGCGGTGTACCGGGCGATGTTGTAGGCGGCCTGCACGGTGGCCCGCAGCGCGGCCGAAGAGAAATCCGACGTGCTGGCGTTGCCACGGCGCTTGCTGATCATCACGGTGACGCCCATCACCTTGTCGCGATTCTGCTCGATGGTCTCGACCTCGCCCTTGCGCACCGTGACCGACAAGCCGCTGCCTTCGCTGATCTCGGTGGCGGCATCGCTGGCGCCCAGCCCGCGCGCGACGCGCAGCACGTCGGCTGCCATTTCGCTCAGTTCGGCCTGGGTATAGGTGAAGTGGGATTTTTGTTCGGTCATGTAGTAGGACATGCGAGAGATCGGAGAGGCATCGGGGACCGTGCACGCGGCGCGATTGGCGCGCCGGGGCGGTCGCGGTTCAAACGGGAATCATAGCAAGATAAAATGCCGTCCATGACGCGACGTAACCGCCCCTCTTCCGGTGCCCACTCCGGCGCCCCCTTTACCGGGGCGTTTGCCCCCGAACCCGACGACGACGAGCCCAAGAGCAAGTCCCAGCGCAAGCGCGACATGCATGCGCTGCAGGCACTGGGCGTGGAGCTCGAGGCGCTGCCCAAGGACCGCCTCGCCCGCGTGCCGATGCCCGAGCCGCTGGCCGAGGCCATCCACGAGGCGCGCCGCATCACGAGCCACGAAGGCAAGCGTCGCCAGATGCAATACGTGGGCCGCGTGATGCGCGGCCTTGACGACGACGAGGTCGATGCCATCCGCCGCGCGCTCGAAGGCTTCAAGGGCACCAGCAAGGCCGAAACGGCACGGCTGCATTTGATCGAGCGCTGGCGGGAGATGCTGCTGCGCGATGATGATGCGCTGACCCGCTTCCTTGCCGAGCATCCCGAGGTCGACGTGCAGGCACTGCGCAACCTGATCCGCGGCGCCCGCAAGGAGCAGCAGCTTGGCAAGCCCCCGCGCCATTTCCGGGAGCTGTTCCAGGCCATCAAGACGGCGCTGGACGCCAAGGACGGCCAGCAGCCCGCCGCAGGCGCGAACGGCATTCCGGCCGGCAATGCCGACGATAACGATCAGCCCGACCAGGAGCCATGATGACGCAACCCCAAGCACCGATCGCCCGCAGCCATCCCGACGAACTGGTGGTGGGCCTCGTATCGATCTCCGACCGCGCGTCGGCCGGCACCTATCAGGACGAAGGCATTCCGGCGCTGCGCGAATGGCTGGGCCGCACGCTTACGTCGCCGTGGCAGGCCGTGGAGCGGCTGATTCCGGATGAACGCGCGCTGATCTCGCAGACGCTGGTGGAGCTTGTCGATGTGGCCAGCTGCGACCTGGTATTGACCACTGGCGGCACCGGCCCGGCGCGCCGCGACGTGACGCCGGAAGCCACGCTGGCCGTGGCGACCAAGGAAATGCCGGGATTCGGCGAACAGATGCGCCAGGTCAGCCTGCATTTCGTGCCGACCGCGATCCTGTCGCGGCAGGTGGCGGTGATCCGCGAAACGGACAGCCATGCCGCGCTGATCATCAATCTGCCGGGCCAGCCGCGCGCCATCCGCGAAACGCTGGAAGGGCTGCGCGGCGACGACGGCAAGGCAATCGTGCAGGGGATTTTCGCCGCGGTGCCTTACTGCATCGACCTGATCGGCGGGCCGTATGTGGAAACCGACGAGGCGGTGGTGAAAGCCTGGCGGCCGAAGCATGCGGTGAGGCAGAAGGGGTGATTGCCTGTTTTTGGGGTGTTGGGTTGGCTGGCTGCAACTGCCCCCCTCTCCCGCACAGCGGGAGAGGGGGGGTGAGGGCAGTATCAGCAAACCCTACCGCAACCCCAGATACAACCCCACCGGCACGAACACCACCGCCGCGATATTCCCCAGCAGCACGATCGACGCCACCTGATCCGGCTCCTGCCGGAAATGGTCGGCCACCAGGAAGTTCAGCACCGCCGGCGGCAGTGCGGCAAACACGAACAGCAGGCCGCGCTGCAGGTCCGTCAACGGCACCAGCCACGCCAATACCAGCGCGCAAGCGATGCCGGTCAGCGGGCACACCACGGCGCCGATCAGCCCCATGCTCCAGTTGCGCAGGTTCACGTCCTTCATGCGCACGCCGAGGGCGAACAGCATCAGCGGCACCGTCGCATCGCCGAGCAGCTTGATCGACTGGAATACCGGCTCGGGCAGTGCAAACCATGGCCGCGCCAGCGACAACGCGACGCCGACCACGGTGGCCAGCACCATCGGATTGCGGGCAATGCGCTTGAGCGACGCATGGCGATCGACGATCTTCAGGCCCAGCGTGAAATGCATCAGGTTGGACGCGGCGAACAACGCGACCGCCGGAGCGAGGCCGGCCGGACCGAAGGCAAACACCGACAGCGGCAGGCCCATGTTGCCGGAGTTATTGAACATCATCGGCGGTACGAACGTCCTCGGATCGGCGCGCAACAGACGTGCCGCGAACCACGCCAGCACCCCGGAGCCCAGCACGACGCCCACCGCGCAGCCCAGCAGTGCCAGCTGGTCGAGCAGCACGAAGTCCTTGCTGACGAAAGCCGACACCACCAGCAGCGGCGCGATCACGTCGAGCGTGGCGCGATTGATGCCCGTCATGTCGGGATGGGCGCGACGCCCGTACAACCAGCCGACCAGGATGATCAGGATGACTGGCGTGATGATGGAGACGATGCGGGCTAGCATGGATCTGGGAGAGCTCGGTGGGGGACGGTGGTTTGAGGGCTTGGACTGCCCTCTCCCCCCGCCCCTCTCCCGCGTTGCGGGAGAGGGGCGGGGGGAGAGGGCAGTCAATCCAGTCAACGCATCAAGACTGCGTCCCGCCCTGCTCCACCTGGCTCGACCGAATGAAGTGTTCGCGGTAATACCGCAGCTCCTCGATCGATTCGAGGATGTCGGCCAGCGCCGTATGCAACTGCCGCTTGATGAAGCCCTTATGAATGGCCGGCTCCCAGCGCCTGCACAGTTCCTTCAGCGTCGATACGTCGAGATTGCGGTAGTGGAAGAACGATTCCAGCTTGGGCATGTAGCGCGCCATGAAGCGCCGGTCCTGGCAGATCGAGTTGCCGCACATCGGCGACTTGCCGGCCGGCACCCAGCGCTTCAGGAAGGCCAGCAGTTCGGCCTCGGCCTGCGCTTCGGTCAGCGTCGAAGCCTTGACCTTGTCGATCAGGCCGGAACGGCCATGGGTGCCCTTGTTCCAGTTGTCCATGCCGTCGAGCACCGCGTCTTCCTGGTGGATCACCAGCACCGGACCTTCGGCCAGGATATGCAGTTCGGAGTCGGTGATCACCACCGCCACCTCGATGATGCGGTCGCGCTCGGGCGACAGCCCGGTCATCTCCATATCGAGCCAGACCAGATTGTTTTCGCTTTTGACGGATTGGACGGCGGGCGTCGCGGAGCTTGGGCTTGTCATTGCACTGCGCTTTGTCGTTGGAGGGGCATCGGCGCCGGTTGGGGACGGCGCGAAGACTTATAATTCTCGCATATCGACCGCCTGGCCGAGTGGCCGCGCGACGACACCGCCGCCACCGGCCTCGCTCGCGCCAGGCCCGACCCCACAAGGCAAGACCGATGTTCACCCTGCTATTCCTCGCCGCCCTGGTGGTGATGGTCCTCACCAAACTCTGGCTCGCCGCGCGCCAGGTGCGCCATGTCGCGCTGCATCGCGATACCGTGCCGGAGCGCTTCGCCGGCACCATCGCGCTGGATGCGCACCGCAAGGCCGCCGACTACACCATCGCGCGCACGCGGCTGTCGATGCTGGAGGTACTGGCCGGCGCCGCCGTGCTGCTCGGCTTCACGTTGCTGGGCGGTCTGCATGCGCTGAACCAGTTCTGGTACGGCATGTTCGGTCCGGGCTATGCCTATGGCGTGGCGCTGGTGGCCAGTGTCGCCCTGATCGGCGGGCTGGCCGAGCTGCCGTTCACGCTGTACGCGCAATTCGGCATCGAGGAGCGCTTCGGCTTCAACCGCATGACGTGGCGGCTGTGGCTCGTCGACGCCATCAAGATGCTGCTGGTGGCCACGCTGCTCGGGCTTCCCTTGCTGCTCGCCGTGCTGTGGCTGATGGACCGGATGGGCGCCCTGTGGTGGCTATGGACCTGGGTCGTATGGATGGTCTTCAACGTGATCCTGCTGGTGGTGTTTCCGACCTGGATCGCGCCGCTGTTCAACAAGTTCGAGCCCTTGTCAGACGAGGGCCTGAAGGCGCGCATCGAGGCGCTGCTGCGCCGTTGCGGCTTCGCCAGCAAGGGACTGTTCGTGATGGACGGTTCGCGCCGCAGCGCGCACGGCAATGCCTACTTCACCGGGTTCGGCTCGGCCAAGCGCATCGTGTTCTTCGACACGCTGCTGTCGCGGCTCGACGGCGACGAGATCGAGGCGGTGCTGGCCCATGAACTGGGCCACTTCAAGCGCCGCCATATCCTGAAGCGCATCGTCGTCACGTTCGCGCTGAGCCTGGCCTTCCTGGCGCTGCTGGGCTGGCTGTCCGCGCGCGCGTGGTTCTACACCGGCCTGGGCGTGCTGCCCAACCTGATGTCGGACAGCCACGCGCTGGCGCTGGTGCTGTTCTTCCTGACGCTGCCGGTGTTCACCTTCCTGCTCGGCCCGCTGTCGAGCATCACGTCGCGGCGCCACGAGTTCGAAGCCGATGCGTTCGCCGCCGAGCATGCCAGCGCGACGCATCTGGTGTCGGCGCTGGTCAAGCTGTACAAGGACAACGCGTCGACGCTGACGCCCGATCCGCTGTATAGCGCGTTCTATTACTCGCACCCGCCCGCAGCCCAGCGGATCGACCGTCTGCTGGCGCGCGCATGAGCCGCATCACCCGACATCGCGGCACTACCGCCGTTGCAGGCACGTGCACGGCTTCCGAGCCGGCACTGATCGTCGCCGCCCACGGCCGCCACTATGTGGTCGAGCTGCAGGACGAGGCGCGCAGCCGGCTGCATGCCTTCCCGCGCGGCAAGAAGAGCGATTGCGCGGTGGGCGACCACGTGATGGTCGAGCGCGCCGCCGCGGACCAATGCGTGATCGTAGAGGTCCGCCCGCGCCGCAACCTGCTGCACCGCTCCGACCAGTTCAAGTCCAAGCTGCTCGCGGCCAATATCGACCAGGTGGCCATCGTGCTGGCGACCGAGCCCGGCTTTTCCGAGGACCTGCTGGGGCGCGCGCTGGTATCCGCGGAAGCGCTGGCACTGCGGCCGCTGATCGTGCTGAACAAGATCGACCTCACCGAACGGCTGGACGAGGCGCGCAAGCGGCTGGCGCTGTACCGAGAGCTGGGCTATGCGATGGTCGAACTGTCCGTGCATGCGGCCCCGGACGATGCGCTGGCGCAGCTCAAACCCCGCATGGCGGGCGCGGCGACCATCCTGATCGGGCAGTCGGGCATGGGCAAGTCATCGCTGCTGAACCTGCTGATCCCCGGCGTCGATGCGCAGACGCGCGAAATTTCGGCCAAGCTCGATTCCGGCAAGCACACCACCACGTTCACGCGGCTCTACCATCTGCCTGAAGACTGGGGCGCGGGCGGCTGCCTGATCGATTCGCCGGGGTTCCAGGAGTTCGGGCTGCACCATCTGTCCGAAGGCATGCTGGAGCGGGCGTTTCCGGAATTCCGGCCACGGCTCACCCAATGCCGCTTCTATAACTGCCACCACACGAACGAACCGGGCTGCGGCGTGCTGGCCGCCATCGAGGCCGGCGAGATCGCGCCGCGCCGGCACCAGCTCTACGCGCAGTTGTTGCACGAGTCGCGGCAGCAGAAGCCCTGGTAGAGCTCGGCTTTGCGGCAGTGAGTGATGGCTGCCGGTATGCTGTGACTGCCCTCCCTAACCCCTCACCCCACCCAAACCGCCAGCGACAACATCGCCAGCAGCAGCATCCACAACACCACGGCGCGCCACACCAGCCCCACGGCTGACTGCAGCGCGCGTACGCCGGGATCGGTGCCGAATTCCGGCGCGACGGGCTCCGGGATGCCATCGGGGTCCATGCCCGGCGCATAATCGAACGCCGCGCCGGTGGCCGGACTGGCCAGCACCACGCTGGTGTCGTCTTCCGGCAGCGGCACCCCAAGCCGCACGCCGAGTGCGCCGCCGCCGCTGGCGAGCAGGATGCCGTTGGTCTCGTCGCCCCATTTGCGCGCGTGATTGCGCCAGGCATAAACCGCATCCTCGAAGTTTCCCACGATGGCGAAGCCTATGGCCGTCAGGCGCGACGGAATCCAGTCCATTACGAAGAAGGCGCGTGCGGCGAAGCGACCGAACGCGAGGCTGCGCTCGGCCGACGGCTTGTTCCATTGCCGCGACAGGTACTCGGCCACCCGGTACAGCACCACCCCTGCCGGGCCGAGCGGCACCAGGAACCAGAAGAACACGCCGAACACATGCCGGTGCACGGCGACGATGGCCGCTTCCAGCGTGTGGCGCACGATCTCGCTGATCGGCATGTCGACGGTGTCCAGGCCCGTCCACTCGTGCAGCAACGTGCGCGCCGTGGCGGGATCGTCGCGATTCAGCGCTTCGTGGATGTCGGTGAAATAGTGGCTGAACTGCCGGAAGCCGAGCGTCAGGTACAGCAGCAGCACGTTCCAGGCAAGCGTCAGCGCGACGCTGATCGACGCCAGCAGATAGTGCACCACCAGCGCCGCGACGGTGAGCGGCAGCGTGACCGTCGCCCATGCCAGCGCCGCGTCGCGCATGCGGCCGGTGTCGAATGCGCGCTCCGCGCGGGCAGCGAGGCCGCGCACGATCTCGTAGATCGGGTTGTTACGGCCCAGGGCGCGGAACTGCTCGGCGATCAGCGCGAGTAGGACGGAAACGAAGGTCATCTCGGGTTGGAGTGGGCGATGGCCATGGCGCCCGGCCAAGTGCCGGCCGGGCGCCGCAACATAGCGAGAAGATAGCACAGCGCCCAACGTCAACACCCCGCCACGGGCATGCGCCCGTGGCCCGGTACATCAGGGCATATCGAACACCAGCACCTCGGCGCCATTGCCCGCCGACAGCGACACGGCATCGACGTCCGTGAGCTTGGCCGCGTCGCCCGCCGCCAGAGCCTGGCCGTTGACGGCGACGGTGCCGCGGGCCACATGCACGTACGCCCGGCGCCCCGGACGAAGCGACAGCTCGGCGGACTCGTCGCCATCGAACAGACCGGCGTAGAGACGCACGTCCTGGTGAATGCGAACCGAACCATCGGCGCCATCCGGGCTGCCGACCAGACGCAGCCGGCCGCGCTTGTCCGCGGCGTCGAAGTGCTTCTCCTCATAGCCGGGGTCGATGCCGACCTGATCCGGCACGATCCAGATCTGCAGGAAGTGCGTGGTCTGGTCGGCGGCGTGGTTGTACTCCGAGTGGCGCACGCCGGTGCCCGCGCTCATGCGCTGCACGTCGCCGGGCCGGATCACGCTGCCATTGCCCATGCTGTCCTTGTGGGCCAGCTCGCCGTCCAGAACATAGCTGATGATCTCCATGTCGCGATGGCCATGGGTGCCGAATCCCATGCCCGGCGCGACGCGGTCTTCGTTGATCACCCGCAGCGGGCCGAATTGCATGTGGCGCGGATCGTAGTAATCGGCGAAGGAGAAGCTGTGATAGGACTTCAGCCAGCCGTGATCGGCGTATCCACGTTCTGCGGAGCTTCGGATTTCAATCATTTTGATGTCCCTCCTTGGACCGGCGCCCGGCTCGCCTTTGGCGAAGGCACAGGCTTCAATGCGTTTCGATGCTATGCAGTTTAGGCCAGCTGGTTTATATTTGGCGGCACAGCTTGCAAGCAGTCATTCAGAAATTCTGAATATGCCACTCTCACTCGAATCCCTGGAAGTGCTCGATGCGATCGAGCGCAAGGGCAGCTTCGCCGCTGCCGCGCACGAAATGGGCAAGGTACCCTCCGCGCTGACCTATGTCGTGCGCAGGCTGGAGGAAGACCTCGACGTGCTGCTGTTCGACCGGCGCCGCCATCGGGCCGAGCTGACGCCAGCCGGGCGCGCGCTGCTGGATGAGGGCCGGCATCTGCTGCATGCCGCCGACGATCTGGCCCGGCGTGTGAAGCGGCTGGCAACCGGGTGGGAGGCGAGCCTGACCATCGTGGTGGACGACCTGATCAATTTCCGCGCGCTGATGCCGGTGATCCAGGACTTCTACGCGGAGAACAGCGCGACACGGCTGCGCTTCTCGAAGGAAGTGCTGGGCGGCGCGTGGGATGCGCTGGTCAGCAACCGCGCGGACCTCGTGATCGGCGGCGCCTACGATGCGCCCAGCACGCAAGGCTTCCAGATCCGCACGCTCGGCGCGATGCCGTTCGTGTTCGCGGTGGCGGCGCACCACCCGCTGGCCACCGAGGAGGGGCCGCTGTCCCCCACGCAGATCGCCAAGCACCGCATCGTCGCCGTCGGCGATACCTCACGCAATCTGCCGGCGCGCACCCACGGCGTGCTGGCCGGGCAGGACATGCTGGTGGTGCCCACCATGCGCGACAAGCTCGATGCGCAGCTGCGCGGCCTGGGCTGCGGCTGGCTGCCGGCGCCGATGGCACAGCCACATATCGAGGCGGGCCTGCTGGTGGTGCGTGAAACCGCCGAGGTGCGCGCATCCGGATCGTTCCACTATGCGTGGCGTACCAATCATCGCGGCAAGGCGCTGCAATGGTGGACCGCCAAGCTCGAAAGCCCCCGGCTCGCGCAGGCGCTGCTGTCGCAGCAGCCCGGTGCGCCCGAATAAGGCGCAATGACGGCAACGGCCCCGGCGCGGCGCGCCTATCGCGGTCGCTTCGCGCCCTCCCCCACCGGTCCCCTGCATCTCGGTTCGCTGGTCACCGCGCTGGCGAGCTGGCTGGATGCGCGTGCGCACGGCGGACAATGGCTGGTCCGCATCGAGGACATCGACTATCCGCGCTGCGTGCCGGGCGCCGACCAGCAGATACTCGACACGCTGGCGCGACTGGGCATGCATCCTGATGAACCGCCGGTGTGGCAGAGCCGGCGCGAAGCGCACTACGCCAGCGCGCTGCAACGGTTGGAAGCCGCCGGACTGGTTTATCCCTGCGGCTGCTCACGCAAGGAGATCGCGGATTCGCTGGCGCATGCACGGGAGCGTCACCAGACGCTGGCATATCCGGGCACCTGCCGGCATGGCCTGAACGGAAAGTTGCCGCGCGCCTGGCGCGTGCGCGTGCCGGACGGCGACGCGGCCATGCTTTGCTTCGACGACCGTTGGCAGCACCGCCAATGCCAGGACCTGGCCACCGAGTTGGGCGATTTCGTGTTGCGGCGGGCCGACGGGATGTGGGCGTATCAGCTCGCCGTCGTGGTCGACGATGGCCTGCAGGGCATCACCGACATCGTGCGGGGTGCGGATCTGCTCGACTCCACGCCGCGGCAGATCCATCTGCAGCGCCTGCTTGGGCTGCCGACGCCGGCGTATCTGCATGTGCCGGTGGTATGCAACGAGGCGGGAGAGAAGCTGAGCAAGCAGACCGGCGCGCAGGCGATCGACACGCTTGCGCCGCTGGACGCGCTGCGTCAGGCGGGCGCCCATCTGGGCATCGACAGCGAGCGCGCCGATGTGGCCGGATGGCTAGCCGACGCGACCGCGCAGTGGGCGGCGCGCTGGCTGCGCCGGGGTCCGGGAAACTAGAGAAGGAAGGAACAGCGGGGACGCCGGTGCGCGGGGCAAGCCGTGCAAGCGCCCGCGCGCGATGTCACTGCTTGCGCGGCACGCCGCCCAGCAGCGCCGCGACCGGACGCTTCGGACGCGCGCGGGCCAGCGAGGCCTGGCGCGGATCGATGTCCGCCTCGTCCCGCGACGCGGCGGCATCGGGCCCCGGCTCGTACGGGCGCGAGAACAGCGGATCGTCCGATGGCCGGAAAGTGGCGCGGTTGCCGGTGGGCTCGAAGCGGCGCGGCCGATCCTCGCCTTCGGCGCGCGGGCGGCGCGAGTCGGTCCGCGAGCGGCGCCGATCGCCGTCGTCGCTGCGCGAGCGGGGGCCGGACGGGTCGAAGCCCTCCAGTTTCGCGCGGGGAATCGACCGCTTCAGCAGCTTCTCGATATCGGCCAGCAGGCGTTCGTCGCCCGGCACGAAGATCGACATCGCGTCGCCGCTTGCACCGGCGCGTCCGGTACGGCCGATGCGGTGCACGTAGTCTTCCGCATTGAACGGCAGGTCGAAATTGATCACACATGGCATGTCGGCGATGTCCAGGCCGCGCGCCGCCACGTCGGTGGCCACCAGCGCATCGATGGTGCCCTGCTTGAAGCCTTCCAGCGTCTGCATCCGCTCGGTCTGGGTCTTGTCGCCGTGAATCGCGGCGGCGTTGATGCCCTCGCGCTCCAGATGGCGCGCCAGCCGCGAGCAGCCGATCTTGCTGTTGACGAACACGATGCACTGGCGCGACAGGCCCTGCTCCGCGCGCTGCTTCAGCAGGTGCACCACGGCTTCCTGCTTGTGGCCGTCCTCGACCGCGTAGACCGTCTGCCGCACGTTCTCGTTGGCCGAATTGCTGCGCGCGACCTCGATGGTCACCGGCTGCTGCAGATAGCTCGACSCCMGCCGCTTGATCTCCGGCGAGAAGGTGGCCGAGAACAGCAGCGTCTGCCGCTTGGGCGGCAGCAGGTTGATGATGCGCTGCAGGTCGGGCAGGAAGCCCATGTCCAGCATGCGGTCGGCTTCGTCCAGCACCAGCATCTGCACCTGCGACAGGTTCACCGAGCGCTGCTGCACATGGTCCAGCAACCGGCCCGGCGTGGCCACCAGGATCTCCACGCCGCGGCGCAGTGCTTCGGTCTGCGGGTTCATGTCGACGCCGCCGAACACCACCGCGCTGCGCAGGTCGGTATGGCGCGCATAGCGGGCCACGTTGTCGTAGACCTGGTCGGCCAGTTCACGCGTGGGCGTGAGCATCAGCGCCCGCACCGGATGGCGCGCCGGCGACGCGCTGGCATTGGCCATCGGCAACAAGCGCTGGATGATCGGCAGGGCGAAGCCGGCCGTCTTGCCCGTGCCGGTCTGCGCCGCGCCCATCACGTCCTTGCCGAGCAGCACGACCGGGATGGCCTGCGCCTGGATCGGGGTAGGCCTCGTATAGCCCTGCTCGGTGAGCGCGCGCAGGATGCGCGCATCGAGCCCAAAGCTGTCGAAGGTGATATCGGGAGAGGGATTGGGTACGGACTGGGTCGTCGTGGTCATGGTCTCTGGCATCTGGCGGAGGCGAACCCGGCGCCAGCGGACACGCATCTCGAACGAAGGAGGATTGATCGGACACCCCGCAAGGCGCATGGCGCCTTGGTTTGCGGGCGGCGACGACGGGTGCAGCGATTCTTGCAGTCTTTCGCGTGCTTCGCCACCTTCGCGACCGGATCAATTGGTGTTGAGAATCAAAGACTTAGATTTTACAACAGAGCGGTGGGCGTGGATAGGGTGGATCGGAAGCGGGGGTGTGGGGGTGCATTGGGATAATGGCCGGGGTTTTGCTGCGATTTCCCTCTCCCCCGCCCCTCTCCCGCGAGCGGGAGAGGGGCGGGGGAGAGGGCAGTCAAAGCAAACCGAAGGCAAACCAAAACCCGGCGCCGCCTATCCCCTCGCCCGCCGCCTTCCCACGGCCCGCGGCGCCCGTTTATTCCCCAACCACGCCGCCCGCTCCGCCTGGAAGCGTGCTCCCTCGGCGACCAGCCATGCCTCGATCTTCGCCACCTGCGGGCTTTGGCCGTGCGCGGACACGAAGTAATAGGCCGCGTCGCTGGGCAGCGCGAGGCCGAACAGATCGACGAGCCGTCCGGCCGCGAGGTCTTCAAGAACCAGCGCGGTCCGCCCCATCGCGATGCCCTGCCCGGCGAGCGCCGCGCCGACGGCGAGCTGCGACAGGTTGAAGCGCTGCCCCTGTTCTAGGTCCGGCACCGTCACGCCGGCCTGCGCCAGCCAGGCCCGCCATTCCTCGAACTCGCCGGCACCATCCCATGGGCTGACGTCATGCAGCAGATGAACGCCGCGCAGGTCGGCCGGCGTGCGGATCTCCGGATGCGCGGCGACGAACGACGGACTGGCCACCGGCAGCAGCCATTCATCGAGAAACAGCCGCGCATGCACATCGCTGTAGGCGCCAGGATCGAAGCGCACCGCGGCCTCGATGCCGTCCCGCACCATCCTGGTGCGATCGAGCGCGTGGAATTCCCCATACACGCGCAGGCCGATATCGGGATGGTCGCGGAAGAAGTCGCCCATGCGCGGGGTCAGCCAACGCATCGCGAACGACGGCGAGCACGATAGCGACACCGGCCCGCTTTCGCCGTGGCGCCGCAGCTGGCTCAGCGTGCCTTCGATGGCCTCGAACGATTCGCGCAGCACGAAGCGCAGCCGCTCGCCCTCGGGCGTCAGCACAAGGGCCCGCGGCGTGCGCAGGAACAGCGGACGCCCCAGCCATTGCTCCAGATGCTTGACCTGCTGGCTGACCGCGCCCTGCGTCACGCACAGTTCGTCGGCGGCCTGCGTGAAGTTGCAGTGGCGCGCGGCGGCCTCGAAGCAGCGCAGCCAGCCAAGGACGGAGGACGACAGGATCCTGGCCATTAGTGAAACTAATCCTTGATGTAGTACGAATGGTTTGTCAGCACCGCGCCGGGTACCCAAGAATGCAGTGCATGGAGCCGGCCCGAAGACCGGCACAGACAACAGCACACCCGACCTCCCGATCAACGCCTGATTGACCCGACCGTGACCGAACCGACCGCGATCCGCTCCCCGTCCCCGACTTCCGCGCCCGGGGTGCCTGCCGGCGCCGCCGGCGCCGATGCCGCCACCGAGGCGGCGCTGCGGGCCGCCGAACCTTGCCTGTGGCTCAACCCGCTGCTTTCGCCCCGGATGCCCGCGAGCGTCCCGGCCGGCACGCGGCACATTAGTCTAGCTGATGTGGAAGCCGCCCAGGCGCGCTTCGACCGCTTCGCGCCGCTGCTGGTACGCCTGTTCCCTGAGCTCGCCGCCAGCCAGGGCGCGATCGATTCGGCGCTGATCGCCACGCCGACCATGCAGCGCATGCTGGAGGTCGATGCCAGCACGGGCCGTCTGTGGATCAAGGCGGACCACAGCCTGCCCATCGCCGGCTCGATCAAGGCGCGGGGCGGCATTCACGAGGTGCTCGAATTCGCCGAGAAGGTGGCGCGCGACGCGGGCCTGCTGGCCGAAGGCGACGACTACAGCCGTCTCGCCGAGCCCGATGCCCGCGCGCTGTTTGGCCGCTATCAGGTGGCCGTGGGCTCGACCGGCAATCTTGGCCTGAGCATCGGCGTGATGGCGTCCGCGCTCGGCTTTCGCGCGGCCGTCCATATGTCGGCCGATGCGAAGGAATGGAAGAAGACGCGGCTGCGCGCCCGCGGCGTGGAGGTGGTCGAGCATGCCGGCGACTACCAGCAAGCCGTGGCCGCCGGCCGTGCGCAGGCCCAACAGGACCCGTACTGCCATTTCGTCGACGACGAGCGCTCGTTGTCGCTGATGCTGGGCTACAGCGCCGCCGCGCTCGGACTCGATGCGCAGCTGCGCGAGCAGGGACTGCGGCCCGACGCGACGCGCCCGCTGTTCGTCTACCTGCCCTGCGGCGTGGGCGGCGCGCCGGCCGGCATCGCATTCGGCCTCAAGCAGCTCTACGGCCCGCACGTGCATTGCTTTTTTGCCGAGCCGACCCAGTCGCCGTGCTTCCTCGTGCAGATGCTTGGGGCCGAGATCAGCGGCACGGGCGGCAACCCGTCCGTCTATGACTACGGCCTGACCAACCGTACCGAAGCCGACGGCCTTGCGGTGCCGCGCGCATCGGAACTGGCCGCCGGCGCGATGCGCGAGCTGCTGTCGGGCGTCTACACCGTCGCCGACGACACGCTGTTCCGCCACCTGTTCCAGTTGCAGGCGGCCGAGGGCTTGCAGATCGAGCCGTCGGCTGCCGCCGGATTCAGCGGCCCCGCCATGCTGACCGGCACCGACGCCGGCCGTGCCTACCTCGAACGCCATGGCCTGACCGATTCCATGCCCCAGGCGGTGCATCTGGTGTGGACCACCGGCGGCCTGTTCGTTCCTGAATCCGAGTACCGGAATTTCCTCGACCGTGGCGCCGCGCTGGCGGCGCGCTGACACGGCGGATCCCTCGATTGCTGTTTTTTGCTGGAGAACCAAGATGAAGCCGACCCCCACGAAGTTCGCGATCCTCGCCGCATGCTGCTTCGCCGCGGCCAGTACCGGCGCCCAGGCGCAGGCCTATCCGACCAAGCCGATCCAGCTGGTGATTCCGTTCCCGCCCGGTGGCGCCACCGACGTGATCGGCCGCCTGCTGGGCAAGAAGCTGGGCGACCGCCTCGGCCAGCCGGTGGTGATCGAGAATCGCGCCGGGGCCGGCACCATCGTGGGCGCCGGTTACGTGGCCAAGGCCGCGCCGGACGGCTATACGCTGCTGATCAGCTCGGGCACCACCTTCACCGTGAACCCGGCGATCCACGCCAAGCTGCCCTACGATCCGGTCAAGAGCTTCGACCCGATCGGCATCGCCGGCCGCACCGGCCTGATCCTGCTGGCCAACCGCGACGCGCCGGCGTCGAACCTGAAGGAGTGGGTGGCCAAGGCCAAGGCCGAGCCGGGCAAGTATTCGTACGGCTCGTTCGGTACCGGCACCACCGCGCATTTCGCCGGTGAAATGCTGCTGAACGCCACCGGCACCAAGCTGCTGCACGTGCCGTACAAGGGGAGCGCGCCGGCAATGACCGACCTGATCGGCGGCCAGATTCCCTACACCGTTGACACCGTGGCCGCCGCCGTGCCGCAGGTCAAGGGCGGCAAGGTCAAGGCCATCGCGGTGACCACGGCCAGGCGTTCGGCGCTGCTGCCCAATGTGCCGACCGTTGCCGAGAGCGGGTATCCGGGCATCAATGCCGACACCTGGCTCGCGCTGGTGGGTCCGGCCGGCATGCCGGCGGACGTCAAGGTCAAGCTGGAGAAGGCGCTGGCCGACGTGATGGCCGATGCCGACACCAAGGACAAGCTGCTCGCCGCCGGCTTCGAGCCCAGCTACGCCAACGCGGCGCAACTGGCCGACCTGATCAACAAGGAGCTGCCGGTGATGCGCGCGGTGGCTCAACGTGCCAATATCAAGGCCGACTGATTTTCGATGACCGATGTGGCCGGCAGTGTTGTGTTGCCGGCCCGGCGCCTCCGCCCACGGATGCATCGCATCCCGCGGCGGGGGCGTCGTCCGTTTCGCGGCGTGGCGCCGCGCCCCAAGGAAAGAACGCATGAACGCATCCGATACCCTCGTCACCCGCTCCGCGGTGGAACTGCGCCGGATGATCGGCAGCAAGGAAATCTCGCCGGTGGAGTTGCTGGAAGCCTGCATCGCCCGCATCGAGGCGGTCAATCCCTATATCAACGCGATCACCGCCACCTGCTACGAGCGCGCACGCGAGGAAGCCCGCGCCGCCGAGGCGGCCGTGATGCGCGGCGAAGCGCTCGGGCTGCTGCACGGCCTACCGCTCGGCGTGAAGGACCTCGAAGCCACCGCCGGCCTGCTCACCACCTATGGCTCGCCGCTGTATCGCGGCAATGTGCCCGCCGAGGACAACGTGCTGGTGGCGCGGCTGCGCCAGGCCGGGGCGGTGGTGGTGGGCAAGACCAACATTCCAGAGATGGGCGCGGGCGCGAATTCGCGCAACGTGGTGTGGGGCGCCACAGGCAATCCGTTCAACCCCAACCTGAACGCCGGCGGATCGTCGGGCGGCTCGGCGGCGGCGCTCGCCACCGACATGCTGCCGGTCTGCACCGGCTCCGATACCGGAGGCTCGCTGCGCATTCCCGCATCCAAATGCGGCGTGGTGGGTTTCCGTCCGTCGCCGGGCGTGGTGCCGAGCTCGCGCAAGCTGCTTGGCTGGACGCCGATCTCCGTGGTCGGACCGATGGGCCGCACGGTGACCGACGCCTGCCTGCAGCTGGCGGCGAGCGCCGGCATGTCGGCGGGCGATCCGCTGACCTATCCGCTCGATCCGCTATCGTTCCTGACGCCGCAGGCGGTAGACCTCGGCACGCTGCGCGTGGCCTACACCGAGGACTTCGGCGCCTGCGCGGTGGACGACGATATCCGCCGCACGTTCCGCGACAAGATCGCGGCGATGAAGCATCTGTTCCGCAGCTGCGACGCGATCGACATCGATCTGGGCGACGTGCACCGCTGCTTCGACGTGCTGCGCGCGGAGAGCTTCGTCGCCGGCATGCACGAGGCCTATCAGCGCGACCCGTCGAGCCTCGGTCCCAATACGCGCGCCAACTACGAGATGGGCGCGGCCATGTCGCTGGTCGACAGCGCCTGGGGCCAGGCCGAACAGACGCGCATCCTGGCGCGCTTCCAGCAACTGTACCGGGACTATGACGTGATCCTGTCCCCCACCACGCCGGTGTCGCCGTTCCCGTGGACCATGTTGTATGCCGACACGATCAACGGCGAGAAGCAACAGAACTACTACCGGTGGCTCGCGCTGACCTACATCGTCACGCTGACCACGCATCCGGCGATCTCGCTGCCGTGCGGCGTCGACCATGCGGGCATGCCGTTCGGGCTGCAGGTGGTGGGCGGCTTCCGCCAAGATCACCGCACGCTGGGCATCGCGCAGGCAATGGAGCAGGCGTTCTCGACGTCGCCGGCGCTGCGTCGTCCGCTGCCGGACCTGGGCGCGCTGAAGATGGCCGAGCCGGCGCTGACGTCGATCGTGACGGCGCCGCCGATTCTGGATGGCGACGGGGTGTCGGTGGGGGATGCTTCGGCGGTGTGAGCGGCGGTGGGGGTGCCCTCCCCCCACCCACCCCACACCCAACGCAAGGACAACAACATGACGACCACCACATCAACCGCCAACGACGAATTCATCCACGACTTCGCCGTCATCGGCGGCGGCATCGCTGGCGCCTCGGTGGCCTGGCGCGTCGCCGGGCATGCCGGCGTCATCGTGCTGGAGCGCGAGGACCAGCCCGGCTACCACTCCACCGGCCGCTCCGCTGCGATGTTCATGGAGACCTATGGCACGCCCGCGATCCAGGCATTGACGCGCGCCGGACGCGAGTTCTACGCTCGGCCGCCCGAGGTGTTCGGCAGCGATCCGATCCTCGCGCCGCGCGGCGTGCTGTATATCGCCACCGCCGGACAGCGCGAACTGCTTGACACCGCCTATGCCGATGCCCGTGCGCGTTCACCGAACGTCGAACGGATCGAGCGCGACGCGATGCTCGCCGCGGTGCCTTGCCTGCGCGAGGACGTGGTGGCCGCCGGCTTCACCGAACCCGACGCCTGCGATATCGACGTGCACGCCTTGCACCAGGGTTATCTGCGCGGCCTGCGCCGGCGCGGCGGTCACGTTCGCACCGGTGCCGACGTGGCGGGGCTGCGCCGCGATGGCGACGTCTGGGACATCGAGCTCGCCGACGGCGGCCGCGTGCGCGCCCGCAACGTGGTCAACGCGGCCGGAGCATGGGCCGACGTCATCGCGGCCATGGCAGGCGTGCCGGCGATCGGCCTGACTCCGTGCCGCCGTTCGGCCTTCACGTTCGCCGCGCCGGCCGGCATGGATTGCACCCACTGGCCCGCGGTGGTCGGCATAGACGAGAGCTTCTACTTCAAGCCCGATGCCGGGCAGCTGCTGGGCTCGCCGGCCAACGCCGATCCGATGGCACCGCATGACGTCGTGCCCGAAGAGCTCGATATTGCCACCGGCATCTGGCATATCGAACAGATGACGACGTTGCGCATCCCGCGGCCCACGCGCACGTGGGCCGGACTGCGTTCATTCGTCGCGGACGGCGACCTCGTCATCGGCTGGGACGCGCACCAGCCGGGTTTCTTCTGGTTGGCTGCGCAGGGCGGCTATGGCATCCAGAGCGCGGCGGGCGCGTCGTCGCTGGCCGCCAGCCTGCTGCTCGGCGCACCGCTGGAGGAATCGCTGCAGCGCGAAGGCATCGAGCCCGGCGCTCTGAGTCCGAACCGCTTGCGCTAGGCGCAAGGATCGCGGGGACGCCAGGAAGAACGAGGGCCGGCCCTACCACTGGCCAGCCCTCGCCCTACCCCGCTTCAATTGGTGTCCCGCTGCGATCGCGCGGGCCGGTCTGCACGGTACGCCGCTTGCCGGCGCGGGTCGCTATCAGTCGCCCTTGATACCGTTGTCCTGGATGACCTTGCCCCACTTTTTGTCGTCGGCGCGCATGCGCGCGGCCAGTTGCTCCGGCCCCATGTAGGCGGCCACCGTGCCGGCACCCAGCATCTTTTCCTGCACCACCGGATCGGCCAGCGCGGTCTTCAACTCGGTGGTGAGCCTGGCGATCACATCCTTCGGCGTGCCAGCCGGAGCGAGCAGCCCGCCCCACGCCACCGCCTCGAAGCCCGGGAATCCCTGTTCTGCCACGGTGGGAACGTCCGGCGTGAAGCTGACACGCTTGGCCGAGCCCACCGCGATGGGCCGCAGTTTGCCGGCCTTGATATGCGGCAATGCGGCGATCATGTCCGAGAACATCATCGGCACTTGTCCGGCCAGCAGGTCGGACATCGCCGGCGCGCTACCCTTGTACGGAACATGCTGCACGTCGAACTTGCCCAGGTTTTTCAGCAGTTCGGTCGACAGGTGGCCGAAGCTGCCATTGCCGGCGCTGGTGTAGTTCATCTCGCCAGGTCTCGCCTTGGCCTTGGCAATGTACTGCTGCAGGTTGGTGACATCGGGCAGCTTCTGCGGATTCACCACCATCACGATGGGCAGATCGTAGGCCGCGCCGATCGGAGCGAAGTCCTTGAACAGGTCATAGCCCTTGCGGGCGATCATGTGCGGCGCGATCAGCGTCGGCGTGGCGAGCACCAGCAGCGTGTAGCCGTCCGGCTCGCTCTTGGCCACGGTCTCGGCGCCGATGGTGCCCGACGCGCCGGGGCGGTTGTCCACCACCACGGGCTGCTTCAGCGAATCGCTGAGCTTCTGGCCGATGATGCGCGCGGCAGTATCGGTGGGGCCGCCCGGCGGGAACGGCACCACCAGACGAATGGGCTTGGACGGATAACCCTGCGCCAACGCGGTGGTCGCGCACAGCGGCAGCGCAAGGGTCAGCATGGCGGCGCCGAGATGGCGGCCAAAGGTACGGCGGCTTGTGTTCTGCATGGCAATGATGGAATGGTTGGTTCGACATCGGCGCGCGTCGCATCAAGACTTGGCACGCCGGCAAATCCAGCGGTGAATCGATCCAGTCGGGATCCAGTCAGGACAAAGCTTCGTTGGTCTCCTCCATGGCCGCTGGGGCGGCCTATTTTTTGTTCTGGTTTTTTTGGGGGTGGGACTGCCCTCTCCCCCGCCCCTCTCCCGCATGCGGGAGAGGGGAGAAAACCGGTGGCGTTTCAGATGCCGGTGGTGTGCTCGCCTCTCCCGCACAGCGGGAGAGGGGCCGGGGGAGAGGGCCGTCCTCCCCACCGGCAAGAGCCCGAATCAATCCCTCAACCGCAACCGCCCCGCCCGGAAAATTCGCGCATCCATCCGCTTCAGATCCGGCGCAACCGCAACCGGAGCCGCACACTGATCCAGCACGTCCCTCTGCAGATCGATGCCAGGCGCGATCTCCACCACGGTGAGCCGCGGCTCTCCGTTCGCGTCCGGATGCATCTCGAACACCGCTCGCTCGGTCACGTAGATCACCGGAATCCCAAGCGAAGCCACATACGGCCCGTTGAAGCTCAGGTGCGAGACCTCGGGCACGATCTTGCGCACCCTGCCCTCGCGCACGATCTGCAGTTCGCCGCCATCGGCGCGCACCTCCAGGCCGCCCGCGGTCAGCGTGCCCATGAAGACCAGCGCCTTCGCGCTCTGCGTGATGTTGATAAAGCCGCCGACACCCGCCACCAGCGCCTGCGCGCCCTCGCCGAACTTGCTGACGTTGACGTTGCCGTGCGCGTCCAGCTCGGCGAGGCCCAGAATGGCCAGGTCGATGCCGCCGCCCTCGTAGAAATCGAACTGCGCGGGCTGGTCCACCACGGCTTCGGGATAAGCCGAGGCGCCGAAACTCAGCCCGTCGGCCGGCGTGCCGCCGATCGGACCGGCCTCCACCGTCAACGTGAAGCCGCCGAGCCCGGCCTCGTTGGCCAGCATGCCGACCGCCGCTGGCATGCCAACGCCCAGATTCACCACGCGCGGGCGCTGGCGCGCGAGCTCCAGCACCGCGCGCCGCTGCACGATGGTGCGTGCGTCCAGCGGTGCGGCGGCCGGCTGCACCGCATCGGCGCCGACCGCCGTGGGCTCGCCCTGCCAGGGCGTCACGTAGGCCGGATTGAACGCTTCGGCGAACGTCATCTGGTGATGCGCGGGCTCTTCGCTAACCACCACGTAATCGACGAGGATGCCAGGCACATGGATGGCCTGCAGATTGTCGTGATGGTCGACCAGGCTTTCGACCTGCGCGATCACGATGCCGCCCGAGTTGTGCGCGGCCTGCGCCATCGCCAGCAGCTCGTGATGGAAGGCCTCGCGATGGGTGCTCAGGTTGCCGCGCGGATCGGCGGCGGTGCAGCGGATCAGCGCGCAGTCGATGCGAAAGCTCGGGTAGAACAGGTATTCGTCGCCGCGGAATTCCACCGCCTCGACCCAGTTTGCGCGGCCGCTGGCGATGGCTTCCCGCGCGCGCCGGTTGATGGCGCCGCCGTGATAGCGCGGATCGCGTTCACTGCGCGGATCGACAAAGGTATGCAGTCCGATGCGCGTCATCACGCCGGGCTTGCCCCCGGCGATGGCGCGATACAGGTGGGTCAGCACGCCCTGCGGCAGGTTGTAGCCCTCGCACTGCTCGGCCATCGCCAGCGTCGCGAGCCGTGTAGCCGAGCGCCAGTGCCCGCCGACGATCACGCCCGTCATGCCGGCATTGCCGAAGTGGTTGACGCCGCGTGCGCCGCGATCGCCCTGGCCGGCCGAATACACCAGCGTCAGGTCGCGCGGCAGGCCGCTGTCGAGGAATCGGGCCTCCAGCGCCTCGGTCACCGCCTCGGCGTGGCCCGCCCCGACAAAGCCGGCGCTTGCCACCGTCCACCGGTCCTGGATCAATGCCGCGGCCTGCTGCGCGGTAATCACCTGCATTGCTGTCTCCTGGCTTGCGGCGCGGGTCGCGGACGTCCTCCATCGAACGCTTCTTTTGGCTCGCACCATTTCGCGAACAATTGTTCGCGGTTTGCGTATGATAAGGACGACACGCAAAAACGCGCAAGTGCGGACCGGCTACTAAAATCCGTCCGTTTCTTGCACACAACGACTTTTCCGTCACACGAACCGTGAACCGACAGATGGCCGATACCGAGGCAACCGCGCCCAAGAAGGACGAACTGCTGGACTCGCTGAACAAGGGACTGGCATTGCTGCGCCTGTTCGCCAGCGGCGTCGAGAGCCTGACCATGCAGGAGGTGGCGGAGCGGCTGGAGGTAACGCGTGCCGCGGCGCGGCGGCTGTTGCTGACGTTGCAGCACAACGGCTATCTGGCCCAGAACGGGCGGCAGTTCTCGCTGACGCCGCGCGTGATGGAGCTCGGCTATGCCTGGTTCGCCGGCATGACGCTGCCCCGCCTCGCGCAGCCGCATCTGCGCGCGCTGGCCGCGCGATGCGGGGAGACCTGTTCGGTCGGCATGCTCGACGACGAATCGGTGGTGCTGGTGGCGCGCGAAGAGCCGCGGCAGATGCTGCGCGTCGACATGGCGATCGGGCGGCGCATGCCGGCCTACGCGCATTCGCTCGGCCGTGTGCTGCTGGCCGGGCTCGACGACGACGCGCTGCACGACTATCTCGCACGCGCGGAATTGCGCAAGCTGACGCCCTTCACCGTCGATTCACCGCAGGCGCTGATGCGGACACTGGAGCAGGTGCGCGCGGACGGCTATTGCGTGCTGGTCAGCGAACTGATGGACGGCTACGCGGGGATATCGGTGCCGCTGCACGACCAGACCGGCAAGGTCGTTGCCGGGCTGGGCTTCAGCATGGTGCTGGGCAGCCGCGCCCCGGAGAGTCTTGCGTCGCGCTATCTGGCACCGCTGAGGGAGGCGGCGGGGGCGATCGAGGAGGTGTTGCGGGCGCGGTGAGGGGGGTGGAGAGGGCAGTCACAGCCGACCATCAACCCTCAACTCGCCCAATCCGACCCCAGAATCAAACTGCAGAAATTCACCCGCCGATACCCCGGGTCCTTCAGCGCGAGCACATCCGCCTTGACGTTGCCAAAGGTGGTATGTGGCTTGCGGCGCGTGCCTTCCGCGAAATGATCGATGATGCTTTCCTTGAAGTTGTGCTCGCGCGGGTGGTGCGCGCACACATGCTCGCGCTGCCCGGGCGTGAAGTCGTGATAGCACAGGCCGAGCACGTCCATCTCCACGCCAGCCGTGACCAGCGCGATGGTCGGGCGCATATGCTCGGGCACCCCCGGCGTCGTGTGCAGCGCGATGGCGGTCCACACATCCTCGATGTCGCGCTCGGGAATGCCATAGCCCTGCAGGAAGTCACGCGCGGCATTGGCGCCATCGACCTCGAAGCGAAAGCCCTCGCTCGCATAGGCTGGAGTCAGGCCCATGTCGTGGAACATCGCGCCGATATACAGCAGCTCGGGATCGTAGCGAAGCTGGCGGCGTTCGCCGGTCAGCGCGCCCCACAGGAACACGCGGCGGCTATGGTTGTACAGCAGGTCGTCCTCGGTGTCGCGCACGAGCTGTGTGGCGGCGCGCGCCATCGCGCTGTCGGGGATACGGATTCCCGCGATGATTTCTGTCATGGTGTTGCTCCAGGTTGAGGGAAGAATCGCCGGGCCTGATAAACGATCCGGCCCGCCACTCCATTCTGCGAGCACGGCGACTTGACTACAATTGATGATGTCCGTCAAATATGGACAGGGTCGCGCGGCTTCAGGACACCCCGCGCAAACGGAAATCCCTATGAAAACCCGCCCCAAGACCAGGCAAGTCGCCATCCTGATGCTCGAAGGCGTGCAGGCGTTGGACGTCGCCGGCCCCGTGGACGTATTCGCGGAGGCCAACGCCTTCATCGACGCACGGCGCCGCTACGAAGTGGTGCTGGTGGGCAAGACCCGCAAGCCGGTGCGCGCGTCCAGCGGCCTGCGGCTGTCTCCGGACCTCGGCCTGTCCGACGCCATGCCGCAAATCGATATCGTGCTGGTCGCCGGCGGTCCGGGGCTGCCGCAATCCGAAGCGGACCCCGCCGTATCGCGCTGGCTGCGTGACACGGCCGCGCGTGCGGACGTGTATGGCTCGGTCTGTACTGGTGCGTTCGTACTCGGCCATGCCGGCCTGCTGGACGGCCGCAAGGTCACCACGCACTGGCAGAATGCCGGCACGCTGGCCGCACGGTTCCCACGTGCGCTGGTGGACCACGACCGCATTCATCTGCGCGACGGCAAGCTCGTCACGTCGGCCGGCGTGACCGCGGGCATCGATCTCGCGCTGGCGCTGGTCAGGGATGATCACGGCGCCGACGTCTCGCTGGCGGTGGCCAAGCGCCTCGTGGTGGTCGCGCAGCGACAGGGAGGCCAATCGCAGTTCAGCCCCTTCCTGACCGCCCTGCCCCGCTCGGCCGACTCGCCGGTTTCACGGGCGCAGGCCCATATCGTCGACAACCTCGGCAGCAAGCTGACGCTCGCCACGCTCGCCGAAGTGGTGGGCATGAGCGCGCGCAATCTGGTACGGCAGTTCGTCAGCCATACCGGCATGACGCCGCACGAATTCATCGAGCGCGCGCGCATCGATATGGCCCGGAATCTGCTGGAGGGCACCGCACTGCCGCTGAAGACGGTGGCCTGGCAATGCGGTTTTGTGACGGTCGACCGCATGCGCGTGGTATTCCAGCAGCGGCTGGGCATCGCGCCGGCGCAATATCGCGCGAGCTTCAGCGGATCATAGGCAACGCTCGCGCCGCCTCGCCCCCTCTCCCGCCCCGCGGGAGAGGGACCGGGGGAGAGGGGATTCACAGCACGCCACCAGGGCCAGGGAAACACCACCGCGTTGACTCCCCACCCCCGCCGACCTAGGCTAAGTAGGCTCACCGCCCACGGCACAACGCTCGCGTCCCGCGGACCCGAGCCAACCGGAGCCCACCCATGACCCTGCGGCCAGATCCCACCTTTCACGCCTCGCCGCAACTGGCGATGCAGGCCCCGCCGGAGCACTACGCGTACACGGTGCTGCTGAGCGCCGACGCCTCGCAACCCGACGCCCTCGCCGTCGTCGACGTCCAGCCGGGTTCGGACACCTACAGCCAGGTGGTGCATACGGTACCGATGACCCACACCGGCGACGAGCTTCACCACTTCGGCTGGAATGCCTGCTCGTCGGCACTGTCGCCGCTGACTGGCCATGCGTTCCTGGAGCGCCGCTTCCTGATCATTCCCGGCATGCGCTCGTCGCGCCTGTACATTGTCGATACCAAGCCGCATCCGACCCAGGCCAGGATGCACAAGGTCATCGAACCGGACGAGGTGTTCCGCAAGACCGGCTATTCGCGGCCCCATACGGTTCACTGCGGACCCGAGGGCATCTATGTCAGCACCCTTGGCGGTGCCGGCCCGGACGGCACCGATGGCGAGCCCGGCATCTTCATCATGGATTGCGAGACGTTCGACGTGCTCGGCCGCTGGGAGATCGACCGCGGCCTGCAGGACAAGCACTACGACTTCTGGTGGAACCTGCCACGCGACTACATGGTGTCCAGCGAATGGGCGCTGCCCCCACAGTTCGAGAATGGCCTGGTGCCCGAAGACCTGCTCGGCAACCGGTACGGACACCGGCTGCATTTCTGGGACCTGCGCGCGCGCCGCAATGCGCAGACCATCGACCTTGGCGCCCATCACCAGATGGCCCTCGAAGTGAGGCCCGCCCACGATCCGGTCAAGGAGTACGGCTTCGTCGGCGTGGTCGTCGACACCACCAACCTCGAGGGTTCGATCTGGACCTGGTGGCGCGACGACGGCATCTTCCATGCGGAGAAGACCGCCACCATCCCGCCAGAGCCCGCGGACAAGGACAGCCTTCCGCCGTTGCTGCAAGGCTTCGGCGCCGTGCCGCCGCTGGTGACAGACATCGACCTGTCGATGGACGATCGCTTCCTCTACGTATCGTGCTGGGGCACCGGCGAGATGCGGCAATACGACGTGACGGACCCGCGCAAGCCGAAGCTCTGCGGTTCGGTCCATCTCGGCGGCGTGGCCCGGCGCACGCCGCATCCCAACGGCAGGACGTTCGCGGGCGGCCCGCAGATGGTGGAGATCAGCCGCGATGGCGAGCGCGTCTACTGGACCAACTCGCTGTACTCGACCTGGGACGACCAGTTCTACCCGAACGGCATGCCAGGCGTGCAGGTCATGGCACGGGCCTCATCCAATGGCGGCCTGGAACTGGCGCAGGACTACTGGGTCGACTTTCCGCAGGGGTACCGGGCGCACCAGACCCGGCTCGAAGGCGGAGATTGCTCGACCGATTCGTTCTGCTACCCGTCGATCAGGACTTGATCGCCGGCCACTGGGAAAACGTCGCGCTGTGGGCCGCCGTGGTGGCAAGCGGCCTCTATCACGGCTTCAACCCCGGGATGGGATGGCCGCTGGCCGTATCGAACGGCATGCTGGCGCGCAGTTCGCGCGCATTGTTTGGCGCCCTGGGCTATCTGGTGCTTGGCCACGCCATCGCCATGCTGGCGGTGCTGCTGCCATTCGGCATGCTCGCTTCGCTGGAGCAATGGCAGACCAGTATCCGCCTCGCGGCCGGCGTGCTGGTCACCGGATATGGCGCCGCGATGCTCGCACGGCGCCGGCATCCGCGATCCATCGCCCGTATCCCGCCATCGCGCCTTGCGCTGTGGTCGTTCGCCATCGCGCTCGCGCATGGCGCGGCGTTGATGCTGGTGCCGATCTATCTGGGATTGTGCCGCGCGGACGCCGACGCCGGCCATCGCGCCATGGATGCGCTGGCCTATGGCAATGTCGCCATGGGCCTGTGGGTCGCGCTGGTGCACGCCGCGGCAATGATGCTGATGGCCGGCGCCATGGCGTGGCTGACCTATCGCTACGTCGGCCTGACGCTGGTGGCACGAAGCTGGTTCAATGCCGAGACATTGTGGGCGGCCAGCCTGGCCGTGGTGGGGGCCACGTCGCTGCTGCTGTTGGCCATCGGCTGACGCCGGAGGCGCCGGAAAGACATGGCACCGGCGAGCGCGGCAACGCGGCCGCGCATGACGGGCTCCCCATTGTTTGGCACGAACGTGTGCGCCTCACTCGACCATCGCACCCGCCACGCCTTCCAGCAGATCGCGATCATGTTGCGACGGCAGTTCCATGAMCGGCCGCCGGGCCACGCTCCACAGCCGCATGTCCTCGTCGGTATGGAATACCTGTTCCTTGGGCATGGCCGGCCATGATTCGACGCGCAGCCACATGCGCAGCAGGTGCCGACGTTTCGACAGCTCCTTGTGGTCCTCGTAGTCGGTGCGGCCGTGCACCAGCATGCGGTTGTTGAGGAACTGGATGTCGCCATCGCGAAAGCCCATGTCGAGATAATGCTCGGGCATCGCAGCAGCCTTGCGCGCGTGGTACAGCGCGTCCGACTCTTCCTGGCTGAACGGGCGCTGGCCGCTCTTCTCGGCAAGGCGCGCATAGCCGGTCGGCAGGTAGCACGTGATCTCGCCCTGCCCGTCCTCGGCGAAGAAGGGAACGCGATGCTCGCTGAACGTACGCGTGGCGCGGCGGCCGTCCTCGTCCGTACGCTTCAGGAACAGGCCGCGACGCAGCACCTCCAGCGAGCGCGGATGGTGTTCGAGCAGGTAGTTGTGCACGGTCAGCGCGCTGGAGATCCGGCTCTCGCCGCCGGGGATCGCGGTACGCAGGCACATCCGGCCGATGATGTCGCACGAGTCGGTATGCATCAGCTGCCCGCCGCCCTTGCGATAACCGCGCGACTTGGGTTCATAGTCACTGACGTTCACGACATGGCCGAGCCGGTCGCCGAGGTACGACTGCGTCATGGTCTTGCCGATGTATGCGCCAAGGCCGAAGTAGATGCGGGCCATGTCGTCGTCGCTATAGCTGTCGCGCGGCAGTCCCCGCAGCATCAGGAACCCGGCGCCCTCGCGCAAGCGCTTCGGCAGCGATGCCATCAGCTTGCCCACCGTATCGAGCGGGAAGGTCTCCGGGGTGACATCGGGAAAATCCACGGCGCCCAGCGACTTCAGGTGAGCGAGCGCCAGATCTGTTTCACCGCATTGCCGGCGTGACTCTGGTCCTGCCTCGGGCGCCAGTTGCTCGCCCGCGCAGGCCCCGATATTCGCCGACTTCGTCACAACCCCGCTGTGCCGAACAGACCACTCAGGCCGGAAACTGTCGCATCCGTGAAACAGCGAACGGCGGATGGCAATGTATAGTGTGCCGTTGCATCCACGTCCCCTGCCCCGCGCGACCCAACGCATTCCAAGGCCCGCACGGTTGCAATGACCATTCCAGCGAATCCGACGGGTCCTGCTCACCATGACAACCAGCATCGCTCGCGTCAGCCGCCACGCCTGGCAGCCATTCCACTTTCTGGCGCTGTGTCTTGTCTCGCTAGCCATCCTGACCGGTTGCGGCGGCCACGATGAACAGGCCCCGGCTGGCCTGAGCTACACCATGTCGTCGGCGGTCTACCAGACCGGCGCGCCGATCGTGCCGAACCGGCCGTCTTACAGCGGCGGCGCGGTCGACCGCTACACCATCACGCCAGCGCTGCCGGCAGGGCTCGCGCTCGACCCGAAGACCGGTGTCATTGCCGGAACCCCTTCCAACGCTAGCCCCGCCACCGTATACGTCGTCAAGGCGGAAAACAGCGGGGGCAGCACCACGGCACGGGTACAGATCGAAGTGCGCGATGCCATCGCCGCACCAACCGGCCTGACCTACCGCGACCAGACCGTGACCTATACCGCCGGACAAGCGATCGCTGACAATACGCCGACCAGCAGCGGCGGGCCGATCACCGCCTACAGCATCAGCCCCGCGCTTCCCGCGGGACTGGCCATTGATGCGCAAACCGGGGTAATCAGCGGCACGCCGACGGCCATCGCCGCCGACAGCGCCTATGTCGTCACCGGCAATAACGCCGCCGGCAGCACGACAGTCACGCTGCGCATCGCCGTGAAGGCGGCCCTGCTGGCGCCCGCGACCCTGGCCTACAGCACGCCTGTCCCGCTGTACGTCGCTGGCGAAGCCATCGTTCCCAACATACCGACGATCACGGGCGGCGCGGCCACGGCCTTTTCCGTCGCACCCGCCCTGCCGACGGGCCTGAGCATCAATACGTCCACCGGCATCATCTCGGGCACGCCCGCCGCCTTGCAGGGCGCCACCGCCTATACCGTCTCGGCCAGCAACAGCGCCGGCAGCGCGCAAGCCACCGTGACGATCTCGGTCACCGCGCGAGGTAGCTGGATCGCCGCCCCGTCGCTCACCACGCCCGTGCTCTACCTGACCGCTACGCCCCTGTCGAACGGCAAGGTACTCACCGCAGGAGGCATCGGCGCGGGGGGCGTCGTCTCCGCGTGGGCCGACCAGTATGACCCCGCGACAAACACCTTCGCAGCGGCCGCGCCCATGCTTGTGCCCCGCAATGGCCATACGGCAACGCGTTTGCTCAATGGCCGCGTGCTGGTCGTGGGTGGTTCGTCTTCAGCAGGAAACCCAACCGCCGCCGCCGAACTATACGACCCCACCGCCAATACATGGACCGCAACCGGCAGCCTGACGACGCCACGCGAGAACCACAGCGCCACGCTGTTGCCCGACGGCACGGTCCTCGTCATCGGGGGAACAACATCGGGCTACACATTCCTGACCACCGCCGAGCGATACGATCCGGCCACCGGGACCTGGACACAACTCGCCACGTCATTGTCCGAGTCCCGGTCGCAACATGCGGCGACCCTGCTTCCCGGTAACAGCAACGTTCTGCTGGTCGGCGGCGTCGGCGGAGGCGGATACCGGACGACGGCCGAGCTGTTCCCGGTCAACGACACTGGTTCCCCGACTGTCAAGGCCTCCCCCATGGCTGCCAGCGTCGTCACGCAGTCCGTACTGCTGCACAGCGGCAAGGTGCTGATAGTCGGCGGTGGCGACGACAAGGCATGGCTCTACGATCCCCTCGCCGACAATTGGACGCCAAGCACGATGCTCGCTCAGCGGACACAGTCCGCAATGGCACTGCTGAACGACGGCCGGGTTCTGGTTGCAGGCGGCACCGCAAGCGGCGGCACCCGCCTTGCGACAGCCGAAATCTACAATCCGGATTTCAACGTGTGGACGGCGGCGACATCGATGTCGTTCGCGCGCAATTCCGCGGCAGCGGCGGTGCTTCCCGACGGCAACGTGCTGATCGTGGGGGGCTTCAACGGCAGTGGCGCGGTCGGCGAGGTGGAGCGGTACAGGCCCTGAGGCAGCAGATCGGACGAATTGGGACAGTTTCCCGCCCGAATCGACGCCTTTGATTCGGGCGGTGCGCTGCTAGACTCGGTGCAGCCTTCGCAAAAACCGCGTGCATCATGAATCCAGGCAACCCGACCAGCCACTGCCCGATCTGCGAGTCGACGCTCGAATACTATTTCTCGAAGACGTATCCGACCTATCCGGGCAGCCCGTTTCAGGACGCCAAGACGATCGACTACGTCAAATGCGGACACTGCGGATTCGTCATGTCGAAAACGCATGCCGAGATGGAGCCGGAGGAGTGGGCGGCTCTCAATGTCAGCTGGCACCACCATTTCGAGCGAAATATCGAGCAGCGGATCACGAACCAGCCGCCTTATGCGGACCAATCGCTCGCGCTATCGATGCTGGACAAGGCCGGCCTGGTCGACCTGGACGATTGCCTGGACTATGCCGCCGGCTACGGCACCATGGCCAAGTTCATGAGCAAGTATTTCGGCCGCAGCATCCAGATCTTCGACAGGTACGTCGTCGACGAACAGTCCGCATTGCGCTATGTCGATGCCGCCAACCTCGGCAAATACCGCCTTGTCGTCAACAGCGCCATGTTCGAGCACGTCCTGAACCGGGAATCGCTCGAGGAAGTCAACGATCTGGTCGCCGATAACGGCGTACTGATGCTCCATACCGTCGTGTGCGAGACCGTCCCAAAGAATCCGGACTGGTTCTACCTGGCGCCGATGGTCCATACCGCGTTCCACACCAACAGGAGCATGAATATCCTGATGGAACAATGGGGCTACAGCCACTCGATGTATTCGCCGCAGGCCAAGAGCTGGTTCCTGTTCAAGAAGGACCATCCCGGCATCGGGCGTATTCCCGCGCTGGTCAGGGACATCAATCGGGAAATACAGACGCGGTATTTCTTCGACAAGCCGGGATTCGTCGATTATTGGAAGGGGTTTTGAAGAAGAGGCGCACTGCCCGAAACCACCCCATGCTTCCATGGTGACCGACCAAAAAAAAAGGTTTGCAGGCGTTAACCTGCAAACCCTTGACAGCATTGGTGGGCCTCCCGTGAGTCGAACACGGCACCAACGGATTATGAGCCCGGCCTACCAAAGCACCGAAAAAACAAAAAGCGCAGTTAAATCAATCGCTTGCAGCGGCAGCCACCCTTCAACCATCTGCGCTTTTTTGATCTTTTTTTGTCAATTTCTTCCTTCTTAGGACAAGTTTTGGTCAAGCGCGGCCCGCGTTACTGTCCTGCCAGCCCCTGGCTCTCAAGCATCTGGCGGACACCTTCCGAGGCGCGCTAGAATTGACGACGGTTACCTCACCAGACCTGTCGTCGGGTCAAAGAGGGCACATATCAAGCTCCGGCGCCCGCTGATCTTTCGGGTCGTCATGTAATCGACGATTGACGATCATCTCTCGAAAGGAACGGTCATGGCCGCCCTCCTGCTTACATCTGCCAATCTCCAAGCCGTCAAGGCTGCGGTACAACGTGCGTGGTCCGATGTGAAGTCGTCCCACATCACCGAAGCCCTTGCGGCCGCGTATGGCTATCGGACTCATGCCGCGCTTCTGGCTGATTTCAATCGATCTGCCTATCCACCCTTAGTCCACGCCAATCCTTCAGCTTTTTCTGAACGGCTATCCGATTTCGGGTACCCAGATCAAGGTAGCGGCCCCCTAGCTCAGGCTCTCGACGAAGGCATTCCGGACGCAATCTGGATGGTATGCAATAGCGGCGATATCGATGCAGCCAATCGCTGGTATGACCAATGCCGCCGGCGAAACATCCCTCGCGTCCTGATCCAAACACGCCAAAAGTACTGCCTCTTGGAGTGGGACAGCATAACGATGGACGATAGCGCACTCCACCCAAAGATCCCCTCGCCGGACACCCGTGACATGTTTCGCCACTTTCAGGAAAAGATGCGACATGGTGCGGGCGAGGGCAACCCCGAGTTTTACGGCAAGGGATTCGTTGGCTCAATTGATGGACTGCTGTTAAGTCCTGCCAGGGAACTGGCGGATGATTTCTTCGGAATGCTCTATGGCCCTCTTCGATCTACGAACCTATGAAGCCAATCCAGACCACCTACAAAGGCTGTCACTTTCGATCCCGCTTGGAAGCAAGATGGGCGGTCTTCTTTGATAAGTTGGGGCTCATCTGGGAGTACGAGAAGGAAGGGTATGAGCTTCCTGGCGGAGGCAGGTATCTGCCAGATTTCTGGTTGCCAGAGCTCGACTGCTACTTCGAGGTCAAGGGGACCAGTCCAACCGACGCAGAAAAAAGCAAAGCTTTGCGCCTGAGTGTCGGGGCGAAAAAGCTGGTTGTCCTGGCACATGGATCGATGTCCGTGGAGGAGCTGCGCCTGGGCTCCCAGCACCTAGGCGAGTGGCCGGCCAAGGGATTCAGCATTGAGCTATTTGCTGGCGAAGCTCACCACATGTGGGAACCAAAGTCTTTCGGCTTCCCGCTATGGAACTGGACTTTCGAGACTGATCTCCCTCCCTTCTTGCGAAGGGTGTTTCCAGAAGAATCGATTCCTGCCGAAGACACCGAAGCTCGACGCCGGCTTCTTGTCGAGCTTGACCGCAAATATTACTTTGCCAAGTATCGTCGGGAGCATCCCCGCTACCAATGGGGGCGCCATCAGGAAAACTTGTCTTGGGTCCAGAATTCGTCAGGTGGGTATGGGTTCGCGCATGAACCGGACAACGGCATAACGCCAGTGTCGGCTGCCTACGATGCAGCACTTTCGGCCAGGTTCGAGTTTGGCGAAGGTGGCTGAAAGAGGTCAAGGCCCACCATGCAGACCACGTTGCCCGGGAAGCGTCCGTTCTATAAATACGCGTCTCCAGAGACCGTGCTGGCAATCCTGCGGCACAGAACGGTCAGATATAGCTGTCCGCTAACCTTCAATGACCCCTTCGACGTGCAAGCGGGGCTGCACTTCGACTTCGATCTAGAGACCTTGCATGAAAAGGTCCTTGATCGCATCCATGAACTGGCTGCCGCGCCGGAACACCCACGGGTAGATGAATCCAACCCGTGGGGGAAGATAGTTCTTCTCGCACGTCAGTACCTGCCCACGCACGGATTTCCTCGTGATCACTGGATTGCTGTAACCCGCCCATCGTTCGATAAGATGGTCAACGCCATCCAGGATACCCAGCAAAAATATCGCGAGCATTGGCGTGCGGTCGCACTCCCAGGGACTCGCGTCTTCTGCGTATCGGAGAGCCGAGACAATCTGCTCATGTGGTCTCACTATGCGAAGGAGCACACAGGAGCGGTCTTTGAACTTTGGTCGCTTCCTGAGATCGACAACCCTCTATCCGTCGCGCGCCCCGTCGAATATGTAGATGTGCCACCCCCGTTCTTCACTGAATCAGAGTGGATTGATGAGTTGACTGGGGCGCGGCCGATAGATCCCCACACGCTTTACCGGCGTTACGCCTGCTTAAAAAGTAAGCACTGGTCTTACGAGCAAGAGTGGCGCGTATGGTATCCCTTGGCAAGCCACGTTGATCGACATGACGATAAGCCGCTTCAAAAGTCCGAGTTCGCCGCCATCTACCTCGGTTGTCGGGCCACGCCGGAGTTCGTGGCTGAGGTCACTCAGCTTGTGAGGGACGCCTTTCCAGACGTTCGGATATTTCAGGCAAGCAAGAACGAACGAGCCTACCGTTCTGGTTAGCTGAATGTCTGCCGCGCTGGCTTCGGCGTTGCCCGAAGGGTGGTTGTGGACCAGGATGACCGAGGTCGCGTCAAATTGGAGCGAGAGTTTGACGATCTCTCGGGGGTAGACGGTCGCCTGGCCAACCGTACCCCTGAACGGCTCTCGGTACTGGATCAACTGATTGCTGCTGTCCAAAAAGAACACTCCACACACTTCGTGCCCTAGTCCCGTCAGCCGTAGCCGCAGGAAGTTCTTCACCTTGCTGGGACTATCTAGCTTCTGCCCACGCAATTCGTCCACGCTGACGAGTTCGCGTGCTACCGAGAGGATCTCGGCCCGCTTGGCTAGGCGCACTGCGCCATCGGGTTCTTGCACCAGCAATGAGCGGGTCAGGCCCGCATCATCAGTGAAAAGAGAGTAGTTCGACATGGCTGTCTCCGGTTCGCAGGGCGGAATTGCCCGCAGCCGAAGGGGCCAGGTCGCAGCACAGCGGTCAGGGGTGACAACGGCCGCCAGGCCGCAAGCGCATGCATGCGCGCAGCCCTTGAGGGCGAGAACGACATGGCACCATGACCAAACAGCAAGGCCGCCACTCCCCCCAACAGCAAGTGCCGTCACTAAAGGACAGGTTGGATGGGACACGCGCTCAGCGCGCTCGAAAAACAGTGATCGCGAAGGGTTCCTGCATCACGGGAAAGCACGTTGGCGCACGTTAAGTCACGTTAGCGCACGTCGCTATCGGCGAAGCCGATGTTCTCTCGGATCCTGGCATCACCTCGCCGCAACGCCATATACGCCATGTGCTGCGAGGGGCAGACGACTCCTTCAATCGTCGCGACCAACTATCCAATCTTTGGAGAGCATTTCATGACCAAGAAATACGAACTTATCGCTGCTGATGCGCCCAACAACTACCCCACGATCTTTGGCCTACCGCCGTTGAGAAGGCGCAATGAGGCTGTACTTCCCGACCTTGTAGGTAGGCCAGTAGCCCTTGTCACATTGCGATTCGACGACACCAAAAGGAAGCCCCACCAGTTCAGCGAACCGCTCACGGGTAACGAGGGGCGTATACGCGGCGCTCAAGTGAGGCACCACGTTAGACGTTTCGCTCATAGCCGCCATATTGCATAGAATGCATAGTTTGCATGCCATGCATACTTACACAAGTTTGCATGAAATGCAATATCTTTACGGGCTGACCGGGAGGGAGCGAAATGAAACCGAAGGTACTGACAAAGGACAGGCACACCGAAGCCCAGCTCACTGAAGATCTGCGCGAAAGGATGATCACGTTGATCCGGGTGATCGGCACCGAAGACTATGGCCGATACACCTGGCTTGCAAAGCGCACTGGCGTGCCGGCGCAGAAGTGGGCCAACCTCTTCAATCGTCGCCAGCAGCCTACGGTTGAGATGATCCAAGCCGTTTCAAAACTGGATTCCCGGTACACGGAGTGGCTTGTCACTGGCGAAGCCCCTGCGCGATTCCCCGAAAATCCGTTCGATGGCGTCAACTCCCGTCTGAACTTGACTCTCCATTTCAATGCATCGATCCGGCGCAGCCTTTATCTTCAGGCAGCAGACGATGAGCGCGCCCACTGGGAGTCCGACTTGGCGGGCTCCAAAGAGGGTCACGAAAGATACGCGGATCAGATCGGCGCCAACGGCTTGAAAAATGTGGAAGAGCGCCTGCGGAAATCGGTCACACCATCACCCCAGCTTCCTACCGGAGAACCGGGCAAGGCGCCCCACCAGGAAAATCAGCGCGATGGCGATTAAGAAAACGAGCGCGGGGTGGCTGGCGGACCTTCAGCCTGGCGGTAGGGGTGGAAAGCGCTTTCGCAAGACGTTCAAGACCAAAGCTGACGCGTTGGCCTGGGAAGCTTGGCTAACCACCCAGGTCAATACGATCCCGGAATGGCAGCCCCAAAGACGCGACACCAGACGGCTCTCCGAGCTCGTGAAGCTTTGGTATGTCCATCATGGCGCGAATCTACGGGCAGGCGAAGACACCAACGCCCGGCTCATGGCCATGTGTGCGACATTGGGCGATCCGGTTGCCGACAGATTCAATGCTGAAATGTTTGCGGAATACCGAGCGCAACGGCAGCGGCAGGGCATCAGTCCAGGAGGCATCAACCGGGAGCACGCGTATATGCGTGCGGTGTTCAATGAACTGCGTCGCCTTGGTCTTTGGAAGAAGGAGAACCCACTAAGCGGGGTCCGGCAAATCCGCCAGGTCGAGCGTGAGCTGAGCTTCCTTACACTCGACCAAGTAGGTGCGTTGCTCTCCAAACTCGATGATGGCTCGGACGCGCTACTTGTCTCGAAGGTATGCCTTGCCACTGGCGCTCGCTGGAGTGAGGCGGAAGGGCTAACTTCGGCTCAAGTCAGGGCCGGCGCGATTCACTTCACGGCGACAAAGAGTGGCCGCAATCGAAGCGTGCCGATCTCCGCTGGCTTCTACGATGCCCTAGTAAAGCAAGCAAGTACACGACGCGAGCCAAGGCTTTTCAGCCCTTGCTACCACAACTTCCGCAAGGCCGTCGCAGCCGCGGAACTGAGGCTGCCCGAAGGCCAACTGACGCACGTATTGCGCCACACCTTCGCATCGCACTTCATGATGAAACGGGGGGAACATCATTGCCCTGCAGCGCATCCTTGGCCACGCATCGCTCACCATGACAATGCGCTACGCGCACCTCGCGCCAGAGCACTTACAGGAAGCCAGATCGCTCAATCCGCTCGCCATGCTTGGCGCTCGTTGACACTTCGTTGACACCAGAACGAAAAAAGGGGTTACGAGAAATCGTAACCCCTTGTTTTTACTACGTAACTTGGTGGGCCTCCCGTGAGTCGAACACGGCACCAACGGATTATGAGTCCGCTGCTCTAACCAGGCATGAGCTAGAGGCCCATGGAAAACAGCATCAGCTGCCTTCCAGGAAGCTCTTCAGCTTGTCGGAGCGGCTCGGGTGGCGCAGCTTGCGCAGTGCCTTGGCCTCGATCTGACGGATCCGTTCCCGGGTGACGTCGAACTGCTTGCCGACTTCCTCCAGCGTATGGTCGGTGCTCATCTCGATGCCGAAGCGCATGCGCAGCACCTTGGCCTCGCGCGGCGTCAGCGAATCGAGCACGTCCTTCACCACGTCACGCATCGAGCCGTGCAGCGCGGCCTCGGCCGGCGCCAGGGTATTGGTGTCCTCGATGAAGTCGCCCAGATGCGAGTCGTCGTCGTCGCCGATCGGCGTTTCCATGGAGATCGGTTCCTTCGCGATCTTCATGATCTTGCGGATCTTGTCCTCGGGCATCTCCATCTTCTCGGCCAGCGTCGCCGGATCCGGCTCGTTGCCGGTTTCCTGCAGGATCTGGCGCGAGATCCGGTTCATCTTGTTGATCGTTTCGATCATGTGCACCGGAATACGGATGGTGCGCGCCTGATCGGCGATCGAACGCGTGATGGCCTGACGGATCCACCAGGTGGCATACGTCGAGAACTTGTAGCCGCGACGATATTCGAACTTGTCCACCGCCTTCATCAGGCCGATGTTGCCTTCCTGGATCAGGTCCAGGAACTGCAGGCCGCGGTTGGTGTACTTCTTGGCGATCGAGATCACCAGACGCAGGTTGGCCTCGGTCATCTCGCGCTTGGCCTCGCGGGCGCGCTTCTCGCCCTCGGACATCTTGCGGTTGACTTCCTTCAGCTCCTTCAGCGGCAGCACCACGCGGGCTTGCAGGTCGATCAGCTTCTGCTGCAGCTCGTGGATCGCCGGCACGTTGCGTTCGACGATCTGGCTGTACGGCTTGTTGTCCGCGACGACCGTGTGGATCCAGTCGAGATTGGTCTCGTTGCCCGGGAAACGGGCGACGAAGTCCGCGCGCGGCATGCCGCACTTGTCCACCACGATGTTCAGGATCGCGCGCTCCAGCTTGCGCACCTCGTCGACCTGGCCGCGCAGCGTGTCGCACAGCTTCTCGACATTGCGGGCGGTGAAGCGGATGCCCATCAGCTCATTCTGGATCGCTTCCTGCGCCTTCATGTACGGCTTGGACTTGTAGCCCTCCTTCTCGAAGGCACGGCGCATCTTGTCGAACTGGTCGGCGATGATGCGGAATTTCTCCAGCGCGGCAACCTTCAGCTCCTCGAGCTGGCGTGCCGATGCGCCGCCGCCAGCGGCATCGTCATCGTCGTCCTCGTCCGCTTCCTCGTCGTCGGACTCGACATCCTCGTCGTCATCGGCGGAAGCCGCCGCCACCGCGGGCGTGGCGTCCTCGACCGCTTCCTCGGCATTCGGATCGATCAGGCCGTCGACGAACTCGTCGATCTTGACCTCGTCGTTGGCGACGCGCTCGGCATGGGCCAGGATCTCGGAGATCGTGACCGGGCATGCCGAGATGGCCATCACCATGTCCTTCAGGCCCGCTTCGATGCGCTTGGCGATCTCGATTTCGCCTTCACGGGTCAGCAGCTCCACGGTGCCCATTTCGCGCATGTACATGCGAACCGGGTCGGTGGTGCGGCCAAATTCCGAGTCGACGGTCGACAGCGCGGCTTCGGCTTCCTCTTCCGCCTCTTCCTCGCTGGTGGCCGACGGCGCATTGTCGTTCAGCAGCAGCGTCTCGGCATCCGGCGCCTGCTCGTAGACCGCGATGCCGATGTCGTTCAGCGTGGCGACCAGGGTGTCGATGGTCTCCGAGTCGACCATGTCGTCAGGCAGATGGTCGTTGATCTCGGCATAGGTGAGGTAGCCACGCGACTTGCCCAGCTTGATCAGGGCCTTGAGCTTCTGGCGGCGGGCTTCGAGTTCCTCCTCGGTACCCTGCTGCGCCGAGGCGAACTCCTTCAGCAGGGCCTTTTCCTTGGCCTTGCGGTCCTTCGCCTTCTGCTTCTCGGTCTTGGGCGCGGCGGCGGCTGGCGCGGCACGCGTCTCGTCTTCGTAAAACTCTTCGCTCACGTCGTCTGTGTTGCTGTCGTCTTGCAGCATCTCGGCCTTCGGCTTGCGGCCGCGCTTCTTCGGTTCCGGCGCGACGGCCGCGGCGGCGGCCCGGGGAGATGCCACGGGGGCGGAGGTAGCGGCGCGCGCCTTGGTTTCCGCCGCGCTGGCGCCATTCCTGGCGCTTGCGCTCTTGGCGGGGGCGGCTGCCGCTCGCTTGCTTTCGACTTCGGTACTCTGCTGTTTCGCCACGGTGTTACTCTTGCCTTTAACAGGTGCGGACGCGACATTCCTGCCGGCCGCCGTTGCCGTATGCGCGCTTTCGCTCGCGCTCGCACTGGCGCTCTTGCCACTCTCGCGTGCCGAAGTCGAGGGCTTTTTCTCGGATGTGCGGGTTCTGGCGGCGGTTGTCGTTACGGCCGCCTTGGCGGGACGCGCAGACTTTGCTGGCACTGGCCTGGCTTGCGTCACGGCACGCGCGGAAGTCTTTTCCGCCGCCGATGTCTTCGTTGACGCCTTGCCGCTCCCTGACCGGGGAGCCTTCGAGGTAACCTTATCGGTTGCTTTGGCCTTTGCCATTGGCACGCTCACTTTCACCAGAACTGGAGAGAAAGGTTTCGCAATCCAAACCGGCTATTGTAGCACGCGCTACCTGCCGGCTTTCCTGACAGGTGAGGTTTTCACCTGCAAAATCAAGGCTTAAGCGGTAAATCCGATGCTTTCGCCCGATTTGTTCCGTTTGTTGTCCGCTTGTCGTTCCCATCCGGGCCGCCCGCCATCGGCCAGCCGGTCCCGTATGCATCCATGTCGCCGCCCGGCGCTCAACTGCCGCGCCGTCGTCGGTGTATCTCGCCGACCAGCCAGCGCATGCGCGCCTTCTGGTCCTCGTCGGCATTGCCGCATTCCAGCGCCGCCTGCAGTACCGCCAGCTCGCGCTGCAGCGGCTCGGCCAGCAGCTTGTTGATGGCCGCGTCCAGCTCCAGCGTCGCCGCTTCCTCGTCAATGTCCTCGCGCAGTACCGCGGTCCGGACATTGGCGTACACCTCCGCAAAGGGCGACCGCGCCAGCTCCTCGCTGAACGCAGCGAAATTGCTGCCCGCCGGCAACGCGTCGCAACTGGCGATCAGATGGCCCAGCACTTCGGCGCCGTGTTCGCCACCGAGCAGCATCGCGCGCGCCTCCTCGTCGACCCGGGCGGCCAGCGCCGGGTAGCGCATCAGCAGCTGCAGCACGCGCTCCTCCAGGCCGGTTGGCGCCTGGCGCCGCGACTTTGGCCGGGGCCGGTCGAAGCGGCCGACCCGGGCGGCATCGCTGCCAAGACCGCAGACCGCCTCGATTTCGGCCGGGGTGGTTCCTGTAATCTCGGCCAGTTCGCGCACAATCTGTAGGCGCAATCCGCCGGGCGGCATCGCCTGCAGCAGCGGCTTGGCCTCGTACTGGGCGCGCGCGCGGCCTTCGGGCTGGCGCAGATCCACATCTTCCGTCACGCTTTGCAACAGGAAGCGGGACATCGGCATCGCATCGCGCACCTGTGCGGCAAAGGCTTCGGTGCCTTCTTCCCGGACATAGCTGTCCGGATCGTGCTCGGCCGGCAGGAACAGGAAGCGGATGGCCTTGTTGTCGGCGGCGTATGGCAGGCACGCTTCCAACGCCCTGCGGGCGGCCCGTCGCCCGGCGGCGTCGCCGTCGAACGAAAACACCACCGCATCGGTCTGCCGCAGCAGCTTCTGCACATGCACCGGGGTGCAGGCAGTGCCCAGCGTTGCCACGGCGTTGGCGAAGCCCAACTGTGCCAGCGCCACCACATCCATATACCCTTCGACCACCAGCACGTAGCCGGTTTCCCGGATCGCGTGCCGCGCCTCGAACAGTCCGTACAGCTCGGTGCCCTTGCTGAACAGCGGTGTTTCCGGGGAATTCAGGTACTTCGGCTCGCCCTGCCCCATCACGCGGCCGCCAAAGCCGATCACCTGGCCCTTGGTGTTGCGGATCGGGAACATAATGCGGTCACGGAAGCGGTCGTAGCGGCGCGCCTTGCCATCCGCGTCGCGGCGATCACTCTCGATCAGCAGGCCTGCCTCGATCAGCGGTGCGGCGATCGTGTCGTCGCGATAGCTGCCGAACACCGCTTCGAGCCCCTGCCAGTCGTCCGGCGCGTAGCCCAGCCCGAACCTGGCGGCGATCTCCCCGGTCAGCCCGCGCCCCTTCAGGTACTGGATGGCCGGCTGCGCCCCGCGCAACTGCCGTCGATAGAACTCGGTGGCCCTGGTCATCGCCTCGGACAGCGCCAGCGAGCGGGCCTGCTGCTCCGCCCGCTGCGCCGGCGGCATGCGGTCGCGCTCCTCGGGCACCGTCACGCCGACGGACTGGGCCAGTTCCCGCACAGCGTCGGGATAGCTCTGGCCCGAATACTCCATCAGGAAGCCGATAGCCGACCCATGCGCCCCGCAGCCGAAGCAGTGATAGAACTGCTTGGCCGGCGACACCGTGAACGACGGCGACTTCTCGTTGTGGAAAGGGCACAGGCCCATGAAGTTGGCGCCGCCCTTCTTCAGCTGAACATACTTGCCCACCACATCGACGATGTCGACGCGGTTAAGCAGGTCCTGAATGAAGGATTGCGGTATCACCCCGGTGGCCGTCCCGATGACGTGGCCGTCGCTTCAAGGGCGGCCATTGTAGAAAGTGCGAGGGACCGGGAGCGGCATACCCGGTCGATCGTGAACTAATTGTAGTGCGCCGCGAAAGACTTACCAGAAAATTGTGACCGACATGCCACAACCGGCTTGGCGAACCCATCGCCGCGCGCGGGATTGGGTCATGCGCCTGTCAATGCGCGGGTCATTTACCGGTCAGCGCGGCCTTGACCTGGGCCGACACGGCGCTCATGTCGGCGCGCCCGGCCAGGCGCGGCTTCAGCAGCGCCATCACCTTGCCCATGTCCTGCGGACCGGCAGCACCGGATTCGCTTACCGCCTTGGCCACTTCCGCCGCCACCTCGGCGTCGGACAACGCGGCCGGCATATAGACCTGCAGCACGGCCAGCTCGGCGGACTCCTTGTCCACCAGATCGGTGCGGCCGGCCTGCTCGAACTGCGAGATGGAGTCCTTGCGTTGCTTGATCAGTTTTTCGATCACGGCCAGGACGGCGGTGTCGTCCAATTCGATGCGCTCGTCCACTTCACGCTGCTTGATCGCCGCCAGCAGCAGGCGGATGGTGCCGAGCCGCTCGCTCTCTCGCGCGCGCATCGCGGCCTTCATGTCGTCGTTGATACGTTGCTTCAGGGACATGGCAATCCTTTGCGGTGAGGCCGTGGCACACCGGTGCCCGGCATGGGCACCGGCACGAACGACCGGCGATGGCGATGCGCCGCGGACAAGGCGGCGAGATTGTCGGCCGAGCCAACACAAAAACCCGCCGGAGCCATGCCCACAGCGGGTCTCGATGCTGACGCGAAAGGTGCGATCAGTACAGCTTCTTCGGCAGCATCTGGCTGCGAATGCGCTTATAGTGGCGCTTCACCGCCGCCGCCTTCTTGCGCTTGCGCTCCGCCGTCGGCTTCTCATAAAACTCGCGCGCCCGCAGTTCGGTAATCAAACCGTTCTTTTCGATGGTGCGCTTGAAGCGACGCATCGCAACTTCAAACGGCTCGTTTTCTTTGAGGCGAATCGTGGTCATGTGCCAAAAAAGTGGAGTTAGCGGTTTTACAAAGACTTGAAGTATAGCATCGCGATCGTCAATGGCGCCAGTTTACCGGCGTCAATGTGCACCCCGGGCGGCGGCGCCGGAGCCCGACCGTGCGTTCTCCGCAACGGCTTTCCCGGCTGCCACGGCGGATGCCCAAGCCCACTGGAAATTGTAGCCGCCGAGCCAGCCCGTTACATCCACGACTTCCCCAATAAAGTAGAGGTTCCCGACGTCGCGGGCCATCATCGTGGCCGACGACAGCGCGCGCGTATCGACACCGCCCAGAGTCACCTCGGCCTTGCGATATCCCTCGGTGCCGGACGGCACCAGCTCCCATCGATTGAGCGCCTCGCCGAGCCGGCGAAGTGCCTTGTCGGCCATCTCATGCACCGGTTTGCCGCCATCGAGCCCGGCCGCGCGGCACCATGCGTCCGCCAGGCGGGCCGGCAGCCGTTCGGCCAGAAGATTGTCCAGATGCCGGCGGCTGTCGTGCTTGCGCGCCAGCAACCACGCCACCGCGTCCTCGCCGTCGAACAGGTCGATCGCGATTGGCGGGCCGCCAGTAGCTGCTGATCTGCAGCACGGCCGGTCCCGACAGGCCGCGATGCGTCCATAGCAGGTCCTCGCGGAAGGCGCCGGCTTCGCGGCCCCGGCCGGTGGCGATGTCTACTTCCATCGACACCCCGGCCAGCGGCGCGAAAGGCTGCCATGCGGCGCCGTCGAAGGTCAGCGGCACCAGCGCCGGCCGCGTCTCGACCACCGGCAGGCCGAACTGGCGTGCGATGCGGTAACCGAAGTCCGTCGCGCCGATCTTGGGGATCGACAGCCCACCGGTGGCCACCACCAAGGCACCGGCACGGATCGCGCCCGCGCTCGTCAGCAGAAGGAAATCGTCGCCTTCGCGGCGCACTTCCTCCACCGTGCAGCCGGTACGCCAGCTGACATGCCCGCCATCGCATTCGGCGCGGAGCATGGCAATCACATCCTCGGCGCTGTCGTTGCAGAACAATTGGCCACGGTGCTTCTCGTGCCAGCCGATGCCATGACGCCGCATCAGGTCCAGGAAATCGCGCGGCGTGTAGCGGGCCAGCGCAGAACGACAGAAATGCGGATTACTGGACAGGTAGTTGGCGGGACCCGCGTGGAGATTGGTGAAATTGCAGCGCCCGCCACCCGAGATGCGGATTTTCTCGGCGATCCGCGTGGCGTGGTCGATCAGCACCACGTGCGCGCCGGCCTGTCCGGCCACGGCGGCGCACATCATGCCGGCCGCGCCCGCGCCCAGTACCGCGACGTCGAAGCGCTTGCCGCCCGGCGGCTGCCGTGAAGAATCCATACCGTCCCTGCCTGTCGAAGAATCGGCGATTGTAGCGAAAAGCGCCGACGCGCCCGCTGTGCTACCCTGCGGCCTCGCCGCGACGCCTTTCCAGTCGCCGCGCGGCGCTGCATCCCGCCCCGATTTCGCCCTGATTTGCCTACTGTCGTCCCGCCCATGCTCGTTCTCGGCATCGAATCCTCCTGCGACGAAACCGGCCTCGCGCTCTACGACACCGACGCCGGCCTGCTGTCGCACGCGCTGCACTCGCAGATCGCCATGCATCGTGACTATGGCGGCGTGGTGCCGGAGCTGGCTTCGCGCGACCATATCCGGCGCGTGCTGCCGCTGCTGGAACAGGTGCTGGACGAAGCGGGCCGCCAGCGGCGCGATATCGATGCGATCGCCTTCACGCAGGGACCCGGCCTCGCCGGTGCGCTGCTGGTGGGCGCATCGGTCGCCAACGCGCTGGGCTTCGCGCTCGGCGTGCCGATGCTGGGCGTGCACCATCTGGAAGGCCACCTGCTGTCGCCGCTGTTGACCGCGGACCCGCCCGAGTTCCCGTTCGTCGCGCTGCTGGTCTCTGGCGGACACACACAGCTGATGGAAGTGCGCGGTATCGGCGACTACGTGCTGCTCGGCGAGACGCTCGACGATGCGGCAGGCGAAGCGTTCGACAAGACCGCCAAGCTGCTGGGACTGGGCTATCCCGGCGGTCCGGAAGTGTCCCGGCTGGCGGACTTCGGCGTACCGGGCGCCTTCGACCTGCCACGGCCGATGCTGCATTCTGGCAATCTGGATTTTTCGTTCGCGGGCCTGAAGACCGCGGTGCTGACGCAGTCGCGCAAGCTGGGGAATATCTGCGAGCAGGATCGCGCCAATCTCGCGCGCGCCTTCGTCGATGCGATCGTCGACGTGCTGGCCGCCAAGTCGATGGCCGCCCTGAAGGCCACGGGGCACAAGCGCCTGGTGGTCGCCGGCGGCGTCGGGGCCAACCGGCAACTGCGCGAGCGGCTCGATGAACAGGCACGGCGGCGCCGGGCAACGGTGAGCTACCCCGATCTGGCGTTCTGCACGGACAACGGCGCGATGATCGCGTTCGCCGGCGCGATGCGGCTGCAGGCGGCGCCGGAACTGGGGCGGCGCGCCTACGACTATGGCGTGACGCCGCGCTGGGAGCTGTCGGAGTTGAGGTTGCCGGGGCGGTGAATGGAGGGGCGGGGGAGAGGCAGTCACAGCAACGCCCTACGCCGCCCGAAGAACCCCTCAAGCCACCAGCCGACTCACCCGCTTGTCCCGCTCGATCAGCGCATACGCGCTGTGATTGTGGATGGACTCGAAATTCTCCGCTTCGAGCACATAGGCGACGATGCGGTCGTCGGCGTTCAGACGCATGGCGATGTCGCGCACCAGATCCTCGACAAACTTCGGATTCTCGTAGGCGCGTTCGGTCACGTACTTCTCGTCGGGACGCTTGAGCAGTCCCCACAGTTCACACGACGCCTCTTCCTCCGCCATGCGGACCAGCGCTTCGATCGGCAGATCGGCGGCCAGCTCCACCGTCATCGTGATATGCGAGCGCTGGTTGTGCGCGCCGTATTGCGAGATCTTCTTCGAGCACGGGCACAGGCTGGTCACCGGCACCAGCGTCTTCAGCGACACGGTCGTCACGCCGCCGCGCGTCTCGCCGATCAGCGAGACCTCGTAGTCCATCAGCGACGCCACGCCGGAAACCGGCGCCACCTTGCTGATGAAGTACGGGAAACGGACCTCGATGCGGCCGGCGTCCGCCTCCAGGCGTTCCAGCATCCTGGCCAGCAGCGTGCGGAACGACACCGGGTCCAGCGGCTCGCGCTCCTCCTCCAGCAGCGCGACGAAGCGCGACATATGCGTGCCCTTCTGGTCGGCCGGCAGATGCACGTCCAGATCGAAGGTGCCGACGGTCGGCTGCAACCCTTGCGGCGTGCGCAGCGTCATCGGATACCGCACACCCCGCACGCCCACGCGCTGGATCGGGATTTGGCGCGTGTCCACGCTCGACTGCACGTCGGGCATCACAAAGCCCGGGTTGATGTCATTCATACGGAATTCCTCGGTTTCCTTTACGGTCGCGGCATTGTCGCAGTCCACCTTGCCGCGCAACGAGTGTGAAACCGCGGGCTGGGCGTGACGGCGCAAGCCCGCAGCTGCGAACACGAAAGCTGCGATTCTAAGGTAAATCGGGTGGCCTCGCCCGCACCGGCATGCGGGCTAGCCAACGTTGGCACGCACGTCCAGGCGGCGTTCAGGCCCCGCGTGCGCCCTCATCCGCCCGTTTTGCGCCTGTTCAAGCGGCGCGCGTCGCCGCGGCCGCATTACCGCCGAGACCGAACCGCTCGCGTATCGAACGCGCGATTCCGGCCGCGTCGAGCCCGCATTGCGACAGCAGGAAGGCCGGATCGCCGTGATCGATGAAGCGGTCGGGCAGGCCCAACTGCAGCACAGGCATCTCGATGCCCGCCGCGGCCAGCGCCTCCAGCACCGCGCTGCCGGCGCCACCCATCACGCAGCCTTCCTCAACCGTGACGAGGAAGTCGTGGTCGCGCGCGAGCGTCTTGACGAGTTCGACATCGAGCGGCTTGACGAAACGCATATTGGCCACCGATGCGTCCAATGCATCGGCCGCCGCCAGCGCCGGGTACAGCATCGAGCCGAAGGCCAGCAGCGCCACGCGCTGGCCGGCGCGCGCCGTGCTCTCGCGCCGCATCTCGCCCTTGCCCACCGGCAGCGTCGTCAGGTCCGGTTGCGTCTCCACGCCCGCGCCGCTGCCGCGCGGATAGCGGACTGCCGTCGGGCAATCCTGCGCGAACGCGGTGCTCAGCAGTTGCCGGCATTCGTTTTCGTCGGCGGGCGTCATCACCATCATGTTCGGAATGCAGCGCAGATAGGCGATGTCGTAGGCGCCGGCGTGGGTCGCGCCGTCAGCGCCGACGAGGCCCGCGCGGTCCAGAGCGAACACCACCGGCAGGTTTTGCAGCGCCACGTCGTGGATCAACTGGTCGTAGCCGCGCTGCAGGAAGGTCGAGTAGATCGCCACCACCGGCTTCAGGCCCTCGCAGGCCATGCCGCCGGCGAAGGTGACCGCATGCTGCTCGGCAATGCCGACGTCGTAGTAGCGGTCCGGGAAGCGCTTCTCGAACTCCACCAGCCCGGAGCCCTCCCGCATCGCCGGCGTGATGCCCACCAGCCGCTCATCCGCGGCGGCCATATCGCAAAGCCACTCGCCAAACACCTGCGTATAGGTCTTGCGCGCCGGCTTGGCGGCGGGACGGATGCCCTCGGCCGGATTGAACTTGCCGGGGCCGTGATACAGGATGGGATCGGCTTCGGCCAGCTTGTAGCCCTGGCCCTTTTTCGTCACGACATGAAGGAATTGCGGCCCGCCGCCTTCCAGCGCCCGCTGCCGGATGTTCTGCAGCGTCGGCACCAGGGAGTTCAGGTCATGGCCGTCGATCGGTCCGATGTAGTTGAAGCCGAATTCCTCGAACAGCGTGGCCGGCACCACCATGCCCTTTGCATGTTCCTCGAAACGCTTGGCGAATTCGAGCACCGGCGGCGCCACCGACAGCACCCGCTCGATTCCCTTCTTGGTGGCGGCATAGAACTGGCCGCTCAGCAGCCGCGCCAGATGGCGGTTCAGCGCGCCGACCGGCGGCGAGATCGACATGTCGTTGTCGTTCAGCACCACCACCAGCGGCAGGTCCTTGTACACGCCGGCGTTGTTCATCGCCTCGAACGCCATGCCCGCGGTCATCGCGCCATCGCCGATCACCGCGATCGACACGCGCTGCTCGCCGCGCGTGCGCGCGCCCAGCGCCATCCCGAGCGCGGCCGAGATGGAGGTCGACGAGTGCGCGGTGCCGAAGGTGTCGTATTCGCTCTCGCTGCGGCGCGGAAAGCCCGATATGCCGCCCCACTGGCGCAGCGTGTTCATGCGGTCGCGCCGGCCCGTCAGGATCTTGTGGGGATAGCTCTGGTGGCCGACGTCCCAGACCACGCGATCCGCCGGCGTATCGAAGACGTAGTGCAGCGCGATGGTGAGCTCGACCGTGCCCAGGTTCGAGGACAGATGCCCGCCCGTCTGCGATACGGATTCGAGCACGAAGGCCCGCAGCTCGTCGGCGAGCGCCGTCAACTGGCGGCGCTCCAGCTTGCGCAGGTCGGTGGGGTCGTTGATGGTGTTCAGCAATGCGTAGGTCATGATATCCGTCCTGCCGCCGGATTCTTGTGTCCGGCTCGTGGTTGCACGGCAACCGGCCGCGCGGGCGTGCTGTCAATGGGTGCGTAGCACGATCAGATCGGCAAGCTCGGCCAGCCGCCGCGCGGCCGCGCCGAAACCGGCCAGCGCCTCATGCGCGTCCGTCCGCAGCCGGGCGGCCAGCTGGCGCGCCTGGTCCAGGCCGAGCAGCGATACATAGGTGGGCTTGTCGTGTTCGGCGTCCTTGCCAGCGGTCTTGCCGAGCGTCGCGGTGTCCGCCGTCACGTCCAGAATATCGTCTACCACCTGGAACGCCAAACCCACTGCCGCGGCATAGCGGTCCAGTGCGTCCAGTTGCGCGTCGTCGATGCGCCCGCACAGCGCGCCCATCCGGATGCTGGCGCGCAACAGCGCGCCGGTTTTCATCCGGTGCATCGTTTCGAGTTCGGACAACGACATCGCCTGCCCCACATGGGCCAGATCGATGGCCTGTCCGCCCGCCATGCCCGAGGAGCCCGACGCACGCGCCAGTTCGCCGACCAGCCGGATCCGGATGGCCGCGTCGACGCCCGGCGCGTCGGCCAGCACCGCAAAAGCCTGCGTCTGCAGCGCGTCGCCGACCAGCAGCGCGGTGGCCTCGTCGTAGGCCTTGTGCACGGTCGGACGGCCCCGGCGCAGGTCGTCGTCGTCCATGCAGGGCATATCGTCATGGACCAGCGAATAGGCGTGGATCAGTTCCACCGCGCACGCCGCCGCGTCGCAGGCCTGCGGCGCGGCGCCGCTCAGCTCGCCAGCGGCATGCACCAGCAGCGGCCGCACACGCTTGCCGCCACCCAGCGCGGCATAGCGCATGGCCTCGTGAAGCCGCGCGGGCAGCACCCCGGCCGGCGGCAGGGCCGAGGCCAGCGCCCCTTCGGCGCGGGAGGCCTGCTGCTGCATCCACTGCGGGAAATCGGTCATTCGAAATCCGCCCCAGCGCCGTTGTCCGTGGCCAAGGGCTTCAGCGCGTCGCCCTCGAGCACCTTGACCTGTTGCTCGACGCGTTCGAGCATCTGCTGGCAGTACTTGACCAGTTCTGCGCCGCGTCGATAGGCGGCCAGCGACTCTTCCAGCGGCAGCGCGCCGCTTTCCATGCTGGCCACCAGTGCTTCCAGTTCGGCCATGGCCGCCTCGTACGATGCGGCGGGCGTGCCGGCGGAAGGCTGGTCGCCGTTGCCGGCCGGCACGGTGTTTGTCTTTGGCATAGCGGGTGTCATTGGGGAAACCGGAATTTTACGGCAAATCTCCCCGCATCCGGCCGATGCGTTGGCACGAGCGTCGCGCCGGATGACAGCAGGAGTCGACATGCGGTGGTGTTATTTATAAATCACATTTGTGCGTTGGAACACGCCCCAGCTCGCTAAAAAGGCAAAAAAATCAGGCCCTTATATCGGGGGTGGGGTACAATCCCCGGTTCGTCGGCAAGATCCGGGGCACCTCGCTTCGGCGCTGTTGTCTGACTTTGTCTTTCCCATATCGATTTCCATTTCGATGGTTGGGTTGTTCACTGCTTTCGCCTGTCTTTAGGGAGTGGGGATAATGTCCAATCTCAGCACCGCGCTGAAGCTTGCGCCGGCTGATACGCAGCTGCCCGTCAATACATACTTCGACGAGGCCTTGCACCAACAAGAGTTGGATCTGCTGTTCAAGAAGGGCCCCGGATATGTCGGCCACGCGCTGATGGTGCCCGAAGTCGGCGACTATCATGCGCTCGCGGCCGAAGACGAGGGCCGCATCCTGGTCCGCAACACCGAGGGCATCGAGCTGATGTCCAATGTATGCCGCCACCGGCAGGCCATCATGCTGAACGGCCGCGGCAATGCGCCCAATATCGTCTGCCCGCTGCATCGCTGGACCTACGATCTGAAGGGCCAGCTGCTCGGCGCGCCGCACTTCGCCGAGCAGCCCTGCCTGCATCTGAAACGTTCGCCGCTGCAGAACTGGAACGGCCTGCTGTTCGAGGGCGAGCGCGACGTGCGCGCCGACCTGGCGCGGCTGGGCGTCGCCGAGGACCTGAACTTCGACGGCTACATGCTCGACCACGTCGAGGTGCACGACTGCAACTACAACTGGAAGACGTTCATCGAGGTCTATCTCGAGGACTACCACGTCGTGCCATTCCATCCCGGCCTCGGCAGCTTCGTGTCGTGCGACGACCTGAAGTGGGAGTTCGGCGAATGGCACAGCGTGCAGACCGTGGGCCTGCACGCGGGGCTGAAGCGTCCGGGCAGCCCCACGTACCAGAAGTGGCATGACGCCGTGCTGCGCTTCAACAATGGCGTGCTGCCCAAGCACGGCGCCATCTGGCTGACCTACTACCCCAACGTCATGGTGGAGTGGTATCCGAACGTGCTGGTGGTGTCCACGCTGCACCCGATGGGGCCGCGCAAGACGCGCAACGTGGTGGAGTTCTACTATCCCGAGGAAATCGTGCTGTTCGAGCGTGAGTTCGTCGAGGCCGAGCGCGCCGCGTATATGGAAACCTGCATCGAGGACGACGAGATCGCCGAGCGGATGGACGCCGGCCGTCTGGCGCTGCTCAAGCGCGGCGACAACGAGGTCGGTCCTTACCAGTCGCCGATGGAAGACGGCATGCAGCACTTCCACGAGTGGTATCGGCGGGCGATGACGCTGTAGCGCCTGCGCCGGGTCGAAGACGCCGGGTCCCCGCTTTCGCGGGGACGACGGCGACCCCTCCCCCACCGTAACCCTGTCGTCCCCGCGCACGCCGGGGGACCAGCGGCTTTGCTACCCGCGCCCTGCTCCGGGGAGCGGGCTGTTGCTCGCGCACCATTGGTGCAACGCACCAGCGCTGCTACAATCGCCGCACCCCATGCGGCTTAGCGTTCACCCGCCTCGCCGCCGGTTTGCCGTGTCATACGCCACCGGTGTCCCGGGCCGTTGCCCGTCAGCGGCACCCCGGCTTCCCTTTCGCCCCTGCCCTCCGCCATGCAATCGCTTTGGATGCTGTTCGCCGCCTTCTCGTTCTCGTTGATGGGGGTCGGCGTCAAGCTGGCATCCGGGCTGTACACCACTGGCGAAATCGTGTTCTACCGCAGCGCGATCAGCATGCTGATCATCTGGGTGATGCTGGCCTCGGCCGGCATCTCGGTGCGCACGCCCCACATGACAACGCATATCAAGCGCAGCGTGTTCGGCGTGACCGCGCTGATGCTGTGGTTCACGTCGATCAGCCTGCTGCCGCTGGCCACCGCGATGACGCTCAACTATATGTCGCCGGTATGGATCGCCCTGATCATCGGTGCGGGTGCCGCGCTGGCGGGCACCGGCGGCGGTGCCGACCGCAAGCTTATCGGCGCGATCCTGATGTCGTTCGCGGGCGTGATCTGCCTGCTGCAGCCGTCGGTCGGCAAGGACCAGCTGACCGGCGGCCTGGTGGGATTGATTTCCGGCATGTTCACCGCTTTCGCCTATGTCGAGGTGCGCCAGCTGGGCCAGCTCGGCGAGCCGGAAGGCCGCATCGTGTTCTATTTCTCGCTGGTGGGCAGCGTCGTGGGCCTTGTCTGGATGGCCCTGACCGGGCTGAGCCCGCACACGTGGTACGGCGCCGCGCTGCTGCTGGCGATCGGGGTGCTGGCCACGCTGGGCCAGACCGCGATGACGCGTGCCTACAAGCGTGGCAATACGCTGCTCACGGCCAACCTGCAATATGCCGGCATCGTCTTCTCCAGCGTCTGGGGCATGCTGATCTGGAACGACGCGCTGAACTGGCTGTCGTGGCTGGGCATGGGGCTGATCATCGCCAGCGGCATCGCCACCACGCTGACCCGCGCGCGCGAGAATACCAACCAGCAGCCCACCGCCGCCACGCCGGTCAAGTCGGCCGAGGCGGAGGTGCATCCCGAGGTCTGACACGTCGGCGCGGCGCCGTCCGATGGCGCCACGCCGCGCTTTGGGCGATCATGTTGGCTTTAGCGGTCCGCCGCGCCAACTCACCCGCAACGATGCCCTCACCCATCTGGACCACGCTGATTTCCTGCGCCGAACTGCAGGCGCTACGCCAGGACCCGGCGCGCGACAGCGTGCTGATCGACTGCTCATTCGATCTCGCCGATCCTGCCGCCGGCCGTGCCGCCTACCACCAGAGCCACCTGCCAGGGGCGTACTACCTGCATCTGGACAATGAACTGTCGGGGCCCAAGACGGGCACCAATGGCCGCCATCCGTTGCCGGACCCGGACGCCTTCACGGCGCGCCTGCGCGCCCTGGGCGTCAACGACGAGACGCAGGTGGTGGTCTACGACGCGCAGGGCGGCATGTATGCCGCGCGCGCATGGTGGCTGCTGCGCTGGATAGGCCATCAGGCGGTGGCCGTGCTGGATGGCGGCAAGCCCGCGTGGATCGCGGCCGGGCTGCCGCTGGACAGCGGCAAACCCGACGAGCCCGAGGGCGGCGGCCACCTGACCCGGCGGCCATCGCTGGTCGACACCGTCGACGCCGAACTGCTGATGGACAACCTCGACCGGCGCGAGCGACTGGTGGTCGATGCACGTGCGCCGGACCGCTTCCGCGGCGAGAACGAGACGCTGGATCCGGTCGGCGGGCATATCCCGGGCGCCGTCAACCGCTTCTTCAAGGACAATCTGCAGGCCAACGGCCAATTCAAGGACGGCGCCACGCTGCGCGCGGAATTGGAGCGCGTGCTGGGCACCACCTCGCCGTCGCAGGCGGTGATGCAGTGTGGGTCCGGCGTGACGGCGTGCCACAACCTGCTCGCGCTCGAAGTGGCGGGCCTGTCCGGCGCGGCGCTGTATCCCGGCTCCTGGAGCGAGTGGTGCGCGAACCCGGCGCGGCCAGTGGCGACCGGCGAACGCTAGTCCTCCCGCCCCTTCGCAAACGCCCGTCGCAAGGCGGCGGGCCGGCCGTCAATGGCTGTCGTGGTGGTGATCGCGGTCGTCGTGCGCGTGGGCATGCCCCGCGCCACCATGGCCATGGTCGCCGTGCACGCCGTCGGTCATCCACACGATGGTGGCGATGCCGGCGGCCACCAGCACCACCTGAACGATCGACTCGCGCCAGCGGGGCTTGCGCTGCATCTGCGGCATCAGGTCGCTGACGGCGATGTACAGGAAGCTGCTGGCCGCGATCACCAGCACATAGGGGATCCAGCCGCTCATCTCGTCGAGCAGGAAATAGCCGACAAGGCCGCCGACCACGGCCGCGAGGCTCGACAGCAGGTTGAACAGGAAGGCGCGGCTCTTGGTGAAGCCCGCATTGAGCAGCACGATGAAGTCGCCCACTTCCTGCGGGATCTCGTGTGCGGCAATGGCCAGCGCGGTCACGATGCCAATATGCGGGTCGGCCAGGAAGGCGGCCGCAATCACGATGCCGTCGGCGAAGTTGTGGAAGGTATCCCCTACCAGGATCGTCAGGCCACTGCGGCCGGCCACCTCGCGATCGTGGCCATGATGGTGGTGATGCCCATCCCCTTCGTGGTGATGCGAGTGGCGCAGTAGCGAGATCTTTTCAAGCAGGAAAAATCCCAGCAGGCCGGCCAGCAGCGTACCGAACAGCGCGCGGGGATCGGCGCCGGAGGCAAAGGCTTCGGGCAGCGAATGCAGCAACGCGGTGGCCAGCAGCACGCCGACGGAGAAGCTGACCATCCGCTCCACCAGCCGCGAAGCGGCCGTCAGCGACAACAGGGCGGCGCCCAGAATGCTGCCCACGCCGGAAATGGCGGTGGCCAGCAGGATCAAGACGAGCGTGGATTGAATGATGGGCTCCCGGGGATCCGCCTCTCGCGTCGTCGGGCTTTGTTTTAACGTCCGCCATTGGGGCGGGCGCTAACGCAACACGGTTGCAAGAGGCGCAAAGCCGGCATTGTACGGACCTCGGGGCCGGTTGTGCAATGAGGGCGCGGTAAAAGTGAGATCGCCGGGGGCGCGCTTCCGCGCCGGCACCCCGCCATCAGGCCACGCCATGCTCCTTGAACCAGGCCAGACAGCGCTTCCACCCGTCCTTTGCATCGGCCTCGCGATAACTCGGCCGATAATCCGCATGGAAGGCATGGCCGGCCTCCGGATAGATCACGAAGCGCGAGCCCTTCGCGGCCTGACCGTCCGCCTCGGCCAGCTCCTGCTTCATCCGCTCGACCGTTTCGAGCGGGATGCCGGCATCCTTGCCGCCGTAGAGACCGAGCACCGGCGCGTGCAGCTTGTCGGCGACATCGACGGCATGGCGGGGCTGCAGCGGGTTGGGCTCGCCGACCAGCCGGCCGTACCACGCCACGCCGGCCTTCAGCTGCCGGCTGTGCGCCGAATACAGCCACACCACGCGGCCGCCCCAGCAGAAGCCGGTGATGCCCAGCCTGGACACATTGCCGCCGTTGGCGCCGGCCCAGGCGACGGCGGCGTCCAGATCGCCCATCACCTGGCTGTCGGGAACCTTGGCGATCAGTTCGCGCTGCAGTTGCTGGATGGTGCCGAAGCTGTTGGGATCGCCCTGGCGTGCGAAGAGCTCCGGCGCGATGGCCAGATAGCCCTGCTTGGCGAAGCGGCGGCAGACGTCGGCGATGTATTCGTGCACGCCGAAGATCTCGCTGATCACCAGCACCACCGGCAGGTTGGTCTTGCCCTCCGGCATGGCGCGGTACACGGGCATCTTGAAGTCGCCGGACGTTACCGTGACCTCGCCGGCGGTAAGCCCGGCGAAATCGGTCTTGATGGCTTGCGCGGTGACCGGCAGCGCGGCGGCGGCGAAGGCCGAGCCAAGCGCGGTCTTGACGAAGGTGCGGCGGTCGAAATGCTGACCGGGTACGAGGCTTTCGACTTCGGGCTTGAACATGGGCATCTCCAGTCTGGCTGCACGACGCTGCGCCCAGCGGAAGCCGTTGTCCGCGCCGCTGTCCGGTATGGACCCCGGGCCAGAGACGGGCGCACCGGTTCCCACCGCGCATCCCGGGAAGCGATTTTAAGCAGACATGGCAAACCGTGCACGACCTTTCGATGTCGCCCTGCGGCTCGCAAGGGCCACGGTGACGCCGCCCGTGGCCTCAGTGCAGCTTCACCCGTGGACTCGTCTTGCTGCGCAGCCAATGCGCGACCGTATCCACGGCCATGCGCAGCGGCCCGTGCAGCGCCATCACGTGCATCCGGTATAGCGACGAATACATCAGCCGGGCCATCAGGCCCTCGATGAACATCGAGCCGCCGATCAGGCCCCCCATCAGGTTGCCGACCGCGCTGAAGTGGCCCAGCGACACCAGCGAACCGAGGTCCTTGAAGACGAATTCCGGCAACGGCTTGCCGTCGAGCCGGTCGCGCAGCGCGCGATAGAGGAAGCTGGCCTGCTGGTGCGCGGCCTGCGCGCGCGGCGGCACCGTGGTGTCCTTGCCGATCCACGGGCAGCTCGCGCAGTCGCCGAAGGCGAAGATATCCGGATCGCCCTCGCTTTGCAGCGTGGGCCTGACGACGATCTGGCCCATGCGGGACAGCGGCAGGTCCAGCGACTTGAGTACCGCCGGGGCGGTAATGCCCGCGGCCCACACGGCCAGATCGGCCGGGATCCGCTTGCCGCTGGCGGTCAGCACTTCGCGCTCCGTGATCTCGGTCACGCGCTCGCCGACCATCACATCGATCTCCAGCTTGCGCAGCAGCTTGGCGGTTTCGCTCGAGACACGCTCCGACAGCGCCGGCAGGATGCGCGGGCCGGCCTCGATCACCCGAATGTGGATATCGCGGCGGGGATCGAGCTGGTGCAGGCCGAACACGTTCAGTACCTGCGCGGTATTGCGCAGTTCGGCGGAAAGCTCGACACCCGTGGCACCGGCGCCGATGATCGCGATGTCGACATCGCGCTGCCCGTCGCGGTCGTCCGCGCTGAGCCGGTTCTGCGCGCGGATGCAGGCGGAGATCAGCCGGCGGCGAAAGCGCTCCGCCTGCGCCGCGGTATCCAGCGCGATGGCGTGCTGTTCGGCGCCGGGCACACCGAAGAAATGCGTGACGGAGCCGATCGCCAGCACCAGCGTGTCATACGGCAGCGTGCGGGCCGGCAGCAGTTCCACTCCCTCGTCGTCGACACAAGCGGCTACCGAGATGGTCTTCGCGGCGCGATCGACACCGGTCAGTTCGCCCTGCTGGAACTCGAAATGGTGCCAGCGGGCCTGCGCGGCGTATTCGAGTTGATGGGTATTCGGATCCATGCTGCCGGCGGCAACTTCATGCAGCAGTGGTTTCCAGATATGGGTGGGGGAGCGGTCCACCAGCGTGATATGCGCGGCGCCGCGTTTGCCGAGCCGGTCGCCAAGCCGCGTTACCAGCTCCAGTCCACCGGCGCCGCCGCCGACGACGATGATGCGATGGGCGGGAGCCCTGCCGGAAGGGTTGGGAGAATCAGGGTCGTTGCGGTCATTGCGGTCTCTGCTCATATCTGCCAGGAAGTTGGAGAGTCGGAAGCGACGCCGCCGCACGGCGCAAAATGCGTGCCGTGCGTCTCAAGCCACAGTTTGCTGCAGGGCAGCAGCGCTGGCAAGGCAGGCGCCATGCGGGCATGGCGTCCTGCCGCTGCCGCCGCTAGTGCGCTTCCTCCCAGTTCGCGCCCACGCCAACTTCTGCCACCAGCGGTACACGCAGTTCCGCAACCGTGCACATCAGCTCCGGCAGCCGTACGCGCACCAGATCCAGTTCGGCCTCCGGCACCTCCAGCACCAGTTCGTCGTGCACCTGCATGATCTGCCGGGTGCCCAGCGCTTGCGCTTCGATCCAGTCCTGTACGGCGATCATCGACAGCTTGATCAGGTCGGCCGCCGTACCCTGCATCGGCGCATTGATGGCGGCGCGCTCGGCGGCCTGGCGGCGCGGACCGTTGCCGCCATTGATGTCCGGCAGCCACAGCCTGCGCCCGAACACCGTCTCGACGAAGCCCTGCTCGCGCGCCATCTGCCGGGTCTCCTCCATATAGCGCGCCACGCCGGGATAGCGCATGAAGTAGCGGTCGATATAGTGCTTGGCCGCCTCGCGTTCGATGCCGAGATTGCTGGCAAGGCCGAAGGCGCTCATGCCGTAGATCAGGCCGAAGTTGATCACCTTCGCATAGCGCCGCTGCTCGCTGGACACCGCGTCCGTGCCGACGCCGAAGATCTCGGCGGCGGTGGCCCGGTGAATGTCCTCGCCGCGCGCGAAGGCGCCCAGCAGGTTCTCGTCGCCAGAGATATGGGCCATGATGCGCAGCTCGATCTGCGAGTAGTCGGCCGACACGATGACATGACCCGGCGACGCGATGAACGCCTCGCGGATGCGCCGCCCCTCCTCCGTGCGTACCGGAATGTTCTGCAGGTTCGGCTCCGTCGACGCGAGCCGGCCCGTCACCGCCGTGGCCTGGCCATAGCTGGTGTGCACCCGGCCAGTCTGCGCATTGACCATGCGTGGCAGCTTGTCGGTATAGGTGGACTTGAGCTTTGACAGCGCGCGGTGGTCCAGCAGCAGGCGCGGCAGCGGATAGTCCTCTGCCAGCTTCTGCAGCACCTCTTCGTCGGTCGACGGCGCGCCGCTCGCGGTCTTCTTGATCACCGGCAGCTGCATCCGGCCGAACAGGATCTCGCCGATCTGCTTGGGCGAGCCCAGATTGAACGGCTGGCCCGCCGCGTCATAGGCCTGCTGCTCCAGCGCCATCATCCGCTGTCCGAGCTCGTTGCTTTGCGCGGCCAGCCGCGACGCGTCGATCAGCACGCCGTTGCGCTCGATCTTCTGCAGCACCACCGACACCGGCATCTCGATACGCTCGTACACGTACCGCAGGCCCTTGGCCATCTCGATCTGCGGATACATCCTGCGATGCAGGCGCAGCGTCACGTCGGCATCCTCGGCGGCGTACTCGGTGGCGCGACCCAGTTCGATCTGGTCGAAGCACAGCTGCTTTGCGCCCTTGCCGCAGACTTCCTCGTACGTAATGGTCTTCAGCCCGAGCAGGCGCTCGGCGAGACTGTCCATGCCATGGTTGCGATGCGACGCCAGCACATAGCTCTGCAGCATGGTGTCGTGCCGGATGCCGCGCAGAGCGATGCCGTGATTGGCGAACACATGCGCGTCGTACTTGAGATGCTGGCCGACCTTGCCGCGCGCCGGATCTTCCAGCCACGCCCGCAGCCGCGCCAGCACATGATCGCGCGGAAGCTGGCCGCGGCCATCGAGACCGGCGACATCCGGACCCTGGTGCGCCACGGGGATATAGCATGCAATGCCCGGCTCCACCGACAACGAGATGCCCACCAGTTGCGCCAGCATCGGATCGAGCGACGTGGTTTCGGTATCGATGCAGGTCAGCTCGGCGCGCTCGACGCGTCGTGCCCACTCCTCCAGCGCGGCTTCCGTGACCACGGTTTCATAGCGGATCTCCGGGGGCGGCGGTTCGSCCGSCMCCYCGCCGSCAGCCGTCGCGCCACTGGCGGACGCGCCATCGAACAGGCTGCCCTGCCCGTCGCCGCGCCTGTCCGCCGCGGCAGCCTGCGCCCGCGCGTTCGGCAGGCTTTCGCCGGTCAGTTCGCGCAGCCACGTCTTGAAGCCATAGCGCGAGAAAAACGCGATGAGCTTGTCCTTGTCTTCGCCGTGGTCACGCAAGGCATGGAAGTCGGCGATCGCGGACGACAGATCGCAGTCGGTCTTCACGGTGACCAGCTCGCGCGCCTGCGGCAGCCAGTCCAGCGTATTGCGCAGGTTTTCCCCGACCACGCCCTTGATGCTCGCGGCGTTGGCGATGATGCCGTCCAGTGACCCATATTCTGCCAGCCACTTCACCGCCGTCTTCGGGCCGACCTTCGGCACGCCGGGCACGTTGTCGACCGCGTCACCGATCAAGGACAGATAGTCGACGATGCGGTCTGGCGGCACGCCGAACTTGCTGACCACGCCGGGCGGATCGAGGACTTCGCCGCTCATCGTGTTGACCAGCGTCACGCAGTCGTTGACCAGTTGTGCCAGGTCCTTGTCGCCGGTCGACACCACGGTACGCACGCCCTCTTCCTTCGCCTGCTTCGCCAGCGTGCCGATGACGTCGTCGGCTTCCACGCCGTCGACCATCAGGATAGGCCAGCCCAGCGCGCGCACCGCTTCATGTATCGGTTCGATCTGACGCGCCAGATCGTCGGGCATCGGCGGCCGGTGTTCCTTGTACGCGGGGTACAGTACATCGCGGAAGGTCTTGCCCTTGGCGTCGAACACGCAGGCGCTATACTCTGCCGGGTAATCGCTGCGCAGCTTGCGCAGCATATTGATCATGCCGTAGATCGCCCCGGTAGGCAGGCCTTCCCCATTCCGCAGATCCGGCAGCGCGTGATAGGCGCGATAGAGGTAGCTCGATCCATCGACGAGCAACAGTGTTTTAGGACTTTCCGACATTCCCATGAACTCGAAATTGACAGGTGCCGCGGCTCGCGGTGATGCCACCGCCTCCGATACCGAATCCGCCGGCGGCGCCATGGCGGACGCGGTCCGCGCCGGCCAGGCAATCACGACGGCGGCGGATATGGATGTGAACGTCACGGTGAGCGCGGCCGACGACGGCCCCGGCGACACCGCTTCCCCGGCGGAGCCCGCCACGGCAAATAAAACGGCGCGGGCCAATCCGCGCAAGATGATTCCCAGCCTGCGTGCGCTGGCGGACGAAGACCGCGCCACGGCCAAGAAGGCGCGTGCCTCGTGGCAAATGTTCACGATTATGGCAGAGTTCATCGAGGCCACGGAGTACCTGTCCGAGGTCCGTCCCGCGGTGTCGATCTACGGCAGCGCGCGGTTGCGCGAAGACTCGCCGTACTACCAGCAGACCATCGACATCGCGCGGCTGTTCTCCGATGCCGGCTTCGCGGTGATCTCGGGCGGCGGCCCGGGCATCATGGAGGCGGCCAACAAGGGGGCGCACGCCGGCAAGTCCGCCAGCGTGGGCCTGAACATCGAACTGCCGCACGAGCAGCAAGGCAATCCGTACCAGGATATCGCCATGCGGTTCCGGCACTTCTTCACGCGCAAGGTCACCTTCGTCAAGAACTCCGACGCCTTCATCGTGATGCCGGGTGGCTTCGGCACGCTGGACGAACTGGCCGAGGTGCTGACGCTGGTGCAGACCGGCAAATCGCGGGCGGTACCGGTGGTGATGGTGGGCAGCCGCTTCTGGAAGGGGCTGCTCGACTGGTTCCGTTTCACGCTGCTGCCCATGGGCCTGATCGCCGAGCACGATCTGGACCTGATGAAGATCGTGGACGAGCCGCATGAAGTGCTGGAAGCGGTCTACGACTACTACGAGCAGCGCGGCGGCGAGGCGCCGATTCCGCCCAAGGAAGAGATGTTCTATCTGTAACCGTCGTCTCGGGCCAGGCAAAGTGCCGGGGCCGCCTCGCAAGGCGGCCTGCGGCCGGCAGGAATTGCTAGAATGCAATCCTGACGCCTCGCCGCCGCCGGTCGTGACCGGTTGCGGCGCCATCCCCGGCGCGCCGGCTCAGCCGTCCGCGCGCCGTACAGGAGCCCGAGATGACCTCCCATTCCTATCCGGCCGCCCGCGCGGACGAGCCGGACCCCCTGCCCGGGACCCCGACGCGCGCCCTGCTGGCCGCCGCCGCGGTGGTCGCATTGACCGTCTCGCCGTGGGCCCTGGCCCAGCAGGCCGCCGAAGACAACGGCGCGTTGACGCAGCAGGAGCTCAACGAGATCAACAACCAACCGATCGCGCCAGCCCAGCGCACGCAGTTGAACCATCCGCGCGAGCCCAGCTTCCAGCTCACCGAGCCGGACGGCACCCAGGTACGCGAGTACCGCGACCGGCGCGGACAGCAGGCCGATATCGAAGTGCGGTCGGGCGCGGGTACCCAGTACCAGATGAGCCGGCCCGAGGACAGCTCGCCTCGCATCCGGGATCGGGAGGTCAACCGCGTGCCGTCGGTGCGCGTGCTGCAGTTCTAGCCGGGCGGCAACGGCGCCAGCGGAGGCCGGCCGCGGCCTCCGGCGCCGTGCATGCGCCCTTCGCGTACCGGTCGCGCAGCGATCGCGTGCGCACTGCCCGCCTGGCGCATTGCCGCCGGCTCGCGCCGGTATCATGCGAAGGCCGCCCGGCGTCATGCCGGGCATCCCCAATCCACGGCCCGTGCGGCCGGCCCTTGCGGCTGGCGCACCGGCGCCCCCGCTTCAAACCAGACGACAGTATGGCTGTATTCACCACGGTCTCGCACGACGAGATCGCGCACTGGCTGCTTGATTACGATATCGGAACGTTGCGCGAACTGCGCGGTATTCCCACCGGCATCGAGAACAGCAACTTCTTCGTGACGACCGAGCGAGACGGCCAGCTCCACGACTACGTGCTGACCATTTTCGAGCGCCTGTCGTTCGATCAGCTGCCGTACTACCTGCACCTGATGGCGCATCTGGCCGAACGGGGCATTCGCGTGCCGGCGCCGATTCCGGCGCGCGACGGCCAGATCCTGCGCGCGCTGAAGGACAAGCCGGCCACGCTCGTCACGCGCCTGCCCGGCAGTTCGCAGCTCGCGCCGAACGCGCAGCAATGCGCCGAGGTCGGCGACATGCTGGCGCGCATGCACCTGGCGGGCCGTGGTTATGAACGCCAGCAGCCGAACCTGCGCAGCCTGCCGTGGTGGCGCGCCACCGAGGGCGAGATCGCGCCCTTCCTCGATGCCGGGCAGCGCGAATTGCTGCGGTCGGAGATCGCGTACCAGGGTGCATTTTTTGGCGGCGAGGATTACGCGGCGCTGCCGGGCGGCCCGTGCCACTGCGACCTGTTCCGCGACAACGTGCTGTTCGAGGACGCCGGAGATGGCCGGTGGCGGCTGGGCGGCTTCTTCGATTTCTATTTCGCCGGCGACGACAAGTGGCTGTTCGACCTGGCCGTCACGGTCAACGACTGGTGCATCGACATGGCCAGCGGCGAACTGGACGCGGGCCGCGCGACGGCGCTGTTGCGGGCCTATCATGCGGTCAGGCCGCTCGATGCGGTCGAGGCGCGGCACTGGCAGGACATGCTGCGCGCCGGCGCGTTGCGCTTCTGGGTGTCGCGGCTATGGGACTTCCACCTGCCGCGCGAGGCCGACATGCTGCAGCCGCATGACCCCGGCCATTTCGAACGCATCCTGCGCCGGCGCATCGCCGCGACGGCGCTCCCCTGGACCTGATTCGCCGGACCCGATTCGTCATGCAACTATTGGAAGTTTCCGCCAAGGAAGGCTACGTGTGGTTCCGACAGGGACTGTGGCTGTTCCGCAAGAACCCGCTGACCTTCCTGATGCTGCTGTTCATCTACCTGATCGCGGCGCAGATTGCCATCTTCATTCCGCTGATCGGCATCATCGCGCTGCTGGTCGTCACACCGGGCATCTCGGTCGGCATCATGACCGCGTGCCGCGAGGTCATCCAGAACCGGCGCGTGATGCCTGCCGTGCTGTTGGCCGGCTTTCGCAGCAACGGCAAGCAGGCCACGCGGCATCTGCTGATGCTCGGGGGGATCTACGCGGGGCTGGTGTTCCTGCTCAGCCTGATCGCCGGCAGCCTGGTCGATATGCGCGCGCTGGTGCCGATCCTGCTGAAGGAGGAGGCGCCCACCGAGGAAGCCGTGCGCCAGCTGTACTACGCACTGCTGGTCGGCGCGGCGCTGTACACACCGATCGCGATGATGTTCTGGTTCGCGCCGCTGCTGTCGGCATGGCATGGCGTGCCACCGGTCAAGGCGCTGTTCTTCAGCTGGACCGCATGCTGGCGCAACCGCGGCGCGTTCTTCACTTATGCACTGCTGTTCGCGATGCTGATGGTGGCGGTGCCCTTCTTCCTCGAAGCGATCTTCAGCGCGTTCGGCGCGGAAAGCATCCTGTCGTTCCTGGTGACGCCGTATTCGCTGCTGATGCTTGCGGTGCTGTACTGCTCGTTCTATGCCACCTATCGCGGCTGCTTCAATGTGGCGCCGCCGGGGAATGGGGCGGGCGAGGGGCAGCAGGTGGTGTGAGGGCGTCTTATCGGGGGGGGGTTCGCTGTGATTGCCCTCACCCCCGGCCCCTCTCCCGCTTTGCGGGAGAGGGGAGGGGTCAGTCGATCGCATCCAGCTTCGCCACCGCCAGCGCCAGCCACTTGGCGCCATGCCGCTTGAACTGGATATTGGCCCGCGCATCCGCGCCCTCGCCTTCCAGCGCGGTGATCTTGCCTTCCCCGAACTTGTTGTGGAATACCTGCTGGCCGATGCGCCAGCCGGATGACGCCTGGCGTTTCTGGTCCGCGTAGCCGTTGCCGGTATCCATGCCGCCGGTCGGACGCGTGCCCGAATACGGCACATCCTCCGCACGCTTGAACCAGTCGCGGCCCCACGCGCTCTCGGACGATTGGCGCCGTTGCTGGCCGAAGCTCTGCGCGGGCGGTGTCAGCCACTTCAGCGCACCTTCCGGCAGTTCGTCGAAGAAGCGGGAGCGGATGTGGTAGCGCACCTGGCCATGCAGCACGCGGCTCTGCGCGTACGACAGGTACAGCCGCTCGCGCGCCCGCGTGATGGCGACGTACATCAGCCGCCGTTCTTCTTCCAGGCCATCGACGTCGAGCATGCTGTTCTCGTGCGGGAACAGGCCCTCTTCCAGCCCGGTGATGAACACCACGTTGAATTCCAGGCCCTTGGCCGCGTGCACGGTCATCATCTGCACCGCATCCTGCCCCGCCTGGGCCTGGTTGTCGCCCGCCTCCAGCGACGCATGCGTGAGGAAGGCGACCAGCGGCGTCATGACCTCGGGAAGCGCTTCCGGATCGAGCAGTTGTTGCGACTGGTCGCCTTCGGCCAGCGCCGGCAGTGGCCGGTCCAGGCCACGGCTGACCGGAATCGCGTTGGCCGCCGCGTCGAGCCCGTAGCCCTCCTCGACCACGAAGGCCTGCGCGGCGGTGACCAGTTCCTGCAGGTTCTCGATGCGGTCCTGACCTTCCTTCTCGGACTGGTAGTGCGTGATCAGGCCGCTGGTATTGGTCACGTACTCGACCGTCTCGGCCAGCGTCATCTGCCGCGTCTCGAAGCGCATCTGGTCGATCAGCCGCACGAAACCCGCGAGCTTGCTGCCCGCGGCGCCCGGCACATAGGCCACCGCCTCGGACAGCGAGCAGCCGTACTGCCGCGCCGCGTCCTGCAGCGCCTCGATCGAACGCGCGCCGATGCCGCGCGTCGGGAAGTTGACCACGCGCGCGAACGCGGCGTCGTTGCGCGGGTTCTCCAGCAACTGCAGATACGCGAGCGCGTGCTTGACCTCGGCCCGTTCGAAGAAGCGCAGGCCGCCATACACGCGGTACGGGATGCCCGACGAAAACAGCGCGTGCTCGATCACCCGCGATTGCGCGTTGCTACGATAGAGAATGGCGATTTCGCTGCGGCTGGCGCCCTGAGCAATCTGGTCGCGGATTTCCTCCACCAGCCACGACGCCTCCTGGCCATCGGTACCGGCCTGATAGACGCGCACCGGCTCGCCATGACCGGCATCGGTACGCAGGTTCTTGCCCAGCCGTCGGGCGTTATGCGCGATCAGATGGTTGGCCGAGTCGAGGATATGGCCGTGCGAGCGGTAGTTCTGCTCCAGCTTGATCAGATGGCGCACATGGAACTCGTGCTCGAAGTCGCGCATATTGCCGACATTGGCGCCGCGAAACGCGTAGATGCTCTGGTCGTCGTCGCCTACCGCGAATACGGCGGCCGGCGCGGGCGTGCCCCATCCGGCCAGCATCTTCAGCCACTGGTACTGCAGCACGTTGGTGTCCTGGAACTCGTCGATCAGCACATGACGAAAGCGATGCTGATAGTGCTGCCGGATGGCGTCGTTGTAGCGCAGCAGCTCGTAGCAGCGCAGCAGCAGCTCGGCGAAGTCGACCACGCCCTCGCGCTGGCACTGCTCGTCGTAGGCGGCGTACAGATCAACGAAGCGGCGGTTGAAGTCGTCGTTGGCCTCGACATCGCCCGCCCGCAGGCCCTGCTCCTTCGCGCCGTTGATGAAGTACTGCAGGTTCTTCGCCGGATACTTCTCGTCGTCGACGTTCAGTGACTTCAACAGCCGCTTGATGGCCGACAGCTGGTCCTGCGAGTCCAGGATCGAGAACGTCTGCGGCAGACCGGCGTCGCGGAAATGCGCGCGCAGCATGCGGTTGCACAGGCCATGGAAGGTGCCGATCCACATGCCGCGCGTATTGATGGGCAGCATCGACGACAGCCGCGTCTGCATCTCCTTGGCGGCCTTGTTGGTGAAGGTCACGGCCAGGATGCCGGCCGGCGATACGCGGCCGTTCTGGATCAGCCAGGCGATGCGGGTGGTCAGCACCCGCGTCTTGCCGCTGCCCGCCCCCGCCAGGATCAGTGCCGGCTCGTCGGGAAGGGTGACGGCGGCAAGTTGTTCGGCGTTCAGGTTGGCAAGCAGGTCGGACATCGCGGGGCCTTGTGGAATCGGGCCATTATAACGGCCCTGCCCCGCGCCCCGCCCCGCTGCCGGCCTTCGCCGACCGCGTGCCTGCGCACCGCCTTCAACCCTCGAAGCAGGGCGCCAGATACGCCTTCAGCGCGCCGCTGGCCTCGCCATGCAGGCGGGCACGTTCCTCCTCGTCCTCACCCTCTGCAAGATCGAGCAGGGCCGACAGCATCTCGACGGCGCAGCGCGCCATCCGCTGCGCCCTGGCCGCGTCGACACGCTGGCCCTGGCTGATCCACTGAGCCAGCATCGCGGCCACTTCCCGGCTCATCGCATCGTGGATGTGCCGCAGCTCGGGCGACGACAGCATCGCTCGGCGCAGCGCGCCATTGCCCGGCTGGCGGCTGCGCGCGGCGGCCAGACCATCGACCACGGCGTCCAGCGCGACGCGCCAGTCGCCGGTGGCCGCGGGCGCCGGCAGCCTGGCCAGCGCGTCGGCCACCCGCTGGCGCATCTGGTGCTCGAACAGCGCGTTGATCACCGACAGCTTGTTGGGGAAATACTTGTACAGCGTGGCGATGTTGACGCCTGCCCGGCTCGCGATCAGGTTGGTCGAGATCCGCTCCACCCCATGCTCGTCGAGCAGGCGGGCGGTCGTATCCAGGATGCGTTCAAAGGTAACCCGTCCCCGCGCGCGAACCGGCGCGCGGCGCAAACGCAGCAGCAGCGGGGCCAGCCCCGTCCCGCCCGCGACTTCCTGCTTCAGTTCGTCGTCTGTCATATTTTCGCTCCGCGCATCGCCGCGGCCGGCCAACTGGCCGTCCTCGTCCGTCGATGCATGCATCGGCCGACGATAGGGCGTTGGGCGCGCGCGAACCGTGCTCTAGCGAACGCATCGCGGCTGGCGGAAACGCCATACTTGCCTCCGGCCCCATTCCGGGCGCCCGGCGCAAGCGCGCCGGCGTGGGGCGAAAACTGGGCATGGTCTGGCTGGCTCCCCTATAATTTAGGGCTTACCTTCGTTAGATCGCGCCTGCCGGCGCGCTCCAGGCCGCGGCCGGAGCGGCGGCGCCGGGCATTTCGCGAGGCCTGCCGGGAACATCCCGGACCCTCCGCCCGCCTGCCGTCCATCCGTTACCCGCAGACAAACGCACGACCGAAACCCCACAGCATGACCGCCCAAGACCAGTCCCTTGCCAAAAGCTTCGAACCCTCCGCCATCGAGGCGAAATGGGGCCCAGAGTGGGAGCAGCGCGGCATCGCGAAGCCCACTTTCGACCCGAACCGGCCGGACTTCGCCATTCAGCTGCCGCCGCCCAACGTCACGGGCACGCTGCACATGGGCCATGCGTTCAACCAGACCATCATGGACGGACTGGCGCGCCACGCGCGCATGATGGGCGCCAACACGCTGTGGGTGCCGGGCACAGACCATGCCGGCATCGCGACCCAGATCGTGGTCGAGCGCCAGCTCGATGCGCAGGGCGTGTCGCGCCACGACCTCGGGCGCGAGGCCTTCGTCGACAAGGTGTGGGCGTGGAAGGAGGAGTCGGGTTCCACCATCACGCGCCAGGTGCGGCGCATGGGAGCGTCGATCGACTGGAGCCGGGAATACTTCACGATGGACCCGAAGATGTCCCGCGTGGTCACCGAGGTATTCGTGCGGCTGTACGAGCAGGGCCTGATCTATCGCGGCAAGCGGCTGGTCAACTGGGACCCGGTGCTGGGCACAGCGGTGTCCGACCTGGAAGTGGACAGCGTCGAGGAAGATGGCTCGCTGTGGCACATCCGGTATCCGCTGCTGCAGCCGGACACGAAGACCGGCCTCACCCACATGACGGTGGCGACCACGCGTCCCGAGACCATGCTGGGCGACGTCGCGCTGATGGTCCATCCCGAGGACGAGCGCTACGCGCACCTGATCGGGCAGCGCGTACACCTGCCGCTGACCGGCCGCGACATCCCCATCATCGCCGACGACTACGTCGACCGTGAGTTCGGCACGGGCGTGGTCAAGGTCACGCCGGGCCACGACTTCAACGACTACGCGGTGGGGCAGCGGCACCAGCTGCCGCAACTGTCCATCCTGACGCTCGACGCGAAGATCGCGCCGGGGGCGCCCGCGCAGTATGTCGGCCTGGACCGCTTCGAGGCGCGCAAACGCATCGTCGCCGACCTGGATGCGCAGGGGCTGCTGGCCGAGGTGCGCAAGCACAAGCTGATGACGCCGCGCAGCGAGCGCACCGGCAGCGTGATCGAGCCGATGCTGACTGACCAGTGGTTCGTCGCGATGAGCAAGCCCGCGCCCGAGGGCACCTTCCATCCCGGCCGCTCGATCGCCGAAGTCGCGCTCGATGCAGTGAAGAACGGCGAGATCCGACTGATCCCCGAGAACTGGGTCAGCACCTACAACCAGTGGCTGGCCAATATCCAGGACTGGTGCATCTCGCGCCAGCTGTGGTGGGGGCACCAGATTCCGGCCTGGTACGACGAGGCGGGCAACTGCTATGTCGGCCGCACCGAGGAAGAGGCCCGCGCGCAGGCGCGGCAGCCTGCGCCGCGACGACGACGTGCTGGACACCTGGTTCTCGTCGGCGCTCGTGCCCTTCTCCTCGCTGGGCTGGCCGGAAGAGACGCCCNCTACCACGGCAGCCTGCGCCGCGACGACGACGTGCTGGACACCTGGTTCTCGTCGGCGCTCGTGCCCTTCTCCTCGCTGGGCTGGCCGGAAGAGACGCCCGAACTGCGCCACTTCCTGCCGTCGTCGGTGCTGGTCACCGGCTACGACATCATCTTCTTCTGGGTCGCGCGCATGGTCATGATGACCAAGCACTTCACGGGCAAGGTGCCGTTCCGCGACGTGTACGTGCATGGACTGGTGCGCGACTTCGAAGGCAAGAAAATGAGCAAGTCGGAGGGCAACACGCTTGACCCGGTCGACCTGATCGACGGCATCGAACTGCCCGAACTGCTGAAAAAGCGGACCACCGGCCTGCGCCGCCCGAAGGACGCACCGAAGATCGAAGCCAAGACCCGCAAGGAATTTCCCGACGGCATCCCGGCCTTCGGCGCCGACGCGCTTCGCTTCACGTTCGCGTCGCTCGCCACGCTAGGCCGCAACGTCAACTTCGACACCGGCCGCTGCGAGGGCTATCGCAACTTCTGCAACAAGCTGTGGAACGCCACCCGTTTCGTGCTGATGAACACCGAGGGGCACGACTGCGGCATGGGTCCGTGCAACCAGGATTGCGGTCCCGACGGCTACCTCGACTTCTCGCAGGCCGATCGCTGGATCGTGTCGCTGCTGCAGCGGGTCGAGGCCGAGGTCGACAAGGGCTTTGCCGAATATCGCTTCGACAATATCGCCAGCGCGATCTACAAGTTCGTCTGGGACGAGTACTGCGACTGGTATCTGGAACTGGCCAAGGTGCAGATCCAGAACGGCACGCCGGCCCAGCAGCGCGCCACGCGCCGCACGCTGCTGCGCGTGCTGGAGACCGTGCTGCGTCTCGCGCATCCGATCATCCCGTTCATCACCGAGGAACTGTGGCAGAAAGTCGGGCCGCTGGCCGGCCGCGCCAAGGGCGATGGCAGCGAATCGATCGCGCTGCAGCCGTATCCGCTGGCGGCCGCCGCCAAGATCGACGAGAACGCCGAAGCGTGGATGGGCAAGCTCAAGGCGATGGTCGATGCCTGCCGCAATCTGCGCGGCGAAATGAATATCTCGCCGGCGCAGCGCATTCCGCTGTACGCGCATGGCGATGGCCAATTCCTCGCCGCCGCCAAGGGCTATATCCAGGCGCTCGCGAAACTTTCCGAGGTCCGGGTCTTCGAAGACGAGCAGGCCCTGATGCAGGAAGGCGCCGGTGCGCCGGTGGCGATCGTCGGGGACACCCGTCTGCTGCTGAAGATCGAGATCGATGTCGCGGCTGAACGCGCGCGGCTCGGCAAGGAAATTCAGCGCATCGGCGGCGAGATCGCCAAGGCGCGCGGCAAGCTGTCGAATGAAAGCTTCGTCGCCAAGGCTCCGGCGGCGGTGGTCGAACAGGAAACGCAGCGTCTGGCCGAGTTCGAACGGACGCTCGCCAAACTGCAAGATCAGTTGCAACGGCTTCCGGCGTAAGGCGCGAAGCGCCGCGGTGAAAGACCGTTGACAGGGGCGACGAATCAGGGCATGCGCCTTGCTTTACGGCAAGGCTAACGACAAAACTCTTACAAGGAGCCTCTCTTATGGAAACCCGCGTCACCAAGGCCGTATTCCCCGTAGCCGGGCTCGGCACACGTTTCCTGCCCGCCACCAAGGCGAGCCCGAAGGAAATGCTGCCCGTGGTGGACAAGCCTTTGATCCAGTATGCGGTCGAAGAGGCGATGGCCGCTGGCATTACCGAGATGATCTTCGTCACGGGCCGCTCCAAGCGCGCCATCGAGGACCATTTCGACAAGGCCTATGAACTCGAGGTCGAGCTCGAAGCGAAGAACAAGCAGGCGCTGCTGGAAGTCGTGCGCTCGATCAAGCCGTCGCACGTCGAATGCTTCTACGTGCGCCAGCCCGAGGCACTGGGGCTTGGCCATGCCGTGCTGTGCGCCGAGAAGCTGGTGGGCGACACGCCGTTCGCCGTGATGCTGGCCGACGACCTGCTCGACGGGCAGCCGCCGGTGATGAAGCAGATGGTGGATCTTTACAATCACTACCACAACTCGATTCTCGGAGTGGAAGAAATTTCACCCGAGCAGAGTAAATCTTACGGCGTGGTGGATGGCCGCGAGTGGGACGAAGGCGTGATCAAGGTCGCGGGCATCGTCGAGAAGCCGGAGCCCGAGAATGCGCCGTCGAACCTTGGCGTGGTGGGCCGCTATATCCTGACGCCGCGCATCTTCGAGCATATCCGCAACCTGAAGCCGGGCGCCGGCGGCGAGTTCCAGCTGACCGACGCGATCCAGTCGCTGCTGGGCCAGGAACAGGTGCTGGCCTATCGCTACCAGGGCGTGCGTTACGACTGCGGCAGCAAGCTGGGCTACCTGAAGGCCACCGTGGAGTTCGCCCTCAAGCATCCCGAGGTGAAGGATGAATTCGGGGCGTATCTGCGGGAGAAGATGCTGTAAGGGCGGAAGCGGTATTGGGGTAGGGAGGGTAGTCCGGCATCAGCCGGAGCCCCACACCCCAATCACCGCCGCTTCATATAAAACACGAACACCTTGTCGACTTCCTGGTGCGACAGCAGTTCGTTGCCGGTCTGCTTGGCAAACGCCTGGAAGTCGCGCGTGGCGCCCGGATCGGTGGCCAGCACCTTCAGCACTTCCCCGCTGGCCATGTCGGCCAGGGCCTTCTTGGTACGCAGGATGGGCAGCGGGCAGTTGAGGCCGCGTGCGTCCACTTCCTTCTGAAACTCCATTGTCTCTTCCTTGGTATGGCGATGATTCGCCGGGGGACCGCAAGCCCCTGGGGGCTCTACGGGCGATATTGTAACGTCGCGTCGGCGGGAAGCGGCTGCCACGGGCGGCGTGGGTCGGGGATGTCCTGCCCGGTCTGCCGGTCGAAGAAGCGAACCGGGTAGCCGCGCGCTTCCAACCAGTCTGCCACGGCGAAGCCGGTGCCAGCGCTCCAGATCCGCATCTTTTCCGGCGCGACGAGCTTGTAATCGGCCAGCTCTTCCGACAGCACGATGGTGCCGGAGGCGCGCACATGGTAGGCGATGATCAGCTCGTTCTTGCGCATGAACTCGTAGACGCCGATCAGCGACACCGTTTCGGCGTCGAGATTGGTTTCCTCCTTCAGCTCCCGGGCCACGCCGTCCTCGGGCGTTTCGCCGCGTTCGAGGAAACCGGTGACCAGCGCGAACATATGGGCGGGCCACGCCGCGTTACGCGCGAGCAGCAGCCTGCCGTCGTATTCGACCACCGCGGCCAGCACGGGCAGCGGGTTGTCCCATTGCACGAAGCCACAGCCATCCTGCACGCAGGCCATGCGCTCGCGCCCGGACAGTGGCAGCGCCGTCAGCGCGTGCCCGCAATGCGGGCAATATTGGAACGAAGACATGGTGGACACCTCATCGGTGGGGCCGGCACTCGGGCCTGGCCGGTTGGAGCATCAACGGGCGCAGACCTCGCGCATGTCGGCGGCCAGCGCCTCGACGGTCTCGGGCCGCAGGTCCCATGCGCACATGAAACGGCAGCCACCGGCGCCGATGAACGTGTAGAAGCGCCAGCCCCGCGCGCGCAGCGCGTCGATCGCAGGCAACGGCAACTCGGCGAATACCGCGTTGGCCTGCGTCGGAAACATGATGCGCACGCCGGGAATGCTGGAGATGCGCTCGTGCAGCAGCTGCGCCATCGCGTTGGCGTGTCGCGCATTGGCCAGCCACACATCGTTCTCGAGCAAGCCCAGCCACGGCGCCGAGATGAACCGCATCTTCGACGCCAGCTGGCCCGCCTGCTTGACGCGGTAGGCGAAGTCCTCGGACAGCTTGCGGTCGAAGAACACCACGGCCTCGCCGACCGGCAGGCCGTTCTTGGTGCCGCCGAAGCACAGCACATCGACGCCGGCGCGCCACGTGATCTCGGACGGATGGACGCCCAGCGACGCCACCGCGTTGGCAAAGCGTGCGCCGTCCATATGCACCCGCAGCTGGCGGCGCTTGGCGATGGCGGAGATCGCGCGCACTTCCTCCACGGTATAGACGGTGCCCACCTCGGTGGACTGCGTCAGCGATACCACCTTCGGCTTGGGATAGTGGATATCGCTGCGGCGCGTGACCAGCGCCTCGATGGCGTCGGGTGTCAGCTTGCCGTTGACGCCGGGCGCGGTGAGCAGCTTGGAGCCGTTCGAGAAGAATTCCGGACCGCCGCATTCGTCGGTCTCGATATGGGCGAGCTCGTGGCAGATGACCGAATGGTAGGACTGGCACAACGCCGACAAGGCCAGCGAATTGGCCGCCGTCCCATTGAAGACGAAGAAGACCTCGCAATCGGTCTGGAACAGGTCTCGGATGCGATCGCAGACCTTCTGGGTCCAGGAGTCGTCGCCATAGGCCTGTTCGTGGCCGCTGCCGTTGGCTTCGAGGAAATACTTCAGCGATTCCGGGCAGAAGCCGGCGTAGTTATCCGATGCGAAATGCTGCATGACGATTCCGTTCTGATCGTTGCGATCGTGATCGTTTCAAAGGCTGAAGCGGCCGGAGGGGATGCCGGCTACTTCTTGTCCGCCCAGAGCTCGCCGCCGGTGGCCCAGTTCTCGCGCTTGATGTCGCTGATGATGATATCCACCGCGCCGGCCGAGCAGCCCAGCGTCTCGCAAGTGACGCGGGTGATTTCCTCGACGAAACGGCGCTTCTGTTCGATGGTGCGGCCCTCGAACATCTCAACGTGAAAGGTTGGCATGGCTGGCTCCTTGTTGGTATGGAATGCATCGGCCGTGGAGACGGGCGCCAACCCGGGGAATGGCCGATGGAAGCCCTCGATTCTATCCAGTTTGCGCGAACACGCGCACGATGTGGCAACCCATGCGCGCCAGTCCGGCGTCAGTCGACGGGGGCGTTACCGGCCAATGGCGCGACGCGTCGCAGCCACACAAAGAGCGCCGCCCCGACGAGCAGCGCGGCGGCCGCGCCAGCCAGCGAGCCCGCGAAGCCGCCGGTATGCGTGACCAGCGCCGTGGCGAACGGCGGGCCGGCGATCTGCCCCAGCGCATAGGCCGAGGTCATCAGCCCGATCAGCGGCGCCGCATTGTCGCCGGCCAGGCGCCGGGCCTCGTGCATGGCAAACAACACCAGCGCGGTAAACGGCAGCCCGGCGAGCAGGCTGGACACCGTGAAGCCGGCCAGCGTGGGCCACAGCGCGGCGATCGCCACGCCGACGGCCTGCATCGTATACGCACACGCGAGCAGCACGCGATTGTCATGGCCGACGCCGATGCGCACGGCCGTCAGGGCGCCGACCGCCACGCTGGCGCCGAACAGCGGCCAGAACAGGTCGGCCCACAGCGAGCCGGGCATCGCCTGCCGCGCGATCACCGGAAGAAAGGTCGCGGTGATGATGTAGCCGAAGCCAGCCAGTCCGTATGCCACGGTCAACACCCACGCCTGCGTGCCCAGACGGCCGCCGTGGCGGGCATGGCCACCGGCGGCGGGGATGGCCCCGCCGCGCGTGGCTGCCGGGCGGAACACGGGCCAGACGGCGCCGACCAGCACGCATCCGAGCACCGCAAAGGCGACCCAGCCCCAGGCGGCGGTCCAGCCGCCGGCCACCATGGCGAACGCGGACAGGCCGGTAATGGCGATGCCAAGCCCGGGTCCGCAGAAGATGAAGCCGCCCAGCGCCGGGCGTCCCGCTTCCGCGAGCCGCTGCATGCACCAGGTGGTCGTATAGACCAGCACCACCGCACTGGCCACCCCCGCGGCGGTCCGCCACAGCGCGCCGGCTGCCATTCCGCCCGGCAGCGCCATGGCGGCTGTCAACAGCACCGTTGCCACGAGTCCCCAGCGCACCATGCGTGCCGCATCGAGGCGGAGGAACATGCATGCAACCGCGCCGGCGAAATAGCCGATGTAGTTCCAGGTCGCCAGCCAGCCACCCTGGTGCAACGTGACATCGCCATCGTGCAGCATCATTGGCAGCAACGGCGTGAAGGCGAAGCGCCCGATGCCCATGGCCACCGCCAGCGCGGCCAGGCCGGACAGCGCGATGGCCCATGGTCCCGCGGACGAGGCGGCCGCGACGGCGGCGCCGTCGGCATCGAGTTCCGGTTGTCGAAGGGGCGAGCTGGGCACGATGGCCTCCCTCGGGTGACAAGGGCCACTATCGTAACCGTGCGGGCAAAACGGCGCCTGGCACCCGCAGGAGACCCTGGGCGTCACATGGGTTGCCCTGGACTGACGGTACGGAACGGCGCCGCGTCGTCCGTGCCGGCTCGCCCGGGGGACCTGACAAAGGGTACGACGTGCCGTCTCGACTACACTGAAGAGGTTGCAAGAGGTTGCGGCCCTGTTTCCTCGCACTAGCCGGCGAGCAATCGCCGGCTTCACGCCATGACTGTCCCGCCCGTTCTCCGATGGTGGCCAGCCACCGTCCCGCTGCTGCTCATGCTGGCCGCGCTTGCCTTGCTGGCCCGGCCATTCCCCGCGTTGGCGCAATCCGGCGCGGCGCCGGTCTACGTGGTGCCGGTGGAGGGCGCGATCGGGCCGGCCAGCGCGCGCTTCGTCCAGCGCGCCGTGGCGCGCGCCCAGAGCGCCGGCGCGCAGCTGATCGTGCTGAAGATGGACACGCCAGGCGGCCTGGACCCGTCGATGCGCACGATCGTGCAGCAGATCCTGACCAGTCCCGTGCCGGTGGTCACCTATGTCCATCCCGGTGGCGCCCGGGCCGCCAGCGCCGGCACGTTCATCCTGTACGCCAGCCATCTGGCCGCCATGACGCCCGGCACCAACCTGGGCGCGGCCAGCCCTGTCAGGATCGGCCTGGGCGGGCCGGAGCGATCCGAAAAGCGTGGCGCGGCCTCCGATGCCGGCGCCAGCGCGCCGCCCGTCCAGGGTGATGTGCTTGAGCGGAAGCAGCTTCACGATGCCGCCGCCTATATCCGCGGGCTGGCGCAGTTGCGGGGCCGCAATGCCGAATGGGCCGAGCGCGCGGTGCGCGAGGCGGTGAGCCTGTCGGCCGAGGAGGCGCTGGCGCAGCGGGTCGTCGATCTGGTGGCGAACGATGTGCCAGCGCTGCTGCGCGCCGTCGATGGCCGCACGGTCACCGTGGCCGGCGCGCAGCGCACGCTGCGTACGGCCACCGCGCCAGTGGTGAACGTCGAACCGGACTGGCGCTACCAGCTGCTGGCCGTGCTGACCGAGCCCAGCGTCGCGCTCATCCTGATGATGATCGGCATCTACGGGCTGATCTTCGAATTCTCGACGCCCGGCATGGTGCTGCCCGGCGTGGCCGGCGCAATCTGCCTGCTGCTCGGGCTGTTCGCATTGCAGATGCTGCCGGTCAACTACGCGGGACTGGCGCTGCTCGCGCTCGGCATCGGTTGCATGGTGGCGGAGGCCTACCTGCCCAGCTTCGGCGTGCTGGGACTGGGCGGCATCGTTGCCTTTGCGCTCGGCGCGGTCATGCTGATCGATACCGATGTGCCGGGCTACGGCGTGCCGCTGTGGCTGGTCGCCACGTTGACCGTGGGCGCGGCCGCATTGAGCTTCGGGATATCCGCCGCGGCACTGCAGGCCCGCCGCCGGCCCGACGTGATCCGGCAGACCAGGCTGGTCGGCAATAGCGGCCGCATGCTCGATGCGCAATGGGCGGAGGTCCAGGGTGAGCGCTGGCGGGTCAGCGGCGCCACGCCGTTACGGGAAGGCGATGCCGTGCGGGTCATCGGTCGCGAAGGCCTGGTGCTGCGGGTCGAGCCGATGGACGAGCCTGCCGCCGAACCGCCGCATGCCGATTCAACGCCGGCCGATCCCGCATCGCCGGACCGCACCTCCACCACCCCCTAACCCATCAGCGACCCGCGACAAGGAGAGTCAATATGTTTTTCAGCGTCGGTGCCGGCACCCTGCTCTTTCTGCTAGCCCTGCTCATCATCTCGGCCATCCGGGTGCTGCGGGAATACGAGCGCGGCGTGGTTTTCATGCTGGGCCGCTTCTGGCGCGTCAAGGGCCCGGGGCTGGTGCTGGTGCTGCCGGTTATCCAGCAGATGGTGCGGGTGGACCTGCGCACCGTGGTGATGGACGTGCCCGCGCAGGACGTGATCTCGCGCGACAACGTGTCCGTCAAGGTCAATGCGGTCGTGTACTTCCGGGTGGTCGATCCCGAGAACGCCATCATCCAGGTCGCCAATTTCCTGGAGGCCACCAGCCAGCTCGCCCAGACGACGCTGCGCGCGGTGCTGGGCAAGCATGACCTGGATGAAATGCTGTCGGAGCGCGAGAAGCTCAATCTCGATATCCAGAAGGTGCTGGACGCCCAGACCGATGCGTGGGGCATCAAGGTGTCCAATGTCGAGATCAAGCACGTGGACCTGAACGAATCGATGGTGCGCGCCATCGCGCGGCAAGCCGAAGCGGAGCGCGAGCGGCGGGCCAAGGTGATCCACGCCGAGGGCGAACTGCAGGCGTCGCAGACACTGCTGGATGCCGCCATCATGCTGGCGCGCCAGCCGCAGGCGATGCAGTTGCGCTATCTGCAGACGCTGACGCAGGTGGCCGGCGACCGCAGCACCACCATCGTGTTCCCGATCCCGATGGAGATACTCGAGGCGCTGCGACCGCGTGCGACCGAACCGGCGCCGGCGGCCCAAGCGCCGGCCCGGCCGCCGTCGCCGTAGCGCCGCGCATGCGGGTCATTCCGGTTCCATCCACCGGGCAATCCGCGCAGGCGACGGCAGCGCCAGCAGGCGCCTCGCCGTTTGCACGGCGAAGCCGAGCTGACGGACATCGGTTTCCGTCTCCAGGCACCTCAGCATCGCGCCCATCATGAGCGTCCCGGTGTCATCCGACTGTGCCGACAGCGCATCGAGGGCGTCGGCAATACGCGGGTCCTGGATTGTCATGCCCTGCCGCGCTGCCTCGGCGGCCTCGGCGCGCAGCGCTGACGGCACGTCCTTTCTTGCGCTGAACCGGCGCAGCGCATCGATGGCCCGCGCTCTGGCCTGGATGGCCTCACGCACCAGAAAGCGGGCCCGCGGCGCAAAGGGTCGCTCATCGTGGCCCATGGCCTGCTGCAACAGGTTATCGAGCGCCGCGATCTCCGGGCCGGTCCATTGATTCCAGCTGAAGTCGAGCAGCCACGGATATCGCTCACGCCAGGGCACATGGCGCAGCCCCGTGCAGCCGGTCAGGCATACCCTGTCCAGTCGCTCGCCAAGGCCGATCATGTTGACGAGCATGGGCTCGTCCAGCGCCGCACAACCCGTCAGGTTCAGTTCGCGCAATTGGTTGGAGTGGACCGCGACCTCCCGCAGCGACGAACAATCGGCCAGGTCCAGCACGGCCAGCGCCGGCGCATTGAACCGGATTCGCCGCAGCAGACCGCTACCGCGCAGGTCGAGATGCTCGAGGCGCGGCAATGCCCATTCGTCCGGCGCACTGGAGATGGCCGCCGCCATCGGCATCAGAGGCAACGGCAGGACCGTCGGCGCCAGCTCGGTGAATGGCATGCCGCGCATGGCGAGGTGAGTCAGGTCCCCGGCATGTTTCTCGACCAGTGCGAGGGACTCGGGCGTCAGCCGCGCGCATCCGCTCAGGTCGAGCAGACGAAGGCTGGCACCCGCGCCAGTCAGCAGGTCGCCCAACATGCCGTCGTCGACGGCCCGGCCAAAAGCGCGTAAGTCGAGGCCGGTCACTGGCGTGCCGGCCAGCGCGGCAAGCAGGCGCCGCCCCTCCTGCTCGGTGAGCCGAAGCGCGCCGGCGAGGATCGCATCCGCGCAGAAGCTCACGATGGCCGTGCGCTGCACCGGGTCCAGCGAGGCAAAGCGGTCGTGCGCGTGGGGCTCGCCCTGCAGCACAGCGATCGTCAGGCGTTCCAGGTTGTCCGGCCGCCGGCGCTGGCGATTCGCATCCCGGTTCCCGTGGGCAAGCGGCTCGCCCCCCACGCCGTAGCGGTAGGGTCGCGGAAAATTCGCGTCAGCGCCGTCTTCCGCATCGAATCCCTCCACCCCGAGAAGCTGGCGCTCCGCATGGATCGATGCATCGACGTCACCGCACGTCACGGCCCGATGTCGCGGGGCGTCGGTGACGGGTATCGCGGCACTGTGCAAGGTGCTTCCGAGAAGCTGAGGCTTTGCCGGGCGACTCCGGTTGCCGGCCCACGCCATGCGTGCGGCCAACGCGGATGCGCCGCCCCCAGAGCCGGCGGGGTAGCGAACGAATGCTTCGAGATAATGCCCCGCCAGGTCGGGACGCACGGCCTTGAGCAGGTCCATCCCGGTCAGCACCACGCCATGGCGAGCGGCAAGGTTTGCCAGTCCATGGATCGTCGTCAACCGCATCAGCAGTGGATGGCGGGCCTGCGGATCGGCGAGCGTCGTCAGCAACATCGGCCGCTCGCCGGACCGGAACGCGGCGGCGATCTCCTCGGCGGAGAACAACGAGCGCTGCAAGCGCCGTAGCTGCGCGACATCGTCCATCCATGCCGCGACCAGGCGGTGTGGCCGCAGGCCGCGCAACGCGGCGACCGCGTCCCGATCCAGCGGCGCCATCATCTGGTCCAGGCAATAGAGCACGCTTGCGCCCCCTTTGTCCTGCGCGGGCGGCCAATGCGCCCCGCCGGGAAACGCCCGCTCCGGGCCTGTGCGGCGCAGAGCCGGCGCACCACCGGCGCCCTGCTCCAGCACGTAGTTATCGGCGTCGTCGTCATACGGACTGGCCAATAGGGCACGCAGCAGCGCTCGCGTGTAGGAGGCAGGATCGATGGCATGGAGAGCTTCGGGGGCGTCCGCCACCTGCCGGACCAGTGTCGTCCCCTCGACGGCTTCGGAGATCAGCACGGCATACCAGCGATCGCCTGCGACAAGACGCGCGGGCGTGCCGAAGGGCATGCCACGGGTTCCTGCCAGCCGGCATTCGAGCGCATGACTGGCCAGCTCCGCTCCGGCGTTGGCGGGAAAGAAGCGCACCGAGTATGCATGTGAGCCCTCGTGGGAAGGCACGGTGACCCGCACCTCTTCGGACCGGCTCGCACCGTCGGGCGCGGGGATGCGCGGTGATCCATCGGCATCGAACAGCTGCGCCACGATCGCTTGCGACAGCGGCAATGGCGCCGTGCCGGACGCCATGTCGGAATTACGCTCGCTGCCGGCATGATCGGGCAGCTGCAGCCACACGTCGCTTGAGGCGGGCGCCGCGCCCCACGCACGCAGGCCCGCCAGAAATGCGGCTCGTGCATCGGTCCAGTCGCCACGCCAGCCCGACGCAGCCGGGACCCGCGCCAATACCGCCAGCGCGGCGCGGCCATATGCCGAGGGACCGAGATGCTCTCGCCAGATCGACCAGCACGTATGCAATTGACTGGCGGGCGTCGCCTCCAGCGTCAGCGCGTAATAGTGTCGAAGCGTCGGCAGATCGGCCGAGCGCGCGGCCAGCGTGGCGACCAGCCCACGCAACGCGGTCGCATCCGCGCGAATCCGGCGCGGTTGCGTCGCGCCCGCATCGAATGGCAGCAAGGCGGGATCACATCCATCAAGGGCGCGAAGGCTGGCGATCACCGCGGCCCCTGATCCGGCATGCGAGGGAAAGCCGGAGCGTTTCAGCCAGTTTGACAAGGCATCGTCCAGAGGCCGCAATACCCGTGTGTCAACCGCATGCAGGGCCGCCAGCTCTTGCGGACCCAGCCGATCCGGCGCGATGCTGTCCACCCGCGCTCCGGCCGCCAGTTGTACCCGGCAGCGGATGGCCTGTACGGTCGCCACGGCCCAACGCCAGTCCTTCAAGAAGGCCGGCGAGAACCGCCCCGCGTCCTGCAGCCGACGCAGCACGGCGGGCACGCTGGCGTCCCGGAAGCCGTAGCACTGCGCCAGCGCCGTGAGCAGATGGGTCAAGGGGCCGGCGTAGGCCGCTTTCAGTTCGATGGGCGCGTCCTGCGCGGTTGCGCTTTGCCACTGCGCTCGCAGTCGTTGCAGATCGGCGTTCAGCTGCCGCAGCGCGATATCCTGCCGCGGCGAATACCGGATCGCCTCGTCAGCCGGATCATCGAGCACGCTTGCGATGCTTACCCATAGCGTCTCCCCCAGCTTTGCATCGCCATGCAGCAGCGCAGGGGACAGCAACGAGAAGCAAACATCCTGGTCGGTGTGCAGCCGGTCGTACCGGTTCTGCTCGGCGCGCTGCCGCAGCCGCTTCGCGATCTGCTGCGGCGTGCCGAGCCACGAGCTCCACGCACTGGTCGCGCCGATGCTGCTGTCGATCTCGAAGCCACGCGGCACGGACAGCGCATGGTCTGCCCCGGCCGACGACTCCCCCAGCCCATAGAAGGTAAGTTCCAGCAGTCCGGTAAAACGGGAGAACCACCGCTCGACCATGCTGCCAGGCTCGGCCGGCTGTTCCACCACCAGCACGAACTCCAGGTCGGAAAACGGCAGCGTGTCGCCGCGGCCTACCGAGCCCAGTCCCATCAGCGCATAGCGGCACGGCGGCTCGCACAGCATGCGGGCTTCGCACAGCCCGGCAATGTGCCGCACCAGCTCGCGGCAACGCGCCCCCATCGCCTGCTGGATGCGTTCGATGGGCAATGGCGCATGCCAGTCGGCCAGCGCGGCATCGCCGGCGACGGGCAAGGCGAGCGTGGCACACGCCTGCCGGGCTTCATCGCGCATGGCCTGCAGCGCCTCCCGAAACTGGCGCCAGCATGTCCGCGGCTGCGGCGGCATGTCGCCAGCCTGCCGCAACGTCCGGGCCAGTTGCCGGTGCGGTTCGCAGTCGTACCGGCGCAGTCCGCCTACGCACTCCTCCTCTTCGCGCTGGCGGACCACCATCTCGCAAAGCATGGCGCCGTCGCGCGCAAGGTCCAGGTGCTGCATGTCCCGCGCCATGTGCAGCACGAGTTGAGCGGTCTCGATGAACTCCGCCGTGCGCGATGATGCCGTGCGGCTGTCGTTCAGCACGCTTTCCACCGCGCGGCGAATTTGCGCGACCGGTATCGCGGCCGCGGGGTCCAGATCGCCATGCAACCACTGGCGTGACCGTGCCGTGCGCTGCAGCAGACGGCGGCATTCCCGCAGCGTGGCGACCGGGTCAGCCTCGCTGGCCAACCGCATGCCGATGTCGAACCATGCGGCCCGCATGGGCACGGTGGCAATGGGCGCCCATTGCATGAGATCGTGCCTTTCCATGCCGCGCTCCAGGCGATCGATGGCGTCTTCAATGTCGGTCCGCAATGCATCGCCCGCTGCCGCGTCGAGGCGGTATGCCTGGAACGCGTAGCAATACGCTTCCTTCCACTGGCCGGTGCGGGCCCACAGCCTGGCCAGTTCGATGTAAAGCGGAATCACCGTGTCGCGATGCGCGTGCTCGATGGCGGGCTCGGCTTGCCTGATGGCGCGCAGGCATTCGTGACAGGATTGCAAGGAAGCGGCGTCGACATCGGGGCATATCTGCAGCAGGATGCGCAGCGCCAGCGCGATATCCCGGTGCCGTTCGTCGGCGGCCGCCCTGCCGGGATCGAAGGCACGAAGCCGCTCGGCCATGCCGCGCAAGGCCCTGGCCAAGTCAGACGGCGCCAGCCGTACGCCCTGCAGGCATCGGTCGGCCAGCGCGAGCAGCGCCTGATGCAGCGTTGCGCCGTGGGACTGCGACGCGGCCACGCCGGGCGCGGCGGAGCTGGCACCGACGCGTGCAGCGGGCCTTGCCGCGAACCGCTCAGCCGGCGCCACCATGCCGTTGGCCCCGACGTGGCGCCCGGCGGGCTCCCGATGCAGGCTGGCCAATGTGTTCAGGCGGGGGTCGTGCCATTGCCTGCCGCGTGCGAGGCTGGCGGGGGTCTGTCCGTTCCTGTCGGACTGCAGGGGATCGGCACCTGCCTCAAGCAAGGCGATCAGGCAACCCTCGCCCGCCCTCGCCTCCAATGCGCGATGCAAGGCCGTGCGGCCCAGGCTGTCCACGGCATGAACGTCCGCGCCCCGTGCCAGCAGTGCCCGCAGCCACGCCGGATCGCGATCCGCCTGGGCCGCCAGATGCAGCGGTGTGCGGCCGGACCTGTCGCGGCAGTTAGGATCGGCCTTTGCGTCCAGCAGGCAATTCAACATGACAAGACCGTTGTCCCGGCCAATCGCCGAAATCCGGTTGCGCTGTGCTGGCGCCGCCATCAGCCAGTGCAGCGGGGTGGAGCCCTCGCTGTCCGGACGCAGAGCGAGTGTCGGCCGGCCCGCCATCAGCCTCTTCACCGAGGCGCGATCGCCCCGCTCCAGCGCACTGCGCAGCTCACGTTGGTCAACGGCCTCCTGGTACAGCGGGCCGACGTGCAGCAGATTGCCGATATTGCCGAACTGCGCGGTAACGGTGCGAAACATGGGATCTCCGAAATTGGCGGCGTCTTGCGGCGCGACGGCCGCGCCTGGCATACCGCCGCAAACGATAGGACATGCGAACGTAAGCAGGCCAGTGCAGGAGATCGGTTCCCGATAGGAAAGCCATTGTTTTCAAAAAATCAACATTGCCCGGGCACTAGATTTCCCAACTCATTGCCGCGGTCCTATCGCGACCCGCGCCTTCAAAGGGGAAGTCATGCTGACCATCGACCTACGCAACATCCTTTCCGCTCGCGCCGACAAGCTGACCGACGAGATGGCGGATATCAACAAGCGCAACCATTCGGCCACCGCTCCGCTCGACGACCTGCAGCGGTGGCTGAGCCGGCGATTGCACGTGCTGGATCTTCAGAGGTCGCTGCTTGCCGGCGCGGACCAGACCGACATGGCGGCACTGCATGAACGATACGAGGCCGAACTGGATGTTTTGCAGCGGGAGATCCGCGATCGCCATGCCGAACTGATCGACGCGCGCGGCGCCAGCCCGGTGCCGGTTCTCGTGGTATCGGAGGACGGGAAGACCATGGTTCCGCTTGACCATGCCGAGCGGGCCCGCCGGCTGGAGCGCTTCGAGGCCAGGCTGAACGACGAGATGTCGACGCACCGGCGCTTCCGTTTCGGACCACCGGAGCGGCGCGCCACGCTGCTGGCCGATCTGGCGCAGGAATGGACCGTCCTCGAGGAGTTGCTCGGGGAGGTCAAGCAGCGCAAGGACGATCTGAACGTGCCCGCGGTGGATGAGACCACGCGCATCGCGGAACAATTGAAGTCAGTACGCCGCGAGCAGCGCGATGCCGCCCTTCATGCCAGCTATCACGAAGGCTGGCTGCTGGCCTGCCAGCGCGGCGACCTTGCCACGGTCCTTTCTGTACTGGACGAGGTGCCCGCAGCCGAACGAAAGTCCTTTGTCAATCGTCCAGGCCCGGAGGGCATGGCCGCGTGGCACCTTGCCTGCGAAGCCCATGATCTGCCGTTGGCCACGCTGCTGCTGCGCCATGGCGCCTGCGCCGATCTTCCGACCGAATTGGAGCGGGCGCCGCTGTTCGTGGCGGTGCGCGTGGACCGCGGCAACCGCACGCGCACGTTCCTCGACTGGCTGGTCTGGCAGGGCGCGGTGCCGCACGCACGGGACCGGAACGGCCGCAGCGCGCTGAACGAGGCCGCCTGGCATGGCAATGTGGCCGCCATGCGCTGGCTGGCCGAGCAGGGCCTCGACCTGCACGAGCGTGACTGCCACCGACGCACCGCGCTGCATGTTGCGGCGGCCGCCGGGCATGGGCCGGCCGTGGCGTGGCTGCTGCAGCAAGGGGCCGACCCGCACGCGGCCAACGCCGCTGGCGAGAGACCGATCTTCGAGGCTGCGCGCAATGGGCGGGGCGCCGCCATGCGTGCATTCCTGGATGCCGGCTACTGGCTCAATGCGGAAGAACGCCGGCAATTGAGGGATGGCGGGATGTTGACGGCGCCGGCGATCGTGCAGGCATGCAACGAGCCGCTGGCGGCGCTGCTGGTGCCGGCCGGAGCGGTGTTGGAGCCTGTGGCCAGTGGATCGCGGCCTTCAGGGGGGCAATGGCGTGGGGGGCTGGTTTGAGGCGACAGCGGTTGCGTTTTGCTTTGATCTGCTTTGTTTTGCTTTTGCTGTTACTGCCCTCTCCCCCGGCCCCTCTCCCGCMGGCGGGAGAGGGGCGTTGGTGGTCAGAACTTCGCCGCGACCCAGTCGCCGACGCCGGCCAGCGCCGCCGGCAGCTTGGCCGGCTCGGTGCCACCGGCCTGCGCCATGTCGGGACGGCCGCCGCCCTTGCCGCCGACCTGCTGCGCGACAAAGTTGACGAGGTCACCGGCCTTGACCTTGCCGGTGGCGTCAGCCGTCACGCCGGCGATCAGGCTGACCTTGCCGTCCTGCACGGCACCGAGCACGATGGCCGCGCTCTTGAGCTTGTCCTTCAGCTTGTCCATGGTCTCGCGCAGCGTCTTGACGTCGGCGCCTTCGAGCTGGGCCGCCAGCACCTTCAAACCCTTGACCTCGATCGCCTGGCTGGCCAGTTCGTCGCCCTGCGAGGCCGCGAGCTTGCTCTTGAGCCGCTCCAGTTCCTTCTCCAGCGCGCGCACCTGCTCCTGCATCTGGCCAATGCGGGGCACCAGTTCGCTCGGCTGCGCCTTCAGCGCGCCGGCGGCCTCGGCCAGCCGCGCATCCAGCGCCTGCAGGTAGTGCAGCGCGTTGTCGCCGGTGATCGCCTCCACGCGGCGGATGCCGGCGGCGACGCCGCCTTCCATCACGATCTTGAACAGCCCGATATCGCCGGTGCGCGCCACGTGGGTGCCGCCGCACAGCTCCCTCGAGCTGCCGATCGACAGCACGCGCACCTCGTCGGCGTACTTCTCGCCGAACAGCGCCATCGCGCCGCTCTTGACCGCGTCATCGAACGGCATCAGCTCGGCGCCGGTGGCCTCGTTGCGCAGGATCTCCGCGTTGACGATTTCCTCGACCTGGCGGATCTGCTCGGCGGTCATCGGCGCGTTGTGCGAGAAGTCGAAGCGGGTCTTGTCCGCATCGACCAGCGAGCCCTTCTGCTGCACGTGGCTGCCCAGCACTTCGCGCAGCGCCTTGTGCATCAGGTGGGTGGCCGAGTGGTTGCGCATCGTGCGCGCACGGCGCTCGGCATCGACCTCGGCGGACACGGTGTCGCCCACCTTCAGCGCGGCGCCGGACAGCGTGCCCTGATGGCCGTAGACGTCGGCCTGCACCTTGGTGGTATCGGCCACCGCGAACACCGCGGCGCCTGCACGCAGCTGGCCCTGGTCCCCCGCCTGGCCGCCGGATTCGGCGTAGAACGGCGTGTGGTCGAGCACGACCACGCCGTGCTGGCCTGGCTGCATGACGTCGACGGCGGCGCCGTCGACATACAGCGCGGTCACCCTGGCGCCATCGAAGGCCAGCTTCTCGTAGCCATGGAAGGTGGTCTTGTCCCCGCTGTATTCGAGGCCGGCGGCCATCTTGAACTTGCCGGCGGCGCGCGCCTGCTCGCGCTGGCGCGTCATCGCGGCGTCGAAGGCGGCCTCGTCCACCGCGATCTCCTGCTCTCGGCAGACGTCCTGGGTCAGGTCCAGCGGGAAGCCGTAGGTGTCGTGCAGCTTGAACGCCAGTTCGCCATCCAGCGTCTTGCCGCCCTTGGCCTTCAGCTCGGCCACGGCGGCATCGAGGATGCTCATGCCGTTTTCGATGGTCTCGAAGAAGCGCTCCTCCTCGGCCTTCAGCACCTCGACCACGCGGCCTTCGGCCTCGGCCAGCTCGGGATAGGCTTCGCCCATCTGCGCGACCAGGTCGGCCACCAGCTTGTGGAAGAACGGCGCCTTGCGGCCCAGCTTGTAGCCATGGCGGATGGCGCGGCGCACGATCCGGCGCAGCACGTAGCCGCGGCCTTCGTTGCCCGGGATCACGCCATCGACGATCAGGAAGGAACAGGCGCGGATATGGTCGGCGATCACCTTCAGCGAGTTGTTGCCGAGGTCCGTGATGCCCGTTTCGCGCGCGGCGGCGCGGATCAGCGCCTGGAACAGGTCGATCTCGTAGTTGCTGTGAACGTGCTGCAGCACCGCGGCGATACGCTCCAGGCCCATGCCGGTGTCGACGCAGGGCTTGGGCAGCGGCGTCATCGTGCCCTGCTCGTCCCGGTTGAACTGCATGAACACCAGGTTCCAGATCTCGATGTAGCGGTCGCCGTCTTCCTCGGGCGATCCGGGAGGGCCGCCCCACACGTCGGGACCGTGGTCATAGAAGATCTCCGAGCACGGGCCGCAGGGGCCGGTATCGGCCATCTGCCAGAAGTTGTCCGACGCGTAGCGCGCGCCCTTGTTGTCGCCGATGCGCACGATGCGCTCGACCGGCACGCCGACTTCCTTCGCCCAGATGTCGTACGCCTCGTCGTCCTCGGCGTAGACCGTGACCCACAGCTTCTCCGCCGGAAGCTGGTAGACGCGGGTTAACAGCTCCCACGCGTACTGGATGGCCTCGCGCTTGAAATAGTCGCCGAACGAAAAGTTGCCGAGCATCTCGAAGAACGTGTGGTGCCGGGCGGTATAGCCGACGTTCTCCAGGTCGTTGTGCTTGCCGCCGGCGCGCACCGAGCGCTGCGCCGACGTGGCGCGCGTGTACGGGCGCTTGTCGGTGCCGAGGAAGACGTCCTTGAACTGCACCATGCCGGAGTTGGTGAACAGCAGCGTGGGATCGTTGGCCGGCACCAGGCTGGACGAACGCACCACGGTATGGCCCTTCGATTCGAAGAACTGCAGGAACTTGCTGCGGATGTCGGAGACTTTCATGTTGTGGGCAAGGCGACCCGCGCAAGGTGGGCAGGGCGCAGTCGGATTGGAATTGCAAACCGTTGATTATACGGGCTTGGCGGCGAATCAGGCAGCCCCGGGGACAGGCGCGGCGAGACGCGCGGAAAGGCGCCGGCGACGGCGCCGATGTGCGTCGGGCGGCCCGCCAGTGGTACAGTGCAGCCTGTCCACGCCGGGCCGCGCAAGCCCGGCGCTGCCTTCCCTTGCCTTTTCGCAGATCGCCTGAATCCCCATGGGAGCCTTAAGCCACCTTCGCGTCCTGGACCTGACCCGCGTGCTCGCCGGTCCGTGGTGCGCACAGAACCTCGCCGACTTCGGCGCCGACGTGATCAAGATCGAACGCCCGGGCGCCGGCGACGATACTCGCACCTGGGGCCCGCCCTGGCTCAGGGACGAAGCGGGCCGCGATACCGCCGAGGCGGCCTACTATCTGGCCGCCAACCGCAACAAGCGTTCGGTGACGTGCGACATCAGCACGCCGGAGGGGCAGCAGCTCGTGCGCGAACTGGCCGCGCGCAGTGACGTGGTGCTGGAGAACTACAAGGTCGGGCAGCTGAAGAAGTACGGTCTCGACTACGAATCGCTGAAGGCGGTCAAGCCCGACCTGATCTACTGCTCGGTGACGGGCTTCGGCCAGACCGGCCCCTATGCCTCGCGCGCCGGCTACGACTTCATCATCCAGGGCATGGGCGGCTTCATGAGCCTGACCGGCGAACGCGACGACCTGCCCGGCGGCGGTCCGCAGAAGGCCGGCGTGGCCATCTCCGACCTGATGACCGGCCAGTACGCGACCATCGCCGTGTTGGCCGCCCTGGCGCACCGCGACCGCACCGGTGAAGGCCAGTACATCGACATGGCGCTGCTCGACGTGCAGGTAGCGATGCTGGCCAACATGAACACCAACTATCTGGCCAGCGGCGTCGCGCCCAAGCGCTGGGGCAACGCGCATCCCAATATCGTGCCCTACCAGACCTTCCAGGCTGCCGATGGCTGGATCATCGTCGCGGTGGGCAACGACGGGCAGTTCCGCAAGTTCGTCGAGGCGGGCGGCCGGCCGGAACTGTCGGCCGATCCGCGCTTTGCCACCAATCCGCAGCGGGTGGCCAACCGGGACACGCTGGTGCCGATCCTGGCCGAGATGGTCAGGCCGCGCACGCGCGCCCAATGGATCGCCGATCTGGAGGCCGCCGGCGTGCCATGCGGGCCGATCAACACGCTCGACGACGTGTTCGAAGATGTCCAGGTGAAGGCGCGCGGCCTGCGCGTCGACCTGCCCCATCCGAGCGCGGGCGAGGTCAAGCTGGTGGGCAGCCCCATCAAGATGAGCGTGACGCCGCCCGAAGCGCTGCGCCATCCGCCGCTGCTGGGCGAGCATACCGATGCGGTGCTCGGCGAGATGCTCGGCTACAGCGCGGAGCGGATCGCCGAGTTGCGCGCAAAGGGCGTGCTGTAGCCGCTCTCACGCGGCAGGATCATCGTACGTAGCCAATGAAGCCAACGTAGCAAGCCAGAGGAGACCCCATGCTGATCGATGCGTTGCTGGCCTTTTTCCACTACCTGTCCATTTTCGCGCTGATCACCTTCCTGACCGCCGAGGCCGTTGTGCTGAGGCCCGGCATCCTGCCCGCCACGGTCAGGCGCGTGGGCATCTACGACCTGCTCTACTTCGTGTCGGCCATGGCCGCGCTGGCCACTGGCCTGCTGCGGCTGTTCCACGGCGCCAAGGGCGTGGACTTCTACCTGCCGAACCCGTGGTTCCACGCCAAGATGACGGTGTTCGTCGTGATCGCGCTATGCTCGGTGCCGCCGACCCTGCGCTTCCGGCGCTGGCGCAGGCAGCTGGCCACGCAGCCCGCTTTCGTGCCGGCCGACGCCGAACTGAAGGCGGCGCGGCGCTGGGTCATGGTCGAGGCGCACCTGCTGATCCTGCTGCCGCTGTGCGCGGCGATGATGGCGCGCGGCATCGGGCTGCGCGGCTAGTCCGGACACCGCTGGCCGCCGTGCCCGACACAGACCATAACGAGACGCCGGTGGATACGCCGGGCGTCCGCCGATTCCCAACCTTCCCATTGCTATCATGCTGAAGACCCTGCTTGCCGCGGCGCTTGCCGCGGCCTCGCTTGCGACGGCCGCGCCAGCCGCGGCCCAACCGCAGCCGGCGCACGCCTATCCGACCAAGCCGATCCGCTTCGTGGTGCCCTATCCCGCCGGCGGCCCGCTCGACACGGTGGCCCGTGCGATCGGCGACAAGCTCAAGGACTCGCTGGGCCAGCCGGTGGTGATCGAAAACCGTCCCGGTGCCGGCGGCAACCTCGGCGCCGACTACGTGGCACGCCAGCCGGCCGACGGCTATACCATCGTGATGGGCGCGGTGGCAACACACGCGATCAATCCGACGCTGTTCTCGAAGATGCCGTACGACCCGGTCAAGGACTTCGCGCCGATCACGCTGGTCGCCGACGTGCCGAACGTGCTGGTGATGCATCCCGGCAAGGCCGCATCGCTGCATATCGAGTCCCTGCGCGACCTGGTCGAATACGCCCGCAAGAATCCGGGCAAGCTCGACTTCGCGTCGGGCGGCAATGGCAGCGCCGGCCACCTGTCGGGCGAGCTGTTCAAGAGCCTTGCGAAGGTCAGCATGGTGCATATCCCGTACAACGGGGCCGCGCCGGCGCAACTGTCGGTGCTGTCCGGCCAGACCGACCTGATCTTCGACAACCTTGCGTCGGCCACGGCCAACATCAAGGCGGGCAAGCTGAAGGCGTTCGCGGTGACGACCGCTACCCGGGCGGGCTCGTTCCCGGAGCTGCCGACCATCGCCGAGGCGGGCAAGGGTTTGGGACTCGAAAGCTTCGACATTTCGACATGGTTCGGCGTGTTCGCGCCGGCCAATACGCCGCGGGAGATCGTCGACCGGCTCAATCGGGAAATCGTCGCCATCCTGAAGACCGATGACATGAAGACGCGGATGGCCCGCATCGGTGCACAGCCGGCGCCGACCACGCCGGAGCAATTCGGCGCGCTGGTGCAGCGCGAGCTTAAGAAATACGCGCAGATCGTCAAGGTGTCGGGGGCCAAGGTGGACTGATCCGCCTGCGGTGACCGCATTGGTCACTGCATTGGTCACCGCATCGGCTACGGCATTGACACACGGCCCGCTTCGGCGGGCCGTGTGCTTTTTGGGCGGCCGCCTTCCGCGGCCCCGCCTGGCGGCGCGCGCCCCGGCGCAGGCTCGCCGCACTATCGCGCGCTGGCGCCCGGGCAAGACAATGGCCCGCGCCATCCGGTTCGGTCCGATGTAACCAGATTTGCGCAATCCGGCGCGCGAGGCGCCGCGTAAGGTCGTGGGCGTTTCCCTTTGCTTCCCTCCTCGACCCAGCGACGACTCCCCATGCCGATCCTCAGTCCCGCCGCTCCTTCTCTGATCCCGGCAGGTCAACCGCACCGTGCCTATCAGGTGCTCCGCGCCGCCGACGGCTCGCCCGAACTGCGCAGCAACTGCTGGATGACACTGCGCAGCGCCCTCCACCGCTTGTTCGGCCGCGGCAAGACGGCCAGTGACATTGCACGCAACCGCGATTCCTGGAACGCGATCCTGGACGCCATCCAGGCACGGGCAGGTCGTGCGGTGCGCGACTGCGTGTGTCGCAGTCCCCTGTCGTTACCTGGCGACGGCCAGCCCGGCTTGACGGTGGCACATCGGGTCGAGCGCGGCACCTTCCTGTCGTGCCAGGCACTGGCTGCCATCACGGCATTGTTCGACGAGGCCCGCGCGGTCAAGCAGGCCAACGACGAGACCTATGCCCGGCTGTTCACGCCGGGCGCCGAAGGGGCGTCCCATGGGCCGCTGCAAGCCCTGCTGGATGGCCTGATGCTGGGCTTTGACCCTCGCGTCGTCGATGCCGAGGCCGCCGGCACGCGGCCTGCGCTTGCCGAGACGCGAGCCTATGTCGCCCGGCAGCTCAAGCTGGGCTTGCAGCGGGAGGCCGCCGACGCCCTGCAGCGCGATCCGGGCATACTGGCCAGCGCGCTGGCGGCCTTTGGCCCCGAGGTCGAGGCGCTGCGTCGCCCTGACGTGCGCGAACGCTGGCTGCAGGACTTCGACGCCCGCATCATCGCCACGCCGCCCCATGAAGCCGCAGGCGTGGAGGCCCATCCGGCCAACGTCCTTGCGGCAGACAAGGAGCGCGCGATCGCGGCGCTGCTGTCGGAATGGCGGCGCCAGGAACTGGCCCAGGAAATCGAACTGAACGACGCGGCACTCGACCGCGAAGCCGAACGGTTGTCTCATCTGGCCGCCGCGACGCAAGCCAACGACGGCGATCGCCCGCCGGACCGTGCCGGTGCCGCCAACCCCCACCCGGCGCTCCCCGATCTTGCGTCGTCCCCCACCATGGCGTCATTGGCCGCCGAAAAGAAGGCACTGCTGACGGCGCTCAAGCGCCGCGAGATCATCGATACGATCTGCCGGTGCGATCAGCAGCTGTCGATGACCGGCGAGTCCAGCGCCATGAAACGATTGCGGACGCACCGGGCCGGGCTGGTGGCGCAATGGCATCGCGGCGATCTGGCGGAAGAGAAGGAACGCGATCGGATCCGTCAACGCCAACTGCAGCATTTGCTGCACGACGTGCGCGCCGAGGTAGACCGATGCACCGCACGCGGCGAGCGGCTGGACCCGGAGGCGCTGAGCCGCATTGTCGCCGGGCTGCTGTCGCGGCCAGCCTATCTGCGTCAGTTCCTGCTGCCGCGCAATCTGCAATTTCTGTACGACGTCGGCCACGGCCCCGACCGCGCCAGCGCCATGGCGCAACTGGTGCGGGCCTGCGCCAGGCTGCCGCAAGGCCAGGACGGGAGCGACTGCCTGGACGCCAGCGACTTCCACTGGCTGGCCGCCGCGCTAGAGGCCAGCGGCGAAAACGATGTCCTTGTGCTCGACGGAAGCTCGATGCTGAATGGGGCAAGGCGCGTGTTCGCCCAGTTCGGGCGCGACCGTTGGCCCATCGCGCTGATCTGCGACATGGCCGCCGCGCACCTTGACGCCTATGCAGAGGAGCGCCGCCAGGCCGCGCGGGAATGGCGCGCGTTTACCGCATCCCCTCAGTTGCACTGGCGTGCCAGCGTGGCGGCCCTGCAAGACCCCATCCGTTCACGGGAGTGGACCCTGGATGATCTCGCGCCCGCGGCGCTCCATGCGTTCAAGCCCTTTCTTCGCGCGCGCCATACGGCGGTCCAGCACATGATCAAGGAGCAGAAGGAGGCCGAGCGGCATCTCACGGCGGTACGTTCGCTGTATCCCGCGCTGCGCGACTGGATGGCGGCCACCCCGCCAGGAGCGTGCGCGATGACGCTCGGCGACCTCGCGAGCCTGCAGATCACCGCGAGACTGCTGAACATCTGCAATCTCCGGCTCGAGGGCAAGCGCATGCGCTTCATCGAACTGGAGGCCCAGCGGCTTGGCGCGCAGGCGCCGGGTGGCGCGGTTGGCCCTGCTTCGGGTACGGCAACGCCGGTCCTTACCGGTGCGCTGCGGGACGAACTGGAGCGTTCGAAGAACCAGTCGATGCGGGACATGATGCGCGCCAAGCAGGAGATCGAGCGCCGCGTCCGCGAAGCGCTGGACGGCACCGAATCCTCGCGGGGCTTGCTCGAAATGCCGTGCCATGTGCTGGAGCGATTCAAGCGACTCTGGCCGCGTTGGCGGGCGGCATATTGCACGCCCGCGGGCGTGGCCGCCCATCCTGATGTCATGCGTCGCGGCACGGAGCTGCGAGACATGGCGGACAAGGCGCTGGCCGCGCTGTCCCTCGTCCGCAGCGATCATGTCGCAACGGTACGCGACTGCTCGGGCTTGCCGCGCGGGATCGCTGAGCGCGCGCAGGCCGAAGTCCAACTGCTGGAACAGGCGCTGGACAACCTCGAAAAATCGCTCACGTGGCTGCAATGCATGCTGCTCGGCACTAGTTCCGCCGCACTGATCGCCCACCCGAAACTGCCGAACCTGCCCCAATTGATCACGCCGCTGACACGCCATGCGATAACCCTGGTCGGGCTCGTGCAACGATTCAGATGATCGGACCACCCCTCACCGGGCTATTCCCGGGGCAAACGCAGGCCCACGCGAACGATGCGCCCATTCTCCATGCGCGCGGCGGTAAGGCACAAACCGGCGATCTCGACCATATCGCCTTCCACTGGCGGGGTCGCGAAGGCCTCCAGCATCGCGGTCTCCAGGGTTGCGGCATATTCGGCCGCGGTCAGCGGCCGGGAAGCATAGAGTACCGCAACGTCGCGCAGCAGTGCATCGCCGGCCAGTTCGAAGTCGTGTGGAACCTGCTTCCAGTTCGGCGTCTCCGGCGGGCGTCGGAAAAGACGCGCCAGCATCGGCACGCTGCTGGACGGCGCCAGCACCGACACGGTATCGCCCGGCCGAAGCACGGTTTGCTCGAGCTCCGCCAGGGCCTGTTCACGGACCACCGTCATTACGCGGCAACGCGGCGGCAGCTCCAGCCGGTCCGCGCGCACGTCCGCCACTGCCGAGCCCGGCTCGACCGCGAATTGCATCCATTCCATGGCCGGCGAGCGGCTGCCATGCACCGGTTCGCGCGCCAGCGGCTCCGGATACGAGGGCCGCTGCACCCGTGCGAGCCGCGCGGCCAGCGGCACCGTGGTGCCCTGCAGCAGCAGGCTCGCGAGCACAACGGCGAAGGCCACGCGAAACAACAGGCCGGAATCCGGCATGCCCTGCAGCAACGGAAACAGCGCCAGCACGATCGGCACCGCGCCGCGCAGGCCCATCCAGGCGATAAAGCCCTTCTCCCGCGTATTGAAGCGAAACGGCAGCAGTGCGATCCAGACGGCGAGCGGCCGCGCCACCAGCATCAGGAATAACGCGACGCCGGCGGCGGGCAGCGCGACGTCCCAGATCCGGTGGGGCGTCACCAGGAGGCCCAGCAGCAGGAACATGCCCGACTGCGCCAGCCAGGCCATTCCGTCCATGGCCCGCATGGCGTCCGAGCTGACGGCGCGCTCGCGGTTGCCGATCAGCACGCCGGTCAGATAGACGGCCAGGAAGCCGCTGCCGCCGGCTGCCTGCACGATCGCGAATACCATCGCGCCGCCCGAGCACAGCAGCAGCGCCTGCAGGCCCTCGGCCACGCGCAGCCGCTCCAGTACACGGGCCAGGCAATAGGCGAGCGCGAGACCCAATGCGCCGCCGATACCGAACTGCACGGCCAGGCGCCAGACCAGTGCCCCCGCGCTCAGGCCCTCCGGCGCCTGGATCCACTCGATCAGCGTCAGCGTCAGGAAGATCGCCATCGGATCGTTGATGCCCGACTCGATTTCCAGCACGCTGGCCACCCGTTCCTTCAGCCGCACGCCGCTGCTGTTCAGCAGCGAAAATACCGCGGCCGCATCGGTCGAGCCCACGATGGCGCCCAGCAGCAATCCGAGCTTCCAATCGATATGGAGCACCCACGCGGCGAACAGGCCCACGGCCGTGGCGGTGATCAGCACGCCGATCGTGGCGAGCGACAGCGAGGGGCGCAGCGCGACCCGGAACGTCGCCAATCGCGTGCGCAGCCCCCCGTCGAGCAGGATCACGGCGAGCGCGAGGTTCCCCACCAGGAAGCTCAGCCACGTATTGGCAAAGCGGATCCCCCCGGGGCCGTCAACCCCGGCCAGCATGCCGACCAACAGGAAGACCAACAGGAACGGCACGCCTATGCGCGCGGAGAAGGCGCCCACGACGATGCCGAGCGACATCACCGCGGCGCCGATCAGAATGACATGCTCGATGCTTTCCAAACCAGACCCTTCCGTTTGCGGCACCTCGCGAAACCCCTTGCGCCGGTGGCCGCCTGACCGGCGATGATAGCCCACCGCAACTTGCCGGCCCGCGGCGGCGGCCGCGAACCTAGGGAGATACCCTCACCTTGATCAAGTTTGCAGACATCTGAAAGGTCACTGAAAGGTACCGCCCTTACCTTCCCCCTGCCTGCGGACCGGGGGCCTTGCCGTGCGCGTTTTCGCTGCACCGCAACATCCGATTCCGCGCTGCCGATCCGGCCCGTGGCCGGTTCCGATCCGACGTCGGCGGCAGCCACGCAGCACCCGTTTTATCAAATCGAGGAGAATCACTTTGCGCATACGTAGCCAAAAGGACTTTGCCTCCGGCCTGATGTTCATCCTGGTCGGCATTGGCTTTTCCTGGGTCGCGCGCGGCTATTCCATGGGAACGGCCGCGAAAATGGGTCCCGGGTACTTCCCGTTCTGGCTGGGGGTCGTGCTCGCCCTGCTGGGCGTGCTGGTGCTGTTCGGCTCCCTGTCGACGAAGGGCGAGGAAGACAAGATGGCCCGCTGGGACATCAAGACCCTGCTGTGGATTCTCGGCTCGGTGGTGCTGTTCGGCCTGTTGCTGAAGCCGCTCGGCATGGTGCTGTCGGTCATCGTGCTGGTGCTGGTGTCGTCGATGGCCAGCCACGAGTTCACCTGGCGGGGCGCGATCCTCAATACGATCGTGATCCTCGCGATCAGCGTTGGCGCCTTCGTGTACGGCATCAATCTGCAGATGCCGGTCTGGCCGGCCTTCATCACCGGCTAAGGAGCGACGCCACATGGAACTGCTATCGAACCTGGGCCTCGGCTTCGAGACCGCCCTCACCTTCCAGAACCTGGCCTACGCCTTCCTCGGCTGCCTGCTCGGCACGCTGATCGGCGTGCTGCCGGGCCTKGGCCCGCTGGCGACCATCGCCATGCTGCTGCCCATCACCTACACGCTGCCGCCGGTGGCCGCGCTGATCATGCTGGCCGGTATCTACTACGGCGCGCAGTACGGCGGCTCCACCACCGCGATCCTGGTGAACCTGCCCGGTGAATCGTCGTCGGTGGTGACCACCATCGACGGCTACCAGATGGCACGGCGCGGTCGCGCCGGCGTGGCGCTGGCCACTGCCGGTATCGGTTCGTTCTTCGCCGGTTGCGTGGCCACGCTGATTCTCGCCGCATTCGCCGGCCCGCTGTCGGAACTGGCCTTCAAGTTTGGCCCCGCCGAGTACTTCTCGCTGATGGTGCTGGGCCTGATCGGCGCGGTGGTGCTGGCCTCCGGCTCGCTGGTCAAGGCGATCTCGATGATCGTGCTCGGCCTGCTGCTGGGTCTGGTCGGTACCGACGTGAACTCCGGCGCCGCGCGCTTCTCGTTCGACGTGCCCGAACTGACCGATGGCATCGACTTCGTCGCGCTGGCCATGGGCATGTTCGGTTTCGCGGAGATCATCGCCAACCTCGAACAGAAGGAAAACCGCGAGACCTTCACCGATCGCGTGACCAACCTGTTCCCGAACAAGGAAGACTTCAAGCGCATGATTCCGGCGGTGCTGCGCGGCACCGCGCTCGGTTCGGCGCTGGGTATCCTGCCGGGCGGCGGTGCGTCGCTGGCCTCGTTCGCGGCCTACACGCTGGAGAAGAAGACCTCGAAGAACTCGCATGAGTTCGGCAAGGGCGCCATCGAAGGCGTGGCGGGTCCGGAATCGGCCAACAATGCCGCGGCGCAGACCTCCTTCATCCCGCTGCTGACGCTGGGCATTCCGCCCAACGCGGTGATGGCGCTGATGGTGGGCGCGATGACGATCCACAACATCCAGCCCGGTCCGCAGGTGATGACCAGCAACCCGTCGCTGTTCTGGGGCCTGATCGCGTCGATGTGGATCGGCAACCTGATGCTGATCATCCTGAACCTGCCGCTGATCGGCATCTGGGTGAAGCTGCTGACCGTGCCGTACCGCTTCCTGTACCCCGCCATCCTGGTGTTCTGCGGCATCGGCGTGTACTCGGTCAACAACCAGACCTTCGATGTGTTCATGGCGGCCGGCTTCGGCGTGGTGGGCTACCTGTTCCTGAAGCTCAAGTGCGAACCGGCGCCGCTGCTGCTCGGCTTCGTGCTCGGACCGATGATGGAAGAGAACTTCCGCCGCACGCTGCTGCTGTCGCGTGGCGAGTTCTCGGTGTTCTTCACCCGTCCGCTGTCGATGGGCCTGCTGATCGCCGCGGCCGCGCTGGTGGCGGTGGTGGCGCTGCCATCGATCAAGGCCAAGCGCGAGATTGCCTTCCAGGAGGAGTAGGGCTGGCCGGCCGGCGTGCGCTGCCGCCGCGCGTCGGCGGCAGCGTGCCCGGTCGCATTGCGCAAGCATGACGCCGCATGAAAAGACCGACCATCGATAGTCTCGTCTCCCGGCTTTATGTCCTGAAGTTCGTGCAGTCCAGCCCCGCAACGGTGCTGGCCCTGGTGGAGCGGCTGCGCGAACACGGCATCGACAAGAACATCCGCTCGCTGCGCCCCATCCTGCGCAGTCTGCTGATCGCTCGGGCGATCACCGCCGAGCTGGTCGAAGGCAATGGCCGGGTGTATTCGATCACCGATAGCGGACGCGAAGAGCTAGACGCCTATCTGTCCCATCTCGATGTGCTGCAAAACGACATCGGCGACGACCATTGAGGCCGTCGCCGATCGGATGCCAGGCATCGCTTCACGCGGAACCGGTTCACGCCGGTTCCGCGTTTTTGCTTTTTGGGGTGGTTTGACGCTTACTGGTTCGTCAGCTCGGACGCAGTCTGCGAATCGTCGTTGGCCTTGGCCACCAGCACCTTGATGTTGTTCGGCAGCACCGCCGAGATATTCTCGACCGGCAGCGCCGTGATCAGCCAGTCGGCGTTTTCGCTGATGCCCACGGCTCCGGAATTGAAGATCACGGTCTTCGTGCCCGCCGTGGTGATGCGGATCTGGTAGGTGCCGCCCTCGATCTCCAGCGAGTCCTGGCCGGAGGCCGGCACGGCGGCGCCGAAGGCCACATTGGCGAAGGTGGGCGCCATCGTGTTGATGTCCGCGTTAGGCGCGGTGACATACACGTCGATGTTGTCGGTATTGCCGGCAGCATTGAGCGCACGCACGCGGGCCTTGTCAGAGACGATGCCCTTGTCATAGGGATCGTCGATCGTCACCACATTGAACCCCGCGCCGACTGGCTTCGACGGCATGATGGCAACGGTGTACTTGTGGCCCACGGCCGCGTCGACGGTGGTACGACCGACTTCCGTATTGGTGCCCGCGGCATTGAAGGAGAAGAGCTGGTTCCCGTCGTCGACATCCGAGTACCGTGCGACGAATTTGTACGGAATGTTCTGCAGCGAAGTCTTGGCGCCGTTCTGATACACGTCCAAGTTGATATCCAGCGCCGGGACCACGTGCATCACGCGCACGGCCGGGTTGGCCAGATCGAGCCGATCGTCAATACCATCGTCGCCGCCGCCACAGGCGGTCAGCATCGCAACGGCCGCTACCGCCAGGCCCAGGCCCATCCCGGATTTCGAGAACAACTTCATTTTGATTTCTCCTTATGAAGAGAGACTCGGATGGCCGGTGGACCCGGCCGCATGCCGTGATGGAACGATAGTGACGGAAGAGGGAGCCGGGGATGTTGTCAGGACTGATAGAGGTGTCGGAAGATTCCGACAGGGATGGTTTCTCCCCTCTCCCGCCCGCGGGAGAGCGGCCGGGGGAGAGGGCAGTTTCCGTACAACCACCCCCGGGTTTTCCCGCATCCCCCACCATCCCCCCGCACCCCTTCCCTTGATTTTTTCCCATTTTTCGTCACACTTGCCAAATAGCCGAGCAAGCGCGATGTCGACAATCACACATAAGGCAGGGATGGTGGCCAGACCGGAAGTGATGACCGCCGGCGCTTCACCGGGCGCGGATATCGATCCGCTGACCGGGGCCGACTCCCGTCAGGCGTTCTTGAACAAGCTTGAAGCACGCCTGCAGTCCGAGGCCGTGCCGCGCTGTGCATTGGTGCTGATCGGTGTCGACGATTTCCGCGCCTTCAACGATATGCACGGCCATGCCGAAGGCGACCTGATCCTGAAGCGCATTGCCCGCCGGCTGCGCGATGCCTCGCCGCGCGACGCCGTGGTGGGCCGTCTCGGCAGCGACGAATTCGGCGTGCTGCTGCCTTCGATCTACGACCCCACGCTGGTGCGCCATGTCAGCGCCGCCATCCTGTCGCTGCTGTCCGAACCTCACGACTGCAATGGCCGTCGGCACTATGTGCTGGCGAGCGTGGGCGCCTGCGTGATACCCGCCGCCGCCGACACCGCTTCCGACGTGCTCGCCTGCGCCAGCCTTGCACTTGGCCGGGCCAAGCGCGACGGAGGCCGCACCATCCGTTTCTTCAAGCCGCAGATGCGCACCGACGTGACCACGCGCCTGTCGCTGGTGCAGGCGCTGCGGGAAGCCTACGCGCAACGGCAGTTCGAATTGCTGTACCAGCCGCAGGTGGACCTGCGCACCGGCCGCGTGGTTGGGGCCGAGGCACTGATGCGCTGGCGCCATCCTACCCAGGGCCTGCTGCCGCCGTCCGCCTTCATCGACGCGCTCGCGGCAAGCAGCATGGCCGTCGATGTCGGCCTGTGGCTGCTGCAGACGGCCTGCGCGCAGGCACGCATGTGGGCGCTGCGCTTTCCCGACGCGCCGCGCGTGGCCATCAATCTGTTTGCCGCGCAACTGGCCGAGAGCCGCTTGCTGACCGAGGTCCGCCACGTCCTGCGCGAACTCGCTCTCGAGCCCGGCATGCTGGAACTGGAGATCACCGAGACCATCGCGCTGCAACAGGGCGACGAGGTCGCCGGTCAACTGCAGGCGCTGCGGCGCGACGGGGTGACGCTGACCTGCGACGACTTTGGCACCGGCTACGCTTCGCTGAGCTTCTTGAAGTCCTTCCCCGTCGATCGCATCAAGATCGACCAATCGTTCATTCGCAACGTGACCGAAGACCCTGTGGACGCCGCCATCGTCCGCTCGGTGATCAATATCGGCGAAAGCCTGCAGATCTCGGTGGTGGCCGAGGGCGTCGAGACCGTCGACCAGCGCGACTTCCTGCTGGCCAACGGCTGCCATGAAATCCAGGGTTACCTGTACGGCCGCCCCATGTCGGCGGAACAGTTGACCGAGCGACTGGAAGAGCAGCAGCGCCTGGGATGAAAGAGCCGGCGTCGCCGGCTCCCCCTTCCATGTTTTCCGAAAAGTCGTAAAGACGAGGCGGGACGACGCTTGTTAGGATGAAGGCTTCTATGTCGGAGGCGCTCCATGTCTGCACCAGCGAACCCTTGCCAGGCTTTCAAGTCGCGCCTCGGTATTGAACCGCATTTACGGAGCGGCGTGATTGGCTGTGCTGCCTGGCCGCACTTTGATAGTGGGGCGGCGGCAATGTCGCAATCATGCTGCCTGCTTGGCTTTGCCAGTCTTATCCCGCGTCAGATCAGACCGCACGGTATCTCACAACTGCGCCGCGACAAAGCGGAGGCGCTTGGCTTGTTTTCCCTGATTTTCGGTTCAACGAAGTGGAAATTCTCCCATTCCTGGCGGGCATTCACACCGGGCTCATAGTTCGGATTAACGACATGGAAGATGTCGTGGAATACGGATTGCATATGCTGGGCGTCCTTGAACCGGAATACGCTAAGTTGTTCGCCTTTTAGATGTGCGGCTCTTAGCCGCAACATGTAGTGGGTAATCGGATCCCAGAAGCTCGGTTTGGCCCCCAGGACTGCGCATGCCGGCGGTATCACCTCGTCGAAGTGTGCCAGGCTCCATTGATCGAAGGCCACTACCAGGCTCTCGCCATTCCATGCATTCTTGTACGAAGTAAGGGGGCGGGGGACCGGAACGGTTTGCGTTCCGGGAAAATATCTCTGTTGGAATAGCCCTTTTCTTCCCGAACCGAAGAGGAGAGTCATATCTTCGGGGTCTATGACACCATTGAAAAGGCCCGCTACGGTCCAGATATCCAACCCGCACCCAACCATTGGGAACTTCCGGATGTCAGCCTCTGGAATGCCGAGCGATACCAGGTGGTGACTCTTTATTGCCTTGGGGTGTGTGGGCTCGGCTCGACGGGCATGTCGTACGAACAAGTTCAGCGTGTCGAAGAAGACCTTTCGCGTGATCTTGTCCGTGGCATACGCGGAGGCGAGCGACAAGATGGCTGGCATGCCCAAGAGGTATACGTGCGCGCCATGTACGGCAAGTTTGCGATCCTTTAGCACACGGATCATCGCCTCCATGCTCATTGCCGCGGTTCTTCCGGTTACCACGGTGTCACTAGTGGCTTCCGTCCTCCGCGAGTGTAGCTCGCGGGTGGATATTGGCGACGGAGCGGATCGAGCCGGTTGAAAAGCTTGAGGGGATGCTGAAACGCAATCGGATGCCGGTGCTTTCGCTGTGCGAAGCATCGGCTCGTTTGCTCTCAGCAACTCCATCCGGTTCGAACTTCTGGGTGAACAGACGGTTGACATCATGGTGGAACTCCTGATTAACGGGGGAGACCGATGTGGCCGTCAACGCTGGTCTGCCGACGCACGATGTCGACGGAATGATCGGTCTGGAAGGGGCTCTAATTCAGCCGCCTTGCCGACCTGCTCGGCCGTTGTCAAAGGGGCTGGGCCAGGCCCAATAGGCTTGTCTCCTCCGGGCGCTTGATGTGCTGCGGCGGGAATGCGTGCGGAAAACCATAGTTGCTCGGCCGGCACGGAAACTGCCCGAACCTCGGTCAGTGTCGCGTTGCCTTCGATTCCCGTTTGCGTCTCCACGTGATCCCCGGCGATCGAACCAAAACCGCCAAGCTCGTAGTTGTCGTCGTTCTCGAGCAACAAGAGGCACTGACGCAGAAGATCGTACCGGGAAGGCAATTTGTCGAACGGTACGGCGGCGTTTACAAGACCTTCGAGCAGCGCCACCATGGCATTGAATTCGAGTAGTTTGGCGGGCCTGAGATGCCGCCGAACCATGTAGCTCTGATTAGAATGGCGAGCGTGATGCAGAATGGTCTGGCATCGCTCATCCAGCGTCCACGTCGCTCGATCCCGGGGCTGTGCACTGTTGAAGGCATCCCAATCCGCGCGCACCTTGGCTGTATTCAAGTGCGCGACCAATTGTTGGGCATCACGAAACACGATGTCCCAGGCATAGGACGGCAGGGTGACACCATCGAAGGTCTCGCGGCGCAGGAAGTGCTGCACACCACGTTCGGCGAAGGTCACCGACAACCCCGCCACAGCGCCTGACGAGAACTCCGTATCAAGATGGTCGGTCAGCGTCATTGGTAGGAAGCTGGCGAGCAGCCGTATCGCGGCCACGTGGCGTGATGCACTGCCCAGGCCATGGGCCTCCACCCGTGTCGATCCTGTGTGGTCGACTCGCGATTGGCGAAGGATCCGATCTCTTTCCGTGCCAATCCGGGCGTTGAGTGAGACGCCCACCGGGATGCTTCCGCCATCCGCTCCGACACTTGCTGACACGCCGGCGGTAAAGGTGTGGCTTTCGATTGCACTTTCGAACACGTTCAGCGCCAGCTTGCCGCTGATCAGTGGCGCGAAGCATTGCCAGCACAGTTCCCGCAACCCACGCACATTGAAATCTGGCGCCGTGCCGCGGGTTGCCGCAGTCACCGCGTCCGAGAACTTGCGAGGCGGCTTGCTAAGCTTTTCAGCTAACTTTTCGCCGAAAACGACCTTTGTAACGTGGCGAGCCGGCACCGCCCAATCCCGCGAACCAGGAGTCGGTGGAATGCGCAGGACCATGCCGTATTCAAGGCTTTCGGCCTCGGCGAGTCCCCCGTCTATTCCGATCTTGATAGCGGCTGGGGTCTTGATTCCGATGCCGGCTCGTGCACGATCGCGTTCGGCAACGGTTTCGCTGACCGTGATGGTCTGGCCGCCCACCGAGCTGCCGATCAGGCCGAAGTTCTTTGTCGTTCCGGCAGTATGTTGATATGCGAACGAGAAGCTCACCGAGGGTGCGGGTGCCACTAGCGTCATGATCGCACCGGGGTCGACAGTGATTCCGACCTCCGCGCCATTGTTTCGCGTGACGCTGCTTCGGACGCCAGTGCCAAGATTGGTGTCCACCAGATGCTCTGCGATCGCCTGAAAGTCTCTCCGGCTGCGCGGAACCTCTGGCAGGTGAACGCCTGCGTCGACCTTGTCGCGGCCGACACGAATCATTGCCACGGTCTCCCGATGTCGGCGAAAGCGCTGGCCCGAGGCGTCCGGTTTGTTTTTGTCAGACAGGAGCCCCGCCTCGGTCGCCCAGCTATCGAGCAATTGCAGATCGATTTCGTCGATGTCATTGAGCACGTCATCGATCGCTGGTCGGTATGTTTCCACGTCGATAATGTCGGCGAGTTCGCTGATTACGGCGTTGCGCTCAAGCTCTGTTATGCGATAGGGATGGAAGCGGGCTCCCAATTCAGTACAAACGAGCCAGTGCCCGAGCAGGATCGCGTGGACCGCGTAAGCAATGTTCTTCTCATTTATCGCTGCGCCCGAGTCCATTTCACTGAGGTTTGTTATTGGGCCACCGGCGATGCCGAACCGGAGGCAACGCGACCGTATCGTTTCAATGCTGTCACGAATGTCATCAAGGTAAGCCCACCCGTTCGGAAGCCACAGCCCGAGCTCTTTCGCCAATCTGTCCAGGTCCCGGAGCGTGCATGCAATACCGCTACCTTGGACGTCAAATACCCTCGCCACACTATCCAACGTCGTCAAAACCCCCTCAATCTCCGCCTCCACCGCCTCCATCACATCAGCAGCCAGACCCGCCTTCCCAATCGCCTCCCGCAACTCCAGTACCTCCCCGAGCAGCTCCTCATGCTCGCGCAACGGCAGTCCCGCGGCTTCCTTCATTCGCAGCACCAGCACCCGGGTCATCTGCCCCATGGCCGCTTGATGATCCTCACATTGCTGCGTAATCGTCCGTCGCGTGGCGCCCTGCGTGATGGGCTCGTTGAATGCCAACACAACCGGCGAGTCGTGGGCGACGCGGTGGCGGACTTCGCCGGTGGTGGGGTCTCGCTCCTCCCGCGGCAGCCACTCCATGACGAACATGTTCAGGCAGCGCTGGAAGACCGCCAGTGCGCCGTCGTCCAGGTCATCGTGAAAGCCGTTGCGCCATAAGGCCAGTGCCATGACCTCGTCACGATCGAGGACATCGGCGGCGGTGGCGGTGCCTTGTTTCAGGGCGATTCGCTGTTCCTTCAGCCATGCCGTGTCCGCCACCGCCCGGATTCGCATCAGCTTGACTGCGCCGATCAGGGCGCGATAGGCCAGTCGGTACTGGTGGGGCTGCTGCACGTTGGCCAGCACGCCGGCCGCGTGCTGCGCGGCGCCAAGAGGATCGCCGCTCAAGGCGTGCAGGGCCGCTTGTAGCTGCGCCCTGGTGGATGTGGCCGATTCGGAGCCGCTGGGCAGGGTCGCTAGCGAGGTCTCGTGCGCCGCGATCAGGTGCGCGGTTACCTGCATGTAAATCCTGAGTGCCGCTTGCCATTGGGTGACAGCAGGCCCGGGCAGGTCCGCCGGCGGCTCGGCGAGATCGCACAGCAGTTGGAAGCCAAGCTCGCAGCGCGCAAGCTGGCGGGCGGCGTGCCAGCAATGACGTGCGGCCTTGCTGTTATCACCATGCGTTTGCAGCAGGTTGCCCGTGGTGAGCGCATCCAGCAATGCCTCGGCGTCGGCCGGTGTGGGGGTCATTGCTCCCGGTCCGGGGGAGCTCGCGGTGGATATTGCGTGGCCCAGCAATAGCAGTCTGGCGCGACGGATGTGTTCGGAACCAGGGTCGGCATCGGGGTGGCGCTGTGCGGCACCGGCGATTGACTGCAAGCGGGATAGCAGTGAGTCGAATGCCGACCGGTCCTTGCCATTGTCGGCCTGGGAGAAAAGAGACCTCAGTTCGGCCTCGCAGGCCGCGTCGTCCAGTGCCGGCGTTGGGTTCGCAGGAACCGGTGTCGAGGCTTGTGGAATCATCCGCGCCGCGTTTTGTTGGAGACATTGGCGGTCCAGGTCGTCCAACGGCGCGGACTGGTCGCCCAGTTTGATTTCAGCGATCCGGGCAAGGGAATGGTTTTCGAGGTAGTCGCCGACATGGTCCGCCTGACTTACGGTCTTTTGCTTCCCCGGCCCTTGGACAGTCACCGTCGGTGAGCCGAACAGCGGCGGTCCTTTCGCCTGCTCCTGCCCGTCCTGAAAGCGGGTCCACCCTTCGACAATCTTCGCAATCCGGCGTGAGCGGGTACCCACGCCACGCAGGCGAAAGAAATCAAAAACCTGATGGGTGAAGAATTCGGTGATGGCCTGGCGAAATCGCTTGCTGCGGGGAAGGTCGTCGATGCCTAGGCGGCAGACATGAATGCCCCGCTCGGCACACCGGGTTACCAGATACTCCTTGCCTTCCACACGGAGGGTCAGGGACCCCGTCTTCTTTTCCTCAATGCCTAACAGTGCGATCTTTTCTGATTTTGCTAGCGTGGCCAAGTCTTCCAATCGCGCGCAATCAACCACGGCGCGGACAGCATTCCCCATTTCTCCTCCTTGCCGACGACCCCCACATCCATGTGGGGCTGCAAACCGTTTCGGATGCCGATTTCTGGCAGTAGGCGCAAACGATCCGCTTATCGGCCGGGAGGGACTACCGGAAAGCTACGTGGAGTTTACGTTGGGACATGGGCGACCGGATTTACCCCAAAAATGAGAAAAGGTGCATGGCGCCTACGCCATGTGCCGTCGCGGGGAGGGTCCGGGATATCGCACGGTATACCTGCAGACTGCAAGAAAACGTTTCCAAAGATCCAGTGAAATGTGGTTTGCAGGCCGGCGCGCATATGGCGCACACCTCGGGGTGKTGCCGCCGTTTTGCGCGAAATTCCCGGAGAAACATAGGGGAAAACACGGAGAGCGTCCATCATTGACTTGACGCGCCCGCATGGGCACTATGCGAAAACGTTTTCTCAAGAGACTTTTCGCGTAGCGACATACAGATGAGCACTTCCCGTTTCCCCACCGACACCCTTCCCCCGACCGGCAACCTGATCAACGGTACGTGGGTCGACTCCGCGGACCGCTTCGTCGTCGATGACAAGTTCACCGGCGAGGCCATTGCCACGCTGTCCTCCGCCACGCGCGAGCAGGTCTCCGAGGCCGTGCGCGTTGCCAGGAACGCCGTCGATGCCGGCCCACTGCCGCCGCACGATCGGGCCGTGGTGCTGCGGCGGGCGGCCGATTTGCTGGAAGCATGGCGCCCTCGCTTTGTCGACGCGATGACGACCGAGGCGGGCTTCACGCTGGTCGACGCAAACAACGAAATCGACCGTGCGAAGGTCACGCTGACCCTGTGCGCCAACGAGGCCACGCAGCTGACGGGAGACGTGGTGCCGTTTGCCGCCAGCCCCGGCGCCCACAAGCGGATCGGCTTCACGCAGCGCTTTCCCGTCGGCGTGGTATGTGCCATCACGCCGTTCAATTCGCCGCTCAATACGGTGCTGCACAAGGTGGGGCCGGCGTTCGCGGCGGGCAACTCGGTGGTGCTGAAGCCCTCGGCATTCACGCCATTGACGAGCGCGCTGCTGGGACAGGTGCTGCTCGAGGCCGGCATGCCGGCGCCGTTCCTGTCGATTCTTCAGGGTGAAGGCGAGACGGTGGGCTCCTGGCTGCTGGAGGAGGAGGACGTGGCGTTCTACACGTTCACGGGCAGCACCCGGGTTGGCCGCATCATCCAGCGGGCCGCGGGCCTGCGCCGCACGCAGATGGAGCTGGGCAGCATCGCCAGCACCTTCGTCGCGGCCGACGCCGATCTGGACCGCGCGATCCCCAAGATTGCCAATGCGGGCCTGCGCAAGGCCGGCCAGGTCTGCACCTCGGTGCAACGTCTTTACGTCGATAGCCGGATTGCCGACGAAGTCGCGCAGCGGCTGGTGGAGTACGCCGGGACGCTGGTTGCCGGCGATCCGCGCGATCCGGCCACGCGCGTCGGGCCGCTGATCACAGAACAGGCCGCGATTCGCGCCGAAACGTGGATCGGCGAGGCGGTCGCGGCCGGTGCGCGCGTGCTGTGCGGCGGCGCGCGCCGCCGCTCGGTGATCGATCCCGTCGTCATGACGCATGTGCCGGAAGAAGGGCGGGTGTGGTGCCAGGAAGCATTCGCGCCGTTGATCGCGCTGCGCCCGTTCGACGATTTCGATGCGGCGCTGGCCAGCGCCAACAGCACGCCGTTCGGGCTGGCCGCCGGCATCTTCACGCAGGACATCGATCGCGCGCTTAAGGCGGCAGCGACGCTGCGCTTCGGCACCGTGCAGATCAATGAGACCTCCAGCGCGCGGTCCGACGTGATGCCGTTCGGCGGCGTCAAGGACAGTGGCTTCGGCAAGGAAGGACCGCACTACGCGATGCGCGAGATGACGGAAGAGCGGCTCGTCGTCTTCAATCCGTGAGGAGAAGCGACATGACTTTGCTCACACGCGGACGCCGCACGATCCTGAAGGCGGGGGCCGCGGCGGCGCTCGGGCTGGTCGCGGCCGGCGCCTCCGCGCAGGCCTATCCCAGCCGTCCGCTGACGTTGATCGTGCCGTTCGCGGCAGGCGGTCCGACCGACATTCTGGCGCGCATCATCGCCGAGGGCATGGCGCGCGACCTCGGCCAGCCCGTGGTGGTCGAGAACTTGCCCGGCGCCGGCGGCACCGTGGGAACGGCGCGCGCGGCGCGGGCCCGTCCCGATGGCCACACGCTGGTGATTGGCAATGTCGGCACGCTGGCGGCCAACGCCACGTTGTACAAGTCGCTGCCCTACAACGTGCTGGAAGACCTGATCCCGCTCGCGTCGATCGGCGATGCGCCGCAGGTCATCACGGCGCGCAAGGATTTTCCGGCGATTGGGCTGGACCAGTTCGCGGCTTACGCCCGCCAGCATGCCGCCTCGCTGAACGCCGGCGCAGCCGGCGTGGGCTCGGGTTCGTTCCTCGGCAGCGTGCTGGTGAACGCCAAGCTTGGCGTCAACGTCAACATCGCGAACTACCGGGGCGCCGGACAGGCGCTCAATGACGTGGCTGCCGGCCATATCGACTATCTGGTGGACAGCACCACCACGTCGACCAGCTTTATCAAGTCGGGCATGGTCAAGGGTGTCGCCGTGCTGCGTCCCAAACGGATAGCGGCGCTGCCCGACGTGCCGGCGGCCGGGGAGTCGGGTTTCGGGGACCTGAACTACGACATCTGGAACATGATGCTGGCGCCGAAGGGCACCCCCGCCCCGGTGGTCGCACGGCTGAACCAGGCGTTGCGTAGCGCGATCCGCGATCCGCAGACCCAGGCGCGTCTGGCTCCGGCCGGCGTCGAGATGCCCGCGGCGCATCAGCAGACGCCGGAAGGCGCGGCGGAGCTGCTCGCCACATCGGTTGCCACCTGGCGCACCTTGCTTTCCAGGCTCAACGTCACGCTCGACTAGCACATCCACCCAATCCTCCCGGCTTGCGCCGGACCATGAATAAAGAACCAGGAGACCATCATGATGACTTCCTTCAAGAAGATCGCTTGCGTGTTCGGCGCATCCGCCGCGCTGGCCGTCGCGGCAACGCCCGCGGTCGCAGCCGATTGGCCGACCAAGCCCATCACCCTCGTTGCCCCGTTCACGCCCGGCGGCACCACCGATATCGTCGCGCGTGCGATTGCCGCGCAGCTGCAGCGTGAGCTGGGGCAGTCCGTGGTGGTGGACAACCGCCCGGGCGCTGGCGGCACGATCGGCGCCGCCATGGTGGCCCGGGCGCAGCCGGACGGCTATACGCTGCTGCTGGGCAACGTCGGCCACGCCGCGGCCTCCGCGCTGTACAAGAACCTGCCCTACGACTTCGAGAAGGACATGACCCATATCACGACCGTCGCGGTCGTGCCGAACGTCCTGATCGTGCGCAAGTCGCTGCCGGTCAATAACGTCAAGGAACTGATCGCCTACCTGAAGGACCATCGGTCGGAAGCGACCTACGGCTCGGCGGGCGTCGGCACCACGCAGCACCTGTCGGCCGAGTTGCTGAAGAAGCAGGCATCGTTCGATGCCGTGCACGTGCCGTACAAGGGCGCATCGCCGATGATGACCGACATCATCGGCGGCCGCGTGGCATTCGCGCTCGACTCGGCCGCATCCGCCAAGGCCCAGCTCGCCGGCGGCAATATCAAGGCACTTGCGGTCACCACGTCGGAAAGAACGCGCTTCCTGCCGGACGTGCCCACGCTCAGCGAAGCAGGCGTGCCCGGCTACCAGATGAGCACGTGGTACACCCTCGAAGCGCCGCGAGGCCTGCCGGCGTGGATCCGTGACCGCATCCACCAGGCCGTGGTGGCCAGCATGAAGGATCCCGGCATGCAGAAGACGCTCGAAGGCATGGCCGCCGAGCCGGGCGGCATGGCGCCTGCCGCGCTCACCACGTTCGTGCGGGCCGAAACCAGGCGTTGGACGAACATTGTGGCGGGCTTCTCCGCCGCCGATTGATCGGACCTTCATTCATACAGCGATTTCATGTCCATCTCCGATATCTCCACCTTCTTCTGCCCGACCCGTATCTACATGGGGGCCGGGTCGCATGAAAAGATCGCCGGCATCGTCCGCGAGCGCGGCTGCAGGCGCGTCTTCATCGCCGTGGACGCGGCGCTGCTGGGCAGCGACTTCTATGGCCGCGTGGCGGCGCGGCTGGAGCGCGAGGGCGTAGCCATCGCCACGTACTCGGACATCGAGCCGGACCCCAGCGCCAATACGGTGGCGCGCGCGCTGGACATCTGCCGGGCCCATGAGGCGACGGTGATCATCGCGATCGGCGGGGGCAGCACCATCGACGTCGCCAAGGCGGTCGGTATCGTGCTCGCCAACGGCGGCCGGATCCACGACTACGAGGGCATCGAGAAATTCTCGATCGCACCGCCGCCGCTGATCGCGATTCCGACCACTGCGGGAACGGGTTCCGAGGTGTCCGGCTCCTGTGTCATCACCGACACGGAAAAGAACCTGAAGATGTCGATCCGGCATGCGGCGCTCAATCCCGCGGCATTCGCGATCCTGGATCCGCTGGCGCTGCGCACGGTGCCCGGCCATGTGGCGGCGCACTCCGGCATCGATGCCTTCGTCCACGCGTTCGAGTCGTACATCTCGCGTCAATCGAACCTGATCACCGACGCCATCAATCTCCAGGCGATCGAGCTGATCGCGGCCAATATCCGCCAGTTCGTGGCCGACCGCGAGAACCTGGAGGCCGCCACCAACATGCTGTGCGGATCGGCGCTGGCCGGCATCACCTTCGGCCAGACCGGCCTTGGCAACGTGCATTGCATGGCGCGCTTTGTCGGCGCGGAGTTCCACCTGTCGCACGGGTTGTCCAATGCGCTGTGCCTGCCCACGGTGGCGCGCTTCAACCTGATCGCCAACCCGGCCAAATATGCGCGCGTGGCCGCCGCGATGGGCCGGCCGGTGCAGGGCCTGCCGGTGCTGGACGCGGCCCGCATGGCGGTGGAAGCCATCGAAGCGCTCTGCGCGGACCTCGGCATTCCGCGGCGGCTGCGCGATGCGGGCGTGACCGAGGACAAGCTGGAGGGGATGGCGCAATTGTGCGTGGAGGCCAACTATAATCGCTGGAATCCCCGGAAGACGACCCTGGCCGACTTCCGGAGCCTGTTCCAGGAAGCCTTTTGATGCGGAAGCGGATTTGACCAAGCGCGTGACTGTCCACGATGTCGCCCGCGCCGCGGGCGTCGCAATCGCGACGGTCTCGCGCGTGGTGAATGGGGTGCCCACCGTCGGGGAGGACGTGCGCGCGCGCGTGCAGGCCGCCATCGACGAACTGGGCTGGAAGCCGAGCATGGCGGCGCAAAGCATGCGGGGCGTCTCCACCCGCATGATCGGCTTTATCTTCTCCGATATCCGCAACCCGATCTATTCGGCCATGGTCAAGGGTGCCGAGGGCATCCTCAGCGAGCATGGCTACATGATCATGGTGGCCAGCAGCGACGGCAGCAGCGAGCGCGAACTTGCGCTGCTCGACCTGTTCCGGCAGCGCGGCGCGGAGGGGGTCATCTTCGCCGTCCAGGACGAGTCCAATCCTAAGGTGCTGGCGAAGGTCCGCTCCGGCAACCTGCCGGTGGTGCTGCTGGAGCGCGAACTCGATGCCCCGGTCAACGCCGTCGGCGCCGATCACCTCAGCGGCACGCGCCGCGCGGCCGAATACCTGATCAGCCTCGGACACCGCCGCATCGCCATGATCACCGGCGGCAACGGCACGCGCGTGGCCCGCGACCGGCTGCTTGGCCTGCGGCAGGCGCATGAGCAGGCCGGCCTGACCGTGGACCCGCAGCTGCTGCGGCTCGACAGCTTTTCGACGGAGTACGCGTACCGGGAAATGCAGATGCTGCTGAGCCTGCCGCAGCCGCCGACGGCCGCCATCGTGCTGGGCATGCCGCTGCTGTCTGGCGTGCTGCCCGCCATCCGCATCAGCAATCGGCGCATCCCCGAGGACATCTCGCTGATCGCGTCCAACGACAGCGAGCTTGCACAGCTGGCCACGCCGCCCATCTCCGTGATCCGCTACGATGCCCACGCGCTGGGCAACGAGGCCGCACGCATGCTGCTGCGGCAACTGAAGGGCGAGGTGCCGCCGGACAAGATCAGAATCCAGATTCCGACCGAACTGGTATTGCGGGGGTCCTGCGCTTCGCCCGCGCAATAGCAGCCGTGCAATCCAGATCGGCAGGGACAAAAAAAGCGCATGGCGCCGAAACGCCATGCGCTTTGTCGTTGCCGGCGGCCAGGACAGGCCGCGCCGCCGGACGCCTACTTGGCCAGTTCCGACAGCCGCACCTGCGCGATCTTGCCGTTCTGCACCCAGCCCACCACGGTGTCGGCGAGCGAGCCACCCTTGGCGTCGATGCCATCGACCTCGTTCGGGTTGAGTTCCTTCGGCAAGGTCTTCATGGCTTCCGGCATTTTTGCGCGGATGGCCGTGGCGTCGGTGGTGGTGCCGGCCAGCTTCATCGCGTTCGCTAGCGTATGCACCATGGTGTAGTTCAGCGACATCTCGGTGGTCGCGTCCTTGCCATCGTGCAGCTTCTTGTACTTCGCATTGAAGGCCTGCGCCGCCGGCCGGCTGTCGCTGTTCAGCGGCAGCACGCCGATCGCGCCCTCGAGCATGCCCAGGCCATTGGTCACGCGCGCCATTTCATCGAGCTTGGCCTGGTCCATCACGATGAAGCCGCCCTTGAAGCCCAGTTCGCGCGCCTGCTTGACCACCAGCGCGGTGGGCTCGGACGGGCCGCCGACGAACAGCACATCCGGCTTGTCGGCCATCACACGCGACACACCGCTATAGAAGTCGGTGGCCTTCGTGTACGACATCGGGTTGTTCGCCACCACCTTGCCGCCCGCCTTTTCCCAGGCCGGCACGAACGCCTGCACCCAGGCCTTGGCGTAGTCGTGATCGGCCGGCACCAGCGCGACGTTCTTGCCGAAGCGTGTCATCTGCGCCTTGATGAACGGCTCGATATAGCCGGTGTAAGCCGGCGGGATGCGGATGGTCAGCTTGTTGCCGGTGTCGGTGATGCGCGGCACGCTCGAGTACGCCATCACGATGAACTTTTCCTGCTGGTTGAACGCCTGCAGCGCGAAGATGCCGCCCGAGTGCGGCACGAACACCGCCGGGGTCTTGTGCTGCTGCACCAGCCGGCGCGCGTTGATCGCCGACTCGGCCGGCGCGTACTTGTCGTCCAGCGCGACCACCTCGAACTTGACCTTCTTGCCGGCCACTTCGACGCCGCTGGCGTTAAGTTCATCCACCGCCATCTGGATGCCGGACAACACGTTCTTGCCATAGAGCGCGGCGCCGCCCGACAGCGGGCCGGTATAGCCGAGCTTGACGACTTCCTGCGCGAGGGCCGCGCCCGAGGCCAGCAGCGCGGCCAGCGCGGTGGCGGCCAGCGGCAGCAGCTTGCGGCGAGGTTTGATGGCGTTCTGCATCTTCCGTCTCCTTAAAGAATGGAAATTTGCCATCGGGTCATGGCCCGGATGGTCTTGGTTGAACGTGGTTTGGGGTTGGCGTGTCGGCGGCTTTACGAACCCATCATCCCCCGATATAAGCCCGCCTTACCCCTTCATCATTGAGCAGCGTGTCCCGATCGCCCTCCATCACGATCCGCCCGCTCTCGATCACGTAGCCGCGGTGCGCGATGCCAAGCGCCGCATACGCGTTCTGTTCCGCCAGCAGCACCGTGGTGCCGGCGCGGTTGATGCGCTGGATCACCTCGAACATCTGCTTGACCACCAGCGGGGCCAGGCCCAGCGACGGCTCGTCGAGCAGCAGCGCGCGGGGACGTCCCATCAGCGCGCGCCCGAGCGCCACCATCTGCTGCTGTCCACCGGACAGCGAGCCGGCCGGATCGTCCTTCTTCTGCCGCAGGATCGGGAACATCTCGTACACCTCCTCCAGCGACTGCCGGATGCCGGCGCTGTCGCCGCGGTGTACATACGCGCCGAGCGTCAGGTTCTTCTGCACGCTCATCGCGGGAAACAGCTTGCGGCCTTCGGGGCAGTGCACCAGGCCCGCCTGCACGATCTGCGACGGCTTCATGCCGGACAGCTCGCGCCCGTCGAAGCGCATGCTGCCACCGCTGATCCGGTGGATGCCGCTCATGGCGAGGAAGATCGAACTCTTGCCGGCGCCGTTGGCGCCCAGCAGCACGACCAGTTCGCCGGCGCCCGCATGCAGCGACACGTTGTCGAGCGCGCGGAAGCTGCCATAGGAGAGCGATACGCGTTCAAGCTGCAACATGGTCGGCTCCCAGATAGGCTTCGATGACATGCGGGTCGCGCTGGATCTGCGCCGGCGAGCCTTCGGCGATCTTCTCGCCATAGTTGAGCACCATGATCTTGTCGGCCAGCCGCATGATCATGTCCATCTTGTGTTCGATCAGGCAGACCGTCTTGCCATGCCGGACCATCTTGCGGATCAGCTCGGCCAGCCCCACGGTTTCCTCCGGATTGACGCCGCCGGCCGGTTCGTCGAGCAGCAGCAGTTCGGGGTCGGTGGACAGCGCCAGCGCAAAGGCCACGCGCTTGCGTTCCTCCTGCGTGATGTCCGATGCGACCTCGTGCGCGAGATGTGACAGGCCGACGAAGTCCAGCGCTTCTTCCGCCTTGGCCCGGCACAGCTTTTCCTCCTCGCGCAGCCGGCGCGAGTTGAACACCACGTCCCAGAGCCCCGCATGCGTGCGCAGCCGGTGGCCGACGATCAGGTTGTCCAGCACGGTGGCACGGTCGAACAGCGCGGTGGCCTGGAAGGTGCGGGCCACGCCAAGCCGCGCGATCTGGTCGGCGCGCATGCCGGCCACGTTGGTGCCCTTGAACAGCACCTGTCCCGAGGTCGGCGCGTGCGTGCCGGCGATCAGGTTGAAGAACGTGGTCTTGCCGGCGCCGTTCGGTCCGATGATCGCGTTGATCTGGCCGCCCTCGAAGGTCACCGATACGTCGTTGACCGCGGTCAGGCCGCCGAAGGTCTTGGTGAGGTTGCGCACTTCAAGCATGGTCGGCTCCCGCGGATGCCGGCGCCGGCGCATTGCCCTGGCCGGCGGCGGAGGCGCGGCGTTGCTGGCGCTCTCCGCGTCGCGCGGCCGCGGCGCGGCGCGCCTGCCGCTTCAGGTATGACCCGACGATGCCGTCGGGCAGGAAGATGATCAGCAGGACGAGTACCGGGCCAAACACCAGCATCCGGTAATCCTGCAGGAACTGCAGCGTCTGCGTGACCCACGGCACCAGTATCGCGCCGAGCAGCGGCCCGAGCAGCGTGCCGATCCCACCGACCAGCATCGCCATCACCATGTCGAAGGTCAGGTCGGTGCGCGCGATGTCGGGACCGAGGAAGCGCACCTGCCCCGCGTAAAGCGCGCCGGCGAAACCGGCATAGCCGACCGACAGCACGAAGGACAGCACCTTGGTGCGCATCAGGTTGATGCCGAGCGCCTCGGCGAGCGCGTCGCTGTTGCGCACCGCCATGAAGCTGCGTCCGAGCAGCGAGCTGACGATGCGGTGCATCAGGAAGGTGCCGATCACCAGGAAGAACAGCACCAGGTAGTACTGCGCCTCCACGCTCTCGAAGTCGATCGGCCCGATCGCCGCCGGCACCGGAATGCCGATCAGCCCCACTGTGCCGTGCGTCAGGCTTTCCCACTTCTCGATCAGCAGGTAGATGATGTAGCCCACGCACAGCGTGAAGATCGAGAAGTAATGGCCCTTGAGCCGCAGCGATACCACGCCCACCACATAGCCGATCGCCATGCAGATGAGGCCGGCGATGACGAACGCGGCCCAGAACGGCATCTGGTGATCCACCGTCAGGATGCCGAGCGCGTAGGCGCCGATCGCCATGAAGCCGCCGTGCGCCAGGTTCAGCTGGCCGGTGTAGCCGGTGATCAGGTTCAGCCCCAGCGTGGCGATCGCGTAGATATAGGCGATCGTCATCACGGTCAGGTAGTAGCTGTTGCTGGTCACCAGCGGAAAGGCGATGGCCAGCGCCAGCAGCAACACCCAGCCGGTCTTACCCTGCAATGCATTCATTTCGATAGCCCTCCTTGACGGGTCACGCGGCGCGCGCGGCAAACAGGCCCTGCGGCCGGATCGACAGGATGATCACCAGCAGCACGAAGGCGATGATGTCCTTGTAGTCGGTGGACACGTAGAACCCGCCGAAGCTCTCGGCCATGCCGATGATCAGCCCGCCCAGGATCGCGCCCGGAATGCTGCCCATGCCGCCGAGGATGATGATCACGAAGGCCTTGGTGATGACCAGGTGCCCCATGGCCGGATAGACGAGGTTGATCGGCGCGTAGAGCGCGGCCGCGATGGCGGCGAGCGCCCCCGAGATGGCGAAGACCAGCAGGGTCACGCGCGTGGCATCGATGCCGACCAGCGCCGCGCCTTCGCGGTTCTGGGCCATCGCGACGATGGTGGAGCCCGTCACCGTGCGGGTAAGGAACAGATGCAGCACCAGCATCAGCGCGAACGCGGCCACGATGATCAGCAGCCGCTGCAGCGGCGCGGKCAGGCCGAACACCTGCACCAGCTGCCCATACGGCGTGGGCATGCGGTGGAAGTCCGCGCCGAACAGCGCCTGCGCGCCGGCTTCGAGGAACAGCAGGATGCCGATGGCCGCGATCATGTCGTGCAGCTCGGGCGCGTTGCGCAGCGGATGGAACACCAGCCGCTCGGCCAGCATCGACAGCACGGCCACTGCGGCGGCCGCGCCCAGCATGGCAAGCCAGTAGTTGATGCCCAGCGACGTCATCAGGTAGTACGAGACGTAGGCCCCGGCCATATAGAAGGCGCCGTGCGCGAAGTTGGGCACGTGCAGGATGCCGTAGACGAGCGTCAGGCCCAGCGCAACCAGGCTGTACACGCCGCCCAGCGTCAGGCCGTTCAGAAACTGTTGGAAGAACAATGCCACTGGCTCACCTCATGCGATACGCGAACGGGGGCGCGCCCCGGGCACGATGGCCCGGGCGCGGCGGCAGGCGGCAGCCGGAGTGGCTGCCGCGGCAAAGGCGGTGTAGCGTCAGGAGCGCGGTCTGGCGCGCGGCGTGAAGGGTTGCATCGGTCGTCTCCTAAAAGCGGTTGGGCGGGCGGTGACCTCCCGGCTCGCATACCGGTTCGCCGTGTCCGGCCGGTGTACTTCCAGCTCTCAGCACGGTCGTTCGTTTTCATTGACTGTTGCATAGGGGTTAAGGCACAGTCAAGGGATACGAAATAGTCTTCCGCACAGCGAAATAGGCGATTTCCCGCATGCCGGCGTTGCCGCCGACCCCGTGCCCGCGCCTGTTCTCGTCGGGGGTTCCGTCGTTCGTTCCAATCGACTCAGCAAACGAATGAAGCGCACCACCACCTCGCTTTCCGTCGCTGTCGAAACGCCCGATACGGCGTGCGCCACGCTGCCGCGCGACGGTGACGATGATGATCGCAGCTTCGTCACCGCGCTGGCGCGCGGTCTCGAATTGCTGCGCGCGTTCGGGCCGAACGACGACTATCTTGGCAATGCGGAACTGTCACGGCGCACCGGCATTCCACGTCCCACGGTGTCGCGGCTGACCTACACGTTGATGCGGCTTGGCTATCTGGTCTATGCCGAACCGCTGGAGAAATACCGGCTGGGGCAGGGCGCGATGGTGCTCGGTCACCGCTATCTGGCCACGTCGGGCATCCGCGAGGTCGCCCAGCCGCTGATGCAATCGCTGGCCTTCGCCACCGGCTGCACCGTGGCGCTGGCCACGCCGGACCGTCACGAAATGGTCTATCTGGAAGTGTGCCAGCCGCGCGGCGCGCTGGTGATGCGGCTCACGCCCGGCTCGCGGCTGCCGATGGCAACCTCGGCGATCGGCCGGGCGTGGCTGGCCGGCCTCGGTCCGGTTGGCCGCGCGGCGGCCATGGCCGATCTCGAACGCCATTACCAGGCGCGCTGGCCCGGCGTGCGCGCCAAGCTCGATCGGGCGCTGCGCGACTATGCGCGACGCGGCTTCTGCGTGGCGCACGCGGAGTGGGACCGCACCGTCAGCGGCGCGGCGGCCCCCGTTGTGCTCGAACGCGGCACCGAAGTGCTGGCCATCAATATCGGCGGCGCGGCGGCGCGCCTTACGCCGGAAACGCTGGAGGGAAATCTGGGCCCGCGCATCCGCCAACTCGCCGAGACACTGCAAGGACGCCTGTGGCGCGGACACGGATAAACGCCGTTCGCCCCTCTCCCGCAAAGCGGGAGAGGGGCGCGGGAGAGGGCAGTATCAACGAAATACATCACGCCGTTACATAAACGGACGATCGCAAACAAGCAAGCAACGAGGAGACAGCGATGGACATCGTCGACAAAACGGTCGTGGTGACCGGTGGCGCCACCGGCATCGGCCGGGCGCTGGTACTGGCCTTCGCCAGCGCGGGGGCACGCGGCATCGCGGTAGCCGACCTGGACGAAGCGGGCGCGCAAAGCGTCGCCGCCGAGGCGGTGTCGATAGCGCCGGCATGCCGGGCGTTCGGCTGCCGGACCGATGTGGCCGACGCGCAGGCGGTGCAGGCGCTGGCCGACGAGGCCACGCGGCGCTTCGGCCAGGTGGACGTGTTCTGCTCCAATGCGGGCATCATCCTGCGCAAGGGACTGGAGGCCACCGCCGACGAGTGGCAGCGCATCTGGGAAATCAACGTGATGGCGCACGTGCATGCCGCGAAGGCGGTGCTGCCGCAGATGCTCGCGCGCGGTGACGGCTACTTCGTCAACACCGTGTCGGCGGCGGGCCTGCTGTCGCAGATCGGCTCCGCGCCGTACGCGGTGACCAAGCACGCGGCCATCGGCTTCGCCGAATGGCTCGAAATCACCTACGGCGATCGCGGCATCAAGGTGAGCTGCATCTGCCCGCAAGGTGTGCAGACCCGCATGCTGTTCGGCGACGACGGCCAGCGCAAGGGCTTCCTGCAACAAGGTTCCGTGACGCCCGAGCATGTCGCCACGGTGACGCTGGAAGGCATGCGCGACGAGCGCTTCCTGATCCTGCCGCATCCCGAGGTGCTGGAATACTACCGGCGCAAGGGCGAGGACTACGATCGCTGGCTCAAGGGAATGCGCAGACTGCACGATAAGGTAATGCGGGAGTTCGGCGGCATGGACCGTTGAGCTTCCGTTCGACAACGCATCGTTCCACTACTACATAAAGGAGACAACCCATGCGTATTCGTCAACTCGCCGCGGCCATCTGCACGGTTGCCGCAACCTTCGCCGTCCCCGCCGCGCAGGCGGAGACTTTCCCTGCGCGGCCTATCCGCATCGTAGTGGGTTTTCCCACCGGCGGCGCGCCCGACACGCTTGCCCGCATCATCTCCGAGAAGATCTCGCCCTCGTGGGGCCAGCCCGTGGTGGTCGACAACAAGCCGGGCGCGGGCGGCAATATCGGCGCGGAGGCCGTGGCCCGTTCACCGGGCGATGGCTATACGCTGGCCCTGGGTACCGTTGGGACGCACTCGATCAACGGTGCGGTCTACGCGAAGATGCCGTATGACATGGTGAAGGACTTCACGCCGGTGATCCTGCTCGCGTCGACGCCGAATGTGCTGGTGGTCAACCCGAAGGTGCCGGCCAAGAACATGCAGGAGCTGATCGCGATGGCCAAGTCCAAGCCGGGCCTGACCTACGGCACGCCGGGCATCGGCACCTCGCTGCACGTGGCGGGCGAGCTGTTCAATTCGATGGCTGGCGTCAAGATCGAGCATGTTCCATACAAGGGTCGCGCCATGGCGATCCCGGACCTGCTGGGCGGGCACATCACGATGATGTTCGACAATCTGCCGTCCGCGCTGCCGCTGGTGCGTGAAGGCAAGCTGCGTGCGCTGGGCGTGACCAGCAGCAAGCGCAGCGAATCGGCACCCGATATTCCGACGCTGGCCGAACAGGGACTCAACGGCTTCGAAGCGGTATCGTGGTTTGCCGTGTTCGCGCCGGCCGCGACGCCGCCCGACGTGGTGAACAAGCTCAACGCGGAGTTCAACCGGATCTTCAAGCTGCCGGACGTGCAGGCGAAGCTGAAGACGCTGGCGCTGGACCCGGTACTGGGCACGCCGGAGCAGCTGGCCAGCTTCCAGCGTACCGAGATTGCGAAGTGGGCGAAGGTGGTGAAGGATTCGGGGACTACGCCGCAGTAGGTTTGTGGTTGGGCTTTGACTGCCCTCTCCCCCGGCCCCTCTCCCGCCTTGCGGGAGAGGGGAGAAAACCGACGGCGGTCGATGGACCAGTGGTGTGCGCCCCTCTCCCGCATGCGGGAGAGGGGCGGGGGAGAGGGCAGTAACAGCAAACCAGTCCTTGTCAGCCCGGCAGCACCCTATTCATCCACCGCCACATCCGCTCGCGCCGCCGGCACCGGCTCCCTGTCCCGCAGCCGCGCCAGACTGATCATCGCCCCAACCGCAGCCACGGCAACCCCCAGCCACAGCGCATACCGCGGCGCGGCGCTGCCCGCGAGGCCGAACAACACCGCGACCATCGCCGTGCCAGTGCTCTGGCCCATCAGCCGCGTGGTGGCCTGCGCGCCGCTGGCGCCGCCGCTGCGGTGCGGCGGCGTGGCGCCGATCATCGCGCGGTTGTTGGGCGACTGGAACAGCCCGAAGCCCAACCCACACAGCGCCATCCGCCAGACCACATCGGCATTGCCGGCATCCGGCGACAGCAGCGCCACCAGCATCATGCCCGTGGACAGCAGCACGAGTCCCACGCCGGCCAGCACGCTGGCGGAATAGCGGTCCGACAGCCGCCCCGATACCGCCGCCATCAGCGCCACCATCAGGGGCCATGGCGTGATCAGCAGGCCCGTTTCATGGAGCGATCTTCCAAGCTGGTATTCGAAGTAGAAGGGCAGCGCGACAAAGGCCAGCATCTGCGTCATGAACGAGCAGAAGGAAGTGCCCACCGCCAGCGTGAAGGCGCGGCTCGCAAACAGGTCCACCGGCACCAGCGGTGCCGGCTTGCCGCGTTTGCCGCGTTCGCGGCCGGCCAGCCACCAGCCCACGGCCAGCGCGGCCAGCAGCGCCGCCACGCCGGCCGGACGCCATGCGGCATGGCCGAGCCCGTCGACGCCGAGCACGAACAGGCCGATCACCAGCGCGGACAGCATCGCGCTCGGGTAGTCGAAGGCGCGCGGCTGCGGCGGCGTGTCGGGCAGCGCGGTGCGGCTGAGCATCAGCGCGGCCAGCGCCACCGGCACGTTGATGGCAAACAGCCACGGCCAGTCGGCGACCGACAGGATCAGCGAGCCCACCGAGGGCCCGATGCCGGTGGTGATGCCGACCACCAGTGCATTGAGGCCGATGCCCCGGCCGAGCTTGGTCGGCGGGTAGATAAAGCGCACCAGCGCCGTATTGACGCTCATGATGCCGGCCCCGCCGATACCCTGCAGCACGCGCGCGGCGATCAGCATCGGCAGGTTGACCGACAGCGCGCACAGCAGCGAGCCGGCCAGGAACACGGCGAGGCCCGTGCGATAGACGCGCTTGTAGCCCAGGATGTCGCCGAGCGACGACAGCGGCAGCAGGCAGATGGTAACCGTGAGCTGGTAGGCGTTCACCACCCAGATGGTGCGGCTTGGCTCGGTGCCGAGGTCACGGGCGATGGAAGGCAGCGCGATATTGGCGATCGAGCCGTCCAGCACGGCCATGATGAGGCCGCAGAAGACGGTGAGGATCGCCCAGCTGCGTTGCGGATGGGGCAGGCCTTGATGTGATTGCATGGGAGATGGCGGGCGCGGGCACATGGGGCGCCAGGGGCGCCGGGGCGCGCGACATTATGGGCGACGGGGCAGTTGCTCGCAAATGGCGGGTTTGTGGTATGGGGGCGGGTTTGGGGGTAGATTGGGGGTTACTGCCCTCTCCCCCGCCCCTCTCCCGCGAGCGGGACAGGGAAGAAAACCGTGAGCGTTCGACAGGCCGGTGGTCTGCTCCCCTCTCCCGCAAAGCGGGAGAGGGGCGGGGGAGAGGGCAGTCCCGGCAAACCGTCAACACCACCCTACCGCGCCAACTGCCCCAACACCGTCGCCAGCGAGGCCAGCCCCATCTCGATCAACCGCCCCATATAGGCATTCATATGCGGCATTACCAGCAGCATCATCAGCATGCCGCCGGCCAGCGTGACGGGGAAGCCCACCGCGAAGATCGACAGCTGTGGCGATGCGCGGTTCAGGATGCCCATCACCAGGTTCAGCGTCAGCAGCGCCGCCACCAGCGGCAGCGCGAGCAACAAGCCCGACGAGAACACCGTGCCGCCCGCGCGCGCCACCCACAGCCAGCCGTCGGCCGACAGCGGCGTGCCGCTGATCGGCAGCGACGAGAAGCTGTCCGCCACCGTCGCCAGCATCAGCAGGTGCCCGTCCATTGCCAGGAACAGCAGCATCGCCACGATATTGAAGAAGCGGCCCAGCACCATGGTGTTGCCGCCGGAGTGGGGATCGAAGAACGAGGCAAACGACAGGCCCATCTGCAGGCCGACGATTTCACCGGCGTACTCGACCGCGGCGAACACCAGGCGCATGGTAAAGCCCATCGCAATGCCAATGCCGATCTCGTTCAGGACCAGCAGCAGGCCTTCGAAGGAGTAGACCGGCACCACCGGAAGGGTCTCGATGGTCGGTGAGATCGCGATGGCCGCCAGCGCCGCCAGCCCGATCTTCGCCGGGCGCGGCACGCTGACGTCGCCGAAGACCGGCGCCGTGCCGATCAGCGCCAGCAGCCGGAACATCGGCCACAGGAAGCCGGCGATCCACTCGTAGAGCTGGGCCGAGTTGAAGGACATCACGGCGTGGCCGCTCCCGCGTCAGTGCACGAGTCCCGGAATGCTCTCGAATACCTCGCGCATATAGTCGACGAAGGTATTGATCATCCACGGACCCACCAGCACCAGGGTGATGAACAGCGCCAGCAGCTTCGGAATGAAGGACAGCGTCATTTCGTTGATCTGCGTGGCGGCCTGGAACAGGCTGATCACCAGGCCCGCGATCAGCGCCACGAGCAGCAGCGGGCCGGCCAGCAGCAGCGTCATCTTCATCGCCTGGGTGGCGATGGTCATTACGGTTTCTGGTGTCATGGCGGTGTAATTGCTTGCGGATGCCGGGGTTCAAACCGACTTCAAACCAACTTCAAACCAGCATCAGCCCGAAGCTAGATCATGAAACTCTGCGCCAGCGACCCCAGCAGCAACTGCCACCCGTCGACCAGCACGAAAAGCATCAGCTTGAACGGCAGCGAGATGGTGGCCGGCGGCACCATCATCATGCCCATCGCCATCAGCACGCTGGCGACCACCAGGTCGATGATCAGGAACGGAATGAAGATGGTGAAGCCAATCTGGAAGGCCGTCTTCAGTTCGCTGGTGACGAAGGCCGGCACCAGCACGCGCAGCGGCACGTCCTCGGGCCCCTGCATTTCCGGGGTCTTGGCCATCTGCGCGAACAGCGCCAGATCCTTCTCGCGCGTCTGCTTCAGCATGAACGCCTTCATCGGCGCCGCGGCGCGTTCGGCCGCCTGCTCCAGGCTGATGCGGTTCTCCGACAGCGGCTTGTAGGCATCGGTGTAGACGCGGTCGATCACTGGCGACATCACGTAGGCGGTCAGGAACAGCGACAGCCCGATCAGCACCTGGTTGGGCGGCGACGTCGCTGTGCCGAGCGCGGTGCGCAGCAGGCCCAGCACGATGATCACGCGCGTGAACCCGGTCATCATCAGCAGCGCGGCCGGCAGGAACGACAGCGAGGTCAGCAGGACCAGCGTCTGCACCGACAGCGACCACGTCTGGCTGCCCCCGGGTCCGGGCCGGCTCACCACCCCGGGCAGCGCCTGCGCCAGCGCGGCATCCGGCGCGAGCATCAGCGTGGCGCCCAGCGCCAGGCCGAGCACGGCCAGCGCGGCGGCCGGCACGCGGCCCGCGATTGCGAATCGACGCCGGCGCGCGGCGTGCAAAGCGTTCATGACTTCAGGTTCTGTTGCATCGCGCGCAGCAGCCGCTGCGCAAAGGAACCGCCTTCGAACGAGGCGGGGGAGGTCGTGTTCGTCGCGTTCGACATGTTGGTCGTGGTGCCGGAGAGTCCCGCTGCCAGTGCGTCGCCGCGCGGCACCGAGCCGGCCGGCAGCGTATGCAGCGTGCGGATTTCTCCGGCGCTGACGCCCAGGACCAGCCACGTGTCGCCCACTTCCACCAGCAGCAGGCGCTGGCGTGCGCCAAGCGTGGTGCTGCCGATCACCTTCATCACGCCGCCGGTCACGTGCCGCACCAGTCCGGCACGGCGCGCGAACCATGCGAGCCCGAGAATCAGCGCGATGACCGCGAACAGGCCGAGGCCCGCCTGGGCCAGGGCACCCGCGCCGGTCGCGCTTGCCACGGCATCGGCCGCGTGCGCGACGGCGGGCAGCGCCGACGTCGCGCCCATCGCCAGCTTGCCGGCGCGTGCGCGCGCAAGCGGGCGACCGCGACCTTGCCGGACGATCATTTGTTCAGCTTCCGGATACGTTCGGACGGCGTGATGATGTCGGTCAGGCGGATGCCGAACTTGTCGTTGACCACCACTACCTCGCCTTGCGCGATCAGGTAGCCGTTGACCAGCACGTCCATCGGTTCGCCAGCCAGCCCGTCGAGCTCCACCACGGAGCCCTGTGCCAGTTGCAGCAGGCTCTTGATGGGCACCTTGGTGCGGCCCAGTTCCACCGTCAGCTGCACCGGGATATCGAGGATCATCTCGATATCGTTATGGAAGCCGCTCGGCGTGTCGCGTTCCAGCGGCTGGAAAACCGCGGCCGCGGCGGGCGTGGCGGCTGCCGGCGCGGCTTCGGCCGAGGCGGTGGCGCTGGTCTGTTCGGCCAGGGCACTTGCCCAATCGTCCATCGGATCGGCCGGCTTGTCCTCTTTGCCGTCAGTCATGGTCGGTTTCCTTGTTGGAATCGCTGTCTTGATCTTGATGATTGAACATGCGCTGCACGCGCAGCGCATATTGACCGTTCGCGGTGCCGTAGCCGCACTGCATCACCGGCACGCCATCGACCTTGGCGATGACGCTCTCCGGCAGCTCGATCGGCAGCACGTCGCCGGCGCGCAGCGCCAGCACTTCTGCAACGGTGCTGCGCAGGTGGGCGAATTCGGCCACCAGTTCCACTTCGGCGGCGCGCAGCTGTTGCGACAGCTGCTGCAGCCAGCGCTTGTCGACCTCGACTTCGTCCTGCAGCGGATTCATCAGCAGGTCGCGCACCGGCTCGATCATCGAGTACGGGAAGCACACGTGCAGCTGTCCGCCGACCGCGCCCAGTTCGATGTGGAAGGCCGTCGTGACCACCACTTCGTTGGGGATCGCGATATTGGCGAACTTGGTATGCATTTCCGACCGGACGTATTCGAACTCGATCGGATGGACCGCATGCCAGGCCTGGCCATAGCTGGCCAGCGCCAGATCGAGCATGCGGCGGATGATGCGTTGTTCGGTCTGCGTGAAGTCGCGGCCCTCGACGCGGGTATGGAAGCGCCCGTCGCCGCCGAACAGGTTGTCCACCACCAGGAACACCAGGTTCGGATCGAACACGAACAGGGCGGTCCCGCGCAGCGGCTTCATGTGGACCAGGTTCAGGTTGGTCGGCACCGGCAGGTTGCGCACGAACTCGCCGTATTTCTCGATCCGGATCGAGCCCACCGAAATGTCGGCGCCGCGCCGGATGAAGTTGAACAGCGCCGTGCGCAGCGCGCGGGCGAAGCGCTCGTTGATGATTTCGAGCGTATGCAGCCGGCCACGGACGATACGTTCCTGGGTGGCCAGGTTGTAGGGCCGCACGCCGTCTTCGGACAGCGGCGCGCTGACCTCTGGCGCATCGGCTTCACCCGATACGCCCTTGAGCAACTCGTCTACTTCGTCCTGCGAGAGGAACTTGTCGTATGCCATCTGGTGTCCTGCCCCAATTGAACGACTGGATTAAGGAAGCCGCACGGCGCGACGGGCCGGCGCGATTGCGCTAGCGGGGCGAACCATGGCGTTGAGCTTCATATCAGGTTGGCAAGCGGGGCAGGGCACGGGCTTACTGCACCACGAAGGAAGTGAACAGAACATCCAGAACTTGTTGTGCGGGCAAGGCCGGGGCAAACGGCTGGCTCAGCGTCTGCCGGATTTCCTGCGCCAGCCTGCGCTTGCCTTCGACCGTCGCCAGGTCCTGCGGCTGCTTCGAAGACAGCAGCAGCAGGATCCGGCTGCGCGCCTCGGGCAGATATTCGGCAAGGCGCGCCTGGGTCTGCGCGTCCGCCACCTTGACCGACAGGCCGGTATGCAGGAAGCGGTCGCCGTCCTCGCTCTTGAGATTGACGGTGAACGAATCCAGCGTCACGAAAATCGGCGCCGGCACGACGGGTGCGGCCGGGGCTGCCGGTTGACGGTTGCTCAGCAGGCTGCCGAGATAGTAGCCGCCCGCGCCCAGCACAGCGGCCACGACCACGCCGGCCAGCACCAGCTTGCCGCGTTTGCCCGTGTTCACGTTGGCCTGAGGAGGATTGAGCGTTTTCGCCATGAGTCGCCTGTATCGGAATGCCCCGCCATTCTTCGTCGAATCGCGGGTAAGCAATGGGCCGAAAAAAAGGGGGAAACCCGCTCAGCTTGGCCCTTTGAGCCGAACGGGGGTGCCGCCAATACGAGGAAGACGGTCTTGGCAGTGTTAACGTGCGGTGACAGCGGAACTTGAGAGGCGGAAGCGGTGCCGGTGAGGCCGGGTGCCGGAATTGTCGTGACGTTGGCCGGCTGCTTTGCCAGGATTGATATGTGCGCTATACGGCGCTTTTGGCCGCGTCAGCCAATGCGTGCAGCGGTGACGGGTCGGGAGGTGAGTCACTTCGAGGGCATGGCGCGGGTCGCCTCTGGCTGACGGCCGCGACAGCCGGGCGCCGGGCCCGGGCAACAACTTCAGCGCGACCCGGATCACCGGATGCTGGCGTTCAGGTTATTGCCCGAGTCAGCGAGGCGGAGGGCGAGGCAACCGCCGTGGATGCGTGTCCTGCCGCTATGGCATGACCGGCGGGTGATACGGCAAGGTGCTCGCCAGCGCCCACAGCATGAACAACACCAGCGGCGTATGCACCAGCAACTGGGTAAAGGTGAAGCCGACCACGTCCTTGGCGCGAATGCCCAGCACGCCCAGGAGCGGCAGCATCCAGAACGGATTGATCAGGTTGGGAAGCGCCTCGGCGGCGTTGTAGACCTGAACCGCCCACCCCAGGTGGACCTGCAGTTCGTTGGCGGCCTGCATGACATATGGCGCCTCGATGATCCACTTGCCGCCACCCGACGGGATGAAGAAGCCGAGCACTGCGGAGTAGATGCCCATCACGGCGGAAAACGACTCCTGCGTGGCGACGGAAACGAAGGCCGAGGCCAGGTGATGCGACACGGTGCCGCCGTCCGTGCCGGCCGCCTTGGTCAGGATGAAGGCGATGCCGCCATATAGCGGAAACTGGATCAGCACGCCTGCCGTCGACGGCACCGACCTCGCCACCGCGCGCAGGAAGCGCTTGGGCCGCCAGTTCAGCAGCATGCCGATCATCAGGAACAGGAAGTTGTAGGTGTTCAGGTTGGAGATCGCCAGGACCGGGTCCTTCGCGCTGAATTCCTGGTACAGCCAGCCGGCGCCGAGCGCGACAATCAGCAGAGTAAGCACCGGGCTGTATTCCAGCCATTCGCCGGGGCGCGAAGGCCGGCCGATGCTGTCGTCATCATCGCCCAGGGCGACACCCATGTCCTGCGCGGTCCGTGCGCGCGCACCGGTCGGCGTGGAGAAATAGGCGACGACCAGAGACGCAACGATCAGGACCACGGTCATCAGCATCGACTGCCACAGGAAAATCGTCTCGGAGAACGGGATCACCCCCGTGATATCAAGCAGCGACTTTGGCAGGCTGGCAGGGTTCGCCTGAAGCTGCGCGGCGGCGGAACTCAGGCCCAGCGCCCAGGTGGCGCCCATGCCCAGATAAGCCGCCGCGCCGGCGGCGCGATAGTCCATCCGCAATCCTGTGCGCCGGGCGATCGCGCGGGCGAGCAAGCCGGCGAAAATCAGACTGATCGCCCAATTCAGCAGCGATGTCAGCAGGCTCACGAGCGCGATGAAAGCCACGGCGCCGCGCGCTGTCCTGGGCACGGCCGCCAGCTTGGCGATCAGGGCGGAGGCCGGAGGGGAAACGGCGACGACATAGCCGGCGATGGCGACGACGGCCATTTGCATCGTGAAGGGAATCAGGCTCCAGAACCCGTCGCCGAAGCTGCGCGCGACCTGCTGCGCGGGCGCGCCGATGGCCAGCGCGGCGAGCGCCACCGCGATTACCGCGATGGCGGCGAAGACGTAGGAGTCGGGAAACCACCGCTCCGACCAGTCGGTGACGCGGATGGCGAGGCGCTCCAGGGGCCCATGGCCCTCGCTATGTTTTGCTTCGATTGTCATTGATGTTGGCTTCATGATTTTCCTCCTTGCGGAAATCGACTGCCGATCACAGTGGATTGGTCCTTCCCTCGTAAGCCATCACGGCCGCGGCCAGGTCTTCGAGCGCGGTTCCGACGGCCTTGAAAACGGTGATCTCCCGCTCGTCCATCCGCCCCCGATGTTCGCCGCGGCACAACCCGGTGAGCGAGGCACGAATGGCGGACGCGGTCAGCAGGCCCTGCCCGATCGGGCCCAGCAAGTCGCCGGCCTTGGCGATCGCCTCGCTGGTGTCGACGAAGACAGAGGTGCCGGCGAAGCACTCCGGGGCCGCTTCACGCATCGACGGGGTAAAGCCGCCGATGAGATCCAGATGGATGCCGTCACGCAGATCGGCGCGCTGTACCAGCGGTACGGTAGATAGAGTGGCCGCGCTGACAATGTCCGCTTCGGCGCAACCGGCGGCGACCGTGTCGACACGGCGCGCGACGAAGCCGTCGGACTGCAGCCGCGCCACCAGCACGTCGGCCTTGGCGGCATCGATGTCCCATACCGCGACCTGCTTGATGGGCCGTATGGCGCGATAGGCGTAGGGCAAGAGGCTCGCCACGCGTCCGGCGCCAAGCACCAGCAGCGATGTCGCATCGGCACGCGCCAGATAGGAGGCCGCAAGTGCGGAGGCGGCCGCGGTCCGGCGCGAGGTGATTTCATTGCCGTCGACAAAGGCGAGGGGACGGCCGCTGCGCGCGTCGTGCAGCAGATACGTGGAATGAAGACCGGGCAGGCCGAGCGCCGCGTTACCCGGGTAGATCGTCACCGTCTTGATGCCCAGGTACGAGCCGCTGCGCCAGGCCGGCATGAGCAGCATGGTGCCGCTGTCGGCGCCGGGCACCTCGACGGTGTGACTGTGGCGCAGCGGCACCTCGCATGCCTGCGCGAAGGCGTCGCGCAAGGCCGGTACGAGTCGGTCGAAGGGAAGCAGCGAGCGTGTGGTATCGGCGTCGAGGACTAGCATGAATGTGGGGGTCTTGAGTCGTTGGCGTGGAAAGAAGAGGGGGCCGCGGCCGTCGTTCGCGATGCGATGATCAGGCGTCCAGGACCAGGTCGGAGGTCGGCACTGCCTGGCACACCAGGCAGATGCCGGCATCATCGGGATCGCTGCCATGCAGATGGCTCACCTGCCCGTCGAGCACCGGCACGGCGCAGCTTTCGCATTGCCCGACTCGGCAACCGCTTGGCAGGCCGATGCCCAGACGCTCGGAGAAGCCGAGCAGCGTGCCGTCGCCGCCGGTCCAGACCGCAGTGCGTCCGCTACGGGCGAAGCGCACGGCGAACCGCTGGTTGGACACGGGCGGGAGCGGAGCCGGCGAGCGGAACACTTCCTTGAGGATGTCGAAGCGGGGGACGCCGCGGGCGATCAGTGCGGCCGTCAGGGCCGACATCATGGCCTCCGGCCCGCACATATAGAACAGTGGCCGGCGCTGCATGATTTCCATCGGCACATGGCCAAGATCGATGCGGCCGGCGACATCGTAGTGCTCGCCCGACGTGTCACCGGGACCGGGTCTGTCGTAGAAGTTGACGACGGCCAGCGTCGGCAGACGTCGCTGGAGGTCGCGCAGCCGCGCGCGAAATGCATGGCCGGCGCCGCTCTGGTTGCCATAGAGCAGCAGCATGTCTGGCGCCGTGTCGCAATCGACGAGCGACTCGAACAGGCTCATGAATGGCGTAATGCCGATACCGCCCGCCAGTAGTACCAGCGGCCGGCGGGTCGACAGCGGCATCACGAAGGTGCCGCCCGGCGCCTGCAGCGACACCGTGTCGCCGACGGCCAGCTTCCGGTGGATATGGGTGGAAACCAGGCCTTCGACGGGGTGGCCGGTGGCGGTCTTGCCGATGGCATGGCGCACGGCGATGGTGTAGACACGCGCGTCATGGTTGCCGACCGGCCCGGTCAGGGAATAGGCACGGATCAGGTCGGGCGTTCCAGCGACGCCGTCGAACCGGATCGTCACGTGCTGCCCCGGCTGATAGTCGGCCACCCCCGCGCCATCGAGCGGCTCCAGCCGCACCGCCATCACGTCGGCAGCCTCGGCCGTGAGAGCGGCCACCCGGAAGGGCCGGAAACCCCGCCAGGGCTGCCGGGCGACCGGAACGCGCGTATCGGGTTCGATGCGGCAACGGTAGGCGCGCATCGGTACGGAACCGCTGATCGGGTCGATATCATCCGCGCCGATGAGCGCGTTGTAGTTGCTGGCGTTCTCGCCAAGTACGGGCAGCTCCGGGCGTCCCAACGCATCGCAGCGTTGCCACCAGCCAAACTCGCCTACCACCACGCGGGGATGCAGGTTTGGACGCAGCCGGGCGATAAACCCGCCTGCGCCGCCCACCGGCGTGATGACGCGCACCCGGTCTCCTTCCCGGATGCCGTGCGTCGCCGCCAGCGTTGGCGCCAACTCCAGTACCGGCTCTGGTGCCTTGCGCCGTAGCGAGACGAGGCCGCGATGCTGGCTGTGGCAGTAGTAACCGTTCTTGGCGGAAGTGAGCGCGAGCGGATAGGGGCCGTCGCGGTCCGCATCGAGGTAGCTGGCCTCGGAGGCCGGGCTCAACCCCGGCAGCGCCGGGTAGCCGTGCTCGAGCAGACGCTCGGAGTAGAGCTCGACCAGTCCCGTTGGTGTTCCGAACGACGCGCCGCGCGGCTGGTCGGCGTACTTGCGCTCTGCATTCGCTTGCGGCAACCGAATTCCTTCCGGCTGCCGCCGCAGCGCCTCGACTGTCAGGCCGCTGGGCGCGAGCATGTGGTTCCAGCCCGCTTCGAGGCTGCCTCCAAAGAACTGGTCTCCCATGCCCAGCCGCACGGCCAGATCGAACACGATATCGTTGTCGCTGCGCGACTCTCCTCGGGACGGCACCATCTGCTGGCGCAACTGCACCAGCTGCTCTGCCTCTGGCGAGATCTCGAAGCCGATGCGCAGGCCCTCGCGTTCCCACGGCGTATTGACCGGCAGCAGCAGGTCGGCGTAGCGCGACGCGGGCGTCTCGAACAGATCGCAGTGCACGTAAAAATCGAGTGCCCTCAGCGCAGCCATGCCGCGCTCGACATCAGCCTGCGACAGCATCGGGTTGGTGCCGAACGCCACCAGAGTGCGCACCGGGTAGGGCTTGTGCTCGAGAATCGCCTGATAGAGATCGCGGGCCGTGATCCAGCCCTGCGATGGCGGGCCGAGAGGTCGATCGGCCAGGCCCAGCGCCTTGCGGCGTTGCTCCGGCGCCAGCAGATCGAAGCCGTTTACGGCGCGATGCGGCGGCTTCGCATAGATCCGATTGCCGCCCGCGCGATCAAAGCTGCCGGTCAGCGCATAGAGACAGGCAATGGCCCGCTCCGCCTGCGTGGCGTTTTCCTGCTGCGCCACGCCCGACCAGGCGTGATACGCCACGCGCTGCGCCTGTGCGATCAGCCGTGCCGCATTGCGGATGTCGGCCTCCGGAACCCACGTCAGGCTGGCCGCATGGGCCGCCGGGTAACGCGCACACTCCTGCGCATACAGATCGAATGCGGGCCGGCACGCGATGCCATTGGCATCGAAGCGGCCGCGCAGCGCCACGTGGCCGAAGTCGTCGTCGCGCAGGCCGCGCGATGGACGGAACCGTTGCGCGCTGGTGTCCCACACGACCTCGTCTGCGGCCTCGGGCAGGCCGACATCGCCACCGCGCAGCAAGCGGCCGTTGTCGGCTCGTACAAGCAGCGGGCCGTTGGTCCAGCGGCGCACGAAGTCCAGGTCGAAGGCGTTCGCTTCGATCAGCAGGTTGGCGATGGCCATGGCCAACGCTGCGTCCGCGCCAGGCCGTACCCGCAGCCAGCCGTCGGCCTGGGCGGCCAGCGCCGTCTCGCGCGGGTCCACCACCAGTAGCCGCGCTCCGGCCGCACGTCCCGCGCCGATCGCATCGGCCTGCGCCAGCCAGGTGTTGGTCGGATTGTGGCCCCACAGCAGAATCAGGTCGGCCTGCCGGTAGTCCGCCGTCGGCATGCCCCGCCCGAAGGTAAAGGCGTGCGCGTGGTCCTTGTGCCAGTTGCAGATCTCGGTTGCGTAGCAGGTGTTGGGGCTGCCGTAGAGACGGATGAACCGTTCTATCCAGTCGATGCTGTCGGACAGCGGGGTGCCGCTGGGCGTCGTGACAGCGAAGGCCACCGACTCGGCGCCGCCGTGTGCACGGGCTTGCGTCAGCCGCGCCGCCACTTCCGCAAGCGCCTCGTCCCAGGAGATGCGCTGCCAGCCCGGGTCGTCGTGGCTCTTCGGACGGGTGCGCCGCATCGGATAGAGCAGCCGGTCGGCGCTGTGGACCAGCTCCGGCGCGGCCTTGCCCTTCAGGCACATCGCCTTTCCGGTCGGATGGTTCGGGTCGGGGCGCACCTCGACCAGGGCGTCTCCCGACACCATGTTGATCGTTCCGCAGCGGGAACGGCACAGCGTGCAATAGCCGCGCTTTTCGGTCGTGTTCATGCCTGCCGCACGTGATGGTCTTGTTTGTGCGAGGCATGCTAGCTAGCATGGAGCATTATCTCCAATTCATTGTTCCGACATTGCATTATCGAAAAAATCGATGCTCCCCACTTTGAAGCAGCTGCAGCATTTCGTGGCCATCGCCGAAACGGGGCAGATATCCCGCGCGGCCCTGCGTTGCCATGTCTCGCAATCGTCGATGACCGCATCGCTCAAGGCCCTTGAGGACCTGCTGGGCCAGCGCCTGTTCAGCCGGCATGCCAGCGGCATGCGGTTGACCGATGCCGGCATGAAATTCCTTCGGCACGCCCAGCATATTCACGATTCGGTGCTGGACGCCGTCGAAGCGGTGACGGTCGCGCCGATGGAAATCACGGGAAAGATCAGTCTCGGCGTCACCGAGACCATCACGGCCTATGTCCTTCCCGATCTGCTGCAGCGGGTGGAACGGAAGTTTCCAGCCGTCGAACTGAAGGTGGTGGAGCACGAACGCAGCGAGATCGAACAAGCCGTGCAGAGCGGGCAGCTCGACCTCGCCTTGCTGCTGGTGTCCAACTTGCCCGCACTGACCCAGGTAGCCTGCCAGACGTTGCTACGCTCGCCGCGGCAGCTTTGGGCGCACCCTGACCATCCGTTGATGGCGGTCGAACGGGTCACGCTGCGCGATGTTGCTCAACACGATTACATCCTTCTCGACATGGACGAACATGTGTCGACTGTGGACAAGTACTGGGGCCAATACGGCCTCACGCCCAGCGTTCAGTACCGTAGCCGCTCCATCGAAGCCGTGCGTAGTCTGGTCGCGGCCGGGCGCGGCATTGCGGTGCTGTCGGATCTGGTCTACCGGCCGTGGTCGCTGGAGGGCCAGCGCATCGCGCGGCGGACGCTGGCCGACAAGGTGCCGTCGATGGACGTCGGCATGGTGTGGCGCCACGAGCCGATGTTGGACGCCAACGTCGTCGCGCTGCGGGACTTCATGATCGCAGCGTTCCGTTAGAGCGGATCGCCGCTTCGCGCCCGGTTCCCACCGTGCAGGCGGGTTGGAACAGGCCGGTCGCAACCGTCCTGTCGATCCAACTCTTATATAAGATATAAGACGTTTGACCAATCACCTCGCCAGCCTTACAATCGCGGGCACAACAGCTGTTTCTTAACCCCTATCACCCCGCAGGTTCCCATGCTCGAATCCTATCGCGCCCATGTCGCCGAACGCGCCGCGCTCGGTATCCCCCCGCTGCCGCTCTCGGCCCAGCAGACCGCCGACCTGATCGAACTGCTGAAGAATCCGCCGAAGGGGGAAGAGCAGACCCTGCTGGACCTGATCACCTACCGCGTGCCGGCAGGCGTGGACGACGCCGCCAAGGTCAAGGCCTCGTACCTGGCCGCCGTGGCGCTGGGCAAGGAAGCCTGCCCGCTGATCAATCGGGCGCGCGCCACCGAATTGCTGGGCACCATGCTGGGCGGCTACAACATCTCGCCGCTGATCGAGCTGCTGGATGACGCCGAAGTCGGCGCCGTCGCCGCCGACGCGCTGAAAAAGACCCTGCTGATGTTCGACGCCTTCCACGACGTCAAGGAAAAGGCCGACAAGGGCAACGCCAATGCGCGCGCCGTGCTGCAAAGCTGGGCCGACGCCGAATGGTTCACCAGCCGTCCGGAAGTGCCGGAAAGCCTCACCATCACCGTATTCAAGGTGCCGGGCGAGACCAACACCGACGACCTGTCGCCGGCCCCGGACGCCACCACCCGCCCCGACATCCCGCTGCACGCGCTCGCGATGCTGAAGAACAAGCGCGAAGGCGCGGCGTTCCAACCCGAGGAAGACGGCAAGCGCGGCCCGGTCAAGTTCATCGAATCGCTGAAGGAAAAGGGCCATCTGGTCGCCTACGTCGGCGACGTCGTCGGCACCGGCTCCAGCCGCAAGTCCGCCACCAACTCGGTGCTGTGGTTCACCGGCGAAGACATCCCGTTCGTGCCGAACAAGCGCTTTGGCGGCGTGTGCCTGGGCGGCAAGATCGCCCCGATCTTCTACAACACGATGGAAGACGCCGGCGCGCTGCCGATCGAGCTGGACGTGTCGAAGATGGAAATGGGCGACGTGGTCGAACTGCGCCCGTATGAAGGCAAGGCGCTGAAGAACGGCGAAGTCATCGCCGAATTCCAGGTCAAGAGCGACGTGCTGTTCGACGAAGTGCGCGCCGGCGGCCGCATTCCGCTGATCATCGGCCGTGGCCTGACCGGCAAGGCGCGCGAGGCGCTGGGCCTGCCGCCGTCGACGCTGTTCCGTCTGCCGCAGAACCCCGCCGACACCGGCAAGGGATACACCCTGGCCCAGAAGATGGTCGGCCGTGCCTGCGGCCTGCCCGAAGGCAAGGGCGTGCGTCCGGGCACCTACTGCGAACCGAAGATGACCTCGGTCGGCTCGCAGGACACCACCGGCCCGATGACCCGCGACGAGCTGAAGGACCTGGCGTGCCTGGGCTTCTCGGCCGATCTGGTGATGCAGTCGTTCTGCCACACCGCCGCCTATCCGAAGCCGGTCGACGTCAAGACGCACCACACGCTGCCGCAATTCATCAGCACGCGTGGCGGCATCTCGCTGCGCCCGGGCGACGGCGTCATCCACTCGTGGCTGAACCGCATGCTGCTGCCCGACACCGTCGGCACCGGCGGCGACTCGCACACCCGCTTCCCGATCGGCATCAGCTTCCCGGCCGGCTCGGGCCTCGTGGCCTTCGCCGCTGCCACCGGCGTGATGCCGCTGGACATGCCGGAATCGGTGCTGGTCCGCTTCAAGGGCAAGATGCAGCCGGGCGTCACGCTGCGTGACCTCGTCAACGCGATTCCGCTCTACGCAATCAAGCAGGGCCTGCTGACGGTTGCCAAGCAAGGCAAGAAGAACATCTTCTCCGGCCGCATCCTCGAAATCGAGGGCCTGCCCGACCTGAAGGTCGAGCAAGCGTTCGAACTGTCCGACGCCTCGGCCGAGCGCTCGGCCGCCGGCTGCACGGTGCGCCTGAACAAGGAACCGATCATCGAATACATCAACAGCAACATCACGCTGCTGAAGTGGATGATCGCCGAGGGCTACCAGGACGCCCGCAGCCTGTCGCGCCGCATCAAGGCCATGGAAGCGTGGCTGGCCGATCCCAAGCTGCTGGAGCCGGACGCCGACGCCGAGTACGCCGCCGTGATCGAAATCGATCTGGCCGACGTGCACGAGCCGATCGTCGCCTGCCCGAACGACCCGGACGACGTCAAGACGCTGTCCGACGTCGCCGGCGCCAAGATCGACGAAGTCTTCATCGGCAGCTGCATGACCAACATCGGCCACTTCCGCGCCGCGTCGAAGCTGCTCGAAGGCAAGCGCGACATCCCGGTCAAGCTGTGGGTCGCCCCCCCGACCAAGATGGACCAGAAGCAGCTGACCGAGGAAGGCCACTACGGCGTGTTCGGCACTGCCGGCGCCCGCACCGAAATGCCGGGCTGCTCGCTGTGCATGGGCAACCAGGCCCAGGTCCGCGAAGGCGCCACGGTGATGTCGACCTCGACCCGCAACTTCCCGAACCGCCTGGGCAAGAACACCAACGTGTATCTGGGCTCGGCGGAACTGGCCGCGATCTGCTCGCGCCTGGGTCGCATCCCGACCAAGGAGGAGTACATGGCCGACATGGGCGTGCTGAACGCCAATGGGGACAAGATCTACCGCTATATGAACTTCGATCAGATCGAGGATTTCAAGGGAGTAGCGGATACGGTGACGGTTTGAGGCGGGTTTGATCCGGCGACTTCGGTGGCTTCAGGTGTGAGCCGCTGGAGAGTTGGATGAACTGCTGATGGTGTTGCTGTTGTGAAAAGCCTCGGGGGCGGGAGTCTCCGGGGCTTTTTTGTTTGGTGTGCATATGGGGGTCCATGTGGTCACATGGGGCTTGCGAGACTACCGGCAACGCCGTTGCCTTGCGCCGCTGCGGTTTACAAACAATAATGTAGATCATGTTGTTGTAAACAGAAGGCTCAAGGAGATGCCATGATAGGGAACCGACTGAAAAGGTCACGTGAGGCGCTGGGCCTGTCTTTGCGCGACCTGGAAGGGACCATCGAAGGCCTTGTGTCAGCGCAGGCCATTGGCAAGTACGAGCGAGACGAGATGATGCCGAGTTCCACGGTTCTATTGGCGTTGGCCAAGGCACTACACGTGTCGCCCGAGTTCCTGCTTAGTGAACGCAAGATCGAACTGACTGGTGTCGACTTCCGGAAGGCGCCGCATGCCGGCGCCAAGGAGGAGCGCGCCGTCGAAGCGCGCGTGCTGGAGCAGGTCGAGCGCTATCTCGAAGTGGAAGAGCTTCTCATGGGGGAAGCCGAGGTTTGGTCTCCACCACGTGAGGCTGCGTTTGTCATCGGCCAGATCGAGGACGCCGAGCTTGCAGCCCAATCACTGCGGCGGCTGTGGTCGCTCGGCACCGATCCGATTCCCGCAATGACCGAATTGCTTGAGGACATGGGCATCAAAGTCGTCTCGCTCGATCTGCCGCAGTCTGTGTCCGGCTCCAAGGCCTTCGTTCACCAGGACGGACAGCACGACATCCCCGTGGTCGTCATCAACAAGAATCACAACGGCGAGCGTCAACGCTTTACGCTCGCGCACGAACTTGCGCACCTCGTTCTCCGATTCGTCGACATGCAGGACGCGGAGCAGGAGAAAGCAGCGGACCGCTTCGCTGGCGCGTGGCTGATGCCGAAAGACACGATGATTCGGCTGCTGGGAAGCCATCGGACCTCGATTTCCATCGGCGAATTGGTGGACCTGAAGAAGATCTTCCAGGTCAGCGTCGCTTCCTTGGCAGTACGTTGCTCTCAGCTTGGCGTGCTGCCTAAAGCTGCGTACGGCCGGCTGTGGGGCCAAATCAGGGCACTGGGATGGAACGGCCCCGGTTCGAGCGAGCCTTACAAGCTTCCAGCGGAAGCCCCTCAACGCATGGAACGGATGTGCCTGCGAGCCGTTGCGGAAGGAGCGATCTCCGAGTCGAAGGCCGCGGAGTTGTTGAGCATCAGTGTCCGTGAACTGGATCGGCGTTTGATGGGGCAGGCTGGCTGATCCCGCCATGATCATCCTCGTTTCGGATACGTCCGTCTTGATTGATTTGGAACGAGGGGGATTGCTCGAGGCTGCGTTTTCGTGCGGGCTGACGATGGTCGTTCCGGATTTGCTCTACGAGCGGGAGCTTGAGGCGGAGAATGGTCCGTACTTGCGGAAACTCGGACTTGGAGTGGTTGCGCTGACACCGGACGAGGTGGCATTTGCTCAGCGTGTCCGGACTGAACGTAGAAAGTTGTCGCTGCCCGATTGCTTTGCGCTTAGTTGTGCCGCCCGACCCAACCACGCTCTTGTGACTGGTGACGGCGAGTTGCGAGCGGAGGCGATATCGAGGCTTGGAAAGGTTTATGGGCTGCTCTGGCTGCTCGATCAGATGGCGGCGTCGGGGGCGGTGAGTAGGGCCTTGCTGTGGGAAGGGTTAGGGCGGATTGCAGCCCACCCAAGGTGCCGGTTGCCGCAGGGTGAGGTCAGAGAGCGGTTGGAGGCTTGGGTTGTGGAATAGGTTGTCGCTTCTTGGCGTGATGAGCGGTGACGAATTTGTCGGGAGAGAGTGATAGCTGGCGTTTGTTCGTGACTTTGAGTATGCAGTCATCCTGAAGCGGTGGTGGTCGCGACGGTTTGCAGCATGTTCCGGCAAGATCGCCAGCCATCCTTCGATACGATAACGCGTGATTTGCGTCCTCGTTTCTGCCAGACAGGCAATTCCAATCAGTCGACCACAAACAGCTTGGCTCCCGACTCCGTATATGAACGGTGTGCTTCAGCATTATCCGCGACCTGATAACTCATCCCCGGCTTGAGGACGTACTTCCTGCCATCCTCCAGCTCTGTATGGAGTTCGCCTTCCAGGCAAAACAGGATATGTCCCTTCGAGCACCAGTGATCAGCCAGATAACCCGGGGTGTACTCGACCAGCCGAGCCCGAATCTGGCCGAACGTACGCGTTTGCCAGTAGGCCGTCCCGGTTTCTCCGGGATGCTCTGTGCGCTCAACAGTGGACCAATCCGTCGTCCCGAAAGCGATGTCGCTCATCTGCATTTACTTACCCCAAATTGAATTTAAAACGATGTCACGGCCTGGGTCCATAGACTATGGGCCACTGCAGAAGCATTGTAGCCGTCTACTCCTGACCGGAAGCCGTCATTCTCGAATGGTTGTTTTCGACCCGGAGCGGAAATTCGCAACTCCGGGAAACGGACGCTCAACCGGTGAAGTAACCGTCGCGTTTTAGCGTGCCGGGGTGACTGACATATTAGGTGCCGCCGCCCGGGACTATGTAAGGCTTGGGAGTAAGCTTGCCGTCAGCGACATCCTTCGCGAACTGCTCCGCAATCTGTATCGCCTTTGCCTCTAGCTCGCGGCCTATGTTCGCTATGTACTGTGCATGTCCGTCAAGTTTCTTCTGCTCTTCGAGAAGATTAGAAATTGGCATAAGCCCGTACTGAACGTTCGCATCCTCCTCCTCCTCAATCATGACCGCTCCCTGAGGTAATTTTTGCTTGCCCAAGCTCGCCGTAAAGAAGATAAAGGAGTCGTGACTAGGAATTCTGCGACCTGCCCAATGCGCGAACATGTGACGTATGTGACGATGCTGCACGAAGATCTCAGCCGCTCTGCGGATCCCCTCGGCGAGCTCCATATTCCAAACACAGGTATCAGCGCAAGCAATAAGATGAGCTAGGGCGTCCTTGTCATTGAGTTTCAGTGCAAATGTTGTTGCCGTTCCAAGCCTGATATGAGTAAGACAATTGATCACGCGCCGCGCCTCGAGATCAGCGACGCAATAGGTCTGAACAAACTTTCCGATCAGTTCGTAGTCGTGGCCTGAAAGTGGATGCGTGCCGTTCATAAGATGACCAAGGGACATTCGTGCCTTCAGTAGCTCCTCCATTTCATGGCCAGCCGGAATCGCACGTGCAGCATCACGGGGCGATCTGTAGCTTGTCATGACACCTCCAAGCGCCTAACAGTTATCCAGAAGTAAAACTATCTTATTTGCAATCATACGGACAACTTCAACGTCCGCTATGGGAACAGGTCACGTAGGTGGCGGCTATTGGCCGATCTCTGCCCCTCGGCCTAGCCAGTCACGGCGTGGCCAGCGCCAGAGGCAGCCTCCCATCCTCGGCCATCATCGTCGCTTAGGCAATCTCTAGGATCGCTTATGAACGTCAGCTTTCGTAGCCCGCGACGTCGGTGGTATTTATGCTTTCCGACTGTATCGCCCGAACACCGAGCGGTACTTTTTCATATTGTCGCGTACATTCTTCGCCCATTCAGAAGGAATGCCACAACCGGTGAAGCATTCAATCATTAAGCCGACAGCTACCGCGTAGATCAAATGAAACCGGAAATGGTAGCTGGCGTATGTGGTTAAAGAGGCTTTACTCGATCGAAACGGTGACAGCGACGAACCGTGAACCCGCTCATTGCGAACGTTGTACGCTAAAAGCGACAACAAAACGGACAGTGCTTCCGCTTGATCAAGAACGTTTGCCTTATTTGAGAGGTCTAGTTCTGGATACTTGTTCGCTGACGTCGGGGAATTTTCCCTCGGTGTTCGCGACGACACTAATAGCTTCAAAAGTTCGCCATGTCCTCGTGTATGCGCGGGGTCAACGTCCGTGCATGGCCGAGAACGCACGCCGACGCGCAGCGGTAGTTCTCAACCCAACCCAAAGCAGACATAGGGTTGATGACGCTACCGTGACGAGCCAGGCTTCCTTCTCAACACCGGCCCCCCAGCCGCTTTGCCACCTCAGACTCGGTCGAGCGTGGCGGCGATCCAGTCGACCGTCACCCGCACTCTGGGTGACAGCGGCTTATTCGGCGGGTACAGCACGAAGACGGGCAGCGGTGGCGCTGGATAATCCGTCTATATGGGCGCCAGCTCGCCTCGCCCCAGTTTCCCGAGCACCTGATAACGCGGAACCTGCGCCAATCCGAGCCCGAGCCGCGCGAGCCGTTACACCAAAATATCCACGAGCGGTATAACCCCGTCTCAAAGGTATGGCAGCCTGTAGTGGTGGGGCAGGAATGCTCCGGCTAACCGACACGCTCGGACCGAAGCAGATTGGCGATGGACCCGCCTTCCAACCCCATATTCGCCTTGGACGGCGGCCGGGCAAAGCTGCCGTCGCGAGCCCGCACCGGCCCGAGACGCACAAGCGCCTCCGCTTGCAGCACGCCACTGGACACGCCGTCGACAACGGGGACGGGTAGCCGGGCTGCGACGCTTCGCGCCAGCCCCGCGAGCGGTGCGCCCGCGAGAATCAGCACATCGGCGCCATCCTGCTCCACCGCACGCTCGCAGAGCGCGACGAGCGCCGCCCCGTGTTCTTCCCGGATCGTCCCGGCATCGCGCAGCGGGCGGTCCAGATGGCGAATACCCGCGAGCCGGCTGAGCATGCCGTAGCGATCCACGCATTCGCGATACCACGCGGTGATTCGCCGTGAAATCGCGATGATGCCGATGCGCTGTCCCAATTGCGCCGCCGTCATCAGCGCGGCCTCGGTCATGCCGACGACGGGTACGTCGAGCACTTCGCGCAGTTCGAGCAGACCGGGATCGCCGAACGCCGCGACGAGCAACGCATCGTACTGGCCGATGCGCTCGCCGGCGATAGCCGCCACCGCATGCGCGCCGAGCAAGGCCTCGAAGCGCGTCTCGATATAGGCGACGCCGGAGGCCGCCGTCGCCATCGCGATATGCGTGCCGGGCGAAGCGACACGGCGCGCCTCCGCCTCGATCAGGTCGGTGACGCTCGACGAGATATTCGGATTGACGATCAGCAGGTTCATGCGGGCTCCGGCGCGGGGCGATGGATAGGGAAGATCATCCGAAGATGGCGTGCAGATCCACTTCGGTGTCCTCGGGCAGGGACAGGTCGAGCGTCGCTTCGATGTGGTCGAGATGGCCGACCGCCGCCGCGATCGCCGCATCGAGCTCGCCCTTCTCCATCAGTTCGATGATCTCCGTGTGCTCGTGATTGGGGCACGCCGGCACGTTCGGCGAATCGAACAGCAGGATGATCAGGCACGTGAGCGATGCCAGCTCGCGCATCAGCCTGGTGAGCGGCGGACTTCCGACCATCTCGGCGATCAGCAGGTGGAACTCGCCTGACAGACGAATGACCGCGTGCTTGTCACCCTTGTCGCGCGCGGCGCGCTCCTTTGCAACATGGGCGTGCAGGCGCTTGAAGTCGTCGAGATGACGGCGCTCGACCAGCGTGCGGATGAGTGCGGGCTCCAGTATGCGTCGCGCCTGGAAGATATGCCGTGCGTCCTGCACCGACGGACTGGCGATAAAGGCGCCGCGATTCGGGATGGTCGTGACGATGCCTTCATGCGCCAGCCGTGCAAGCACCTTGCGGATGCGCGTGCGGTTGACCTTGAACACGCTCGCCAGCTTTTCCTCGACGAGCTTGGTACCCGGCATCAGCCGATGTTCCATCACGGCCGTCAGGATCCGCTCATAGATGGAGTCCAGCGCTTCGTCGTCTACGCCAAGAATCTGCGCGGCAGTGCGCGCCTTGCGCGAACGGTGGGTTTCTTTTTCGGTCAGCACGCTATACGTCCTGGGGTCGCCAGCCAGTAGGTTGTGTCAATACGATTATAGATTGTCACAAAAGGATTTGGAACCGGCGCGATCTGCACCATCACCGGTGCACGGGCACCCGATATTCTCATGGCACGCACCCGAACGGTGCGGGCACACCTGGCGGCGGGGCCACAGAGACGGTACGGCGTGCCCGGCGTGCCGGGATGGCAATACCGCGCAGGCCGTTCGCGTACAAGGGCTCGGGCCTCGCGGCATGAGCCGTGACATCGGAAACGGCTGGAATTGGCACACCACTTGCTTTTATTTGGCACAAACCAAAATCGTTTTGTGCCAATAAGGGAGCTGCCTCCATGCAATCTGTCCGCCCGTCTCTCGCCGTACTGAAGCGCGCCGCCCGCGCGCTCGCCGCGCCCATCATGGCCGCCGCCATTCTCGTGCCGGCCGCCGGCCGTGCCGCGGAGGCGGAACCGGTCAAGCTCGGCTATGCAAAATGCGCGCACTGCACGCCGCTGTCGCTGACGCCGCAATACGCCACCGGCGTCAAGCTCTCGACCATCTCGTTTAACACCGGCAACGACGTGCTGACCGCGCTGCTGTCGAAGAGCATCGACGTGGCGCAGGTCACGTACCTGCATTACGCGACGGCGCTCGACAAGGGCTTCAAGGTCGTCGCGATCTCCGGCCAGATCAACGGTGGCTCGCAGATCGTCGTCGCCGACAGCCTGCCCGTGCAGCCGGGCGACTGGGACGGCCTCAAGAAACTGGTCATGCAGTACAAGAAGGACGGCAAGCCGTTCCGCGTCGCGGCCTCGCGCGGCAATGCACAGGACATCCATATGCGCGGCGCGTTTCTGACGCACGGCATCGACATCAACAAGGATGTGCAGTTCGTCAATATTCCGAATCCGTCGGATCACGTGCAGGCGTTGCGTCGCGGTGAAGTCGAGCTGATCACGTCGGTCGAGCCGTTCGCCACGCAGATCCGCGAAGTCAAGGCCGCGAAGTTCTTCGCCTTTCCGTACGACCAGGCTGCCGGCAAGCTGACCAACCTGATGGTCACGCGACCGGACGTCATCGAAAGCAATCCGCAGGGCGTGCTGGAAACCGTGCGCGCCATCGTCAAGGTGGACGAGCTGATGGCCAGCAACAAGCCGCTCTTTATCGACACGGTCCATAAGGTCACGGGCCTGGACAAGACCATCGCGACGGGCGCCGTCAACAACCTCGAGCCGGACTACAAGATGTATCGCAGCTCGGCGGTGGCGATCGCCAAGATGATGCACGACCTGAAGTACGTCAATTCGGACGTCAGCGGGGCGGTGCAAAAGAACCTCGACTACAGCTTCCTGGAGAAGGTGACCGGCAAGCCGAAGAGCCAGCTCGGCTACTGAGTCGCCGACTCACCGGGACACCCTTACGGAACGCATCATGGCATCCCTGTTTTCCTCGCGCCTTTACCAGCGCATCGAGCGCGGCATCGTGCCGGTGCTGATTCTCGCGGGCTGGGAGGCCTTCTCCCGCTCAGGCATCTTGCCGCCGGCCCTGTTGCCCGCGCCGTCGCAGGTGCTGGTTGCCTGGGCCGACTGGATCTTCGCGACCGACGGCAACACGCAGACCTACTCCGGTCACTGGCTGTTGGACATTGCCGCGAGCTCGGGCCGCGTGTTCGCGGGCTTTGCCATTGCGACCGTGCTCGGTGTCGTCATCGGCATGGCGATCGGCTGGTCGCGCTCGGTCGAATCGCTGGTCGAGCCGACATTGCAGACGCTGCGGCCGGTGCCGCCGGTCTCGTGGATTCCGCTCGCGATCATCTGGTTTGGCATCGCGAACAAGCCGGCGATCTTCCTCGTCTTCATGGGCTCGTTCTTTCCGGTGCTGCTGTCGACGATTCACGGCGTCAAGACCTGCGACCGCAATCTGCTGCGCGCCGGCGCGATGACGGGCGGCACGCCGTCGATGCTGCTGCGTCATATCGTCTTTCCGGCCGCGCTGCCAAGCATCTTCTCGGGATTGCGCATTGCGATCGGCTCGGCATGGATGCTGACCGTCACCGCCGAAATGGTGGCGGTAAAGAGCGGCGTCGGCTACGTGCTGTGGGATTCGTACTACTTCCTGCGCTACGACATCGTGATCGCGTCGATGGTCAGCATCGGTCTGCTTGGCTTCGTGAGCGACTACGTGATCAAGCAAATCGCCGCGCGCATTCTGCGCTGGCAACGCGGTTCCACTCTACAAGCACGCGGAGGTTAAGCCATGGCCCTCATCACAATCGACCGCGTCTCGCGCACGTTCGAAGACGCGAAGCGAAAGCAGACGGTCATCGCGCTCGACAACGTGAGCCTGAGAGTCGAACGCAACGAGTTTCTCTGCCTGCTCGGCCCCAGTGGCTGCGGAAAGTCCACGCTGCTAAACATGATCGCGGGCTTCGACAAGCCGTCGGCCGGTACGGTGCGCGTCGGCGGTTCGGTGGTCGAGGAGCCTGGCGCCGATCGCGGCGTGGTGTTCCAGCAGGCCAATCTGATGCCGTGGCTGCCTGTGTGGGAGAACGTCGCGTTTCACCTGAAGATGCGCAACGTCGGCAAGGCGGAGCGCCGCGAGCGCGCGCAGCGCTACATCGACATGGTCGGGCTCAGGGGCTTCGAGAATCATTTTCCGAGCGAGCTATCTGGCGGCATGAACCAGCGCGTGGGCATTGCGCGCGCGCTGCTGATGAATCCCGAGGTGATCCTGATGGACGAGCCGTTCGGCGCGCTGGACGAGCAGACCAAGATGGACATGCACGCCGAGCTGATCCGCATCTGGCGCGAAAGCCGCAGCACGATCGTGTTCGTGACGCACGGCATCGACGAATCGCTCGCGCTCGGCACGCATGTGGCGGTGATGTCGGCGCGGCCGGGACGCATCCGCGAACTACTGCCGATCGAACTGGACCGCCCGCGCGATCCGACCAGCGCCGCGTTCAACGACTACAAGCGGCATATTCTTTCGCTGCTGCGCCCCGAAACGAAAATCGCGGAGCCGGCCTGAGATGACCACGTTCATCACCGGCAGCAGCGGCTTCGTCGGCCTCGCTGTCGCCGAGCATCTGCTCGCCGCGGGGGAAACGGTGATCGGCTTCGATCGCAGCGCGCCGCGGGAATCAGCGTTGCACGCGTTCGGTGCGTTGCCGGGCCGCTTCGTCGCGCTGACCGGCGACGTATGCAATCTGGACGCGCTGCGCGACGCGATGCGCGAGCACCGGCCGACGCGGCTCGTTACGCTTGCCGCGATCACGGCCGACGCGGCCCGTGAGCGCGCGATGCCGCAAGCGATCTTCGACGTCAACGTGGGAGGCGTGCTCGCCGCGGTTACCGCCGCCGCCGATGCCGGCGTCGGGCGCATCGTGCACGGCAGTTCTGGCTCGGTCTACGGATCGAGCGGACGCGCGTCGCATCGGCTGGTCGAGGACCAAACGCCGCTGGTTCCCGAGGGCCTGTATGGCATTTCGAAGCGCGCGGCCGAAGACGCCGCAATGCGCCTTGCCACCTTGCGCGGCGTGCCGCTGGTGATTGGGCGGCTCGGCACGTGCTTTGGCCCATGGGAAGCGGATTCGGGCGTGCGGGACACGCTCAGCGCGCCACTGCAGGCGCTGGACCGTGCGCGACGCGGTCAATCAGCGATCCTGCCGCGCGCCGGCCGCCGCGACTGGCTCTATGTGCGCGACGCCGCTGCCGCGCTCTGCGCGCTGCTCGACGCGCCAAGTCTTGCGCATGCGCGATACAACCTTACCGCTGGTTTTGAGTGGAGCATCGCCGACTGGTGTACGCGGCTCGCGCAACGCTATCCCGCATTCGCCTGGCGCATCGCGCAGGAGGGCGAGACGCCGAATATCGACTACTACGCCGACTACGACCGTGCCTCGATGGACAGCGCGCGCCTGCGCGCGGATACGGGCTTCGCGCCACGCTTCGATCTCGATGAAGCGTTGGCCGATTTCCATCGCTGGATCGACGCGACGGACGCTGGCGCCGCAACGCGAGGGAAGCCATGACCCATTCCCTTCCATATTCCGCCGCGCGCCTCGACATGAACGGCAAGGTATGCATCGTGACTGGCGCGGCTTCGGGCATCGGGCGTGCGATCGCGCGCCAGCTCGCGGCCAACGGCGCCACGGTGGTCATCGCGGACGTGACGACCGACGTCATCGAAGGCGGCGAACCGACCGCGCAACTGATCGCGCGTGACGGCGGTGCGGCGCACTTCATCGCCACCGACGTCGCCGATACCGCGCAAGTCGAAGCCCTCGTCGCGCAGGTCGCCGACCGTTTCGGCAAGCTCGATGTGCTGGTCAACAACGCGTGTATCCGGCATGCCCGGCCGTTGCTCGAACTCGACGAGCCGGACTGGCAGCGCGTTCTCGACGTCAATCTGTCCGGCGTGTACCGGTGCTGTCGTGCCGCCGTGCGCCAGATGATGCGCCAGGCGCCCGACGGTGAAGTGCGCGGGCGCATCGTCAATCTGTCGTCGCAGCACGGCATGATCGCGGCGCCCGGCGATCTGGCCTACGGCACGACCAAGGCCGCCATTGACTACATGACGCGCCAGATTGCCACCGACTACGCGTCGCACGGCATCGTCTGCAATGCGGTCGCGCCGGGCAAGGTCCAGACCGGCGCAGGCGGTCGCGCCGTCGATCCCGACGTGCTCGAACGTGCCAACCGTCGCACGCCCTGGCCGCGACTCGGGCACCCGGACGACGTCGCGCGCGCGGTGCTATTCCTTGCCAGCGGTCTTTCCACCTTCACGACCGGCGCGACGCTGATGGTCGACGGCGGCTGGATGGCCGCATGAAGGGTACGACTTTCTCCACCCACCGCTGCGCGGATCGGCTGCCGCCAGATCCTTATCCTCTCCCTTCGGTCATTCGTTCATGAGCAAGCGCATCCGTCTGGGCATCCTGACGCCCTCGTCCAATACCTCGCTGGAACCGCTGACACAGCGGCTCGTCGCCGGCTTGCCGGAAGTCAGCGTGCATTTCGCGCGCTTTTCGGTGACGCGGATCGCGCTCAGTCCCGATGCGCTGGGCCAGTTCCAGCGCGAACGTATTCTCGACGCCGCGCGTTTGCTCGCGGATGCGCACGTCGACATGATCGGCTGGAGCGGCACCTCGGCCGGCTGGCTCGGCTTCGATCAGGACGAGGCCCTGTGCGAGGCCATTACCCAGGCGACAGGGGTTCCGGCGAGCACGTCGGTGCTGGCGCTCAATCGCGCGCTCGCCGCTTTCGGCATCGAGCGACTCGGGCTCGTGTCGCCGTATCTTGCGGATGTGCAGCAAAGGATCGTCGCGAACTACGCGCGGATCGGCATTGATGCGAGCGTCGAAAGCCATCTCGGCATCGAGGAAAACTTCGCCTTCGCGCTCGTCGATGAAGCGACGCTCGACCGGCAGGTGGCGGACGTCGTCGCCGCCGGCGCACGGGCGGTCACCACTTTCTGCACCAATCTCTACGCGGCGCACCGCGTGGCGCACTGGGAAGCGCAGCACGGCGTGCCCGTGCTCGATACTGTCACCACGGTCGTATGGGACATGCTGCGCCGATCGGGCGTCGATACCCGCCGCATCGACGGCTGGGGTCGACTTCTTCAGGAACTCTGATATGGCAACGTTCGATACCGTCATCCGCAACGCCCGCGTTGTCACCGCGGCCGATATCTTCACGAGCGACATCGGCATTCGCGACGGCCGAATCGTCGCGCTCGGACTGGGCCTTGACGCCGGCGCGCGGGAGATCGACGCCACCGGCCGTCATGTGACGCCGGGTGGCATCGATAGTCACGTGCACTTCGATCAACCGACCGGCGACGGCTCGATCATGGCCGATGACTTCCGCTCCGGCACGATCTCCGCCGCGTGTGGCGGCACGACCACGGTGATTCCGTTCGCCTGCCAGCAGAAGGGCCACACGCTGCGCGAGGCCATCGACGACTATCACCGCCGCGTCGGCAACAAGCCGTTGATCGACTACGCGTTCCACCTGATCGTCACGGACCCGACGCCGGAGATCCTGCGCGAGGAGCTGCCCGCGCTGATCGCGGAAGGCTACACGTCGTTCAAGATCTACATGACCTACGACGCGCTCAAGCTGAGCGACCGCGAAATCCTCGACACGCTGTCCGTCGCGCGAGACGAAGGCGCGATGGTGATGATCCACGCGGAGAACGCGGACTGTATCGCCTGGCTGACCAAGCGCTTGCTTGCGACGGGACACACGGCGCCGCGCTATCACGCGACCTCGCGGCCGATGCTGGTCGAGCGGGAGGCCACGCATCGCGCGATCGCGTTCGCCGAGCTCGTCGACGTGCCGATCCTGATCGTGCACGTGTCGGGCCGCGAGGCGATCGAACAGATCCGCTGGGCGCAGAGCCATGGCCTCAAGGTGTACGGCGAAACGTGCCCGCAGTATCTGTTTCTCACCGCGGACTCGCTCGGCTGCGACGACAGCTTCGAAGGTGCGAAGTGCATCTGCAGCCCGCCGCCACGCGACAAGGCCAATCAACAGGTGGTCTGGGACGGGCTGGAAAACGGCACGTTCGAAGTGTTCTCGTCGGATCACGCGCCATTCCGCTTCGAGGGTCCGGACGGCAAGAAGGCGCACGGCGAATCGGTGTCGTTTGACAAGATCGCCAACGGCATTCCGGGCGTCGAGACGCGTATGGCGCTGCTTTGGTCCGAGGGGGTGCGCACCGGACGCATCACGCCGCAGAGTTTTGTCGCGCTGACCTCGACGAACGCGGCGAAGCTCTACGGGCTGTACCCGCGCAAGGGCAGCATCGCGATCGGCGCGGATGCGGACCTGGTGATCTGGGACGAAGACCGGACGTTCCATATCGAGAACGCGAAGCTGCATCACAACGTCGATTACACACCGTATGAAGGGATGCACCTCAGCGCATGGCCCGCGCTAACGATGTCGCGTGGCGAGGTGGTATGGGATGGTGTCGAGCCTCGCGGCGAGGCCGGGCGGGGCAGGTTCCTGCCTTGTGCCCGGCCTGAACCGGCCAAGCCTCGTCGCCGCAAGACGGTGTTGCCGCTGTAGGAGAGACGTGGCGCTGGCGGCGGCTGCCGGCGTCACGAATCGCGAACCTCGAGTCCGTTGTCGGCACACCATTGCCTCAGCGCTTTATCGGTGGCCTCCGCTTCGAACGCGTGCCAAACTTCCAGCATGCCTTTGCGCGCCAACAGATCCTTGAAGCGGCCGTAAGCGCCCTTCCGTCGGAAGAATTCCTCGACCTGCTCGTAACATGCTGGCAGCGCTTGTGCGATGAAGCGTAGCGCGAGACTTCTGCCCAGACCAAGCTCGTTCTTGTGCGGTATGGGCAGATAACGGTCCGGCATATCGAGATCGACGGGATTCTCCGTGCCAATCAGATCGTAGTTATCCGGACTCAAATAGACTTCACCCGTCTCAAGCGAGACGTACGCGCCGATCTCCATCGGCACCGCGGCGCTGACGAAGTTGAAAGCCATGGAAAGATCGTCGTATTTGACTGCAATCATGCCTTTATGCGTCGTTTACCGGCAGGGGAGCGTCGAAGTCCGGCGCGCGGACCGCGCGCGTGTCCGCACCGGCTCGGCGATCATTCGATGTCCACCTCCACCAGATCGACCATGCCTGGATATGAGAACTCGTCGACGATATCGAGAATGTCGGCGGTCGCCACGACGATATAGTCCAGCACCACGCGTTTCTCCTCGCCGGCCAGACGCTTGTCGGTGATCAGGTTGATTGGCGTGGCATGAAGCAGGCGGCTCGTCAGGGAATCGATGAACCGGTAGTGCCTGTCCATGCCGGCCTCGCTGGCGCGGTCGGACCAGTTCCATTCGCTGGTGGCCAGGTTTTGCAGACGTGGCTCCAGCAGTGCCGGCAGTGCTGCTTCGAATGCGGCCTGGAAAGCCAGTACCTGGTCCAGTTGCTGTTGACCGCGCGGAATCGCATCGTGGCGAAGGATCGACGCCTGGGGACCGTAGCCGTTGTGGGCCGCCCGTTCGGCGTACAGCACGAACTCGCGCCGGATCAGGTCGTCGAGCATCGCGGTCCGCCGATGGATTTCCTCGCGCCAGACATCGCGGTTGGCGTCGGCCTGCCCATGGGAGCGGATCGCGCCGGTCAACTCCTGGCGAATCTCGGCGTCGATTCTTGCGGCGGTATCGAACAGATCCGCTTCGTCGTGCATCTTCGCGAGGTAGCCCTCGCAATTCGCGCGCTGGCCTCGCAGCAGATGGCCGTAGAACACCAGTCCATAACCGATGTCGGTCTTCATCAGTCGCAGCCAGACCAGGTTCTCGAACAGGTTGCGCGCGGTTGCCAGCAGCTCGAAGGTTTCATGCGGCCCAGGCGGCGGCAGCAGGTCTTCGATCTTCTCCAGCGTGCCGCGGTGCGCGAAATGAACCCAGCGCGGCGCCGAGTGGTTGCGGTCGTTCTCCTTCGCCTGCCGGACGCTCTCGACGTATTTCCTGCCCGCCACCCGCGCCTTGAGGGCGGGGACTCGCCGCTTCAGATCCGCGAGCTGGGCGTACAGCGACTGCAAGGGTTCGGTCATGGCGCGGATTCACAAGGGAACTGGCTTGCATTATCGGTCGTTCGCGCCGAAGTCTTAGCGCAATTGATGCAGGTAGGCCAGCAGGTCCTGAAGCTGGCGCTCGTTGCCGATGCCCCAGAAGCGCATCTTGTTGCCCGGCACCACGTCGTCGGGTGACCGGATGAACGCGCGCAGGTTCTCCGGCGTCCACACCAGCCTGGTTGCCTTCATCGCGGGCGAGTATGGGTAATCGGGAGTATTGCCGGCCTGTCGGCCCACGATACCGTTCAGGTGCGGCCCGAATGCGGCGCGCGCCGACGGCCCGACCTGATGGCACGACGCGCATCTGCGCTGGAACAGCGATTTACCGGCCGCCGCATCGCCCGCGGCGTGACAGATGAGGGGGAGCGACAGCGGCAGGATCAATGCGGCGAAGTGGAGCATCCGGCAAGGATGCGACACGGAGGAAGCGGGGGACGACACAGCGGGCTGCAGGCAAGACGCACGGGATGGCAGTCATGATAGCCGCGTTTCTCGCCTCTCCCGTCCGCGGGAAAGGGATAGTCCTCGGTCATCGAATGACGATGGCGATCGCGCCCTGCCGCTTTTCTCCCTCTCCCGCCTGCGGGAGAGGGGCGGGAGAGAGGGCAGTGGCTAAGGGCTGCAAGCGGGATTTCCCGATCGGGAATCTCTCAGCGCCTAAGAGATTAATTGAGCACAAAATAAAAGAGACTTTCCCGATCGGTAAAATATCCTTGCTTCGAACCGAGCATTGGCGAATAATTTCCCGACCGGGAAAATAAATTGCCATGCTTATCCGTACTTCCAAAGACCTGGGCCAAGCCATTCGTGCCGCACGCAAGGGGCTGGGGCTGACACAAGCCGAACTCGCTCTGGTGGCCGCATGCGGCGTTCGCTTTATCGTCGAGGCGGAGGCTGGCAAGCCGACACTGCGGCTCGATACGTTATTGCGAGTGATCCAGGCGCTAGGCGGCACGCTCACGTTGACCGGCATGTCCATCGGGGACCACGAGGCAGGAAAACATGCATGAACTGGACGTGTGGCTGCGCGGCGATTGCGTCGGCACACTGTCGATCCCACAGGGCCGGCTGCAATTCACCTATGCACCGGACTGGCTACAGCGGCCCGATGCCATGCCGCTTTCCTGCTCCCTGCCATTGCAGACAGAGCCGTTTGACGACGCCCGCGCACGCCCTTTTTTCGCTGGCTTGTTGCCCGAAGGGCGGCTGCGCCGGACGATCGCGCGCCAGTTCCACGTGTCCGGGCAGAACGACTTTGCCCTCCTGGATCACATCGGAGGTGAGTGCGCTGGAGCCGTGACGTTTCTCGAGCCAGGGCGAACGCCGCCCGCAGCAGCGGAGTGGGGCGTGCAATGGCTGGACGACACTGAACTGGTGGAGCTCCTTGATGAGTTACCGCATCGACCGATGCTGGCTGGCAAGGACGGCTTGCGGCTGTCCCTGGCCGGTGCCCAGGACAAGCTGCCCGTGATCGTCAGCGAGGGCCGTATCGGTCTTCCGCTTGGCGGTGCGCCAAGCACGCATATTCTGAAACGCCCTATCGACGGCGTCGACGATAGTGTCAGCAATGAGGCATTCTGCATGGCGTTGGCAGCCGCCATGGGTCTGCGCGTGGCGCCATGCCGGATCGGCAGCGTGCGCGAGCGTCGCTATTTGCTGGTCGAGCGTTACGACCGGACGCGCGACACCCGCGGCGTGGTGCGCCGTCTTCATCAGGAGGACTTCTGCCAGGCGATCGGTGTGGACCCCGAAGCGAAATACCAGAACGAGGGGGGACCGGGTTTGGCCCAGTGCTTTGCGTTGCTGCGTGAAGTCCTGCGGCTCGATGCGCGCCAGGTGCTAAGCATGCTCGACTACGTCGTGTTCCATGCGCTTACTGGAAACCATGACGCCCATGCCAAGAACTTCTCGCTGCTGTACACGGAGGCCGGCGTCGAACTGGCGCCTTTGTACGATGCGCTGTCAACCGCGGTATATCCGCGACTCACCCCCAGAATGGCGATGAAGCTCGGGGGCAAGTACAGGTTCAGTGAAGTCTACGCAAGGCACTGGGTCCGCTTCGCGGAGGAGGCCGGCTTCTCTGCCAGTCAGACACGGAAACGCATACTTCAATTTGCCGACCGCCTCCCAACGGCAGCGTTGACGCTGCAGCAGCGGCCGGATAGTGGATTTGCAGGCAGCGAGGTGGTGGACCGAATCGTGCGGCTTATCGCGCAGAGGGTCGCTGTGACGGCGCAGCGCTTGCAAGCCGACGCTTGAAGCCATGGCCATGCGCTTTCGACAAGCGCGGCCGAGGGGCGTGTGAGCTACGTCAAAGGTCGACCTCGACTCCCACCCAAAATCCCCGCCACCCTTTCCCTTACCATGGGCAACACCTGCTCGCTAAACCACGGGTGGCGCTTGAACCAGCCCTGATTTCGCGGCGACGGATGCGGCAGCGGTACGAAGCGCGGCGCGTAGTCGCGCCACGCCATCACGGTGTCGGTCAGCGATGCCTTGTTGCCGGCTCCGAGGAAATGGGCCTGCGCGTAGCGGCCCACCAGCAGCGTCAGTTCGATATGCGTCAGCCGCGCCAGGATCTGGTCCATCCATAGCCGCGCGCATTCCGGGCGGGGCGGATTGTCGCCGCCGTTGCCACGGCCGGGATAGCAGAAGCCCATCGGCACGATGGCCAACCGCGTCTCGTCATAGAAGGTGTCGTCATCGACCCCGAGCCACTCGCGCAGCCGCTTGCCGCTGGCATCGTTCCACGGGATGCCGGTGGCGTGCACGCGCGTGCCGGGCGCCTGTCCGACGATCAGGATGCGCGCGTCGGAATGCGCTCGCACCACCGGGCGCGGGCCCAGCGGAAGCTGTGCCTCGCAGACGCGGCAGCCCCGCACCTGGGCCAGCAGGGCATCGAGGGGCGGCTCAATTCGCTTGCTCATCGTGGTCGCTCAATGCCGTCGCTGGCACAGGGTATCGAAGTCGCGGGCGAGGTCCGCCAGCGCGACCGCGCCGAGCCGCTCCACGAGCAATTGCTCGGCTTGCCGCAGCGCGTCGTCGAGCGCGGCGTTCACCACGCGCTCCACGGCGCAGTCGGGATTGTCGTGTTCGTTGCCGATGGCGAAGATGCGCGGCCCGCCCACCGCGCGGTGGATGTCGAGCAGCGTGACGTTGCCCAGATCGCAGGCGATCGTCCACCCGCCACCGTGGCCCTTGTCCGAGCGTACATAGCCTGACTGCCGCAGGCCGGCCATGGTCCGGCGGACCACGGCGGCGTTGGTGCCCAGCATGGCGGCAATCTGCTCGGAGGTCAGCGGTTCATCGTGTCGCGCCATATGCAGCAGCACGTGCAGCATGCGCGATAGGCGGCTATCGGTTCTCATGCCTGCATTGTCTTCGATTTGGTGGGGGCGGGCTGACCGGGACACGGGGGCTGGTGGGGGACTGCCCTCACCCCCGGCCCCTCTCCCGCGCGCGGGAGAGGGGAGCAAACCGGCAGGCCGCTCCCGCGCGCGGGAGAGGGCAGCGAACCGGCAGGCCGCTCCCGCGCGCGGGAGAGGGCAGCGAACCGGCAGGCTCGCGTCACGACAGCACGGGCGATTTCACGTATCATTAATTGATACATGAATCTTCCGATTTGTGGACGCCTACCCAAGGAGATCCTGATGCATGACGTCATCATCGTTGGCGGCAGCTATGCCGGCCTGTCCGCCGCCTTGCCCCTTGCCCGTGCGCGCCGCTCGGTGCTGGTCATCGACGCCGGGGTTCGCCGTAACCGCTCGGCCAGTGCGGCACATGGCTTTCTGACGCAGGACGGCGTGCCGCCCGCTGACGTCGCCGCGCTGGGCCGGGAGCAAGTGCTGCGCTATGGCACCGTCCGATGGCTTGACGGCCATGTGGATCAGGCCGAAGCGGTGGACGGGGGCTTTCGTGTCACCGTGTCCGGCCAGCCGGCACAGCTTGCGCGCCGGCTGATCCTTGCCACAGGCGTGATCGACGGCCTGCCCGATATTCCGGGCCTCGCGCCACGTTGGGGCCGTTCGGTGTTCCACTGCCCGTATTGCCACGGCTATGAGCTGGAACGCGGCCGCATTGGCGTGCTGGCGACATCGCCCATGTCGATCCATCACGCATTGATGCTGCCGGAGTGGGGGCCGACCACGTTCTTCCTGAACGGGGTTTTGGCGCCGGATGCCGGCCAGCTGGCGGAGCTGGCCGCTCGCGGCGTGGCGGTCGAGGCCGGCGCGGTTCGCAGCCTCGGCGGCGCGCCGGTGGACGTCGAGATGGCGGACGGGCGGGTCTTTCCGCTCGCGGGACTGTTCGTGCTGCCGCATACGACGGTGGCGGGTCCGCTCGCCGCGCAGCTCGGCTGCACGTTGGAGGAGGGGCCGCTTGGCAGCTTTATCAGGACCGACGAGACGAAGGCGACTTCCGTGCCGGGGGTATTCGCCTGCGGGGACGGCGCGCGGGCGGCCGGTTCCTTGCCCTTTGCCGTGGGCGACGGTGCGATGGCGGGTGTGGCGGCGCACCGGTCGCTGATCTTCAACGCCTGAAGCCGTGGCCGGCCGTTGTGATGGCAGGAATTACAACGGAAATTCCTTTCGGGTCGCGTTGCGCAAGCCGGCATCGGCCGCCGGCTTCGTGGAGAGCGTGACTGGCGTGGCAGGAGGCGCCGCACGCCGGGGCATGCTTTTTGCGGTCGTCTGGGCCACCGCGGGCCATCGGCATGATCCAGCCCCGGCAGACCACAGGAACTTCACGACCTTGGCCAAAGCGATGAAACGTGTCGACGATGTACCCGGTCCGATCGGTGGCAGCGACAGCCGCCCCATGCCGGACAGCGCGGCGGCAGCGACGGTTCTGACCGGTGAAACGTGGCGCAAGGGGGCGCGCGTCACGCTGCCGCTCGCACAATTGCGGCCAACGCAGATGACGGTGGGCCTGCATCACGTGCAAAGCAAGATGGACGTGACTGCTCGCCACCAGGGCCGCAAGCAGATCGAATTGATGGAGCGCCATCGCCTGCATGTGGTGATCGGCCCCGGGCCGTCCTTCTACGTCATCGACCACCACCACTGGGCCCGCGCATGGTACGAGCTGGGCATCGAAAGCGCGCCGGTGGTGATCAAGCACAACTGGAGCCGCATGGCCCCCGACCGTTTCTGGCTAGAGATGGAGGCGCGCCGGCTGGTGCATCCGTACGACGAATACGGTGAACTGCAGCCGCTGGCCGCGCTCCCTCACTCGCTGGCCGGGATGCGCGACGACCCGTATCGCAGCCTCGAAGCCTTCGCGCAGCTCGCCGGTGGCTACGACAAGGTCAAGCAGGCGTATCGCGATTTCCGGTGGGCCGACTTCTTCCGGCGCCATATCGACGGACCGCTGGACACCGTGGCGGGCTTCGCGCTTGGGCTGGCGCGCGCGGTGAAGCTGGCGCGCAGCAGCAGGGCACGGGGGCTGCCGGGGTTTGTGGGCGAGATGGGCGAGGGCAAGCAGAACGATGGCAGGGCGGCGGAAAAGGGCGCAAAAGCAAAGACCGCCAAGAAGGGTGGCAAGGCGTGACTCCGGGCAGCTGGTCGCGCCAGTCGCGACGATCCAGCAAGGCCGGGTGGACGATCGGTTCCTGATGTGCGATCCGGCTACCAAGAACTGGAGGGACGGAACGGTGTATCTGGACACGCTACATCCTCGTATTGACTTGAACGCGGCCGGTCCTTTTGGACTGCGCTCATCGACAGTGCGCGGCCATGCCTGACATGCTGCGCGCACCAGCGGACGACATCCCCGCCCGCCTCGACGCTCTCCCCTGGTCCCGCTGGCACTGGCGCGTGGTCATCGCCCTCGGCGTCGCGTGGGTGCTCGACGGACTTGAGGTCACGCTGGTCGGCTCGCTGGGCGGCGTGTTGCAGCGGCCGGACACGCTGGGCCTGACGCCGGTGGAGTTCGGCTGGTCCGGGTCCGTGTATATCGCCGGCGCGGTGATCGGTGCGCTGGTATTCGGCCGGCTGGCCGATCGGCTCGGGCGCAAGCGCCTGTTCCTGCTGACGCTGGCCATCTATATGGCCGCGACCATCGCCACCGCGTTTTCTCCCGACTTTGCCATCTTCGCGGTGTGCCGCTTCGTGACAGGGCTGGGCATCGGCGGCGAGTACGCCGCCATCAACTCCGCCATCGATGAACTGGTGCCGGCGCGCGTGCGCGGACGCGTCAGTCTCGCGATCAACGGCAGCTTCTGGCTCGGCGCCGCGCTCGGCGCCGGCCTGAGCCTGGTGCTGCTCGMCCCCGCCGTGCTCGGCCCCGAGATGGGCTGGCGCGCTGGCTTCGCACTGGGCGGCGTGCTGGCGATCGCGATCCTGCTGGTGCGGCGCGATGTGCCCGAGAGCCCGCGCTGGCTGATGACGCACGGCCGCGAGGAAGAGGCTCGGCGGATCATCGAGCGGATCGAGGCCGAGGTCCATGGCGCCGCGCATGCGCCTGCGGATGCCGCGGCCCGTCCCGCGCCATTGCGCACCGCTACGCCTGGGTTCTCGCGTACGCCGCCGTGGCGCGTGGTGGCCCACGTGATGCTGCATCGCTATCGGACCCGGACGGTGGTGGCGCTGGCACTGATGGTCTCGCAGGCCTTCTTCTATAACGCGATCTTCTTCACCTACGCGTTGGTGCTGACCCGCTTCCAGGGCGTGGCGGACAACCGGGTGGCGCTCTACATCTTTCCCTTCGCGCTGGGCAATGTGCTTGGGCCGCTGGTGCTGGGGCCACTATTCGATCAGGTGGGCCGGCGCAGGATGATTGCGCTGACGTATTGCGTATCGGGACTGGGACTGGCGATGACCGGGATCGCCTTCGTCGAGGGCTGGGTGGCCGCGCGCGGACTGGCGCTGTGCTGGTCGGCCGTGTTTTTTCTCGCCTCGGCCGCGGCGAGCTCCGCCTATCTGACGGTGAGCGAGGTTTTTCCGCTGGAGATCCGCGCGTTGGCGATTTCGATCTTCTTTGCCATCGGCACGGGCACTGGCGGCTTTGTCGCGCCCGCGCTGTTCGGCGCGCTGGTGGACACGGGCAGCCGCGGCGCGGTGGCCATCGGCTATGGCATCGGTGCCGCGCTGGTGCTCGTGGCCGGACTGCTGGCATGGCGCTTTGCCGTCGACGCCGAGCGCAAGCCGCTGGAAGCGGTGGCCGAACCGCTGTCGCGTCACCAGCCGTGATACGGCGCCGGCGCACCGCGCCGACGGTGCCTGGCGAAGCGGTCGAGCAGGAAGTCGACCAGCGCGCGCGTCTTCGCCGACAGATGGCTGCGCGTCGGAAACACCAGGTAGATGTCGGCATTGGGCAGCTCCCAGTCCGGCAGCACCACGCGAAGCTCGCCGCTGCGCAACAGCGGCGCGACATCCCACTCGGAACGCACCAGAATGCCGTGCCCCTCGCGGGCCCACCCCAGCGCGGACTCGCCGTCGTTGGTGCTCAGCCGGCCGCGTACCTTGACGGTTTCCTGCCGCGCGCCATTGCGCAGGTGCCACGTACCGAAGGTCTCGTCGCTCTCGCGGATGAAGATGCAGTCGTGCCGGCTCAGGTCCTGCGGCGTCGCCGGATGACCGGCGGCCTTCAGGTAGGCCGGCGCGGCGCACAGCAGCCTGCGATGGTTGGCGAGCAGTCGTGCCGTGAGTCGTGCGTCCGGCAGCTGGCCGAAGCGGATTTGCAGGTCGAACCCCTGTTCCACCAGATTCACCGGCCGGTCGCTTAAATGCAGCTGCACTTCCACGCGCGGATGTTCCCGCGCAAAGGCTGACAGCACCGGCGCGATATGGCGTCGGCCGAAGCCCAAGGTGGCGCTGACGCGCAGCAGCCCGTGCGGTGTCGCGCTGCTGCCCGTCACCGTGCGCTCCAGTTCCTCCAGTTCGGCCAGCACGCGCGCGCCTTCCACCAGATACGTTTCGCCCTCGGGGGTAAGGCTGAGCCGGCGAGTGGTCCGCTGCAGCAGGCGGACACCCAGCCGCCGCTCCAGCGCCGCGAGCCGCTTGCTGACGGCGGGCGGCGTGACGCCAAGCTGCTGCGCGGCCGCCGCAAGGCTGCCGTGCTTGTTGACCATGGCGAAGAAAGCGATATCGGAGAAGCCGTCCATTGATGAATCACAGTTAATCAAGAATGTGCCGCGCGGAAATTATGCGCGTTTTTATCAATGATAGGATGGCCTGCATAACGAAACCATTCACACCCCATGGAGGAGACGCCCATGAAGACCCGCTGGCTTGCCGCTACCTTGACGATGTCCCTGGCGGCCGTTGGCGCCGCGCACGCGCAATCGAACTATCCCGAACGCCCGATCAGGCTGGTAGTGCCTTACGCGCCGGGTGGCAGCGCCGACATCGCTGCGCGGCTCGTGGCCGACGAATGGGCGAAGGCGCTGGGCGGCACCATCGTGATCGAGAACAAGGGGGGCGCCGGCGGCAATATCGGCGTCGATGCGGTGGCCAAGTCCTCCGCCGACGGCTACACGATCGGGCTGCAGACCGTATCGCTGACCATCAACCCCGCGCTGTTCGCGCGCATGCCGTACGACACGCAGAAGGACCTCGCGCCGATCGGCATGGTCGCCAGCTCGCAGCATGTGCTGGTGGTCAACAACAATCTGCCCGCGAAGGACCTGAAGAGCCTGCTGGCGATGCTGAAGGCCGAACCGGGCAAGTACACGTACGGATCGGCCGGCCCGGGCAGCACCTTTCATATGGCGGCGGAGCTGTTCAAGAGCGTGGCCAACGTGCCGATCGAACATATCCCGTATCGCGGCGGCGGCCCGGCGCTGATGGATACCATCGCCGGTCAGGTCAACATGAGCTTTCCGGTGCTGTCGGCCGCGCAGCAGCAGGTGCAGGCCGGCAAGCTGCGTGCGATCGGCGTGACCGGGCCGAAGCGCTCGCCGTTGATGCCCAATGTACCGACCATCGCGGAGGCAGGTCTGCCCGACTATGCGTTCGAGACATGGTTCATGGTGTTCGCGCCGGCAGGCACGCCGCAACCGGTGATCGCAAAACTGAACACGGCACTCAATACCGCGCTCAATGCGCCGGCGCTGAAGGCGCGCATGGTGCGCGAGGGCTTCGATCCGATGCCCACCACGCCCGATGCCGCGCGCGCCCGGCTGGCCAAGGAGATGCCGCTGTGGGCCAAGCTGATCAAGGAGCGCGGCATCACGGCCGAGTAACGCTGCCCGCCAACTGTCCCTGATGCCGTCGGTCGTGGACCGCCGGCATCGCCGACCCATCCCTGGAATCCTGCATGATGCCGCGCACGCTTTATCGCAAGCTCGTCGATTCGCATACGGTTGCCACGCTGGACGAGGACAACGTGCTGTTGTTCTGCGACCTGCACCTGATGAACGAGTACACCAGCCCGCAGGCCTTCGCTGGCCTGCATGAACAAGGGCGGCCGGTGCTGATGCCGGAACAGAACGTGGCGGTGGTCAGCCATATCATTCCCACGCATCCCGGCGCGGTGCGCGTGATCGCAGATCCGGCATCGGCATTGCAGGCCAGCAACCTGAAGGCCAATTGCGAACGCCATGGCATCGCGCTGTTCGATACCAATGACCGGCTGCAGGGCATCGAACACGTGGTGGCCCCCGAGCACGGCATGATCCGCCCCGGCATGGTGGTGATCTGCGGCGACAGCCATACCACCACCTACGGCGCGCTAGGCGCGCTGGGCTTTGGCATCGGCACGTCGGAAGTCGAACATGTATTGGCGACGCAGACGCTGGTCTACCGGCTCGCGCGCGACATGCGCATCCACGTGGACGGCCAGTTGCCCGCCGGGACTACCGCCAAGGACCTGGTGCTGATGATCATCGGCCGGATCGGCGCGCAGGGCGCGCGTGGCTACGTGGTGGAATTCTGCGGGCCCGCGATCGAGGCGTTGAGCGTCGAGGCCCGCTTCACCGTCTGCAATATGGCGGTCGAAGCGGGGGCGCGCGGCGCGCTGATCGCGCCGGATCGCACGGCCATCGACTATGTGCTGGCGCGCGCGCCCGATATCGACGACGCGATGCGCGCGCGCGCGCTGGCGCATTGGGCCACGCTGCGCAGCGATGCGGACGCGTCATTCGATGTCCAACACCGGTTCGATGCCGGCGAGGTAGCGCCGCACGTGACCTGGGGCACGAGTCCGGATCAGGTGGTGCGCATCGACGGTACCGTGCCGGCGCCCGAGGACCATGCCGACGAGCCCGGGCGCCGCAGCGCGGCCCAGGCGCTGGCCTACACCGGCGTCGCGGCCGGCGCGAGGCTGGACGGCCTGCCGATCCAGCATGTGTTCATCGGCTCGTGTACCAACGGACGTATCGAGGACCTGCGCGCGGTGGCCGACGTGGTGCGCGGGCGCCGTGTCGCGCCCGGCGTTCGCGCGATGGTGGTGCCCGGCTCCGGCGCCGTCAAGGCGCAGGCCGAAGCCGAGGGCATCGCCGCGCTGCTGGCCGAGGCCGGCTTTGAATGGCGCCAGCCAGGCTGCTCGATGTGCCTGGCGATGAACGACGATGTGCTGGCGGCGGGCACGCGCTGCGCGTCGACCACCAATCGCAACTTCGAGGGCCGGCAGGGCAGGGGCGCCATCACGCACCTGATGAGCCCGGCCATGGCGGCCGCGGCCGCCATCACCGGCACGATCACCGACGTACGGAAGCTGGAGCGCCATCATGACTGAATCCCTGCGCATCGAGGGCCGCGCCGCCGCCCTGCGCATCGAGAACCTCGATACCGACCAGATCATGCCGAAGCAGTTCCTGCGCGGCATCGACAAATCGGGCCTGGCCGAGGGCCTGCTTTACGACCTGCGCTTCGATGCGCAGGGCCGGCCGCGGCCGGAATTCGTGCTGAACCGGCCGGAATTCGCCGATACGCTCATCCTCCTTGGCGGCGCCAACTTCGGCTGCGGCTCCAGCCGGGAGCATGCGGTGTGGGGCCTGCTGCAATACGGTATCCGCGCCGTCATCGCGCCGAGCTTCGGCGAGATCTTCTATTCGAACGCGATGAACAACCGGTTGCTGCTGGTCATGCTGCCGCCCGCGCAGGTAGCGGCGATGATGGACGACGTCGAACGAACCGCTGGCGGCCCGGTGTCGATCGATCCGTCGGCAATGCGCGTGCGCAGCGCGTCGGTGGACGCCGGCTTCACGTTGGCGCCGCGCCACCATGACATGTTCCGGCTGGGTCTGGACGTGATCGGATTGTCGTTGGGCTATCGCGATCGAATCGAGGCGTTTGCACGGCAGCGGTGGCAGGCGGAGCCGTGGACGCGGGCGGTGGCGGCATCGACCAGGGAGAGGTTGGGGAGGACTKGAGGGGCGGGGGAGAGGGCAGTATCAGCCCACCACTCCCCCAACAAAACCCTCAATGCAACTGCCCCCCGCCCTCCCGCACATCCTCCACATGCTCCAGCGCCGCCTGCACCATCACGCGAAGCCCTGATACCAGCGTATCCAGCCCCATGCTCGGCGCGCCGACATGCCGCGACGCCTGCTCCGGCAGAAACGGAATATGGATAAAGCCGCCGCGCGTGCCCGCTAGTGCCGCGTCATGCGACAGCGCATGCATCAGCCCATAGAAGACGTGGTTGCAGACAAAGGTGCCGGCCGTCTGCGATACCGCGGCTGGCACGCCGGCCGCCCGCGCCGCCCGCACCATCGCCTTGATCGGCACCGACGCGAAGTAGGCGGCCGGTCCATCGGCGACGATGGGCTCGTCCACCGGCTGTCGGCCGGCGTTGTCGGCGATGCGCGCATCGTCGACATTGATCGCCACGCGCTCGATCGACATTTCGGTGCGCCCGCCTGCCTGCCCCACCGCGATGGCCACCGCTGGCCGGTACTCGCGCAGCAGCCTTGCCATGGCCTCGTTGGCGTCGCCAAACCGGCACGGTAGCTGCCGCGCCACGATGGTCGCGCTTCCCACACGCGCGCCGTCGAGCGCGCGCACCGCCTCCCAGGACGGATTGGTCGCTTCGTTGTCGAACGGCTCGAAGCCTGTCAGCAGCACCACGGACATCGGTAACGCTCCTTTGGATCGGGGAGTTACAGCAATTACATCAGCCAGTACAGCAGGACGATATTGGCAAGCAGGATCGCCAGGGCGGTCGGCACCTGGGCGCGGATTACCGCGTTCTTGTCCCGCAGTTCCAGCAGCGCGGCCGGCACGATATTGAAGTTGGCCGCCATCGGCGTCATCAACGTGCCACAGTAGCCGCAGAACATGCCGATCGCCGCCATCACGGCCGGGTTTGCATGGAACATGCCGACCAGCACCGGCACGCCAACGCCGCCCGCCATCACCGGAAACGCGGCGAAGCCGTTGCCCATGATGATGGTGAACAGCGCCATGCCGACGCAATATACCGCCACCGCCACCAGCTTGTAGTCCATGTCGATATAGGCCGTCGCCAGATGCGCCACCGCCTTGCCGACGCCGGCGTCGGCGAACACCAGGCCCAGCATCGCCAGCATCTGCGGCAGCACCAGCGCCCAGCCCAGCGAATCGGTAAGCCGGCGCGATTCGCGCATGCCCTGTGCCACCGTATCGCGCGTGAGCCAGCACACCGCTGCCAGTGCCACCAGGCAACCGATGCCGAGCGATACGAAGGTGGTGTTCTTCGGGTCCAGCAGCGCACGGCCGCCGATGTGCACATCCTTGAGCAGCAGCGTGCCGATCACCGTGACCAGCGGTATCAGCAGCGCCGGAATGAACAGCCGGTTGCCCAGCCGCCCGGCGCTGGCGCGGCGGTCGGCCTCCGGCAGGGTAGCGTGCCCGCCTGCCGCGACGCCGCCAAAGCCGGCCAGCAGCGCCATCACCAGCGCGCCGGTGCCGACCACGGCTGGCGGCAGCCTGTCGCCGACCAGGAAGATCAGCGCGTAGATCAGCCAGAACAGGCCGCTGGAGAGACGGCGCGGATGCTTGCGGTCGCTGAAGGTCAGCACCGCGGTGATGGCCAGCACCAGGCCGGCCAGCCAGTAGAGGTAGTCGATGGAAAGGATCATGGCTTACTCGGCGGAGCGGATGGCGGTGGAATCCGTGACGGTGTTCGTGGTGGTATCGCCGGCGGCGCGATGCAGCTCGTGGTCGAGCCAGCGGTCCAGCCGCTTCAGCCGCGCGGCGTGGATCACGAAGGCGCAGACCGCGGTGGGAATGCCCCACAGCGCGATATGCAGCGGCTCCACGTCGAGATTCGATGACAGCAGGAAGGTGTGCATCAACGCGATGGCGCCAAAGGCCACGAAGATGTCCTCGCCGAAGAACAGGCCGACATTGTCGGTGGCCGCGCAGAATGCCAGCACGCGCTGCCGGATCGGCTCGGGCAGCTTGCCGTAGCGGGCTTCGGCGGCGCCCTCGGCCATCGGCGCCAGCAGCGGGCGCACCATCTGCGGGTGTCCGCCGAGGCTGGTCAGGCCGACGGCCGCGGTGAGTTCGCGCACGCCGAGATAGATGATCAGCAGCCGGCCGACGGTGGCGGATGCGAAGCGGGAGATCCACGCCTGCGCGTGCTCGCGCAGGCCGTGGCGTTCGAGCAGGCCGATCACCGCCAGCGGCAGCAGGATGATCAGCGGCAGGTTGCGCGCCTTGATCAGGTCGGTGCCCAACGTGGCGAGCAGCCGCTGCACCGGCATGCCCGCCGCGAGCCCGGTCGCGATGGCGGACAGCACGACCACCAGCATCGGATTGATGCGCAGCACGAAGCCCGCGATGATGACGCCGACCCCGATCAGGGGCCAGAGATTGATTGCGTGTTCCATGGTGATATATGGCAAGGAAACAACGAAGGGCCGCGCGTTACCGCGATGGCGGGACCGCGCGGGGAAGGGGGTGAGGAACCAGGGACAAAGAAGAAGCAGGGCAGGCTATTGGCTGGCGACGACCGCGATGCCCTGGGCTTGCAGGCGCTGCCGGATGCGGCGGGCGAAGGCCAGCGCGTGCGGGCCATCGCCGTGCAGGCAGACCGTCTCGGCGCGGATCGGCACCCACGTGCCGTCGATGGCGCGCACGCGCTGTTCGCGCACCATCGCGAGCGTCTGCGCGAGCGCCACCTCCTCGTCTTCGTGCAGGGCACCCGGCGTGCCGCGGCGCACCAGCGAGCCGTCGGCGTTGTAGCCGCGGTCGGCGAACACTTCCTCGCGCACGCGCAGGCCGGCTTCGCGCGCCACGCGTACGGTTTCGCTGCCGGCCAGCGCGAACAGTGTCAGGGCGGGGTCGGTATCGCGCACCGCACGGACTATGGCGGCGGACAGGCGGCCGTCGCGCGCGGCCTGGTTGTACAGGGCGCCGTGCGGCTTGACGTGCGAGAGCCGACCGCCCTGCGCTTGCACGATCGCGGCAAGCGCACCGATCTGGTACAGCATGTCGGCGTAGACCAGCTCGGGGTCCCGTGCCATTTCGGTGCGACCGAAGTTGTCGCGGTCCGGATAGCTGGGGTGGGCGCCGATGGCGACGCCGCGTGCCAGCGCGGCCGCCACGGTGCGTGTCATGGTGGGTGCATCGCCGGCATGCCACCCGCAGGCGATATTGGCCGAACTGATCAGATCCAGCAGCGCTTCGTCGTTGCCGCAGCCTTCGCCCAGATCGGCGTTCAGGTCGATTTTCATCTTGCTTTCCTCTGTCGTGTTCTAGGCCGCCAGACGCGTGCGGGCGCGGCGGCGTGCCGCGATGGGCATGCCCGCCGCCTGCCATTGCAGCGCGTCGTCGATCCGTTGCAGGTAAGCATCCAGCCGTGCCTGCGCCTCGCCCGCTTCGGCCAGCGAGACCCGCACGAAGCGGACCGCGCTGCCAAGCGGCGCCTGCGCCAGACGCCACAGGTCCGCGCCGATCACCACGCCGATCTTGGGATAGCCCCCGGTGGTCTGCGCATCGGCCATCAGCGCGATGGGCTGGCCGGCTGGCGGCACCTGCATCGTGCCGGGCACCACGCCGTGCGACAGCAGTTCCGGCGCGCTGTCGGCACGCCTGCGCAGCGCCGGCCCGTCCAGCCGCATGCCCATCCGGTTGCTGTTGGGGGTGACGGTCCAGTGCGCCTGCCACAGTGCGGCCTGCGAGGCCTCGTCGAACTGCTCGTATTCGACGCCGGGCAGCATCCGGATCGGTTGCGCGCCATCGATGCGCGCGGCAGGCAACGCCCACCCCGGCGCCTGTGCACCGATCCAGTCGCGCTCGCCATCCAGTCCTGGCTTGCCGGCCTGGAGGCGATCCCCTTCGCGCAGCGGGCGGCCTTCGTGACCGCCGAATCCTCCCTTCAGGTCGGTGCTGGGGGAACCCATCAGCGCGGCAACACCGATGCCGCCCGCCACGCACAGGTAGGTCCGCGTGCCGCCCCGTGGGGCGGGCAGCGTCAGCGTTTCGCCGCGCCGCACGTCGAATGCGTGCCACGACCACACCGGCACGCCGTCGAGGTTGGCCCGCGTCTCGGCCCCGGTCAGCGCGACGCGCATATCGGCATGGAAGCGCAGGGCCGCGCGTCCCAAGGTGAATTCGATGGCGGCGCAACACGGATCGTTGCCCAGCAGGCGGTTGCCCACCGCCAGCGCAACGGGATCCATCGCGCCGGTTCCGCCGACGCCAAAGCGCCGATAACCGACGCGCGGCGGCCCCTGCACCGACGCCAGCGCGCCGGGACGAATGATTTCGATCATGCGTGGATCTCCTCCGCGACGAAGCGAACGGTGTCGCCGGCCGCCAGCAGCGACGGCGGATCGCGATCGGGCACGAACAGCGGCGTCGAGGCCAGACCGATCAATTGCCAGCCGCCCGGCGCGGCGGCCGGATAGATGCCGGTCTGCTCGCCGCCGATGCCGACCGAGCCCGCGGGCACCACCATCCGTGGTTCGGCGCGACGCGGTGTCGCCAGCTCGTGCGGCAATCCGCCCATATAGGCAAAGCCCGGCTGAAAGCCGAGGAAATAGACCACGTAGCTGCCCTCGCTATGCCGGCGCACCACCTCGCGGGGAGACAGTCCCGTGTGTGCGGCCACGGCGTTCAGGTCAGGGCCGTAGTCGCCGCCGTAGCGCACCGGGATCTCGACCAGACGGCCACTGGCCTCGCGCTTCTCGCCCGAGGCCCACGCGAGCCTCAGGTTGTGCGCCAGTGCGTCCGCGTCGGCGCTGCCGTCGAACAACAGCGTCAGGTTGTTCATGCCGGGCACCACGTCTGTCACGCCGCGCCATCCGGCGGCACGGTCGGCCATCGCCCAGATGCGTTGCTGCACCTCCAGCGACGCGGGTGGCGCGATGCTGTATTGCAGCGCGCGTTCGGCCAGGCGGTGGATGGCGCAGTGGGGCATGGGTTGGGGCGGATTGTGGGTTGGAGGGAGTGGGTTCGGGCAAGACTGCCCTCCGCCCGGTCCCTCTCCAGCGGGCGGGCGAGGGGAGAGCGAGAGAGGTGTCTTTTTTTATCGATAATTTATCGATGAATTCATCATAATCAAACGGCGATCCCTGTGCAGTACGGGTAGACCCTAGGTTTTTTGTCAATGGGGCAGTAATGGGCGGCGTGATGGGTCCGGATTGCCCGGATGTTGCAGATCTGCAACAAAACCACCACGATGATCGACACGCTGTCGTTAATACTTGTTGCGACGCAGCAGCTTGTGTATAGTGGAGTCTGTCTCCTCCACCACCTCGGTGGATTCCAGCCGCGCGATTCTTCGCGCGGTTTTTTTTTGCCCGATGTGCCGGCGGCGCACGCCGCCATGTCCTTGATTATTCGTATAAGGACAGACGAATTTCGAAAGTAAGGCCATCGTGCACCGCCATGGTGCAACCGGCGCATCCTCCGATGGCACGCTGGCACCGTCCTGGCGAAAAGCCGCGTTCGGGGCACGGAATGTTGCGTCGCACAACGTGGTCCCATAGAGTCTGCATGTGCCGCCGTCCGCGCGGCTCTCGTCGTGAGCACAGCAGATGCCCGTATTGCCTCCGCCCCTCCGCTTCCACGCCAGTGCCGCGCATTGGCGGCGTGGCGTCGTGTACGGCTTGTCCTTCCTGCTGCTAGCCGTGCTGGGCTGGCACACCGGCGACGCCGGTATGTTATGGGCCGCCACCGCGTCGATCTGGACCTGTCTCGCCGACCCCGGGGGCACGGCGCGCCAGCGCCTGCGCGGCCTCGCGGCGGTTGGTGTTGGCGGTGCGGTGGCGAGCGGGGCTGGTGTCGTCATCGCCGGGAATCCGCTGCTTGCGCTGGCGGTAGTCGGGCTCGCCGGCCTCGCGGCCGGCATGGTGGAGGCGCGGGGCACTGCGGCGGCGCTATGCGCCAAGCTGCTGTATGTGGTGTTGATCGCCGCCTGCCTGCATACGGCGAGCGAGGCGGGCGGGGAACCGACGCCGCTGGCGCTGGCCTCCGACTATCTGATGGGCGGCGTGTGCGCCTGCCTGCTGTCGCTCGCGCTGGTGCCGTCCGCGCGGGATACCCGTCCGCGCACCGAGTTGCTCGCGGTATTCGATGGCCTGCAAAAGCTGGCCGCGTTGCTCGTCGACGCGCCCGATGCGGGGGACGATATCGGGCCGGCCACCGCGGCGGCCAAGCGTTGCGTGCGCGAACGCATCGAGCAGGCTCGCGCGGCGGTAGAGGCACGCCGCGGCCTGTTCGATCCGGCGGCGCTGTTGCGTTATCGCTATCTGGTGGCGATTGCCGAAGCGATCTTCGCGCTGCTGATCGTGGCGACGGAACTGCGCGGCCGCAGCGGCCACGGCGCACTGCCGCTACGCCATCTGGCGCGCTGTGTGACCGAATTGCGTGAACAGCTGGCCGAAGGGCTGGCCGGCCATGCGCCTGACCTGCCGGCGCTGGTGCGGTCCGTGCATCTGCAACTGAAGCGCCTGTACGGCCAGGTCGCCAATGCCGGCGCGCCGCCGCTTTACCACGCCGCGCTCGGCACGCTGGCGCGTTTTCCGGCCTTTGGCGCCTGGCGCGCCGAATTCCGCTGGCCGCGAAGGTCGCTGTGGCTGACCACGCGCAACCTCGGCGCCGTCCTGACCGAGCATCTGGCCCGCGATGCCCGTGTGACGCGCCACGCGGTGCGGCTCGCGCTCGCCGGCGTGCTGAGCCTGTTGCCGGCGCAGCTGTGGCAGCTGAACCATGGGTATTGGGTCGCCATCACCGTGATCATGGTGTTGAGCCCGCAGTTGCAGACCACGCGGCGCATCACGGTGCATCGCTTTGCGGGATCGCTGGCGGGCGCGTTGATCGGTTCCGCGGTGGGTTTGTTGCACCCCGCGCCGCCTGCCGCGCTGGGAATCAGCGCGGCAGGCGGCGCGGTGGCGTACGTGGCCCGGCTCGCGGGCAATTTTGGCGTGTTCGCGCTGATGCTGACGCCCGCCGTGATCCTGTTCTCGTGGGTGGGGCAGCCCGCCGCCGACAGCAGTCATTTTGCCGTGCTGCGTGGTCTCGATACCGCGTTGGGCTGCCTGATCGCGCTGTGCTGCTATCTGCTGCTGGCCCAGCGTGCCGAGCTGTCGCGCATGCGCCGGGCCGCGTCGGAGGCCATCGCCGTCAATGCGGTATATCTGCGCGCCGCGCTGGCGCAAGCCATGGCGCCGGGCTGGGAGGCGGGTGCCGAGGCACGTCTGGAGGCGCTGCGCGTGGCGGCGGGGCGTTCATCGGCCCGAGCCGAGCAGGCGCTGGAACAGGCGGGCGACGATCTGGAGCCGGCGCTGGCCGCCGAATTTTCGCGCCTGCACGTGACGGTGCGGGCCATGGCCGCGCTGGCCGGCCTGGTGCGCGCCGAGGCGACCGCCAACGACGCGCCGCAGCCGGCCAGCGCCGAAGTCGGGGTCCGGCTCACGGCATTGCAAGGCGAACTCGCGACGCTGGCGGCGCGGCCTGGGGCGGTGCCCCGCATGGCGCCGGTCAAGTCGGAGACGGACGGTATGGCGCAGCCCGGCGCTACCGTGTCGCCGGGCTGGCGCGACAGCTTCCTGGTGGAACAGATCGAACTGGCGCGTCGCCATGTCGAGGGGCTGCACGCGGGCATGGCACGCATTGCGGCGATGGCGCCGGCCACGGCATCGCGCCGCCTGCGTTTGCTTGGCCCCGCCTGACGCGGCACTGGCGCGCCCCTGCCGCCCTCTCCCCCGGCCCCTCTCCCGTTTTGCGGGAGAGGGGCCGGGGGAGAGGGCAGTCAAAAAAAAGCGATGACAACCAGCACTACACCAACCGCGCTCCCGGCCACGCCCCCGACATCACGATATTGCGCACCGATTGCCGCACCGACTGCATGATGTCCCACAGTTCCGGCACGGACGGCCGGTTGCGCGCCGTGGCCAGCGCGACGCGCCGCGTTACCACCGGCTCCACCAGCCGCGCGGAGTGCAGGCGGCCTTGCGCGACGCGGTCGGCGACCGCCGCGAACGGCAGCAGCGTGGCGCCGCAGCCTTCCTCGACCAGCCGCATCGACACGGTATTGGAAGCATCGCATTCGAGCGCCAGCGTCAGCTGTCCGCCATGGCGTGCCACCAGCCCTTCGGCCAGCACGCGAAGGCCATGCTCGGTGCTGGGCAGGATCAGCGGCACCTCGGGCAGCTTGCGCACCGGGAAGGAGGGGCCGATGTGGTTCCACGAGGTGGGCGTGACCAGCGTCAGGTCCTCCTCCAGCAGGACGTCGACCTTCAACGCCCCGTGCTGCTCCGGCAGATAGAGCAGCGCTACGTCGACTTCGCCGGCCGCGAGCCAGCCCAGCAGCGGGCTGGCCAGCCCTTCGACGAAGCGCAGCTTGGTGGCCGGGAAGCGCTGCTTGAGCGCCGTGCCGATGCTGGCGAATGCGGTATTGGCGATGGTGGGCTGCGCCGCGATCACGAGTTGCGCCGGGCCCTGCGCGGTCGATGCGCGGATTGCGTCGCGCGCCTCCGCCAGCGTCGATGCCACCTGCCGCGCGTAGGCGACCAGCGTATTGCCGGCATCGGTCAGCACCACCCCGCGGCCGCTGCGGTGGAACAGTCGCGTGTCCAGCGCCGCTTCCAGCCGCGCGATCTGCCGGCTGACGGTGGACTGGTCGGCGCCGAGTTCAAGCGCGGCGCGCGAAATGCTGTGCGTGTTGGCCACGCACAGGAAACACGCCAGATCTTCTGAACTGAGCGAGGAAGGACCGCCGTTCGCCATGCCCCCTCGCTCAGTGATCGCCGCCCGGAGGCGCGTCGCCGATGGCGAAGTCCGCCATGTGTTCGAGCGCGCGGACGAGACCCGAGTGGTCCCACTTCGCGCCGCCCAGCGCCTCGCAGGCATTGAACAGCTGCTGGCATGACGCGGTGGACGGCAGGCTCACGCCCAGCTTTCGCGCCGCCGACAGCGCGAGGCTCAGGTCCTTCTGGTGCAGTTCGATGCGGAAACCCGGGTCGAAGGTGCGCTTGATCATCCGTTCGCCATGCACTTCGAGAATGCGCGAGCTGGCAAAGCCGCCCATCAGCGCCTGGCGCACGCGGGCGGGATCGGCGCCGGCTTTGGCGGCCAGCACCAGCGCTTCGCCCACCGCCTCGATGGTGAGGGCCACGATGATCTGGTTGGCCACCTTGGCGATCTGGCCGTCGCCGACGCCGCCCACCAGCGTGATGTTCTTGCCCATCAATTGCAGCAGCGGCAGCACGCGGTCGAACGCCTGCTGCTTGCCACCGGCCATGATCGACAGCGTGGCGGCCTTGGCGCCGACCTCGCCGCCCGACACGGGCGCATCGATGTAGTCGCAGCCGAGCTGTTCGATGCGGCCGGCGAACTCGCGCGTCTCGATTGGCGCGATCGAGCTCATGTCGACCACCGTCTTGCCGGCGGACAGGCCCGCCGACGAGGGGGGACGGCCCCGCCGCCACGCCGTTTTCGCCGAACAGCACGCGCTCGACGTCCGGCGTGTCGGGCAGCATCAGGAAGATCACGTCGGCCTGCCGCGCCACCTCCGTCGCGTTGGCGCACGATTTCGCGCCGGCGTCGAGCAACGCCTGCGGCGCGCCGCTGCGGCTGTGCACGTGCAGCGTGTGGCCGGCGGCCAGCAGATGCTGCGCCATGGGCGCGCCCATCACGCCCAGTCCAATGAATCCGAGATTGCTCATCGCTTCTAGCTCCGTTGTCTTCAACCCTATGCCGCGAAGCGGTCGCGCAGCGCCTGCGTGGCCTGCCGCAGCAGGCCGTGGTCCAGGCCCACCGCGACGAAGAGCGCGCCCATGTCAAGGTAGCGGCGCGCATCCGCCTCCACCGGCGTGAGGATACCGATGGCCTTGCCCGCGCGGTTCACCGCGTCGAACACGTGCGCGATGCGGGCCTGCACGTCCGGATGATTGGGATTGCCCAGATGTCCGAATGCGGCGGCGAGGTCCGCCGGTCCCACGAATACGCCGTCGACGCCATCGACCGCGCAGATCTCGTCGATGGCGTCGACCGCGTTGCGGTTCTCCACCTGCACCAGCACGCAGATATTGCGGTTGATCTCGGTGAAATAGTCCGGCACCGTGCCATAGCGGTTGCTGCGCTGGGTCATCGACACGCCGCGCACGCCCTCCGGCGGATACCGGGTGGCGGCAACCGCGCGGCGGGCCTGCTCGGCATTCTCGACGAACGGGATCAGGAAGTTGTAGAAGCCCACGTCAAGCAGCCGCTTGATCAGCACGGTGTCGTTCCACGGCGGCCGCACCACCGGCGCACTGGCGCTGTCCTTCAGCGCCATCAACTGCGGCAGCAGCGTCAGCACGTCGTTGGGCGCGTGCTCGCCATCGAGCAGCAGCCAGTCGAAACCGGCCAGGCCAATGATTTCGGTGGAGATCGGACTGCCCAACGAGCACCAGAAGCCGATCTGTCGCTGGCGCGCCAGGATGGCCTGGCGGAAGCGGTTGGGCAGCGGAGACGGCAATGACGGGGGCAGGGTGGGCGGCGTGGCGGTGGTCATGATTGGCTTCCTTCAATACGTTGCGGCAATGCCGGGGAAAGAGGGGCTGGGCCAGGACTGCCGCTTTCAGGCCAGTACCAGGCGCGATACCGGCCCCGGCGCTTCGCCGCGGGCGGCGGCCACCCGTTCGGCGGCCTCGTCCAGTTGCGCCAGCGTGGTGCTGTCGATCGGGATACCCTGCGCGCGCGCGGCACGTCGCGCCCGCTCCGGATCGCCGGGCATCAGGATGCCGTCGCAACCCTGCTGCAGCCGCGACGACCTGAGCCAGTCGACATAGGCCTGCAACTCGTGACCGAAGGCGGTGCTGCCGCCAAGCCGGTCCGGATCGAAGACGATGGCCAGCATATTGTTCCAGATGGCGTGCTCGTGGGTCAGCGTCTGCGGCCGCACCGTATGGCCCGCGGTGACCGCGGCGCCCAGCAGCTCGCACATCACCGCGAGCCCATAGCCCTTGTGTTCGGCGAAGGCCCGCAATGCGCCCGGCGTCTGGCCGGCGGGTGGATACATCGCCGCGGGGTCGTTGGTCGGCAGGCCGTCGGCGTCGAGCAGGCAGCCGTCGGGCACCGGCACGCCCTTGTTGTACGCCACGCGGACCTTGCCCATCGCAATGGCGCTGGTGGCGAAGTCCAGCACCAGCGGCGGTGCATCGGGCACTGGCACGCCGATGGTGAACGGGTTGGTGCCATAACGCGGCTGCGTGCCGCCATGCGGCGCCACCATCGGACGCGACAGCACGTTGACGAAGTGGATCGAGATCATGCCGGCGGCGCACGCCTGCTCCGCCCAGTGCCCGACCCGGCCCAGATGGTGCGACTGGCGCAGGCCCAGCACCGCGACCCCATGCTCGCGGGCGCGCCCGATGGCCAGCCGCATGGCTTCCTCGGTGACGGCCTGGCCCATGCCGCGATTGCCGTCCAGGCTGATGAGGCTGCCGCTGTCCTGCAGCACGCTGACATGCTGGTTCAGTTGCAATTGGCCGCCCAGCCACGACAGCACGTATTTGGGGATCATCCCCACGCCGTGCGAGTCGTGTCCGGTCAGGTTGGCGTCGACCAGATGGTCCGCGGTGAGCCGGGCTTCGCGCGCGTCGGAACCGGCGGCGCGCCACAGCTCGACCACCCATTGATGCAGGGCGGCCGGGGCGATGCGATGTTCGCTCATGGTTTGGTGATTACTCCAGCTTGATATTGGCGGTCTTGACGAGATTGGCCCACTTGGCGACCTCGGCCTTCTGGAAGCTGCCCAGTTCGGCCGGGCCCGCGCCCGATGGTTCGATGCCCAGCCCCATGAGCCGGGCCCGCATGTCGGGCTCCTGGATGATCTTGCCGATATCGGCGGCGAGCCGGTTGACGATCGGCATCGGCGTGCCCGCAGGCGCGAACACCGCCTGCCACGAGACGATCTCGTAGCCCTTCAGGCCGGCTTCGGCCATGGTCGGCACGTCGGGCAACTGCGCGGCGCGGCGTGCGCCGGTGGTGGCCAGCGCGCGGAACTTGCCGGACTGGATCATCGGCATGGCCGCCACGCTGTTCTCGAACAGCATGTCGACCTGCTTGCCCAGCAGCGCCTGCACCGCCGGTCCGCTGCCCTTGTACGGTACGTGCAGCAGCCTGACGCCCGAAATCGACGCGAACAGCTCCCCGGCCAGATGTTGCGAGGTGCCGTTGCCGGCCGAGCCGTAGCTGACCTTGCCGGGCCTGGCGCGGACCGCGGCGAGCACGTCGTCCACCGACTTCCACGGACTGTCGATGCTGACCACCAGCACATTGGGCAGCGTCCCGATCAGCGTCACCGGCTGGAAGTGCCTGACCGGGTCGTACGGCATCTTCGGATAGAGGCTCACATTGATCGCGTGCGAGCTGATGGTGCCGCCCAGCACGGTATAGCCGTCGGGCGCGGCCTTGGCCACGTAGTCGCTGCCGATATTGCCGCCGGCGCCTGCGCGGTTCTCCACCACGACCGACTGGCCCAGTGTTTGCGACAGGCGCTGGCCGATCAGCCGGGCCAGCACGTCGGTGGTGCCGCTGGCGGCGAAGGGAACCACATAGGTGATCGGCTTGCTGGGCCAGTTGTCCGCGCCGGGCGATTGAGCCGGCGCGGGACGCGCCGCGATGACGGCGGACAGGCCCAGTGCCACGATGGCGACGCGGGCGATCGCGCGGCGGCCCGGCGCATGAACGAGCGGAAGCCGCCCGGCGTACCTGGTGGTGTTCGGCATTGCTTGTCTCCTGTCGTTCTTCTCGAGTGGTTCTCGATTTGCCAGCCGCTTGCCGCCGCCGGGGCGCCGGACTTGGGGCACGGTGGTCTGCCAGCAAATCTACACGGGCGTCCCGGGGACGGCCTTGCCAAAATTGCATAACAGAAATGCATGGTACGCCGGGCGAGTGGTCGCGCGCCACCGCAAGATGCGGTAAGCCGCCCGTGCGCCGGCATTCCGACGCCACGGGCGGGCCTTGTTCACATCCATCGATCCGGTCCCATGACTTCCAATGCTGTCCCGTCTTCCCCTTCCAGCGACGTTTCCACGGCCGCCCCGCCGTCCCGGTCCGGCGGCCGGGTTCTGGTCGACGCGCTGCGCATCCATGGCGTGGACCGGGTGTTCTGCGTGCCGGGCGAGAGCTTCCTCGATGTGCTGGACGCGCTGTACGACCAGCCTCGCATCGACCTGGTGGTCTGCAAGCACGAAGGCGCTGCCGCCAATATGGCCGAGGCCGACGGCAAGCTGACGGGCCGCCCCGGCATCTGTATCGTGACGCGCGGTCCGGGTGCCACGCACGCCAGCATCGGCGTGCATATTGCCGCGCAGGACTCCACGCCGATGATCCTGTTCGTGGGCCAGATCGCCCGGGAGCACAAGGGCCGCGAAGCGTTCCAGGAGGTCGACTACGCCGCGATGTTCGGCGGCATGGCCAAATGGGCGGCGGAGATCGACGATCCGGCGCGTATTCCGGAATTCGTGGCGCGCGCCTTCCAGTGCGCCACGTCGGGAAGGCCGGGACCGGTGGTGCTGGCGTTGCCGGAGGACGTGCTCGACGGCCAGTGCGTGTGCGCCGATGCCGCACCGTATCGCCCGGTCGCGGCCGCGCCCGGTCTGGACGCCGGCCCTGCGCTGGCCGCCATGCTGGAGGCGGCCGAGCGTCCGCTGGTGATCGCCGGCGGGGCCAACTGGAGCGACACGGCGGCGGCCCGCTTCGCCGATTTCGTGCGGGCGTGGCATCTTCCGGTCGCCTGCGCATTCCGCCGCCAGGACGTGTTCGACAACCGCGACGCGCACTACATCGGGCACCTGAGCCTGGGCATGAATCCCAAGCTGGCGCAGCGCGTGCGCGAAGCCGACCTGATCGTGGCCTTCGGCACGCGGCTCGGCGATATCGCCACCGACGGCTATACACTGCTGGAGCCGCCCCGCCCCCGCCAGCGGCTGGTCCATATCCATGCCGACAGTGCCGAACTGGGGCGGGTCTACCAGGCCGATCTGCCGATCCACAGCGGCGTCGAGGCAGGCGCCGCGATGTTGGCCGGATTGCGGCCAGCCGACGGCAAGGCGCCACGCTGGTCCGCATGGACCGAGGGCGGCCGCGCCGATCATCTGGCCTTCGCCGCGCCGCCACCGCCGCATCCCGACCAGCAGGGCGTCGATCTGGCCAGCGTGATGTCGCAGCTGGAATGCGTGTTGCCGGATGACGCGATCCTGAGCAACGGCGCCGGCAACTACACCGTGTGGCTGCATCGCTTCCATGCCTATCGCCGGCCGCGTACGGAACTGGCGCCCACCTGTGGGGCGATGGGCTACGGCCTGCCTGCCGCCATCGCGGCCAAGCTGCGGCACCCCGAGCGCACCGTGGTGTGCTTCGCCGGCGATGGCTGCCATCTGATGTACCCGCAGGAGCTGGCGACCGCTGCCGCCGTGGGCGCCAACGTGGTCGTCGTGCTCGCCAACAACGGCATGTACGGCACCATCCGCATGCATCAGGAAAAGCGCTATCCGGGCCGCGTCAGTGGCACCGCGATCGACAATCCGGATTTTGTCGCGATGGCGCGGGCCTGCGGTGCATGGGCGGAACGGATCGACCACGCCGACGCGTTCGGCGATGCGTTCGCGCGCGCGCTGGATGCCGGCAGGCCGGCCCTGATCGAGCTTCGCACCGATCCACGGCAGATCACGCCTGCCATGCGGCTGCCCTGAGGTAGCCCTGAGGCTGCTATGAAGTTGCCATGAGGGGGCGCGGCGCACGATCGTGTCGCCGGAGAAGGCGGTGAAGGCGGCGGGGGTGTCCGTGGATGGGGGTTGAGGTATTGAATGGGTGGGGCGACTGCGGATGCCGGACTCCCCTCTCCACCGCCCCTCTCGCGCTTGCGGGAGAGGAGCAAACCGACAGCATTCGATACCCCGCTGGTTTTCTCCCCTCTCCCGCGAGCGGGAGAGGGGCAGGGGAGAGGGCACTCACCGCCAGCCCAGACCAGCAACAATCAACCGTACCCCGAACTCCAACAGGAAAACACCATGACAACCGACACCCTGGCCCCCCGCTACCACGCCGCCGCCTTGTGCCAGATGGCCAGCGCGGTGCTGCAGAAGGCCGGCATGCCCGCGGACCGCGCCGATGACGTCGCCGACATCCTGGTGGAAGGCGACCTGATGGGCCACGACACGCACGGGCTGCAGCTGCTGCCGACCTATCTCGGCGAAATCGAGAGCGGCAGCATGCAGGTCAGCGAGGACTACGATGTGCTGGCGGACCGGGCCGCCGTGGCCACCTGGGACGGCAAGCGGCTGCCCGGACCGTGGCTGACGCTGCGCGCGCTCGAAGTGGCGATGGACAAGGCCCGCGCCTATGGCACCGGCACCGTGACCATCCGCCGCAGCCACCATATCGCCTGTCTCGCCGCCTATCTGGAGCGCGCCACCGCCGAAGGGCTGGTGATGCTGCTGTATTCGTCGGCACCGGCCGCGATGATGGTGGCGCCGTTTGGCGGCACCCSGCCGCTGTTCTCGCCAAGCCCGATGGCGGTCGGCTTTCCGTCGCCACGCGGACCCGTGCTGATCGATGTCTCGACGTCGATCACCACCGTCGGCCTCACCACCCGGCTCTATCGCGAGGGCAAGCGGCTGCCGCATCCATGGCTGATCGACGAGAACGGCAACCCCAGCGACGATCCCGCGGTCCTGCAACCGCCGCATGCCGGCTCGATCCTGCCGCTGGGCGGGCTCGATGTCGGACATAAGGGGTTCTCGCTGTCGCTGATGGTGGAGGCGCTGACCGCGGGCCTCTCCGGCCACGGCCGCGACGATCCAGGCAAGCGCTGGGGCAATACGGTGTTCCTGCAGATTCTCGATCCCGCCGCCTTCGCGGGCGATGACGCGTTCGCGCACCAGATGGGCTGGATCGTGGAAGCTTGTGAAAACAATCCCCCGCGTCCGGGCGTGGACCGCGTCCGCCTCCCCGGGCAGGGTGCGCTGGCGCGAAAGGCTGTGCAGCTGGAAAAGGGCGTGGCACTCAGCCCGTCCATCGTGGCGCAGCTGACGCCATGGCTGGACAAGTTTGGGGTGGCGATGGTGGAGCGGGTGGGGTAGGGCAGTCACAGCCAGTCCAGAAACAAAAAAGGGGACGCGATGAGCGTCCCCTTCCCCCTACACCAATCCCTGCGCTTACGCGCCGATCGGCTTGCCCTCGTTGTGGCGCACCACGATGGTCGACGAGCGGGCCGGCAGGTCAGCGCTCGGCCACTTGTCGGTCGGGTGCTGGATGTTGATGAAGAACGTGGTCAGGTCCGGCGTGTAGGCGATACCGGTGATCTCGCAGCCGTGCGGACCCACCAGGAAGCGCTTGCACTCGCGGGTTTCCTGATCGACGTAGTGCATCGAGTTCGCGCCGAAGATGTTGGTCGTGCTCGAACCGGTGCCGGCATCGGTCTGCACCCACAGGCGGCCCTGCGGATCGACGCGGATGCCGTCGGGGCTCGAGAAGGTGTCGCCGACGATGTTGCCCTGCTCGTTGGCCGCGGCGATCGACGGATCGCCCGCCAGCAGGAAGATCTCCCACTTGAACGTCGTGGCCAGCGGGGAGTCGCCGTCTTCCTTCCAGCGGATGATGTGGCCGTGCGGGTTGGTGGCGCGCGGGTTGGCTGCGTCGACGATGTCACGGCCGCCGTTGTTGGTCAGCGTGCAGTAGACCGTCTTGTCCAGGCCCACCGTGATCCACTCGGGGCGATCCATCAGCGTGCCACCGGCGACACGGGCGGCCGCGCGGGTGTTGATCACGACATCGGCCTGCGTCGCGAAATTGACCGTGGTCGGAGCCGGCGGCGTCGGCTCTTGCACCCAGTTGCCCGGATCGCTTGCACCCACCACCAGGCCGTTCTGGCCCTGCGTCAGCTCGAGCCACTGACCCGAACCGTCGGCATTGAACTTGGCCACGTACAGCTTGCCATCGTCCAGCAGCGTGGCGTTGGCGTGGCGATTGTTCGGATCGAAGGCGTTGGTCGGAACGAACTTGTAGATGCAGCCCGGCGTGCCGTCGTCACCCATGTAGAACGCGACGCGGTTGCTTGCGTCCGTCATGTAGGCGGTGTTCTCGTGAGCGAAGCGGCCCATCGCGGTGCGCTTGGTCGGCATGCCCATCTCGTTGAGCGGGTCGATCTCGACCACCCAGCCGTAACCTTCCTCCGGCTGCGTCGGATCGAGGTAGTTGTCCTCGGTTTCCTCGCAGGTCAGGTAGGTGCCCCACGGCGTCGCGCCGCTCGAGCAGTTGTTCAGGGTGCCAACGACGCTGCTGCCGATCACGCCGGCGGCCGGGCCGCTCACCTTGTAGATGGTGTTGCCGGTATAGCGCTTGTTGTAGCGCGAGTCGCGCTTGACCGCCCACTTGCCGTCGACGAACTCCACTTCGATGATCGACACGCCGACCGACGACAGCGCCATGCGCTTCTGCTCAGGCGTCGCGGTGGCGGCGTCGTAGTCCACACCCACGCCGAACAGGATGTCGCTGTCGAGGTTTTCGTGGTTGATGGCGAGCAGGCCACGCTGCTGCGGATCGGCACCGGGGATGGCGAAGTAGTGCATGCCGTCATGCTGGCCACCGGCCTGGCGCKSGGTGTCGGCCGACGTCTGCAGCGAGCCSGKGTAGCCGACGGAACCGATCTCGACCGGATCGCCAGCGGAGAACAGCACCTGGTACGAATAGTTGGCCGGCAGCGTCACCGTATCGGCGGTGACCTTGTCCGCCACCGGCGTGAAGCTGATCTTGTAGTCCAGCGGCTGCGCCGGAGCGGGGGCCGGGGCCGGAGCCGGAGCGGGATCGTCGTCGCCACCGCAAGCTGCCAGCAGGCTGGTGGAGCCAAACACGGACAGCAACGACAGGCTCAGGCCGCCGCGCAGCACCTTGCGGCGCGCCGGGTTGGCGGCAACGATTTCCTCGAGCGTCTGGCCGGGCACGGTGACATAGCCTGCGGCCTCGCGGCGCGGAGCGCGAGCCTTATCGGTGAGATACGACATGTGGGGGACCTCCCGTTATTGAAATGGATTGGCGCGTCGATGCGATGCCGGGTATCGACGGTCGGGAGGGATGCTAGGGGGCTTACATTACGGGATCATGAACGGATGTTGGATTCATTTGGCCAGGAGTTTGGCGGTGACTGCCCTCTCCCCCGCCCCTCGCCCGCGAGCGGGAGAGGGTTGGTGGAGAGGGCAGTCACCGCCTACCCCGCCTTCCGAAACGTCAGATTGATCCGTGTGTCGCCGGTCAATGGATGGTCGGCCTGCGCCAGCGGCGCGATGCCATGGAAGGCCAGCCGGCTCGGTCCGCCCCATACCACCACGTCGCCATGTATCACCCGGATACGCGCCGGGCGGTCGGCCCTGCGCAGGCCACCGAACAGGAACACCGCCGGCACGCCAAGCGACACCGACACGATCGGTGCGCGAACGTCCAGTTCGTCGCGATCCTGATGCAACGACAGCCGCGTGCCCGGCAGATAGCGGTTGATCAGGCAGGCGTCAGGCGTGAAGTCCGGGTAGCCGGCGGCTGCGGCCGCGTCCCGGGCGAGGACCGCAAATGCTCGCGGCATCGCGGGCCAGTGTAGGCCTGTGGCAGGATCGACAGGGTCGTAGCGGTAGCCCTGCCGGTCGGACACCCAGCCCAGCCTGCCGCAGTTGGTCATGGCGACCGACATGCGACGCCCACCCGGCGTCACCAGATGCCGGAATGGCGCGACGGCGGCCACGCCCGCGACCACATCCAGCAGCGCGCCAGCCTGCGCTCGTGCGAAGCGGCGCAATACCGATGCGCCTGGAGCGAGCGGTTCACTTGAGATACCGCCGTCGCGGTCGTAGTCGGGAAGGTTGTCGAACAGGTCGAAGGTCATCGGAGGCGAAAGCGGGCCAGCATGCTAGCAGTCGCGCTCCCTGTCATACGCATGCCTATCGCGCCGGCAGATGCGCCGCTGCGGCTAAGGGGCTACGCCCGAGCGGGCCACTTCAGCTTGTCATGGAGATGCACCCCGTTGGGCAGCTGATTGCCCGACGGAGACCACAAGAGTTTATATAACCCAAGGCGGTCGGTGGAGTTCTCTTCCAACCACTGTTCCACGGCGGGGGGCGGCAGTACATATCGCGTAGTCCGGCTTTTCAGCCACTCGCTGATCTGGTCGGGATCGTCCGTGGTCGCCTCGATCATGGACACCAGAAACGCGAACTCATCCGCGGTCTTGAGCGCTTGTTGATGGTCCACGTGCTTTCCCGGGTCGACGCTGGCGTACTTGAGCGTACGGAAGTACTTCGGTGGCGGCTTGCCGTTTCCCACCTCGATCATGCTGTCGCAGTCGATGAAGTAAACGCGCTCTCCCTTGAGGGTCATGTTGGCGGGCTTGATGTCGCGGTGAAACAGGCCACGGGCATGCGCCGTCTTCAGGTCGTGGCTTGCCTGCCAGAAATGCGATACCGGCACCTTCCCGCCCTTCGGCAGGCATTGGTTCAACGGGGTGCCGGCGAAACGGGCGACGCTGACAGTGGACGATATCCTTACCGCGCCAACAAACGATTTCAGGTCGGCATATCTCTCGATCGGAACGCCCCCAAGTTGTTCCACGGGCTGCTTCTCACGCCGTATCACCAATCCCACCGGGCCCATTTGGACGCTGTTGTATCCCCCCTCGCCCAACTGCGGCCCATCCTGGCCGGCGCCCCACAGTGGCAGTGTGGGCGGCATGCCCTCCTTCACGGCCTCTTGTGGATCGCGATAATGCAAATAGGTGCGTGTACCGCCAGCGCCAACGTGGCGGGTACTGACGAACTTGCTCTTGTTCTCGGCGGCGCTGGCCTGATCCCGCAGTGTCCCGACCCGTTTCGCATGGCTGCGCCAGCTTTTCTGGATCAGCTCGGCAGCCTTTGTCGCTACCTCGAACTCATAGCGGCGTACCACTTCCGCCGCCCGCGTGACGAGCTCGTTCAGTGCCTCCAGTGTTTCGGCGCCATGGTGGGACACAGTGGCCGCGGCATATGCGCGTCGTGACTGAACCAGTTGGGTAATCAGCACGGGAAGGGATATGCCGGCCCCCGCGCCCATTCCCATCGCGATCAGCGTCAACGCCGCAATCGGCAGCGCCGCCGGGAAAAATACGGCCAGCGCCGCGGCGGCCAGTGCAACGGCAACAGCCGCGGCGAGCGCGCCCACCGTGACGAGCCAGCTGGGAGCTCCCTTGTTTGCTGATGCCATTGCATTTTCCGTCAGTGCCAGCACCTCGCGCTGCGCCTCCATCAGCGCGGACAACGCGCGCTTCTCGGCCAGGACGGCGTCGTTGCCGAGGATGCCACCGCTATTTCGGCCCAGCATCGCGACGGGATCGCGGAGGGCCCGCAGTGTCTTGCCAGCGCGCTGGATCAGCGCCTTGCAGCGCTCGAACTGGTCGCGAAGCGCTTTGTCGGTGCCATGCTCCACCGCGCGCGCGTCGAATTCCTGGTCGAGCGCGTCGATCCGGGACAGGCACACCTGCCATGCTGTATCGCGCGGGTCGGATGCCTGGACCTGACTTGCGGAAAGAGAGGCGCCGGCAGGGCGGGGCGCTTGCCGCCCTGATGGTGGCCCGGAGAGAAAATCAACAGCTGGCGCAGGCTTATTGCACCCGACAACGCGGCACATCTCGACTCCATCGCCTCATGATCGAACTGTCGATCATGGCCTTCGGTGGCTGCAATGGCTTCCACGAATGACAGCCGTTCTACAGCATCGTGACAATTGGTGGGAGAGGAGCGCTCCCTCAACGCTACCCCGCGTCCAGAGGCTATGCCTCCTCTGGCCACTTCATCAGATCGTGCAGATGGAGGTTAGGGCCCAGCAAATACGACGTCACGTTTCTGACCAGGTTTTTCAACATGGGCGCCATTGTCGTGTTCTTCTCAAGCCACTCGTCCACCACGCGGGGCGGGGGTAAATCGAGATGGGGCGCCCAGCCGGGGTCTTGCCGCCACACCGCGCGTTTCTCCAGCCAATCGGTGACTTCATCCGGACAGTCAATCGTGGTCTCGATCATTGAAATGAGAAACGCGAACTCGTCGGCGGTCTTGAGCCCGAGCTCTGCATCACCCTTGGTCGCGTCCACGCTCGCGTACCGGGGAGTGAAGAAGCACGCCTGGGGCCTGATGCAGCTTTGCATGTCGATCATGCTGTCGCAGTCTATGAAGTGGACGCGCTTGTCCTTCAGTGTCATGTTCGATGGCTTGATGTCCCGGTGGAACATCTTGCGGCGATGCGCCGTCTTCAGGTCCATGCTGGCCTGCTTGAAGTACGACAGCGGCACCTTGTCGCCGCGCGACAGAATGCGGTCCAGCGGGGTGCCGGCGAAACGCGCGACGCTGATGGTGCGCGATATCCTGACCGCGCCCACAAAAGAGTCCAAATCTGCAAATCTGCCGATGGGTGCGCCCTGGAGGGCCGCCACGGATTGCGTTTCCTCACGGATCACCAAGCCCATCGGACCGCGCTGGACGCGGTTGTATCCGCCCTCGCCAAGCTCCGGCCCCTGATGGCCTGGGCCCCACAGGGCCAGCGTTGGCGGCATGCGCTCCTTCTGCGCATCCCGTCGATCGCGATAGTGAACATAGGTCCGTGCACCGCCCGGTCCGGCATGATGAGTGGTCACGAACTTGGCGTCGTCCCCGGAAGAAGGGGCCTGCTGGCGCAGCGCGTCCACATGGCCGACATGGCGGCGCCAAGTTTTCTGGAGCAGCTTGGCAGCCTTGTTTTCCCGTGCAATGGCGTGGCGCTCGGCCTGCCCGACGATATCATTCAGTTGCGCGAGCGCTTTCCCACCAAGAAAGCACATGGCAAACGCGGCGTCTTCTCTTTTGACCTGGAAGAAAGCGCAGATCGCCGAGGAAAACGCCATGCCGCCGCCGAAGGCCACCATCAACGAGCACGCCACGGCCGGCAGCGCCGCGGGGAAAAGCATGGTCACCGCTACGCCGGCCAGTGCAATGGCAATACCGGCCGCCAGGATTCCTACCTTGGCAAACAACCGCCGCGGCGCATACAGGCGCGCTGCCGCCTTTGCGTCTTTGGCCAGTCCCTCGACTTCTAGCCGTGCCCGAGTGAGGGCCAGCCATGCGCGTAACTCCGGAGAGCATGGCTCCGTGCCGCCGGTTTCGCGCGAGTATCCGGGCGGCGTCGCGGTGGGACGGGTGACAGCGAGCAGTGCCGCGCCAGCGCGCTGAACCAGGGCCTTGCAGCGCTCAAAACGGGCGCCAAGGGCTTTGCCGGTGCCGAGCCTGGCCGGATGCGCATCGAATTCCTTCTGCAGCGCGTCCATCCCCGACAGGCAGGCCTGCCAGGCAGCCTTGTGGAGGTCGCAGGCGTCCGCGCGGCTTGCGGAAAATGACAGGCCGCGGCTGTCTGCACTTTCAGTGGATTTGGCCGGCGGCGGGACTGAAGCTATGACTGGCGCTGCGATATCGCGCCCGGCAACACGGCTCATCGTAGCTCCATGCGATATGGACGGAGCTTGGGATCATAGAAGCCGGCTGTCGCGTTGCCTTTAGATAATCGCGGCCGTCTACAGCATTGAGGCGCTGAGCGGTGAGACGGCGGGGGAGAGGGCAGTCACCCGCTCCCATACCGATCCGGCTCAGGCGAAGGTATCGACCTCGCCGCTGCCGACGCGTTGCCGAGGGGCAGCCATGGTGGTTGCCGCGGGGGCCGGCTCCGCGAACCGGCCGGTGGCGTCCGCAAAAGCCTGGCCGCGCTGGCCCGCCTGCTGCTGCGGGTTGCCGTTGCCCTGTTGGCCAGCGAACTGTTCGGCGCCAACCGAGGTCTGGCCGAGCTGGATGCCGCTGTCGGCCATGGCATGCCGCAGCTGCGGCAGCGCGGCTTCGACGGCGGCGCGCACGCTGGCGTGCGGCGATACGAAATGCGCCTGCGCCTGGTCGTTGCTGACGTTCAGCACCACCTTGAGCGGGCCCAGGTCCGGCGGATTGAGTTGAAGTTCGGCGGTGTGGCTGCCCTGCGTGGTCAGCCGGATCATCTGCTGGCTCAGGGCCTGCGGCCAATCGGCATCGCCCAGCCGGGGCGCGACCGGGACCGGTGTGGCGGCGGTGGCGGCGTTGCCGCTGCCGGCCTGCGCTGCCAGCGCGCCCTGCGGAGCCACGGCCTGCGGCAGCGGGTCGGCGGTGCCTTCGATCGGTGCGTTGTCGGCGCCGGATTGCGACATGGCGGCGGCCAGCGCGGCCTGCATCGTGGTCGACGGCGCGGTACCGGCCGACTGCGCGACGCTCGCGCCGTCGGCGTGGCGTGCAGCGTGGGCGCCTTGCGAGTCCGCACCGTTGCCCTGCGCGCCGGCATCCTTCTGAGAGGCGGCTAGGGCGTTCAGGCCGACCGTGGTCTTTGCAGCGGCATCCACCGTCCCGGCCGGCTTGGCGGCGTCCGGCTGGCCAGCATCGGCATGCAATGCGGCCGCGCGTTCCGCCGCGGCGCTGGAAGCGGTGCCGGCGGCTGCGTTCGTCGCCGTGGCGGCCAGTGCGGCGCGCTGCGACGCGATGGTGTCCAGGGTTTGCTCGGCGAGCGAAGGCGTCGCGTCGCCGTCCGCCTGGGTGGCGGCATCGGCCGTTGCGGGGGCCGTGGCGCCGCCGTTTGCGCCGGCGGCGCCTGCCAACGGCCCTGTCATGCCAGGCAGGCCAACGCTGCCTGGCGCTTGCGTATTGGCAGCCGCGCCACTGCCAACCTGGGCGGCGGGCAGCAGACCGGCCAGCAGCGCCGCGGCCGCCGCCGCGCCGTCCGCGGTCTGGGTCTCGTCCTGCTCGTCGCGGTCAGCGGCGTCGGTGGCCGCGTCGGCCACGTTCGCTTCGCCGGCCTGTTCGGCAGCCTTGGCGTTCGCCTGCGCGTCATCAGCGGCCTGCGCCGGACGAGAAGCGGAAGAGTGCTGATCGGGGCGTTGCGCCTTGTCCGTGGCCTTGCTGGCGCTCTTGCCCTCGGCATTGCCGCTGGCCTGCCGCGCGCGATTGAGCGCATCGCCGAACGGCTTTGCGTCGGCCGAAGGGGGCGTGTTGGCCTGCCGCGCCGTGGAAGCGGCCGCGCCGGCCGCGCCGCCATTCAGAATCTGGCTGATGTCGATCATCGTATGGATCAGTGGTTGTGGCCGCTTGCAACGTGCTGACGGGCAAGGCGTGCGGCGTATTCGTCGTTGGCGCGCTGCTCGCGCCGCGCAGCGATCTGCTGTTCGCGCGTTTCGGCGCGCTGGACCAGCGTGTCGAAGGAATTCTGGCGCTGCTTCTGCTTTTGCCAGTTGGCGCGGCCGGCCAGCAGCTGCGCCTCGGCCTTGGCGAGCGCTTCGGTCTGGTGGCGGATCGCCGCGTCCAGCGAGTCGAGGAATTGCGAGAAATCGTGCCAGCGCGCCGATTGCATGCCGTCCTGCATCAGTGACTGCATGCGGGCGCGGTATTCGTGACGGTACTGCGTCAGCGCCTGCAGCTGCTGCTCGGCCTGCGTGCGCAGCCCTTGCAGGCGTCCCAGTTCGCGCGCGGCGGCGTCGGTCTGGTCCTGGGCCAGTTCGGCCAGCGTATTGAGCGGGGTGGACTTAGCCATTTGCATTCCTGTCGAAGATGCCATGGAGCTGTTCGATCGCGTCGCCGTATCCGGCGCGCTCGTGGATGTCCTGCTGCAGGAAAGCCTCCATGCGCGGATGCAGCCGGATCGCCAGATCCAGTTCCGGATCGGCGCCCGCGACGTAGGCACCCACGCTGATCAGGTCCCGGTTGCGCTGGTAGCGCGACATCAGCTGCTTGAAGCGCCGCACCGAGGCGAATTGTTCCGGCGAAATCAGCGACGTCATGGCGCGACTGATCGATGCCTCGACGTCGATGGCCGGATAGTGGCCCGCCTCGGCCAGGCTGCGTGACAGCACGATATGGCCGTCCAGAATGGCACGCGCCGAATCGGCGATCGGGTCCTGCTGGTCGTCGCCTTCGGTCAGCACGGTATAGAAGGCGGTGATCGAGCCACCGCCTTCCGCGCCGTTGCCGGCGCGCTCGACCAGCGTCGGCAGCTTGGCGAACACCGAGGGCGGATAGCCCTTGGTGGCCGGCGGCTCGCCGATGGCCAGCGCGATTTCGCGCTGCGCCATCGCGTAGCGCGTCAGCGAGTCCATGATCAGCAGTACGTGGCGCCCCTGGTCACGGAAATGCTCGGCCAGGCGGGTCGCATAGGCGGCGCCCTGCATGCGCATCAGCGGCGAGGCGTCGGCGGGCGCCGCGACCACCACGGAACGCGCGCGTCCCTCGTCGCCGAGGATGTGTTCGATGAATTCCTTGACCTCGCGGCCGCGTTCACCGATCAGGCCGACCACGATGACCTCGGCGCTGGTGTAGCGCGCCATCATGCCCAGCAGCACGCTCTTGCCCACGCCGGAGCCGGCGAACAGGCCCATCCGCTGGCCCCGCCCGACGGTCAGCATGCCGTTGATCGCGCGTACGCCGACATCCAGCACCGTGTCGATCGGTGCGCGCGACAGCGGATTGATCTGCGCGCCGGCCAGCGGCACCTCGCGCTCGGCCTGCAGCGGGCCCAGGCCGTCCAGCGGCCGGCCGGCTGCGTCGAGCACGCGTCCCAGCAGCCCCTCGCCGACGGGCAGGCGCTTGGAGCCCGGCTCGCGCGGCGCCTGGTCGCCACCGGGCAGCGGCGACGGTTCGAGCGGATACACGCGTGCGCCGGGCAGCAGCCCGGACACGTCGGATTGCGGCATCAGGTAGAGCCGGTCGGAGCCAAAGCCCACCACTTCGGCCTCTGCCATGCGCGGACCCCGCGCGGTGGATTGCCCCGGCACTTCGATCAGGCAGTCGCTGCCTACCGGCATGCGCAGGCCCACCGCTTCGAGCACCAGTCCGGCCGCGCGCGTCAGGCGTCCGCAGGTGCGCTTGCTGTCCACGTCGGCGACATTGGCCGCGGCGGTCGACAGCGCGTCGCGCCAGCGCTGGCCGTGCTGTCCGACGGCCGGGACTGGCTGATGCGCGATCATCGGCGTGGCGGTCGTGTCAGGCATCGGCCGGTTCCCACGGATCGTCGCGGCCCATGGCCTTCATCACGCGGCTCCAGCGCGTGGCCAGCGTCGCATCGAGTTCGCCGCTGGCGGCGGTGGCGATACAGCCGCCGCGTGCGACGGCGCTGTCGGCGCGCACGGTCCAGCCGGCCGCTTCCAGCTCGCCGGCCAGATGCGTCTGCACCAGCGCGACATCGTCGGGATGCAGCAGCAGGCAGGGCGAGCCGGCCAGCGCCGGTTCGGTGGTCAGCAGCTCGCGCACCGCCGGTAGCAGCACGGCGGGGTTGGCGGCCACGGTGTCCAGCACCAGCTTGCGCGCGATGTCGAGCGCGAGCGATACCAGGGTCTGACCGATCTCGTTGTCCACGCCGTGCAGCGCGGCGGTGAAGCTGCCGGCCAGTTCCTGCAGCCGGGCGGCTTCCTGCTTGGCGGTGTCCAGCCCGCGCGCATAGCCCTCGCGATGGCCATCCCCATAGCCCTGCGTCTGGCCCTGGGTATAGCCTTGCGCATAGCCCTCCTTGCGCGCCTTCTCCCGCATGGCTTCCAGCGCGGCGAAGTCGATCGGCGGCGGCGCCGGTTCGGCTGGTTCCTCGTGCAGCGGCGGGGGCGGGGCAGGCGGCGGGGGCGGCGGCGGATCGAACGACGTCATCTTCCAGCGCCGCCAGCCGGCCGCGTCGCCGCGCGGGATGCGCGTGGCAATGGGCTCGTCGTCCAGCCCCTCCAGCGGCGGATAGGCCCGGCCCAGCCGGCTTCCAGCGGCGCTCTTGCGCGCCGGCTTGCCGAACGCGCCGAAGCCCTCCTCGAAGCCGTCGTCCAGCGTCTGCTGGTACAAGCGGGCGCTTCGTTCAGACATAGGCATCGTCGCCCGCTCCGATCTGGATTTCGCCGGCATCGGCCAGGCGCCTTACCACCTGCAGGATGGCCTTCTGCTCGGCCTCGACCTGCGACACGCGCACCGGACCCAGCGCATCCAGGTCCTCGCGCAGCATTTCGCCGGCGCGGGTCGACATATTGCGGATGAACTTGTCGCGCAGCTCCTGCGGCGCGCCCTTGAGCGCGACGATGAGCGACTCGGTGGCGATTTCCTTGAGCACGCGCTGGATGCCGCGGTCGTCGACCTCCAGCAGGTTCTCGAACAGGAACATCTCGTCGATGATCTTCTGCGCCAGGTCGCTGTCGTGCTGCCGAACGCCGGCGATGACGGCTTCCTCGTGGGCGGTGTTCATCAGGTTGATGATCTCGGCCGCGGTGCGGATGCCGCCCATGCGGCTGCGCTTCAGGCTCTGGCCCGCCAGCAGCTTGGTCAGCACGTCGGTCAGCTCCTGCAGCGCGCCCGGCTGGACGCCGCCGAAGGTGGCGATACGCAGGATCACGTCGTTGCGCAGGCGATCGGTGAACAGCGCCAGCACCTCGGACGACTTCTGGCGGTCCAGGTGGATCAGGATGGTGGCGATGATCTGCGGGTGTTCGTCGCGGATCAGTTCGGCCACCGAGGTGGCGTCCATCCAGTTCAGCGAATCGATGCCGCTGCCCGGATCGCGCGATTCCAGGATGTCCTCGATCACCGACAGCGCGCGTTCCTCGCCCAGGGCCTTGTTCAGCACGCTCTTGATGAACGTGCTCGAATCGACCGACAAGGCCAGGAACTGCTCGGTCTCCGAGCGGAACTCCGCCAGCACGGCGGCCATTTCCTCGCGGGTGACAGAGCTTAGCGACGCCATCGCCGAACCGAGCGATTGCACCTCGCGCGGCGACAGGTGCTTGAACACCTCGGCCGCGCCGTCCTCACCGAGCGACATCATCAGGATGGCGCTCTTTTGCAGGCCCTCACCGCTCATCTTTTGCAATCCAGTTCTTGATCACACTGGCGACCAGGCGCGGGTCGCGTTGCGCGGCGTCGCGCACCAGCGCGAGGTCGCTTTCATACTTCGCCGTCAGCTTCAGCACTTCCGGATCCGGCTGCTGCTCCTCGACCGGGATCAGCACCGCTTCGGGCGAATCGTCGGCGGCAGGCGGCGGCAGCGGCGGCGTGGTGTACTTGCGCAGGATCGGACGCGCCACCTTGAACCACACGAACAGCGCGAGGAGGGCCAGCAGCAGGTACTGGGCCGCGGTCTTGGCCAGTTCGATCATTTCAGGCTGCTTCCACACCGGCAGTTCCGGTTTCAGATCCGCATCGGACGTGAAGGGGCTGTTGACCACGTTCAGCGAGTCGCCGCGCGCGGCCGAGAAGCCCATCGCTTCGCGGGTCAGGTTTTCGATCTGCTTGAGCTGCGCGGCGGTCAGCGGCTCGCTGACGATCTTGCCGTCGGCGCCCATCACGCGGCGGTTATTGACGACCACGGCCACCGACAGGCGGCGCACCGCGCCGGGGGCCTGCTGCACGTGCCGCACCGAGCGGTCGAGCTCGTAGTTGACGGTGGAGTCGCGGCGGTTGCTGCTCGGGCCCGACTGCGCGGCGTTGCCTTGCGCCGCCAGCGCATTGCCCGCCGCGGCCTGCGCCGCCGCGCCCTGGGCGGCCTGCTGCTGGCCGGCCTGTCCGGGCTGGCCAGGCTGGCCTTGCTGGCCCGGCTGGTTCGGCTGCTGCGTCACCACCGGCGCCACCGCCGCCAGCGGTGGCTGGTTCGACAGCGCGCCCGGCACGCCGCCAACCGGCGCCTGGCCTTGCTGGCTGGACTCGCTGGTCTGCTGGCTGCGGATGGCGGCCTGGCCGGGGTCCTGGTTGGGCTTATAGGACTCGTCGGTATGCTCGACGATGCTGAAATCGATGTCGGCGGTGGCCTGCGCCTTTACGTTGTCCTTGCCGACGATCGGCTCGAGGATCGACTCGATGCGCTTGACGTAGCTTTGCTCCAGCTTTTGCAGATACTGCAGCTGGGTGGCGTTGAGCATGCGCTCGTCGGTGCCTTCGCGCGACAGCAGGTTGCCGTGCTGGTCGACGATGGAAATCGCCTTGGGCGTCAGCTCCGGCACGCTGGAGGACACCAGATGGCTGATCGCCGCCACCTGTCCGTCGTCGATGGCGCGGCCGGGGTACAGCGTCAGCACGATGGACGCGGTGGGCTTCTGGCGCTCCCGCACGAACAGCGTGGGCTTTGGAATTGCCAGATGGACACGCGCCGACTGCACCGCGGCGATCGATTCGATCGAGCGGGCGAGTTCGCCTTCGAGGCCGCGCTGATAGTTGACCTGCTCGGCGAACTGGCTGATGCCGAACTTCTGGTTGTCCATCAGCTCCATGCCGGCGTTGCCGCTCTTGGGCAGGCCCTGCGAAGCCAGGCGCAGGCGCGTCTCGTGCACCTTGTCGGCCGGTACCATCACGGCGCCGCCGCCCTCGGCGAACTTGTAGGGCACGTTCATCTGTTGCAGCGACTGGATCACCGCGCCGCCGTCGCGCTCCGACAGGTTGCTGTACAGCACGCGGTAGTCCGGGGTGCGGGACCACAGCACGCCCACCGCGATGGCGGCGGCGAGCGCGGCGCCGCCGATCATCAGCGGCAGCCGGGGGTTGGCCTTCATCCGGTCGAACATCTCCGACCGGTTGGCTAGCACAGCCGCGGCGTTCATGCGCGCGCCTCCGTGGTGGCCGGCCGGGCGCGCAGGCACCCGGACAGGGTCGACAACGGCCAGGGGCGGCGCTTGCCGCCGAGGCGGTGGCCGGTGTCGGCTTGGCTCAGATCACGACGCAGACAAAACACGCGTACTCCCCGCGATGGTTGAAAACGATGGATGCCCGTCCGTTAATGACGAGGGGCCGGCAACGCGGCAGGCCGCCAGGATTGGCACGGTAGCGATGATCGGCCAGGCAGCGGGGGAACAATCGGGGGAATAGGGCGACTTTTCTATCCGAATTCTGCCAATGCATGCGGCTTCGGCGGCGGTACGCTTGCCGTGCTGGGTCAGGCTGGCGACCGCCTTGCCATGGCCCGGCGGGCCGGCTTGCCCGTCCGCCGACCGCGATCCCAGCGAACCGATCCACCCCGACGGGAGGAGGCGCGCCGCCAGTTTGCCGCTGCGTGCGCGCACCATCGTCGCCAAGCATCGACTGAAATGAGCGCCATTTCTTCTATTGACGGCATGCTGGCCCAACTGCGCGGCATGGCTCAGGCCGCCGCGGGTACCAGCTCCACCAATGCGCCGGCCGTGGCCAGTACCACGGGCTTCGCCGGCGAACTGCAGAAGTCGCTGCAGAAGATCAGCGGGGCGCAGGACCGCGCCTATGGACTGGCCGAGGCATTCGAGCTGGGCAAGCCCGGCGTCGCGCTGAACGACGTGATGATCGAGATGCAGAAGGCCAGCATCTCGTTCCAGACGGCGGTGCAGGTGCGCAACCGGCTGACGATGGCTTATCAGGAAGTCATGAATATGGGGGTGTAAGACCCTTGTGGGTGGGTATGCTGTGACTGCCCTCTCCCCCGCCCCTCTCCCGCGAGCGGGAGAGGGGCGGGGGAGAGGGCAGTCGAGCGCAGTCCGAATTGACTCGACATTCCAGCGTTATTCCCGGCTTTGGGCGGACGGCCCGCTTGATACCCTGAAAAGGCTCTTCATTAGCCTGCCAGACCGGGAATCGCCCAGTGAACCTATCCGACTCCAACGCTCGCCCGGAAACGGGGCCGCAAGCCCGGCCGCGGCCCGCGCTGCGTACCGTATTCCAGAGTTCCCCGATCCAGTTGCGGGCGGCCGCGTATCTGTACGGCATCGAATCGGTTCCGCTCGCCGAAGCCCGGGTGCTCGAACTGGGCTGCGGCGTCGGCGACAATCTGCTGCCATTCGCGCTCGGCTTTCCGCGGGCCAAGGTGGTTGGCATCGACGCCAGTGCCGACGATATCGGCAAGGCCCGCGCCAACGCACGCAGCCTGGGCGCTGGTAATGCACGATTCGAGGTGTTGGGCGATGTGGATCTCGACGGCGGCCTCGGCGAGTTCGACTACATCATCCTGCACCAGACCTATGGCAAGGTGCCGGCCGAACTGGGCGAGGCGCTGCTGGCGCTGTGCCAGCGGCATCTGTCGCCGCTGGGTATCGCCTTTGTCAGCTACCACACGCTGCCGGGCTGGAAGGGCGCGGAAGCGCTGCGTGATGCGATGCTGTTCGCCGGGCATGCCGCCGAAAACGTCAATGACAGCCTGGCCGCGGCCCGCACCACGCTGACGCTGCTGGCCGACAGCATCGCCGCCGCCAACCCGCTGGCGCCAGCGCTGGCCCCGGTACTGAAGTACGCACGCGAGCTGTCCGACGAGGAACTGGCGGCGGAATTCCTGCAGGGCGCCGGTTCGGCCTGCTACTTCATCGAATTCGCCAATGCGGCCGCACAGAACGGGCTGGCCCATATCGGCGACGCGGAGCCGGAACAGGAGATCGCGCTGGCCTTCGGCGCCAATGTCGCGTTGTTCAACAGCCTGGCGGGCCTTGGCCAGACGGCGGCCGTGCGGCAGCAGTACCTGGACTTCGCGGTCGGGCGTCATTTCCGGCAGAGCATGCTGGTCCATGCCAGCCGCGCGCAGGAGTGCCTGCCGGCGCCGGATATGGAGCGGCTCGACGGGCTGCGCTTTGCCGGTTGCTTCCGCGTGGCGGCACCATCGAGCGGCACGGCGGCCGGGCATCAGCACTATATCAACCAGCACGGCCGCGCCATCGCGACCGACGATACCCATGTGAAGCGCGTGCTGGCGGCATTGACGGCCGCCTGGCCCGGTACCTGCGATATGCAGGAACTGGTGCTGGCCATGCCCGAGCACCCCTACGAGCCCGAAGAGGCGGTGCGGACATCGGTGCGGCACGCGCTCCAGACGCTGCTGCGCGCCGGCGTGCTGCGGCTGTCGCGGGAAGCGACACCGTACGACACGGATACCGGCGCCGGCCTGCGTGTCGTCCCCCACCTGAAGGCAGCGCTGGACGCGTGCTCCGACGGCGGTACGGTGGCCACCTGGTCGCTTTGGCATGCGCCCGTCGTGTTGGAACTGAGCGCCGCCGAAGCGCAATATCTCGCGCGCGCCGATGCACTGGCCGTCCGCGAGCGAGGCGACAAGGAAGGGCCGGACGGGACTGAGGCGGGACTCGATGTCGAAAGCCTGCTGGAGCGGTTGCGCGACCGCGGCCTGCTGATCGGCTCGGCCGGCGCATGGGCGGAGCACTTCCGGTCCAGGCTGTTGGCCGGCAATTGCGACGACCCCCGGTGGTGGGCGCTGCTGGACGCGCTGGTTGCGTACGCGGGGCGGCGTGGCCTGGGCAGCGATGCCGACGAGTTTGCCGGGCTGACGCCCGCGCAACGGACCGCGCTGGGACAGGTCAACACGCTGCACAACGCCGCGCGCCACGATGAGGCGGAGCAGGCGTTGCGCGAGCTGTTGCGCACGAACCCCGATCTTGCGTCGGCGTGGCATGCGCTGGCAAGAATCCTGCGGCGCGACCAGCGCCGCAAGCAGGCGGTGGCCGCGATGGGCCGCGCCGTGGCGCTGCGGCCGCTGAACGCCGCCTTGCACGACGAGTTCGGCGACATGCTGGCGGACACCATGCCGCTGCAGGCGGCCGAAATAGCGGCGCTTCACGCGATCCGGCTAGGGCCGGGCAATCCGCAGCACTATAGCCGGCTGGCCGTGGTGCTGCGGACGGTGCGCAAGTACGATGCCGCGATCCGATGCTGCGAGCGCGCGCTGACGCTCGATCCCACGCACCAGGATACGCACAATGTGCTTGGCGTGCTGAGCCAGGAAACGGGGCGACCCGATATCGCCGAGGCAAGCTATCGCCGTGTGCTGGCGCTGAACCCGTCGGCGAACCGGGTCCACAGCAACCTGCTGTTCCTGCTGACGCACCAGGGTACGCTGTCGCCGGACGCGCTGTTCCGCGAACACGTGGAATTCGGCAAGCAGCTGGCGCGGCAGGTGCAGGGCGTGCGGCGCGCGCCGCTGAACAATGTCCGTGATCCGCAACGGCCGCTGCGTGTGGGCTTCGTGTCGGGGGACCTGCGTACCCACGCGATGATCCACTTCATCGAGCCGATCTGGCGGCATCTGGACCGCGAGATGCACGCGATTCATGTCTACCACACCGGCGAGGTGGAGGACCAGGCAACCAAGAGGGTGGCCGAGCTGGCACAGGTGTGGCGCCGCGTGCGGGGGCTCGACGCGGCCCGGCTGCGCGATCGCATCGTCGAGGACGGTGTGGACATCCTGTTCGACCTGTCCGGCCATACCGATGCCAACCGGCTGTTGACCTTCGCCATGCGCGCGGCGCCGGTCCAGGTGAGCTGGCTCGGCTATCCGGCCACGACCGGCGTGGCGGAAATGGACTACTACCTGATCGATCGCCACGCGGCGGCGCCCGGTGTGCTCGATGCCCAGTTCACCGAGAAGCTGGTGTACCTGCCGGCGTCGTTCACGTTCCAGCCCCACCCCGAGAGCCCCGAGGTGAATGCCGCACCGGCGCTCACGAACGGCCACATCACGTTCGGCAGCTTCAACCGCTACAGCAAGATCAGCGATGCCGTGCTGGCGCTGTGGGCCCGAGTGCTGACGCGCGTGCCCGACGCGAAGATGCTGATGGGCCATATCCCCGAGGAATCGGTGTCCGAACTGCAGGAGCGGTTCGCGCGCTTCGGTGTATCGGCCGACCGGATCGTGCTGCGGCCCCGCGCCGGCATGCGCACGTACCTCGGCTACCACCATGAAGTCGACATCGTGCTCGACACCTTCCCGTACACCGGTGGCACCACGTCGTGCCACTCGCTGTGGATGGGTGTGCCGATCCTGTCGCTGGCTGGCGAAACGCGCACGAGCCGGCAGACGGCGAGCGTCCTCGGCGTGGCGGGACTGCAGCAGTGGGTGTGCACGTCGCAGGATGAACTGGTGGAGAAGGCGGTGGCATGGGCGAGCGATGTGCCGCGCCTTGCCGCGCTGCGCGCCGGCATGCGCGATGAGCTGCGCGCGTCGCCGTTCGTGCGCGCCGACCTCGTGGCGCAGGGCTTGCAGCGCGCCATGCGGCAGATGTGGTCCACCTGGTGCAACGGCGATCCGGTAACCAGCTTTGAGGTCACGCCATGAAGCGCTCCGCCCCTCCGGTTTATGTCACCCAGCCGTACCTGCCGTCGCTGGACGAATTCATGCCCTATCTGGAGGCAATCTGGGACAACCGGACGCTGACCAACGGCGGCCCCTTCCATCAGCAGCTGGAAAGGGCCTTGTGCGAGTACCTTGGCGTCGACCACATCGCGCTGTTCGCCAACGGCACGCTAGGGCTGGTGACGGCGCTGCAAGCGCTGCGCATCACCGGCGAGGTCATCACCACGCCGTATTCGTTTGTCGCCACCGCGCATTCGCTGCTGTGGAACGGCATCAAGCCGGTATTCGTCGATATCCATCCGGAAACGCTGAACCTGGACCCGGCCAAAATCGAGGCCGCGATCACGCCGCAGACCACCGCGATCATGCCAGTGCACTGCTATGGCCGGCCTTGCGATGTCGATGCGATCCAGACGCTGGCGGACAATTACAACCTGCGCGTCATCTACGATGCCGCGCATGCGTTCGGCGTGCGTACGCCGGCAGGCAGCGTGCTGCGCCACGGGGACCTGTCGGTCCTCAGCTTCCACGCCACCAAGGTATTCAATACCTTCGAGGGCGGCGCCATCGTCTGTCCCGATGCCAGGACCAAGCAGCGCATCGACCATCTGAAGAACTTCGGCTTCGTCGACGAGGTTACCGTGGTGGCGCCGGGCATCAACGGCAAGATGAGCGAAGTGAACGCGGCGTTCGGCCTGTTGCAGCTCAGGCATATCGACAGGGCGCTGGCGCGCCGCGCGGAGATTGACGCCTTATACCGCCGGCTGCTGCGCGATGTGCCGGGGATCGAGTGCCTGCCCCAGAGTCCGGGCACCACGGCCAACCATTCCTACTTCCCGGTGCTGGTGTCCTCGCCGTATCCGCTGAGCCGGGATGCGCTTTACCACAAGCTGCGCGAGCGGGAGATCTACGCGCGCCGCTATTTTTATCCGCTGATTTCCGATTTCCCGATGTACCGCGGCCTGCCGTCGGCGAGCCGGAGCAATCTGCCGGTGGCGGCCGATGCGTCGGCGCGCGTGCTGTGCCTGCCGATCTATCCGGCGCTGGCCGACTCCGATGTGGAGCGGGTGGTGCAGGTCATCGTGGAGGGGCAGGGGGTGGYGCCGGTGGAGGAGTTGCTGGCGGTTTTTCAGTAGTGTTTTTTGTTGGCTGTGACTGCCCTCTCCCCCGCCCCTACTCAATCCTCACAATCCCCGTATCCGCCTCCAGCCGGTGCAGCCACACCAGCAGTTCCGCGACCGCGGCGTAGAGCTGCGGCGGAATCTGGCTATCGAGATCGACCTGCATCAGCAGGTTCACCAGCGTCGGCGAATCGTGTACATAGACCCCGGCCTCGCGCGCCCGCGCAATGATGGACTCGGCGATCTCGCCATAGCCCTTGGCCACCACGCGTGGCGCCGCATCGTTCTGGCGGTAGGACAGCGCAACGGCCGCGCCGCGCCGGGGTTCCTGTTCGCTCATGCGCCGCCCCCCTTGCCGTCGCCAGTCCCGTCACGCTGAACCGAGAAGTGCAGCAGGTCGATGCCTCGGGCATCGAGGCTGGTGCGCAGGCGATCCTGCGCGTTGCCGAGCATCAGTGCGGCACGGTCTTCCTGCACTGTGAGCCGGGTTTCGAGTCCGGACGGTGTCAGCGTCAGCCGTGCCTCGACCGGTCCAAGCTGCGGCAGTTCCAGCAGCAGGCGGCTGGACCATGTCCGCGCTTCGTCGCCTGTCGCTTCGCCGCCTGCCTGCCTCTCCCACTCCGGCAACTGGTCGGTGACCTCCCATTGCATCGGCGTGCCCGGCCACGCCTCGCCGGCCCAGCGGAACTGATGGGTTGCCAGCAATTCGAGCTGCTGGCGCACGATGCCCTCGGTATTCGGATGGATGGCTGGTGCGGCGTCGCCGCGGCCCATCGCGGCTTCCGGCCGCGCCGAGGCATCCAGCTCGGCTGCGGCATTCAACATCGATTGCGACGTGGCGCTGCGCGCGGCCTCGTTGGCGGCCGCCTGATACAACTGCGCCCCGGCCTGCTGCATGCGTGGCATGTCAGGACCGCGCGGCGGCTCGGCATTGCGTGCCGTGGCGTCGCGTTGCGGCGGGGAGGGGCCGTCCGCGTTCTCCCCAGAACCGCGCGAGTCCGCCTGCGCCGCCGCTTCGGCGTCGGCGGCGATGAGGGCGGCCATCGTGGTGGCGGGGGCGGCGGTGGAGGTGGTGACCACATCGATGACGGCGCCCGGGTCCGGCATCGCACCGGTCGGGGCGGGCGGCATGCCGGGCATCGGCCCCGCGGCGGACGGACGTGTCGCGGCGCCGGGTGGACCGCCATACGGCGCCGCACCGCCCGGCGGGGCGCCGCGCGTGTCAGGGTAGGCGTCGCGCCCGATGCCGGCCTGCGGCTCGCGTGCCATGCTGGCCAGTCCCCGTCGGCCCGCGATCCATTGCGCCAGATGGGATTCGTAGAACAGCCCGCTGTCGTGCACCAGATGAACCAGCGCCTGCTGCGTCTGCGACGCGCCGTGCGACAGCCGTGTGGGCGGCACCGGCAGCAGCGGTCCGGCGCTGCGCAGCGGCCCGGAATCTCCCTGGCCGAGCAGCGACAGGATCGTGCGCGCGGCAAAGCTCAGGCTTTCGCGGGTAGAGCCCCCGGGAGGCGGGGAGGGAAGCTGTCCCTGCTGGGAGGGGCGCAGCGTGACATCGGCGCCTTGCGGAGCGGTGCCGTCCGACTGGCTGACGGTGGCGCCGTTCGGACTGGCCGACGGCATCAGCGCGGCCAGCTTGTTCGCGGACACCTGCGCGCGCAGGGTGGCGGTATCGAGGCTCTGCCCAGACGGCGAGCCGGGCGGCAGGTGGATCGCTGTCATGAGAAGGGGCGTGGGGCGTCGGGGTGGAGCAAGGGGTTATTGGGCGGGCGTGTGTGTTTTTTGCTGTGACTGCCCTCTCCCCCGCCCCTCTCCCGCCGCGCGGGAGAGGGGAGCAAACCGGCAGGGGTCCGAAACACCGCTGGTGTTCTCCCCTCTCCCGCCTGCGGGAGAGGGGCGGGGGAGAGGGCAGTCAAGTCAACCAAACCAGACCGCCCTCAAGACCGCCTCAGACCACCGCCCCATAAGCCCGCGACAGATCCTGCCGCCGGCGCGAATCGCCCAGCAGCCGGCCCAGGCGGCTCAGATGCGGCAGCATCAGGTCGCGGATGCGGGCATCGTACGACAGGATGCGATCCAGCAGCTCGTGCCGGCGCATCCGCTCGTCGGCCGTTACCGGTACGTTATGTTCGAGCACGCGCAGCCTGTCGACGACGGCCAGATAGACGCGTTGCAGATCCTCGAAGGCGGTCCAGTTGGCCGCTTCGGCGGCTTCGAGCATCTGCTCGGACAGGACCAGCAATTCTTCGTAGCTGAGCACGGTTGGGGAAACTTCCGCTCGCACGATCAATTCTCCTGGGACTCCAGCTTCGGTTGGGCCGCCTCGTCGGCGCCGGCTTCCTCGATCTGGGCCCACGCGGCTGCGAGGTTCTGCAGCAGCGCATCCACTTCATCCAGCAGGCTGACGTCGTTGCGTACGTTGGCGAGCATCAGCCGGCGCGTCATGTATTCATAGAGCCGTTCGAGGTTGCCGGCGACTTCGCCGCCCGCCTCGTGATCCAGCACGGCGCGCAGACCGTTCTCGATGATATCGATGGCCTTCGACACCGCGTCACCCTTGGCGGCGATATTGCCCTGGTCCATGTTGAACTTCGCGCGCGAAATCGCCGCACGCGCGCCATCGAACAGCATCACGATAAGCCGATGCGGCGTGGCGCTCATGGCGCCGGTCTGGACGCCCACTTGCGCATAGGCACTGGCGGCGTTGCGAGCATACATGGTTTGATTTCCTGCGGTTGGCTGGCAGGGCGCGCCGGTTCGGCGCGTCCTGGGCATGGCCATTAAGTGTGGTTCGGTCAGGGCCAGCAATTACTTCGAATTGTTGTTCATGGCCTGGAACTGCTGCGTCAGGTACGAGCTGGTCGAGTTCATCTGCGCGACCAGCGCATCCAGCGCGGTGAACTGCGCGCGGTATCGCTCGATGGTGGCATCGATGCGGGCTTCCATCGCTTCGTACTGGTCGTCCAGGTCGTCGAGCTGCTGCTTGGCGCCTTCCTGCGCCAGCGTCAGCGTGCCCTTGGTCTGGGTCAGCTCGGTGACCTTGTCGGAGATGGCGCGCGCGAAGCCGCCGGTGCCGGCAGTGCCGCCGGTGCCCGCAAACAGCTGCTGCACGCCGGTCAGGCTATCGCCGATGGCTTCCTTCAGCTTTTCCTCGTCGACGGACATGGTGCCGTCGTTCTCGAATTCCACGCCGATATCGGACAGCATCGAGAATGCGCCCGAGTCGGTGCCCTGCGGGGTGTTCAGGACGCTGCGGATCTGCACCTGGATGTTGCGCACGGTGCCGTCGCCGGTCAGCGCCGCGTTGGTGCCGGCCTCGGCATCGAAGGCGGTCAGGTCCGAGATGGTCGACTGCAGCTTGTTGTAGGCGCTGACAAAGTCCTTGACGGCGGTGACCATCGAATCCGTGTCGCGCGTGACCTTCAGCGTGCTGGTACCCACCGAGACGGCCGTCAGCGTCACGCCCTGGATCGCTTCCTTGATGGTGTTGCTGGCGCTGGTGACCGCCATGCCGTTGATGGTCAGGCTGGCGTTGGTCGCGCGCATCGTTTCGGTGACGCCGCTGGGCTGCGTGGTGGACTCGGGATCGTAGCCCACCAGCGCCTGCAGTTCGGGCGACGAGCCGGTGATGCGCATGGTCGATGCTTCGCCGGTTTCCTTCGAGGTCAGCACCAGGCGGTACGGCGTGCCGCTGCCATCGTTGACGATGCTGGCGGTGACGCCCATGTCGGCCTTGTTGATGGCGTCGCGGATGCCCTGCAGCGAGTTGTTGCTGCTGTCGATCGTGATGCTCTTGGTCTTGTCGGCGTTGGCCGTGTACTCCGGATCGACGTAGGTGCCGCTGGTTTCGTCGTAGCCGGTCACGGTGCCGAATTCGAACGTGATCGTGCCGGTGCCGATCGCGACATCCTGCTTCGCCTGGCCCTTGCTGGCCAGCGACTGCGCCTGCGCCAGGCGGTTGACGGTGACCGAGTAGTCACCGTTAACCGCCTTCGACGTGGTCTGCACGCCGATCACGCCGGAGGTACCGAGCGAGAACTTGGCCGCGCCCCAGGTGTCGTTGCTCATCAGCTTCTTGGCTGCGTTCTGGTAGGTCTCCAGTGCGCTCTTGAACGTGCCGTAGCCGGAAATGCGGGCCTCGGCCAGCGTCTGGCGCGACTCGATCAGCGTCAGCTTGCTCTTTTCGCTCTTCTCCAGGTCGTCGAGCAGCGACGACAGCGGGAGGTTGGAGCCGATACCGATGGAAGAGACCGTTGCCATGTTGTTGTTCCTTGCTAGCGGGACGTCAGTACATCACGGTGAATGGAGCGGATTCGATGTTGAGCGGAACCCTGGGGAAGCGGCCCTTATCGCGAAGGCCGCGCTTCCCCAGGATTCCGGATGCCGGGCAAACGATGCGTTGTTCGCCCGGTATCCGGCGAAAAACCGGGCCAGCCCGAAGGCTGACCCGGTTCTCCGGCCCGGTACTGCTGGGCCCGGGTACTGCGGGTACTGCTGACCTGATTAACGCAGCAGCGACAGCACGTTTTGCGTGGTCTGGTTCGCCTGGGCCAGCACCGAGGTACCAGCCTGCTGCAGGATCTGGGCACGGGTCATGTTCGACACTTCGACCGCGTAGTCAGCGTCTTCGATACGCGAACGGGCAGCCGACAGGTTCGTGACCGTGTTGTTCAGGTTGTTGATGGTCGATTCGAAGCGGTTCTGGATAGCACCCAGGTCGCTGCGCAGCGAGTCAACGGTGGCCAGGGCGTTGTCGATGGCGTCGAGCGGGTCGACCACGACTTCGTCACCCAGGGTCACGGCGCCGGAGGTGGCGTTGACCGTGGCCTTGTACCAGGTGGCCTGCTCTTCGCCGGTCTTCACGCTCTTGACGTAGTACGAACCGTCGCTGTGCTTCATCAGCGAGTTGGTCGCGCCGGTCAGGGCGGTATTGACGGCGCTCATGTCCTTGGCCACGGCAGCCGTGCCCGGGATCGTCAGCACGTCGCCGGTGGCTTCGGTGGAGCCGGTCAGGTCCGCGGCCGACGCGTCTTGCGCGCCGATCGTGACCACACCGGTTTCCAGGTTCACGTCCGCGTCGTACGTGTTGCCGCTGGCGTCCTCGACCTTGAACGCGCCGGTCGAGTCGTTGCGGTACAGCGAGTACGTGCCAGCGGTGGCTTCGTTGTCGTGGCCAGCGCCAGCGATGTCGGCCAGTTCGACCACGTTGCCGTCGGCGTCGATGAAAGTCGTGTCGGCAGCCGTGGTGCTGGTCGACACGTCAGCGGCGGACAGGGCAGCCGAGGTGTCGTACGTGACAACGTTGGTGTCCTTGTCGTACGTGGCGGCGTAGTACGTCGTGCCGTCGTAAGCGACCAGGTTGCCGGCTTGCGTGCCATCGGTGGCCACAGCGAAGCTGATGGTGCTGGAGCTGGTGGCGTAGGTGATGTCCACCGTGGTCGCGGCCTTGGCTTCCGAGATGTTCGCGCCGACAGCCGTCATGTCCTTGCTGTAGACAGCCGAGGTCACGTCCAGCTTGCCCAGGCCCAGCGTTTCGGCCGTGATCGCCTTCAGGTCGATCTTGATGGTTTCGCTGTCCTTGGCGCCAACCTGGATCGTCAGCGACTGGTCGCTGGCCAGAACCTTCACGCCGTTGAACTGGGTCTGCTCCGAAACGCGGGTGATTTCGCCCAGACGCTGGGTGATTTCAGCCTGGATCGATTCCAGATCCGAATCCGAGTTCGTGCCGTTGGCTGCCTGGGTCGACAGTTCACGGATACGTTGCAGGTTGTTGTTGATTTCGTTCAGCGCGCCTTCGGTGGTCTGGGCCATCGAGATGCCGTCGTTGGCGTTACGAGCGGCTTGGGTCAGACCCTTGATGTTGGCGGTGAAGCGGTTGGCGATGGCCTGACCAGCGGCGTCGTCCTTGGCGCTGTTGATACGCAGGCCCGAGGACAGGCGCTGGATCGCGGTGTTCAGCGCCGATTGCGACGTGTTCAGGTTGTTCTGAGTCATCAGAGACAACGTGTTGGTATTAATGACTTGCGCCATGGTACGACTCCTATTTGCAATGTTTTTTAACGCATTCCGGCGGGTGCCGTAACGTTGGCTGCCTGCGCTGCAGGGCGTGTAGTGCCTCCGTTGCCAAGGTTATCGACCGGTGCGGGCAAACATTTAGAGTGATCTTTCGTGTTCGCGCGTCTGGGTGGAAGGACGCGGTGCGAACCGCCCGTCGCCCGTGGGGCGTCGGGCCGGGCGGCCGCTAGCCGCGGCGCCGGGTTCGGGTGCGGGGCGTATACAGACGAACGAATTCGGGCGGAGGGGCTTCCTCCGTCCACAGCGTCGGCCCGGCCTGCCCGGTATCGGGCGTGATGGCCGCAACCGCATGTTTGTAGACAATTTGCGGAGCCGGGTCCTGGGCGTCCCGGGCCAGCAATACCATATAAGCGTCGGCCCCTACCACGATGCCCGACAGCCGTACGCCGTTGGTCAAGTGAATGACCACGGCGCCGCGCGCGGCGCGATGATAGGCGAGCTGCCGCTCCTGCAATCTGCGGCCCTCCCGGTTGCTCCTGGTTTCCTGATACTTCACGACTTCTCCGGTAGAGCCCGAGGGGACTCCGTCGGCTGACTACGGTACGAGGATCAGGCGCGGCAGGCAGCGGCCCAAGGTGGCGGCTGGTTCGATATGACGCGGCCCGATCCAGGCGAGGGATGAAACATTCGCTCTCGGTACCGGCGCGGGAGCCTGCGGCGTGCCGTTGCGACCGTGACACTCCCGGTGCGCGATCGGCTTGCCTCGACGGTCCGGCTATGGTCGCTGCCAGGAGAGAAGGGGAATACTTCGTAACGAAGGGTAACAAATTTTTACAAGCTAGAGGCTTGCGGATACGGCGGCGCCATCTAGAGGAAATACTCTAAAATTCGACTTGCAATCCGCCTGCGAGGTATTTTTGGCACGCTTGCGTCCCACGCCCGGGCCCGATGTGACGCCGGAAGGGCACGCAAGTACGCGGTATTGCGCCGCGACAGCATGCGACGTTGGCTTGGAAGTGGCGAATACGTCCCCCTCGGCCATGTTGCTCAATGCAAACAAGCCCGGGTTGAACATCCGCATTTACCCGGATGTAAGCCGTATTTACACCTCCCCTAAGCAAGGCTATATTCGGGCCGAGCCATTCGGCTCCTAGCAGTCCTGGAAAGCCTACGAGCACCCCGCGCGTGGGCTTCTTTTTTTGGCGCTTCCGGATCCGCGCATCCGGGCCAACGCGCACCTGCCGCGAGGCAAGCCTGGGGCACCCACGGCAATTTGACCCGTTTGCGTTACAGGCCAATCCGGCGAAGAGACGGGTTTTCTCGGCCTATTTCTTCCGATTGCCCGGCCGCACCGACGGCCGCCGCCTTCCGCGCTGGAGCCGGAATCTCCCTTATCAAGATCGCGCCGCCCGCTGCCGTTACCTCGTCATGGCCATTGGCCTCTACACGCTCACAAGACCAATCAGAAGCAGGGGGAAGAGGATGAGGACAGCACGAGGGAGCAGCCGGACAGGGTTCGGCATTGGCGCGCGACTGACCGGGTCGTTTGCCATGATGATTGCGCTGATGCTGGCGATCGCCGGCTTCGGCCTGGTGGCGCTGACGGACATGAACCGCTCGATGCAGGATGCCGTGGAGCGGCGGCTGCTGAAGGTCATGGAGCTGGACGGCGTCAAGCAGGGTGCGCAGTCCATTGGCATCATCGTGCGCGATTCGGCGTTGACCGAGGACCCGGCCCGGGTGCAGCAGAACGCCGCGCGGGTCAACGCGCTGCGCAAGTCGATGAGCGAGACGCTGGACAGCTTCGCCAGGCTCGCCGCGGACAGCGACCAGCCGGCGCTGCGGCAGATGGTCGAGGACCTGAACAGGCAGCGCGCCGCCTATAACGCGGAGCTGGACAAGTTGCTCGCGCAGATGGAAACCGGCGACTTCATTGCCGCCCGTGCGGCGTTGCTGGTCACGTTGCCCGCGGTGCAGGAGCCGTACTTCGAGCGGCTCGAGGCGCTGGCCAAGGCGGGACGGAAGGCGGCGATCGAAGCCGTCGAGCAGTCCAACCGCGAGTACGTGTTCACACGCAACGTGATGCTGGCCCTGGCCGCGATTGCGGTGGCATTGGCAGTCGGGCTCGGCCTGGCGATCACCCGCTCGATCACACGGCCTGTGCGCCAGGCGCTTGCCGCCGCCGAGGCGCTGGCACAGGGCAATCTGGCACACCGCATCGACGCCAGCGGCAATGACGAAATGGCCCGCATGCTGGTCGCGCTGCAACGCGCCTTCGGCGAGCTGGCCGGGCTGGTCCGCGGCATCCAGTCGGCTTCAGGCTCGATCGACGTGGCCGCGCGCGAAATCTCGCGGGGCAATACCGACCTGTCGCAACGCACCGAGGAGCAGGCGGCATCGCTGGAGCAGACCGCCGCGTCGATGGAGCAGTTGACCTCGACCGTGCGCCAGAACGCGGAGAATGCGCGCCAGGCCAACCAGCTCGCGGTGAACGCCTCCGATGTGGCCACCGAAGGGGGGCACAAGGTACGCAGCGTGGTCGAGACCATGCAGGGCATTTCGCAGTCGTCGGCCAAGGTGGCGGAGATTGTCGGGGTGATCGAAGGCATCGCGTTCCAGACCAATATCCTGGCGCTGAACGCCGCCGTCGAAGCGGCCCGCGCCGGCGAGCAGGGCCGCGGCTTCMGCGTCGTGGCCGCCGAAGTCCGCACGCTGGCGCAGCGCAGTGCCGCCGCCGCCAAGGAGATCGGCGAGCTGATCCACCATTCGGTGGAGCAGGTCGCGACCGGTGCGAAGCAGGTCGAGCAGGCAGGCAGCGCCATGGACGGCATCGTCGACGCGGTGCGCCGCGTGACTGACATCATGGGCGAGATCTCCGCCGCCAGCGAGGAGCAGTCGTCCGGGATCGAGCAGGTGAACCGCGCGGTGGCCCAGATGGAAAGCGTGACGCAGCAGAACGCCGCGCTGGTGGAAGAGGCGGCCGCCGCGGCGGAAAGCCTCGATCAACGCGCCCAGCAACTTCGCCAGGCGGTGCAGGCGTTCCGACAGCCTGCAGCAGCAGGCGGCGGCGCTGGTGCGCGACGCCGGCCGTTTCCAGCTGGATGGCGACGGGGGCGCGATGGCGGTCGAAGGTCAGGCGCTGGAGCGGTCCCCGGTCGCGCCGGCGCCGCGTCGGCTGGTCGGGCGGATTGCCGCGCCGCAGGCTGGCGCGGGGCGGGCGGCGATTGCCGCGCGTACAGCGCCGGCGGGGGCGGCGGCGGGGGAGGATTGGCAGAGTTTTTGAGTGGGTTGGGG
>NZ_VLJN01000012.1:0-7055 GCF_007829435.1 Cupriavidus gilardii J11
GGCAGCGGCCGGGGCCGGTGCGGCGGCGGCCGGGGCGGCTTCGGTGTCGATCTTGGCGATCACTTCATCGGCGACGACGGTGTCGCCATCGTTCTTGATGACCTGCGACAGCACGCCGGCCGACGGCGCGGGCACTTCGAGCACGACCTTGTCGGTTTCGATCTCGATCAGGATTTCGTCCTGGGCGACAGCCTCGCCGGGCTTCTTCTTCCAGTTCAGCAGGGTCGCTTCGGCGACGGATTCGGACAGTTGCGGGACCTTGACGTCGACAATGGCCATGGTTTGCTTTTCCTAGTTAACTGCGTGTGTTCGGTGTGGTGTGAGGCGCGGTGCGGCCGGCATGGCCGCATCCGCGGATGCGGTCGGCGCGGGTGACCGGTGGCGCGTCACCGCGCGCGCCGGCCACCGTGACGCTTACTTGGACAGTACGAAGCCCTTGAGCTTGGCGAAGGCCGCATCCAGCAGCGCCTTCTGTTGCTCGTTGTGCTTGGCGTAGTAGCCCACCGCCGGCGAAGCCGACGCCGGACGGCCGGCGTAGCCGAGCTTCTGCCCTTCCGTCATGTTTTCCATGATGTAGTGCTGGACGAAGAACCAGGCGCCCTGGTTCTGCGGCTCGTCCTGGCACCACACGATCTCGGTGGCGTTCGGGTACTTCTTCAGTTCGGCGGCCACCGCCTTGTGCGGGAACGGATAGAGCTGCTCGAGGCGGACCACGGCGGCATCGCCGATACCGCGCTCCTTGCGCGAAGCGACCAGATCGTAATAGACCTTGCCCGAGCACATGATCACACGCTTGACCTTGGCGGCGTTCAGTTCTTCCTGCTCGCCGATCACGGTCTGGAAGTGGCCGTTGGCCAGGTCCGACAACGGCGACACCGCGTCCTTGTTACGCAGCAGCGACTTCGGCGTCATGATCACCAGCGGCTTGCGGAACAGCCGGATCATCTGGCGACGCAGCAGGTGGAAGATCTGGGCCGGCGTGGTCGGCTGGCAGACCTGCATGTTGTGGTCGGCGCAAAGCTGCAGGAAGCGCTCGATGCGCGCCGAGCTGTGCTCCGGACCCTGGCCTTCATAGCCGTGCGGCAGCATCAGCGTCAGGCCCGAGGCGCGGCCCCACTTCACTTCGCCGGACGAGATGAACTGGTCGATCACCACCTGGGCGCCGTTGACGAAGTCGCCGAACTGGGCTTCCCAGATCACCAGCGCGTTAGGCTCGGCGGTCGAGTAGCCGTATTCGAAGCCCAGCACCGCCTCTTCCGACAGCACCGAGTCGATCACCGTGAACGGTGCCTGGCCTTCCGACACGTTCTGCAGCGGCACGTAGGTGCCGGCATCCCAGCGCTCGCGGTTCTGGTCGTGCAGCACGGCGTGACGGTGGGTGAAGGTGCCGCGGCCGGCGTCCTGGCCGGTGATGCGCACGGGGTAACCCGAGGCCACCAGCGACGCGAAGGCCAGATGCTCGCCCATGCCCCAGTCCAGCGGCTGGTCGCCGCGGCCCATGTTGGCGCGGTCCTTGATGACCTTCTCGACCAGCGGATGCAGCTTGAACTGTTCGGGGATCGACGTGATCCGCTCAGCGAGGCGCTTGAGCTCCGTCACGGGCACGGCGGTGTCGGCGGCGTCGGTCCACTTGCGGTTCAGGAACGGCATCCAGTCGACGGCGAACTTGTTCTTGAAGTTCGACAGCACCGGGTCGACGGTGTGCTTGCCCGCGTCCATCGCGGCGCGGTATTCCTTGACCAGCTGGTCGCCGAAGTCGGCCGGCACCACGTTCTGCGTGGCCAGCTTGTCGGCGTACAGCTTCCGGGTGCCCGGATGCTGGCTGATCTTCTTGTACATCAGCGGCTGGGTGACCGCCGGCGTGTCCTGCTCGTTGTGGCCCAGCTTGCGGAAGCAGACGATGTCGACGACGACATCCTTCTTGAACTCCATGCGGAAGTCCACGGCCAGCTGCATCGCGAACACCACGGCTTCGGGATCGTCGCCGTTCACGTGCAGCACCGGCGCCTCGATCATCTTGACCACGTCGGTACAGTACAGCGTCGAGCGGGCGTCGCGCGGGTCCGAGGTGGTGAAGCCGATCTGGTTGTTGATCACGATGTGCATCGTGCCGCCGGTACCGTAGCCGCGCGTCTGGGCCAGGTTCAGCGTTTCCATCACCACGCCCTGGCCGGCGAAGGCCGCATCGCCGTGCACCTGCACCGGCAGCACCTCGCGATGGCCGGCTTCGCCGCGGCGCTCCTGGCGCGCCTTGGCCGAGCCCTCGACCACCGGGTTGACGATCTCCAGGTGCGACGGGTTGAACGCCAGCGACAGGTGGACCGGGCCGCCTTCGGTGGACACGTCGCTCGAGAAACCCTTGTGGTACTTGACGTCACCGGCCGGCAGGTCGTCGACGTGCTTGCCCTCGAATTCGGCGAACAGGTCGGCGGGCATCTTGCCCAGCGTGTTGACCAGCACGTTCAGGCGGCCGCGGTGGGCCATGCCGATCACGATTTCCTGCGCGCCCTGCTTGCCGGCGCGCTGGATCAGTTCGTCCATCGCGGCGATGAAGCTCTCGCCGCCTTCCAGCGAGAAGCGCTTCTGGCCGACGTACTTGGTATGGAGGAAACGCTCCAGCCCCTCGGCCGCGGTCAGCCGCTCGAGGATGTGCTTCTTCTTCTCGGCGGTGAAGACCGGACGGGCGCGGGTCGATTCCAGGCGTTCCTGCCACCAGCGCTTCTGCGCCTGGTCGCTGATGTACATGAATTCGGCGCCGATGCTGCCGCAGTACGTTTCACGCAGATTGTTGAGCAGCTCGCGCAGGCTCATCGACTCCTTGCCGAAATATGTGTTGCTGGCATTGAAGACGATGTCGAGGTCGGCCTCGGAGAAACCGTAGAAGGCGGGGTCCAGATCCGGCAGGGGCGGACGTTCCTGGCGCTTGAGCGGGTCCAGGTCGGCCCAGTGCGAACCGATGTTGCGGTAGGCGGCGATCAGCTGCGTCGCGGCCACGCGCTTGCGGCCCATGTCGGCATCGGTCGACGCGACGATCGTGCGGATCGGGCCCTGCTTCGCGCGTTCGGCGAACGAGGCAACGATCGGTGCGTGGGGAATATCGCGGGAGTTGGTACCGTCGACGGCAGGCACGTGCTGCATGGCGTCGAAGTACGCGCGCCAATTGTCGGGGACCGAAGCGGGATTCTGGAGGTAGGCCTCGTACAGCTCTTCCACATACGGCGCATTGCCGCCGAAGAGGTACGAGTTGCTCTGGTACTGCTGCATCATGGGGCGCTCACTATTCTCCGGGTCTGCCGGAGTTAAGCGGGTTTATCAACCTTCCGCGACACGGCTTGACCGGTTAGCGGATCGCAAACAACTCGGAGGCGCCTAAGCAAACGGCACCACTGGGGTGCCGGCGCGCAGGAGCCCGGGAGGGCAAGTTGTGCGGGGAAGGACCTAAGTCTTCACTGCACGTAAGAATAGCACGTTTGCACAAATGTCCATTGCTCTTTTGGCATAGTGCGACTTTCAGCCAACAGATTGCGCTGGGGGCGGACGGATGGGGGTGGGATGTGGCTGCCCTCTCCCCCGGCCCCTCTCGCAAGGCGGGAGAGGGGCCGGGGGAGAGGGGAATAACAGCAATCCACGATCCCCGAACACCCTGAGACCGCGCCCTACCCCCTACCCCTGATGCGCAATCAAATCCACCGCATCGGTAATCACCGTATCCACGCCCCACCCCAGCAACTCGGCCGCCCGCGCCGGATCGTTGACCGTGTAGCACGCGACCCGGAAGCCATGATCATGCGCCTCTTTCACCACATCGACGGTCAGCTCCCTGTGGTTCGTATCGAGGGCCACGCAATCGAGCCGCCGCAGCCGCTCCAGCCAGTCCGCCGGCAGCCGGTCCACCAGCAGCGCGCGCGGCAGAGCGGGCGCGACGCGGCGGGCAGCGGCCAGGGCGTCCTCGGAGAACGACGACAACAGCGGCGGCACCTCGGCATCGCGCCACAGCGCCAGCGCATCGAGCGCGACCGCCGCGCCGGTGCGCGCCTCGGTGCCGGGCACGGGCTTGATCTCGATATTGACGAGAAGCCCGTTGGCACGCGTGAAAGCCGCGACCGCTGTCAGCGTGGGGATCGGCTCGCCGGCATGGGCGGCGCCGTGCCAGCTGCCCGCGTCGAGCATCGCCAGTTCGCCCAGCGTCAGCGCATCGACCCTGCCGCTGCCATTGGTGGTGCGATCGAGCGTGGCATCGTGCATCAGCACGGCCTTGCCGTCGGCCGACAGCTTGACGTCGAACTCGAACATCCGGTAACCGAATGACGCCCCATGACGGAATGCCGCCAGCGTATTTTCCGGCGCCAGCTTGCCGGCGCCGCGATGGGCGACCGTGCGCGGGTAAGGCCACGCCGGCAACGGCGCGGCGTTCGATGCGGATACGTTTGCCATGTCGGATGCCATGTCGCCCGCCTCAGGCATCGATGCGCTTGCCGGTCGCGCTATCGAAGAAATGCAGATGATCGGCCGACGCCGTTACCGGCAGGCGGTCGCCGGCGTTGACGTGCTGATGCGAGTCCAGCCGCACCACCACCTGCTGGCCACCGAGCGAGCCATAGGCAAACGAATCGGCGCCGAGCGCCTCGACCACGCGCACGTCAAGTTCGGCGATGGCCTCGTGCGCGGCGCAAGGTTCGATGTGTTCCGGGCGCAGGCCCAGCAGCGCCTGCCGCGGCAGATGCAGGCCCATCGGCAGATGGCCCAGCGTGGCGTCGGACGGCCTTCCATCCGGCCCCGTTACGCGCATCTGCGCCTCGGCGCCGCCCCGCGCGGCGTCGTTGCGCGCGACGGGAATCAGGTTCATCGGCGGCGAGCCGATAAAGCCGGCCACGAAAGTGCTGGCCGGGCGGCTGTACACCTCCAGCGGCGTGCCGATCTGTTCGACGCGGCCGCCGTTGAGCACCATCATGCGATCGGCCAGCGTCATCGCCTCGACCTGGTCATGGGTGACATACAGGCTGGTGGTACGCAGCCGGCGGTGCAGCTCCTTCAGCTCCAGCCGCATCTGCACGCGCAGCTTGGCGTCGAGGTTGGACAGCGGCTCGTCGAACAGGAACACCGACGGCTCGCGCACGATCGCGCGGCCCATCGCCACGCGCTGGCGCTGGCCACCTGACAGCTGGCGGGGCTTGCGTTGCAGCATCGGCGCCAGTTCCAGAATGCCGGCGGCATGGTTCACGCGCTGATCGATCTCGGCGCGGCTCATGCCCCGGATCTTGAGACCGTAGGCCATGTTGTCGTACACCGACATGTGCGGATACAGCGCGTAGTTCTGGAACACCATCGCGATGTCGCGCTCGGCCGGCTCGAGCTGGTTGACCACCCGGTCGCCGATCCACACCTCTCCGCCGGAGATCGTCTCCAGGCCGGCCACCATCCGCAGCAGCGTCGACTTGCCGCAGCCCGACGGGCCGACGATCACGATGAATTCGCCATCGGCGATTTCCATGTCGATGCCATGCACGGCGGTGACATTGCCGGCGTAGGTTTTCTGTACGTTGCGAAGCGACAGTTTTGCCATCGTTGTTTTCGTATGGGGCGCTGGGCCCGGGTTTTTGTTTGTGGTTTGCTGTGTTCTCCCCTCTCCCGCAAGGCGGGAGAGGGGCGGGGGTGAGGGAATTCCAGCGCCCGAAGACGCGAAGAACTGCCCTACTTCTCCGTCTCCACCAACCCCTTCACAAACCACTTCTGCATCAGGATCACCACCACCGCCGGCGGAATCATCGCCAGCATCACGGTCGCCATCACCAGGTTCCAGTCGGTCGCGGCATCGCCGGAGCGCGAGATCATCTGCGTCACGCCCACCACCACCGGCGTCATCGACTTCTGCGTGGTGATCAACAGCGGCCACAGATACTGGTTCCAGCCGTAGATGAACTGGATCACGAACAGCGCCGCCATGCTGGTCTTGGACAGCGGCAGCACCACGTCGCGGAAGAACCGCATGGGCCCTGCCCCGTCGATGCGGGCCGCCTCGGCCAGTTCGTCCGGAATGGTGAGGAAGAACTGCCGGAACAGGAAGGTGGCGGTGGCCGACGCGATCAGCGGCACCGTCAGGCCGGTGTAGGTATCGAGCATGCCGAGATCCGACACCACCTTGTAGGTCGGCAGGATGCGCACTTCCACCGGCAGCATCAGCGTGATGAAGATCATCCAGAAGAAGGTCTTGCGCAGCGGAAAGCGGAAATACACCACCGCGAAGGCCGAGATGATCGAGATCGCGATCTTGCCCAGCGAAATGCCCAGCGCCATGATCATGCTGTTCATCAGCATGGTGGACACCGGCGCCGCCGCCACGCCGACGCCGGAGAACAGCACCGTGCGGTAGTTTTCCAGCAGATGCGGGCCTGGGATCAGCGTCATCGGCGCATCCAGCACCTGCTCGGCCGTCAGCGTCGAGGCCACGAAGGTGACATAGACAGGGAACGCCACGATCAGGATGCCGATGATCAGCACCACGTGGGTCAGGAAATCAAGGAAGGGTCGCCGTTCTACCATCTCTGCCGCCGTTCAATACTGGACCTTGCGCTCGACGTAGCGGAACTGCACCACCGTCAGCGCGATTACGATCACCATCAGCACCACCGACTGCGCGGCGGAGCCACCGATATCCATGCCGCGGAAGCCGTCGTGATAGACCTTGTACACCAGCGTGTTGGTCGAATTGAACGGCCCGCCATGCGTCACCGCGTCGATGATCGCGAAGGTGTCGAAGAAGGCGTACACCACGTTGATCACCATCAGGAAGAACGTGGTCGGCGACAGCAGCGGGAACACGATCGACCAGAAGCGCCGCCACGGGCCGGCGCCGTCGATCGCGGCCGCCTCGATCAGCGAGCGCGGAATGCTCTGCAATCCGGCCAGGAAAAACAGGAAGTTGTAGCTGATCTGCTTCCACGCCGCCGCGATAATCACCAGCAGCAGTGCCTGGTTGCCGTTCAGCAGGAAGTTCCAGTCCACGCCCCCGGCCCGCAGCGCGTACGACACGATGCCCAGCGTCGGATTGAACAGGA
>NZ_VLJN01000012.1:7532-64252 GCF_007829435.1 Cupriavidus gilardii J11
GCCTTGCGGCCAGCCGCCCATCGCTGGGCTGCCGGCATCGCGGTGCGGATTACTGCTTCGCGGTGCGCTGGAAACGCTCCAGCAGGTCGTTGCCGCGCTTGACCGCGGTATCGAGCGCTTCCTTGGGCTCCTTCTTGCCGGCCCAGACCGCTTCCAGTTCCTCGTCGACCACCGTGCGGATCTGCACCATATTGCCCAGCCGCACGCCACGCGACTTGTCGGTCGTCTTCACGACCATCTGCTGCACCGACACGTCGGCGCCCGGGTTCTTTTCATAGAAGCCGGACTTCTTGGTCAGTTCGTAGGCGGCGGTGGTCACCGGCAGATAGCCGGTGGCCTGGTGCCAGTCGGCCTGGATTTCCGGACGCGACAGGAAGGTGAAGAACTTCGCCACGCCCTTGTACTCTTCCGGCTTGCGGCCGCTCATCACCCACAGCGACGCGCCGCCGATGATGGTGTTCTGCGGCGCGCCCTGGACGTCCGGATAGTACGGAAGCTGCGCCACGGCGAACGGGAACTTGGCGTTCTTGCGGATATTGGCCAGCGACGCCGACGAACCGGTGAACATCGCGCATTCGCCGCTATAGAACTTCGCCATCGACTCGGCCTTGCGACCGCCGTAGCTGAAGTAGCCCTTCTTCACCATGTCCTGCAGGTTGGAGATGTGCTTGACATGCAGCGGGCTGTTGAAGACCAGGCGCGCGTCGGTGCCGCCGAAGCCGTTGTTCTTGGTGGCGAACAGCGTGTTGTGCCAGGCCGAGAAGCTTTCCAGGTGCACCCAGCTCTGCCAGTCGGTGGTGTAGGCGCAGTTGCCGCCCGAGGCCTTGATCTTGGCCGAGTACTGCATCACTTCCGGCCACGTCTTGGGCGCCTTCTCCGGATCGAGGCCGGCCTTCTTGAAGGCGTCCTTGTTGTAGTAGAACACCGTGGTCGAGCTGTTGAACGGGAACGACAGCATCTCGCCGCGCGACGACGTGTAGTAGCCGGCCACCGCGGGGATGTAGACGCTCTGGTCGAACTTCTCGCCAGCCTCCTTCATCACCGTCGACACCGGCTTGATGGCGCCCTTGGCGCTCATCATGGTCGCGGTGCCCACTTCGAAGACCTGCAGGATCGCGGGCGCGCCGCCCGCGCGGAACGCCGCGATGCCGGCCGCCATGGTCTCGTCGTAATTGCCCTTGTTGACCGGCACGACCTTGTAGTCGGACTGGCTGGCATTGAACTTGGTGGCGATTTCGTTGACCTTGTCGTTCAACGCGCCCTGCATCGCATGCCACCACTGAATCTCGACCGCGGCGTTCGCGGGGCCGGCGCCGAGCAGCGCGGCGGCGGCAGTGGCGGCGGCCGCCAGTTTGAGGGTGGTACGGTGAATCGTCATGAGGCCTCTCCTCGTTTATTGCTTCGAACGTTCTGAAACCGAACGAACATATGCATTTTTTGTGACAAGCGGATGTTACTCCGCCCGGGAGCATCGAGAAACCACGCGTTTTTCCCGATGGAACGAGGCGCGCATCCTAACATGACGTTTTCGTGACATCGATAGCCCGACGTGCCCGCGCATGTACAATGCGCGGCCATGCAAGCGCTCGACACCCTCCCTTCCTCCGCGCTGCGCCAGGTGCGCGGCGTGCTGACCGACATCGACGGCACCCTCACGACGGACGGCCGTCTTCCCGCGCAAACCTATGTCGCCATCGACGCGCTGCGCCGCGCCGGGTTGCACGTGATCCCGGTGACGGGACGCTGCATCGCCTGGGCGCAGATACTGACGCGGCTATGGCCGGTGGACGCGATCATCGGCGAAAACGGCGCCTTCTACTCCTATCTGCGCGACGGGCGCCTGCATACGCGCTATGTGGACGATGAAGCCACGCGCAAGCGCAACCTGCAACGCATTGCCGCGCTCGGCCAGCGCATCCTCGCGGAGGTACCGGGCTGCGCGCTGGCATCCGACCAGGCCTGGCATGCGGCGGACCTGGCCATCGACCATGCCGAGGACGTGCCCGCGCTGCCCCCGGCGGCGGTGGACCGCATCGTGGCGATGATGCGTGACGACGGCATGCGCGCCACCGTCAGCTCGATCCATGTCAATGGATGGTTCGGCGACCACGACAAGCTCAGCAGCAGCCGCTTGTGCGTGGCGGAATTGCTTGGCGGGGATATCGACGCGCAGCGGGACGAATGGATCTTTATCGGGGATTCGGCCAATGACGCCGAAATGTTTGCGCACTTCCCGCTGTCGGTCGGCGTGGCCAATGTACGCGAGATCCTGCCGCAGCTACCGGTGGCGCCGGCTTATGTGACCGAAGCCGCTGGCGGGGAAGGATTCGCGGAGATGGCGCGGGCGGTGTTGCGGGCGCGGGGGTGAGGTCGGGGATGGGGGTAGCTGTGAGTGCCCTCTCCCCCCTCCCCCGACCCCAGCTCAATCAAACCCCAACTCCTGCAGCTTCCGCGTAATCGTATTGCGCCCGATCCCCAGCCGCGTTGCCGCCTCGACGCGGCGGCCACGCGTGACGCCCAGCGCGGCCTCCAGCACCGCCTTCTCGAAGCGCCGCGTGAGGATGTCCATCACCTCGGGCTGGCCGGCCTCCAGCATCGCGCGGGCCTCGCCTGCAAGCAGCAGCTCCCAGTTCGGCGCCGGCGCGGCCGGCATCGCAACCGTACCGGCACGGGGACCATAGCCGATCCCATCGGTATCGGACACCACCGGCGTACCAGCGTACTCGTGCGCGCCACCAGCCGGCATGCCGCCAAATGGCGATGCCGATGCCGACACGGCGGCTTCAGCCAGTTCGGCACCGGCATCGCGTTCGGCGGATCGGGCCATTGCGCCGAAGCCCGGCATTGAACTGGCACCAACGTTGCCACCAGCGTTGCCACCGACCGGCACCGCCGTGCCGATCATCTCGCGCGGCAGATCCTTGACCTCGATGGTCTGGGCCGGCGCCATCACCGTCAGCCAGTTGCACAGGTTCTCCAGCTGGCGCACGTTGCCGGGGAACGGCAGCGTGCTGACATAGGCGAGCGCCTCGTCCGACATCCGCTTGGGCTCCACGCCCAGTTCCTTGGCGCTCTTCTGCAGGAAATGCCGCGCCAGCAGCGTGATGTCCTCGGGCCGCTCGCGCAGCAGCCGCAGCCGGATCACGTTGAGCCGGTGGAACAGGTCCTCGCGGAACAGCCCTTCCTTGACGCGCGTTTCGAGATTCTGGTGCGTGGCCGCGATGACCCGCACATTGGCGCGCAGCGGATTGTGGCCGCCGACGCGATAGAAGTTGCCGTCCGACAGCACGCGCAGCAAGCGCGTCTGCAGGTCGAACGGCATGTCGCCGATTTCGTCGAGGAACAGCGTGCCGCCCTCCGCCTGTTCGAAGCGGCCGCGCCGCATCGTCTGCGCGCCGGTGAACGCGCCACGCTCGTGACCGAACAGTTCCGATTCAAGCAGGTCCTTCGGAATCGCCGCCGTATTGAGCGCGATGAATGGACCGTTGGCGCGCGGGCTATGCTTGTGCAGCGCCCGCGCGACAAGTTCCTTGCCGGTGCCCGACTCGCCGGTGATCAGCACGGTCACGTTCGACTGCGACAGGCGGCCGATCGCGCGGAACACGTCCTGCATCGCCGGCGCCTGGCCGAGGATCTCCGGCGCGTCCAGCAGCCGGTCATCCATTTCCTCTTCGCGCAGGCTCTCCTCCAGCGCGCGCCGGATCAGCTCGACCGCCTTGTCGACGTCGAACGGCTTGGCCAGGTATTCGAAGGCACCACCCTGGAAGGCCGCCACCGCGCTGTCCAGGTCCGAGTACGCCGTCATCACGATGACCGGCAGGCCGGGATGGCGCGCCTTGATCGCCTGCAGCAGGTCCAGGCCGGAGCCGCCCGGCATGCGGATATCCGATATCAACACCTGGGGCTCGTCGTCCTCCAGCGCGGCCAGCACGTCCCGCACATTGGTGAAGCTGCGGGACAGCAGGCTTTCGCGCGCCAGGGCCTTCTCGAGAACCCAGCGAATTGATTGATCGTCGTCGACTATCCAGATCGGCTTCATGTGCGTGGCTTGTCTGCTCGGTGTCATGGGACCGCTCCCTGAGGCCGCCGCGCCGCGCTCTCGCGTCACGACGCGATGGCCACGGCTTGCGCTAGCGCAGCGGCAACAGGATGCGGAAATCGGTATAGCCCGGCCGGCTCTCGCATTCGATCAAGCCCTCGTGCTGCTGCACGAAGGTTTGCGCGAGTGTGAGACCGAGACCGCTGCCGCCATCGCGCCCGGAAACCAGCGGATAGAAGATGCGTTCGCGGATGTCCTCGGGGATGCCGGGGCCGTTGTCTATTACATGCAAGTCCAATGCCAGCCTGTACAGCCGCTTGGCGATCGTAACCTGTCGCGCTACCCGCGTACGCAGCACGATCCGCGCATCGCCATTGGCGATGCGATCGGCCAGCGCCTGCGCCGCGTTATGAACGATGTTGAGCACCGCCTGGATCAGCTGCTCCTTGTCGCCGCTAAGCTCCGGCAGGCTGGCATCGTAGTCGCGCACGATATCGAGCCCGTTCGGAAACTCGGCCAGCACCACCGAGCGCACCCGCTCCAAGACCTCATGGATATTGAGCTCGCCCACGATATGCGGATGCCGGTGCGGCTCCAGCAGGCGGTCTACCAGCGTCTGCAGGCGATCCGATTCCTTGATGATGACCTGTGTGTATTCACGCAGGCTCCGCTCGGGCAGTTCGAATTCGAGCAGCTGCGCGGCGCCGCGGATACCGCCCAGCGGGTTCTTGATCTCGTGCGCCAGATTGCGGATCAGCTCCTTGTTCGCCGCGGTCAGATCGAGAATGCGCTCCTCGCGGTCGCTGCGCACCTTCTGCTCGTTGGGCAGTACCTCGACCAGCGCCGTGCCGGGCAGGTTATCGATGCCCCCGATCACCACATGCGCATGCATCGGCTCGCCCAACGGCGGCTGCAGCACCACGTCCTGCCGCCGCGCGTCCACCTGGCGCACCAGCACGGAGTCGATCATCGTGTCGAGCTCGCCGGCATCGCCGAACAGCGACGCGAGCGACAACTCCAGCATCGACTTGCGGGACACGCCGAAGCTGGCCTCGGCGGCCGGATTGGCAAACACGATGCGCATGCCGGGCTGCCGCACCAGCAGCACCGGATTGGGCATCAGGTCCAGGCCCGGAATGAACGCGCTGTCCCGCGCGCGGATGTCCTCGGCGCTTGCGGCGACGGGGGTGTCCTGGCCACGGTCGGCTCCCCCTACCTTGCGCGAGACGCTTCGAATCAGGCGGCGCATTGCGACCTTATTCCTTCAGATTGGCCAGCTCGCGCCGCAGCGCGGCGGCGTTCGCCTCGCTGCGCGCGATGTCGGCGGCAAGCCGGTCCACGCGTTCGAGGTAGCGCTGATGGTTGCGCTCATCGCCGCGCCGCTCCGGCTGGCCCTGGTTGTATTCGGCACGCAGCGCGGCGAGTCTCGCCTGCTCGCTGCGCAGTTCTTCTTCCAGCACCGTCCGCCGCTCGCTGTCGCGCTGGCGCTGGGTCGCGCGATCCACGCGCGGAAAATCCGATGCGACGGCTGGTGCGAACGGTTCCGCCCGGGCTGCCGCACGCGGCGCGGCGCGCCCGGCCGGCACCGATACCACGTCGGGCAGATCGAGCGGCTTGCAGCCCTTGCCGGCGGGTCCGTTGCGGTACTCCGGCACGCCGCCGGCCCCCGTGCAGACGTAGATCTGCGAGCCGCTCCGGCCAGCCTCCGCCAACGCACTGCCGGCCGGCGCCAACACCGCGGCCAGCAGCGCGGCGACGGCGCACGCCATCGGTGCACAACGTCCGACCGCGCGACACGGCCGCAAGAACTCCGCACCAATGGCGTGCGTTCGGGCCGGCATGCCGGTGCTGCTGCAATCGAATGGAAGCGGAATCGTCGTCATGAAATGGGAAGACAGCGTTCAGACAGCGTCCGGCACGAACGGCCGCACCGGACTGCGATGGCGAATCGCCCCATTCTAGCCAGCCAAACAAAAAGGGACAGCCGAGGCCGCCCCTTCCTGGTGCAACTTGAAATGGTTGCGCGGCCCCGGTCCGGCAACCATCCCGCTTACAGCGAGTAGTACATCTCGAACTCGAGCGGATGGGTGGTCATGCGGAAGCGGGTCACTTCCTCCATCTTCAGCTCGATGTAGGCGTCGATCATCGAGTTGGTGAACACGCCGCCGCGGGTCAGGAACTCGCGGTCCTTGTCCAGGTACTCGAGGGCCTGATCCAGGCTCGCGCACACGGTCGGGATCTTCGCATCCTCTTCCGGCGGCAGGTCGTACAGGTTCTTGTCGGCAGCCTCGCCCGGGTGGATCTTGTTCTGCACGCCGTCCAGACCGGCCATCATCAGCGCGGAGAAGCCCAGATACGGGTTCATCAGCGGATCCGGGAAGCGCGTCTCGATGCGGCGGCCCTTCGGGTTCGCCACGTACGGAATGCGGATTGAAGCCGAGCGGTTGCGGGCCGAGTAGGCCAGCTTGACCGGAGCCTCGAAGCCCGGCACCAGACGCTTGTACGAGTTCGTGCCCGGGTTGGTGATCGCGTTCAGCGCGCGGGCGTGCTTGATGATGCCGCCGATGTAGTACAGCGCGAACTCCGACAGGCCGGCATAGCCGTTACCCGCGAACAGGTTCTGGCCATCCTTCCAGATCGACTGGTGCACGTGCATGCCCGAGCCGTTGTCGCCGACCACCGGCTTCGGCATGAAGGTCGCGGTCTTGCCGTAGGTGTGGGCCACGTTCTGGATCACGTACTTCTGCAGCTGGGTCCAGTCGGCGCGCTGCACCAGCGTGCTGAACTTGGTGCCGATCTCGTTCTGGCCCTGGCCCGCCACCTCGTGGTGGTGGACTTCGACCGGGATGCCCAGCGATTCGAGGATCAGGCACATTTCCGAACGCATGTCCTGGAACGTGTCGATCGGCGCGACCGGGAAGTAGCCGCCCTTCTTGCCCGGACGGTGACCGCTGTTGCCGTGTTCGAATTCCTTGCCCGACGACCACGGGGCTTCTTCGGAGTGGATCTTGACGAAGCAGCCCTGCATGTCGATGTTCCAGGTCACGCCGTCGAAGATGAAGAACTCCGGCTCCGGACCGAAGTAGGCGGTATCGCCCAGGCCCGTGCTCTTCAGATACGCTTCGGCGCGCTTCGCGATCGAACGCGGGTCGCGGTCATAGCCCTTGCCGTCCGACGGCTCGACCACGTCGCAGGTCATCACCAGCGTCGGCTCTTCGTAGAACGGGTCGATATGGGCGGTGTTCGGGTCCGGCATCAGCAGCATGTCCGACGCTTCGATGCCCTTCCAGCCAGCGATGGACGAGCCGTCGAAAGCATGGCCGCTCTCGAACTTGTCTTCACCGAAGTGCGAGGTCGGCACCGAAACGTGCTGCTCCTTGCCCTTGGTATCGGTGAAGCGGAAGTCGACGAACTTCACGTCGTTTTCCGTCACGAGCTTCATCACATCTGCAACGCTCTGCGCCATGCCTATCTCCTGGTAATTCGGCTGAGTTCAGTTGGAGCCATTTACGCGCCGGTCGGCGGTTCGCGCAGATGTCGCGAAACCCTCGCCACCGGTCATGAAAGGGACGTCGGATGTTAGCAGAAAGCATGCCAACGCCCGCCCGATTTGCGGGCCTCGCGGCCCGACCCGACGCCGCAGCGTGCCGGCTTCCCGGAAAATGTGCAAGCACATTGAGGGCTTCGCGGCACAACGCTGGCGCAAATGCACGCGACCCGCCACCCGGGCCTTGCGTTCGCGATGCGACGCAGCGCCGCCGCGCCAACCGGATGATCCATTATGGTGCATACAGCCCCGATCAAAGCCTTGTATTGGTGCATCCGCACCAAAACCGCCCACGCCCCCCCACTCTCTCCCCGCTCCCGCCTGCGGGAGAGGGCCGGGGGAGAGGGCAGTAACACCCCAGCAAACCGCCCGCACCGCCCCCACCCCCGCGCTAAAATACCCCTTTCCCTCCAGGCAACCCGCCCGGCCCTCACGAATCCAACCCGATGCATCAATGAGCAACAGCAACAGAGACGCGCTTCTGCAGGCCGCCAAGGCGCGGCAACAACAGGACAACCTGCCCTACTACGGCGCCCTGACGCCGCAGGAAGCCTATGAACTGCTGCGCGCCGATCCGAACGCAGTGCTGGTCGATGTGCGCACGCAGGCCGAGCTGGATTGGGTGGGCGGCCCGGACGTACCGGAGAAGCAATCCGCCCATATCGAATGGTCGAGCTACCCAGGCGGCCTGCAGAATCCCCGCTTCGTCGAAGAACTGAAGGCGCGCGTGCCGGTGGACGCGCCGGTGCTGTTCCTGTGCCGCAGTGCGGCGCGCTCCAAGCACGCCGCCCGCGTGGCCACCGAGGCCGGCTACCGGCTGGCGATGGACGTGCTCGAGGGCTTCGAAGGTCCGCGCGACGAGCACCATCACCGCAAGACGGTGGAGGGCTGGTGCGTGCGCGGCCTGCCCTGGCACGGCGCCTGAATCGCGGCGGCGCCCGGCCCGCCGCGCCGGACGGCGTCGGTCAGGCCGCCGCGCCCGAGGCCGGCGTGACGACGTCGGGCACCTCCACCACCTCGAATCCCATCTGCGCCACGCCGTCGCGCAGCATCGCATAGGCCGGCTCGACCAGTGCCGGATCGCCCTTCACGCCCAGGTCGATGTGCCGGCGCGCATGGATGCCGCCGCGCTGCGCGTCGCCCACCGAAGGCAGGCTGAACACCCGGATGCCCGGGAAGGCGCTCTCGACACGCTCCATCAGCGGCGTCAGCGTCGACTCGGGCGCCTCGAACACCAGGAAGGCGCGCTCGACGTGCTTCACCTGATGGAACAGGTGCGCATAGTAGGTGTCCAGCACCCATTCCATCATCGGCCATGCCATCACCGGGAAGCCGGGCATGAAGTGATGGTCGGCCACCGAGAAGCCCGGGATGCGGTTGTAGCTGTTCGGAATGATGCGGGCACCCCGCGGGAACTCGCCCATCTTGAAGCGATGCTGGTTCTCCGGCAGCGTCAGATCGGCCTTGGCCGGGTCATCGCCCGCGGTTTCGACGATACGCTGCGTGATCAGCTCCCGCGCCTGCGGATGCAGTTCCAGCGGCACACCGAGCGCCGCCGCCGCGCATTGGCGCGTGTGGTCGTCCGGCGTCGCGCCGATGCCGCCGGTGCAGAACACCACGTCGGACCCGGCCAGCGTGCGGCGCAGCGTGGCGGTGATGCGCTCGCGCTCGTCGCCCACATACTCGGCCCATGCCAGCGACAGGCCCCGCTCGCCCAGCAACGCGATGGTGCGCCGCAGGTGCTTGTCTTCACGCCGCCCCGACAGGATCTCGTCGCCGATCACGATCAGGCCAAAGCCCATATTGCCCCCACTTCAGGAAAGTCCACTTCAGGAATGTTCGATGCGCCGGACATCGGCCGGCTGCAGGTCGATGATGTCGGTGGCCGCGGGCGTCGCGGTCTCGCGCTCCGCACGCAGCTGCGCCAGCGCGTACAGGCAGTAGTGCCCGAACCATAGCGCGGAAAAAATGAAGATCAGCACGTACAGCCACAGCGCGCCGGCCAGCACGAACGGAAACAGGAAGATGATGGCGGCGGACGACACCCACAGCAGCGTCGGCGCCGAACCAAGCAGGCCCACCACCACGCCGATCGTCAGCAGCGGCATCCGGTGCCGGCGCATCAGCGTCTTGCGCTCCTCGGCGCTGGCGTGGTCGGCCAGCGCGTCATAGGTCATCACGCGATAGGTCAGCCAGCCCCACAGCAGCGGCGGAATCAGCGCGAAGAACGGCGGCMCCAGCCACAGCGGCAGCGAAATCAGCACGAGCAGCAGGAACACGGCGGTGCTGGACAGCGAATGCCAGATGCTGCCCACCATGCTGCCGCCCTTGACCTTGGCGAGATTCGGATACGACCGCTCCAGGAAGCGCACCGCCGCCGGCACCGACCACACGCCGATGAACAGCAGCAGCGAAGCCACCGCGAGCGGAATGGTCAGCGCCACCACGAAAAGCGGCGCCACCACGGCGCGCAGCGAGGCCAGGCCCATCCAGTCCAGCGCGCCGTAGATCCAGCTGGTCATGACCGACGATTCGAGCATGCCGCGCGCGGCCGTCATCACGGGGTCCCAGGTCCAGTACAGCAGGCCGCCCCAAAACACGGTGGCAAGCACGAAGGGAAGCACGGTCAGCGCCAGCATGCGCGGATGCAATTGGCTGACCAGCGCGCGAAGCAGGGAGCGAAGGATGTCGTTCATGCGGGGTAACGGGGAGCGGGACGGCTTGGTGTGGCCGCGGATCGACGGAACCCGCGCCGGCACGCGAAAGACTAGCACAGGCGGCGCCAAGGACCTGTTGGGGCGGATCTGTTGGCTGGCCGGACTCCCCTCCCCTCTCCCGCCTTGCGGGAGAGGGGAGATGGCTCACGCGCGGCGGAACAAGCGCTTGATGCCGTACCACTGCTGCGCCAGCAGATGGGCGCCATAGTCGCGCCCCTTGCCGGCCGGCGGTGGCAGCTGGTCGCGGATGCCGGTGGCGGCGTAGTCGCTGGTAAAGCGGGCGGTGCCGAACAGCATGTCCCACCACGGGAACAGCACGCCGTAGTTGCAGCCGCCCAGGCGAGCCGGCTGGCCTTGCGCTTCGTGCCCGATCCCGATCGCATGGTGGGTCCGATGGAAGCGCGGCGACACCAGCAGGCGCTCGCCGATCGTGCCGAAGTGCAGCCGCACATTGGCATGCTGCAGGCTCTGGTGCAGTTGCGACAGTGCCACCAGCATCAGGAACTGCGACGGCTCGACGCCGATCGCCAGCGCCGCCACCGCGAACACCAGGCCGCGCAGCATGTCGTCCAGCAGATGGTTGCGGTTATCGCTCCACAGCGTCATCTGGGTCTGACTGTGATGCACGGCGTGCAGGCACCACCACCAGCGCCATGTGTGCGACAGCCGGTGGTACCAGTACCCCAGCAGGTCGAACAGCACCAGGTAGATCAGGAAACTGACCAGCGGATTGGCGGTGACCGCGGGCCACCAGTCCTCGACGTTCACGCGCTGCCACCCCAGCAGGTGCAGCTGCCCCTCGATCGCCGTCACGAAAGGATCCAGCGTGAAGAACATCGCCAGCCGGAACAGCCCCAGCCGGTGGATGGCCGTGTAAAGCATGTCGGTTCGCACCGCCGCCCGCTGCGTCAGTGGCTCGACCGGGCGCCAGCGCTCCAGCGGCACCATCACCAGCAGCATGACCGCCAGTTGCAGCAGCCCGATCACCAGCCACTCGGTGCCGGTGAAGGCCTCCTCCGCATAGCCGCCCAGTCCCACGGCGTACACCACGGGCAATACCACGTGCTGGAACAGCATGCCTTCCAGATCGGCAAGCCAGCCGTCGATCACGCTCAACATCAACGCCCCTCCCCGGTGGCAGGCCGCGCCATCCCGTCGCGATAGCCGGGATGCTCGCGCAGCGTGGCGAAACAGAATCCCTTGTGCCGCAGCCCTTCGATCAGCGGTTCAAGCACGGCCGGCGCCCACGGATCGCGGCGGGACCAGATGCCGAGGTGCGCCATCGCGATATCGCCATCGCGCAGGTCCCGCAGCGCGCGGGCGAGCAGCCCGGCGTTCGGATACCGGTCGGAATCCAGCTCGTCGCCGAGGAAGCCGGCCCTGGCCCAGCCGACGTGGCGGTAGCCGCACTGGCGCGCCCAGGCCAGCGTCTGCGGCGCCGTGCGGCCGCCGGGCGCGCGCCAGATCGGCGACATCGACTGGCCCGTCATCGCGCGGAACGCATCGGCGCTGCGGGACAATTCGGCGCAGAACGCTGGCTGGTCCATCACGATGTCGCGACCGGCGTCCGGCCCGAACTGCGGCCGCATCGTCACCTTGCCATCCCGCACGCTATGCAGATAGACGTGGTCGAACGTATGCGTGCCGAAGGCATGGCCGTCGGCGGCCAGCGCCTTCCAGTACGGCGCCCAGCTCGCGTCCAGCGAGCGGTCGCCGCGCACGGTCGGTTCGCTCGCAAGGAAGAACGTCGCCTTGACCTGCTGTCGCCGTAGCACATCGGCGATCAGCTGTGCCTGGCTCATGCTGCCGGTATCGAAGGTCAGGTACAGCGTGCCGGCGGGGCATTGCCGGGAGGTGGCGGGGTGTGCGGGTTGCGCAAGCGTGGCGAGAAGCAGCGTCAGCGCGATGGCTGTCACTGCCCTCTCCCCCGCCCCTTTCCCGCAAGCGGGAGAGGGGGGAAAACCCGCCGGATCTCGAACGCCAACGGTGTTCTCCCCTCTCCCGCGAGGCGGGAGAGGGGCCGGGGGAGAGGGCGGTAACAGCCCAACCCACCGCACCAGACCCGCCGCCTGCGCCAACAATGGGAACGAGAACCTCATCGCCTTCCCCGACCCGGTCAATACAACGGCGCCCGCGTCCGGAAATAGATCCCGTGAGGCGACCGCCCCACCCGGATCGTCTTCACCAGCTTGCGACTCGGCAGGTCGATCACGCCCACCGAGCGGGCCCAGCGGAACGTGACCCACAGCGTCTTGCCGTCGGCGGCCAGTTCCATGTCGTCCGGACCGGGCGGCAGGCCGGTGATATCGCCGACCTTGGTCAGCGTCTGCTGGTCGATGATGCTGATGCTGCCCTGCACGCGGTTGGTCAGCAGCAGATGGCGCCGGTCGCCCAGCGCGCGGAAGTTGTGGGCGCCCTTGCCGGTCTGGATCTGCTTGACCACCGTGCGATTACGCCAGTCGATCACGGCCACGTAGTCGGCGCCGGTCATGCCGACAAGCACATGCCGCTGGTCCGGCGTGACCCAGATCCCGGCGGGCGCCGMCCCGGCCTCCATGCGCCACAGCATCGTCTGCGTCGGCAGGTCGATCGCGGCGATCTCGTTGGAGTCCTGCAGCGTGATAAAAGCGATGCGGCTGTCGGCGGTGAAGGCGATGTGGCTGGGGGTCTTGCCCATCGGCACCTGCCTGGCCAGCTTGAGCGCGCGGCCATCCCACCGGTACACGTCCACCCGGTCCAGCCGGTTGCCGGTCACCACGAACCACTTCTGGTCGGGCGAGAAACCAATCTGGTAAGGGTCGTCGATATCGGGCACGCGCTGCTGCACGCGGCCGGAGACCGGATCGAGGAAGACCAGGTCGTTGCCCACCGCATTGGCGACGATCAGCGAGCGGTCGTCAGGTGTCGCGATCAGGTGATGCGGTTCCTTGCCGATCGGGAAGGTGTCCAGCACCTTCTGGCTGTCCCGATCGATCAGCGTGATGCTGGCGTCACCGGAATTCAGCACAACCACGACCTCCTGCTGCGCGGGAGCGGCCACGACGGCCAAGGGTACCCACGCCAGGCAGGCGGCAACGACACGACGCAACGCGGACATAGCAGAACCGGTGAACTAGGAGGGAAACGGCGGCAAAGGCCAAGGCAGAGGCCACGCATTCTAACGTCGCAAAGGCCGGTTCCGATGACCCCGACCGCCAAAACCTTGCGTTGCCAGGCCCTACCGTTGCATCGACTCCCAAACCTTCTGCAGACGCTTGACAGACATCGGCACTGGTGTCCGCAATTCCTGCGCGAACAGCGCGATACGCAGCTCCTCCAGCATCCACCGGAAGTCTTCCATCCGGGCATCCTCGACGCCCCTGCCCTGGCTGCGCAGCTGGCGCTCGGCACGCTGCCATTGCTGCAGCAGCGCTGCCATTTCCTGCTGCCGCTGGCTGTCGCGGGCCGGATCGCCCTTGAGCTTGTCGATCCGCATGGCGATGCCCTTCAGGTAGCGCGGATAGTGCACCAGCCGCTCGTACGGCGTCTCGGCAAGGAAGCACTTGCCCATCAGCCGGCCAAGCTGCGCCTCCATGTCGGCATGCGCCGCCGCGAACGGCTTGGCCTGCAGCAGCTTGCGCGGCAGGCCGGCGTACTCGGCGAGGATCGTCGCGGCCAGCCGCGCGATCTCCTGCACCAGCAGACCGAGCCGCGACCGCCCTTCTTCCTTGCGCGCCGTGAACTCGGCATCGTTGCGCGGCAGCGGCGCCTGCATGCATGCGCGCTCCAGCGCCAGCGTCACGATCTGGTCGCGCAGCATGTCCTGCGTGCCCAGCGTCATATACTGCATCGCCATCTGCGACAGGCCGGGGATGTTCTTCTGCACGAACTTGACCTGCTCGCGCAGCTGCAGCGCGAACAGCCGGCGCAGGCCGGCGTGATGGATGCGCCCGGCCTCCCGTGGGTCATCGAACACCTCGACATCGCAGTGCGTGTCGCGGTCGACCAGCGCCGGATAGCCGAACAGCGTGCGATTGCCCTTGCGGATCTCCAGCAGTTCCGGCAACTCGCCGAACGTCCAGCCCGCCAGCCCTTCGTACTGCCCCGCCTCTGCAGCGGGGGCGTCGCGCGACACCAGCTCCTGGAACGACTGCTGCGCCTGCCCGCCGAGTTCGGCGCGCAGCTGCGCCAGATTACGGCCCATCTCCAGCTGCCGCCCATGCTCGTCGATCACCTTGAAATTCATGAACAGGTGCGCCGGCAGCGTTTCCAGCTTGAAGTCGGCGCGGCGCACCACGGTGCCGGTCTGGTCGCGGATATCGTCGATCAGCACGTCCAGCAGTTCGCCCTCGCCGAAGGGACGGCGCTCGACAAAGCCGGCGGCATAGTCGGGCAGCGGCACGCAATGGCGGCGCAGCTTCTGCGGCAATGACTTGAGCAGCAGATGCACCTTCTCCTTGATCATGCCGGGCACCAGCCAGTCGGCGCGTTCCTGCCTCACCTGGTTCAGCGCGTACAGCGGCACGGTCAGCGTGACGCCGTCGCGATGGCTGCCCGGCTCGAAGTGATAGCCCAGCGCCATGTCGATGCCGGCCACCGCCATCGTCTTCGGGAACAGGTCGGTGGTGATGCCTGCCGCCTCGTGCCGCATCAGCTCGTCGCGGTTCAGGTACAGCAGCTTGCGGTCCTTGGCGCTCTCGCGCTGGTACCACTGCTCGAAGCCCGCCTGCTGGTGGATATCAAAGGGAATGTGGCGGTCGTAGAAGGCAAAGATCAGCTCGTCGTCCACCAGCACGTCCTGGCGCCGCGACTTGTGCTCCAGGTTCTCGATCTCGCGCACCAGGCGCTGGTTGTGCGCATAGAACGGCAGTTTCGTATCGAACTCCCCTTCCACCAGCGCGCGGCGGATGAACAGCTCGCGCGCCTCGCGCGGATTCATCGGGCCGTAGTGCACGCGGCGGTGCTGGTACACCGTCAGTCCGTACAGCGTGGCGCGCTCCATCGCCATCACCTGTCCGGCCTTCTTTTCCCAGTGCGGATCGCTCCAGCTTACCTTCAGCAGGTGCTTGCCGATCTGCTCGAGCCACTGCGGCTCGATGCGCGCGAGCGTGCGCGCGAACAGCCGGCTCGTTTCGACCAGCTCGGCCGCCACCACCCAGCGGCCCATCTTGCGCGCCACCAGCGAACCCGGCCACAGATGGAACTTGATGCCGCGCGCCCCGAGGTATTCGCGGCCGCGCGTATCCGCCTCGTTCAGCTTCAGTCCGACGTTGCCCAGCAAACCCGTCAGCAGTGCCTTGTGCACCTGCTCGTAGGTCGGTTCGGTCTCGTTGAGCTTCCAGCCCTGCTCGGCCACCGTGGTCAGCAGCTGCGAATGCACGTCGCGCCATTCGCGCATCCGCACATGCGACAGGAAGTTCGCGCGGCACTGGTCCTGCAGCTGCCGGTTGCTCTTCTTGTGCGCGACGGCGTCCTCGAACCATCTCCACAGCTTGACCCAGCCCAGGAACTCGGACCGCTCGTCCATGAACTTGCGATGGGCCTGGTCGGCCGCCTCCTGTGCCTCCTGGGGGCGATCGCGGGGATCCTGCACCGACAGCGCGCTGGCGATGATGAGCACCTCGCGCAGGCAATGCTGGTCGCGCGCGGCCAGGATCATCCGCGCCACGCGCGGGTCCAGCGGCAGCCGTGCCAGCTGCTTGCCCGTGGCGGTCAGCTCGTTGGCTTCGTCGACCGCGCCCAGCTCCTGCAACAACTGATAGCCGTCGGCAATGGCGCGGCCCAGCGGCGGCTCGATGAAGGGGAATTGCTCGATCGCCGTCAGCCGCAGCGCCTTCATGCGCAGGATCACCGCGGCCAGCGACGAGCGCAGGATTTCGGGATCGGTAAAGCGCGGCCGGCTGGCGAAATCCGCCTCGTCATACAGCCGGATGCAAACGCCGTCGGCCACGCGGCCGCAGCGGCCCGCGCGCTGGTTGGCCGCCGCCTGCGAGATCGGCTCGATCTGCAGCTGCTCGACCTTGTTGCGATACGAATAGCGCTTCACGCGCGCCAGTCCCGTATCGACCACATAGCGGATGCCGGGCACCGTCAGCGAGGTTTCCGCGACGTTGGTCGCCAGCACGATGCGCCGCGCATTGGACGGCCGGAACACCCGCTCCTGCTCCTGCACCGACAGCCGCGCGAACAGCGGCAGGATCTCGGTGTGCGGGGGATGGTGCTTGCGCAGCGCCTCGGCGGCCTCGCGAATCTCGCGCTCGCCGGGCAGGAACACCAGCACGTCGCCGGGCCCCAAACGGCACAGCTCATCGACGGCTTCGACGATGCCGTCGTACAGGTCGCGCTCCTTCTGCCGTGCGCCATCGCCGCGCGGACCATCGGCATCCCGCCCGGCCCCGTCCTGTGCGATCGGGCGATAGCGGATTTCCACCGGATACAGCCGGCCGCTGACCTCGATCACCGGCGCCGGCTTGCCACCGCTGGCGAAATGCTCGGCGAAGCGCTGCGCGTCGATGGTGGCCGACGTGATCACCACCTTCAGGTCCGGTCGGCGCGGCAGGATCTCCTTCAGGTAGCCCAGCAGGAAATCGATGTTCAGACTGCGTTCGTGCGCCTCGTCGATGATGATCGTGTCGTAGGCGCGCAGCAACGGATCGGTCTGCGTCTCGGCCAGCAGGATCCCGTCCGTCATCAGCTTGATCGAGGCGCCGGACGACATGGTGTCGTTGAACCGCACCTGGTAGCCGACATGCTCGCCCACCGGCGAACCCAGTTCCTGCGCGATCCGCTTGGCCGTCGAGGTCGCGGCGATCCGGCGAGGCTGCGTGTGGCCGATCAGTCCGCCCTGCCCGGCGCGTTCGCCGCTGCCCGGTCCCCTGCCGATCGACAGGCAGATCTTCGGCAGCTGCGTGGTCTTGCCGGAACCGGTCTCGCCGGACACGATCACCACCTGATTGGCCAGCAGCGCCTGCGCGATCTCGTCACGCCGCGCGGAGACCGGCAGCGCCTCCGGGAACGTGATCGGCGGCAGCGGATTGGCCGGCGCAGGCGGACGCGGGCCGCCCTGCCGGGGGCCACGTGGCCGCGACGAACGACCGGATGCGCGCCGGTCCTGCGCGGCGGCGTCCGCATTTGGGGCATGCGGCGCTTTCACGGGTTGGGTGGAGGCGTCGGCGGAACCGGGAGCGGAAGCCGACGCGCGCGGCGCGGGCTTGCCGCGCGGCGGCAAAGGCTTGACGGGGCGTTGGTCTGACATTGGCGAGGATTATAATCCGCGCCATGACCGCCACATCCGCCACACCGTCGCCCGCCGGCCCGCGCGAGAGCACCGCTCCCAACGCCGCCGGCGGTCCCGTTTCCGACTTCGCATCGACGCCCGTGCCTGATCCCGTACCCGAGCCCGTACCAGCCGCAGACGCCCAGCCCGCCGTGCTCCACCCCGCTCCCGCGCTGCCCGAGCGCGCCGCGCCCGGTCCCGACCGCCAGCAGTTCGTTGACTGGCTGCGCGCGGTGGCGCCCTATATCCATGCCTTCCGCGGCAAGACTTTCGTGATCGCCTTCGGCGGCGAACTGGTCAAGGCTGGCATGCTCAACGCATTGGTCAACGACGTCGCGCTGCTGCACGCAATGGGCATGCAGATCGTGCTGGTGCACGGCTCGCGTCCGCAGGTCGAGGAGCAGCTGGCGCTGCGCCAGGTGGAATCGCGCTTCGAGAACGGCCTGCGCATCACGGACAACGCCGCGCTCGAATGCGCGAAGGAAGCCGCCGGCGAACTGCGCCTCGATATCGAGGCCGCGTTCAGCCAGGGCCTGCCCAACACGCCGATGGCCGGCGCGCAGCTGTCGGTGGTATCGGGCAACTTCGTCACGGCGCGGCCGGTGGGCATCGTCAACGGCGTCGATTACCAGCACACCGGCCTGGTGCGCAAGGTCGATGGCGAATCCGTGCGGATGTCGCTGCAGCACGGCAAGATCGTGCTGCTGTCACCGCTGGGCTTCTCACCCACGGGACAGGCGTTCAACCTGTCGATGGAAGACGTGGCGAGCGCCATCGCCACCGACCTGAAGGCCGACAAGCTTATCTTCATCACCGAAGTGCCCGGCGTGCCCGATCCGGTCGGCAAGCTGATGCCCGAGATGTCGCTGCGCACGGCGGCGGAGCGGCTGCAGAACAACCACTTGCCGGCCGATGTGGCGTATTACCTGGAGCATCTGGTCAAGGCGCTGAAGGGCGGCGTGCCACGCGCGCACCTGATCCCGTTCGAACTGGACGGCTCGGTGCTGCTCGAACTGTTCCTGCACGACGGCGTGGGAACGATGATCTCCGACACCGATCTGGAAAGCCTGCGCGAAGCCACGCTCGATGACGTCGGCGCCATCGTGCAGCTGATCGCGCCGCTGGAGCAAGACGGCACGCTCGTGCCGCGCGGCCGCCATCTGATCGAACGCGATATCGGCAACTTCTCGGTAATCGAGCACGACGGCGTGCTGTTCGGCTGCGCGGCGCTCTATGCCTATCCGCGCGAAGGCATGGCCGAGATGGCATGCCTGACGGTCTCGCCCGACGCCCAGGGCACCGGCGACGGCGAGCGGCTGCTCAAGCGGATCGAACGCCGGGCGCGCGCGCTGGGGCTGGATCGCCTGTTCGTGCTGACGACCCGCACCGAGCACTGGTTCCTGAAACGCGGCTTCGTGCGCGCCACCGTCGACGACCTGCCCGAGGACAAGCGCAAGCTGTACAACTGGCAGCGCAAGTCGATGGTGCTGATGAAGAAACTGTAAGGACAGTGGGGCCGGGCCCGGCACCGGGCCGTGCCTTCGCTAGAATAGCGGCATCGTCGCGACGCCCCCACGGTGAACAAACGGCGCGCAAACGCTTCCCCACACGAATCCAAGGAGTCCCCATGGCCCGCATGGTCCATTGCATAAAGCTGAACAAGGAGGCCGAGGGCCTCGACTTCCCGCCGCTGCCGGGTGAACTGGGCAAGAAGATCTGGCAGAACGTGTCGAAGGAAGCCTGGGCCGGCTGGCTCAAGCACCAGACCATGCTGATCAACGAAAACCGCCTGAACATGGCGGACCCGCGCGCGCGCCAGTACCTGATCAAGCAGACCGAGAAGTACTTCTTCGGCGAAGGCGCCGACCAGGCCGCCGGCTACGTCCCGCCGCAGGCCTGACTTCCCCCCTCTCCCGCGACGCGGGAGCGGGGATGAATCAGAAATCCATCCGCTTCACACCGCTCTCGGTCCCCAACAGCAGTACGTCGGCACCCCGCAGCGCAAACAACCCCACCGTCACCACACCCGGCAACTGATTCACGGTCTGCTCCAGCCCCTTCGGATCGCCGATCGACAACCCGGCGACATCGAGAATCACATTGCCGTTGTCGGTCTTGTAGATGCCGCCTTCCTTGGTCATCCGCAGCCGCGGCTGGCCGCCCAGCGCGGCCAGCTTGCGCGCCACCGCGGCGCGGGCCATCGGAATCACTTCCACCGGCAGCGGAAACTGGCCCATCACGCCGACCAGCTTGCTGCCATCCGCGATGCAGACAAAGCGGCGCGCCACCGACGCGACGATCTTCTCGCGCGTCAGTGCCCCGCCGCCGCCCTTGATCATCGCGCCGCTGGCGTCGATCTCGTCGGCGCCATCGACGTAGACCGGAATTTCGTCGACTTCGTTGAGATCGAGCACGGTGAAACCGTGCTGCTGCAGGCGACGAGTCGAAGCCTCGGAGCTCGACACCGCGCCGGCGAAGCGTTCCTTGAAGCCGGCCACCGCGTCGATAAAGAGATTGGCCGTCGATCCGGTCCCTACCCCCAACACGGCACCCTCCGGCACCTCGTTCCTGACATAGTCGGCCGCGGCCTGCGCCACCAGCGCCTTCAGTTCATCCTGCGTCATCGCTAACCGCCAATATTTCCGTTCGGGAAAACGCGTAGTGTAACGGATTGCCCCCCTCCGCCTGCGCTACCATGGGGGTTCGGAAAAATCCCCACGTGCCTTGCTCACGCTCCCGACCATGAACCAGCTAGCGCAACTGAAGCAGTTCACCACCGTAGTGGCCGATACCGGCGATTTCCAGGCGATGAAGAAATACACGCCCCAGGACGCCACCACCAATCCGTCGCTGATCCTGAAGGCCGTGCAGAAGCCGGAATACCGGCCGTTGCTCGAAAAGGCCGTGCGCGATCATCACGATGCCGGCATCGATGCCGTGATGGACGCCCTGCTGATCGCCTTCGGCGCCGAGATTCTGAAGATCGTGCCGGGCCGCGTTTCCACCGAGGTCGACGCGCGCCTGTCCTTCGACACCGCCGCCACCGTCGCCAAGGCGCACCACCTGATCGCGCTGTACGAGCAACAGGGCATCCCGCGCGAGCGCGTGCTGATCAAGATCGCTTCCACCTGGGAGGGTATCCGCGCCGCCGAAGTGCTGCAGCGCGAAGGCATCCGCTGCAATATGACGCTGCTGTTCTCGCTGGTGCAGGCCGTCGCGTGCGCCGAGGCCGGCGCGCAGCTGATTTCGCCCTTCGTCGGCCGTATCCTCGACTGGCACAAGAAGCAGGCCGGCGACCGCTGGAATCCCGACGCCCATAGCGGTGATGAAGACCCGGGCGTGCAGTCGGTGCGCCAGATCTACGACTACTACAAGCGTTTCGGCTACCACACCGAAGTGATGGGCGCGAGCTTCCGCAATACCGACCAGATCCTGTCGCTGGCGGGCTGCGACCTGCTGACGATCAGCCCCGAACTGCTGGAGGAACTCGCCGCCGGCACCGCGCCGGTCGAGCGCAAGCTGTCGGTCGACGACGCGCAGGCCGGGCATATTCCCCGCGTGCGCTGCGACGAACCGGCCTTCCGCTGGCAGTTGAACGAAGACGCGATGGCGACCGAGAAGCTGGCCGAGGGCATCCGCGCCTTCGCGGCCGACGCGGTCAAGCTCGAAGCGCTGATCGGCACGGCGACCGGAAGCCGGTAGGCCGATAGCACGGCGAAGGACGGTCCGGCATGCCGCGACCGTCCCTATGGGCGCCACGGTTGGCGGTAACCCGGCCAGAATCGAAAGCCTGCGGCACGGCTTTTCGCTACGGTCCGTTGGCGCGGCACGTCGCCAAGCGAAAGCACTTCAGTCCGGCGTTGCGGCAAACGGAGACCACAACAGCGGCAGGCAACCGCCAGCTGGCGCCCGCAACACCAGATCGGCAGTGGCATCCAGCGCCGAGGCCTGCGGATTGACGAGGATCACACCAGCCCCGTGGTCCTTCGCCAAACCCGGCAGGCCCGCCGCGGGATACACCATGCCCGAGGTACCCACCACCAGACATAAATCACAGGTCTGCGCGGCATGCTCGGCGCGATAACGCGCCACCCGCGGCAGCTCCTCGCCGAACCACACCACCCCCGGCCGCATCAGCGCACCGCAATGGACGCAACGCGGCGGGCTGCGCTCGTCGTCCGGTGCGGCCTCGCAGCGTCCGCACCCATCGAGCCATTTGTTGGCGAACAGATTGCCGTGCAGTTCGATGACGTCGGGGCTGCCCGCGCGCTGGTGCAAGCCGTCGACATTCTGCGTGACCAGGGTGACCTTCTTCTGCGCGGCCAGTGCAACGATCGCATGATGCGCGGGATTGGGCCGAGCCGCCGCCACGAGCGTACGGCGATGCTGATACCAGTCCCAGACGAGGCCCGGCTGACGACGGTAAGCCTCCTCGGTTGCCAATTCCTCGGGATCGAAACGTGCCCACAGGCCCGTCAGCGCATCGCGAAAGGTCGGCACCCCGGACTCCGCCGAGATGCCCGCGCCCGTCAGCACCAGAATGTCGTCGGCCTCGGAGATCCGTCGCCGTGCGTCCGCCAGGTCGGCGGCATCGATCACCATCGCCCCAACCTTCAACGGGCCCCCGCTCAACGCACCACCGTGCGGCGCTGGCGCACCGCTTCATAGAGGCAGACGCCACTGGCCACCGACACATTCAGGCTTTCGACGCCGCCGGCCATCGGAATCGACACCAGCTCATCACAGGTCTCCCGCGTCAGCCGCCGCATGCCCTCGCCCTCGGCGCCCATTACTAGCGCGGTCGGCCCCTTGAGATCGATGTCGTAGACAGTACGTTCCACGCCGTCGGCGGTGCCGACCACCCAGATGCCGCGCTCCTGCAGCTCGCGCAGCGTGCGGGCAAGATTGGTCACGGTGATATACGGCACGGTCTCCGCCGCGCCACTGGCCACCTTGGCCACGGTCGCGTTCAGGCCGACGCTGCGGTCCTTGGGCGCGATCACCGCATGGGCCCCAGCGCCATCCGCCACGCGCAGGCAGGCGCCGAGATTGTGCGGATCGGTGACGCCGTCGAGCACGAGCAGCAGCGGCGTGCCTTCGATGCCGTCGAGCAGTTCGTCGAGATTGAGCGCCAGAGACACATCGTCGGCGCGGGCCACCACGCCCTGATGGCGGTCGGTGCCGGCCATGCCGCGCAGCCGTTCCGCATCGACGGGATGCAAGCGCACGCCTAGCGTTTCGGCGAAGCGGATGAAGTCCTGCATGCGGCGGTCACGCCGCGAGGCTTCGATATAGACGTCGGTCACGCCGGCGGCGTTCTGCCGCAGGCGCGCCGTCACGGCATGAAAGCCGATCAAGAGTTTTTGTTTGGCCATGGCGGGATTGTACCTGTGGCCTTGTGGGGCGGACTGTTGCGGCGAGCTGCCGGCCGTGTTCTCCCCTCTCCCGCATCGCGGGAGAGGGGCAAGGGTGAGGACAGTCCCCGCCTAACAGCATCACCGCATCACAACATCACAGGATCACCGCGACCGCGTCCCCTTCTTCGCGACCTTCTTCGCGGCCGTCTTGCCAGCCGTCCGCTTGGCCGAAGTCTTGCCAGCCGTCTTGCCGCTGGCCTTGCGCTCCACGCCAGCCGGCTTCGGCTTGGCCGCGCGCTTGCGGGGCTTGCCCGTGGGCGCGCCCGCAGCCGCGCCGATTTCCGGACGGGCCTTGATCGGCGTGATCACCGCCTCGAATACCGGTTGTTCCTCGATCACGCGATCCAGCGTCTCGTCGAACGACTCCTCCGGCTTGGACGTGCCACCCAGCAGCGCCGCGAGCTGGCGCCCCTTCTTGCGCTCGGGCAGCGCATGCGCGGCCGGCACATGCGGCGCCGCCTCGACCGACGGCCGCGCCCGCAGAGCCTTGATCGACGGCTCCTGCACCAGCCGGAAATCGATCTTGCGTGCATCCAGGTCCACCCGGGACACCTGCACGCGCACGCGATCGGTCAGGCGATAACGGATGCCGGTACGCTCCCCACGCAACTCATTGCGCGCCTCGTCGTACTGGAAGTAGTCGCTGCCCAGTTCGCTCACATGCACCAGACCCTCGACGTACAACTCGTCGAGCTGCACGAAGATGCCGAACGACGTCACCGAGCTGATCGTGCCGGCGAATTCGTTGCCGAGCTTGTCGCGCATGAAATAGCACTTCAGCCAGGCCTCGACATCGCGCGACGCCTCGTCGGCGCGGCGCTCGTTGGCGGAGCAATGCAGGCCGAGCTCGTCCCAGATCGCCTCGTTGCGGCGCGCGCGCGCGGCCATCTGCTCGACCTTGGCGGCGTCGTCCTTGGCCTGCATGCGGCGGCCCTTCGGCGCGATCGCGGTATTGAACTCGGTGCCCGCCGCAAAGGTCGGCTGGTACTTGGTATGCGCCAGCACCGCCTTGATGGCACGGTGCACCAGCAGGTCCGGATAACGGCGAATCGGGCTGGTGAAGTGCGTGTAGGCCTCGTACGACAGGCCGAAGTGGCCGATGTTGTCCGGGCTGTACACCGCCTGCTGCATCGAACGCAGCAGCATGGTCTGCAGCATCGGCGCGTCGGGCCGGGCCTTGATCTTGTCCATCACCTCGGCGTAATCGGACGCCTGCGGCTTGTCGCCACCGCCGAGCGACAACCCCGCCGTCTTCAGGAACTCGCGCAGCAGCTTGAGCTTCTCCTCGCTGGGCCCCGCATGGACGCGGTACAGCGCCGGATGCTTGAAGCGCTCGAGGAAATCGGCCGCGCAGACGTTCGCCGTCAGCATGCACTCCTCGATCAGCCGATGCGCATCGTTGCGGGTGCGCGGCAGGATCTGCTCGATCTTGCCCTGCGCATTGCAGACGATGTAGGTCTCCGTGGTGTCGAAATCGATCGCACCGCGCGCGCGCCGGGCCTTCAGCAATACCTGGAACAGTTCGTACAGGTTCTGCAGATGCGGCACCAGTTCGGCCCGCTTGTGCGCCTCCGGCCCCTTGGTGTTCGACAGCACGGCCCAGACCTCGTTATAGGTCAGCCGCGCGGCCGAATGCATCACCGCCGGGTAGAACTGGTAGCCCTTGATCTCCCCCTTGGACGTAATCACCGCGTCGCACACCATGCAGAGCCGGTCCACCTGCGGATTCAGCGAGCACAGCCCGTTGGACAGCTTCTCCGGCAGCATCGGGATCACGCGCCTCGGGAAGTAGACCGAGGTCGCACGATCCAGCGCATCGGCATCGAGCCCGGTGCCGGGCCGCACATAATGCGACACGTCGGCGATCGCCACGATGAGCCGCCACGCCTTGGTGCGGCCGATCTTCACCGGCTCGCAGTAGACCGCATCGTCGAAGTCGCGCGCGTCCTCGCCGTCGATGGTCACCAGCGGCACGTCGCGCAGATCGATCCGATGCTCCAGGTCGCTGTCGCGGACCTCGTCGGGAAGCGCCAGCGCTTCCTTCACCGCCGCCGGCGAGAACGTATGCGGCACGCCGTACTTGCGTACCGCGATCTCGATCTCCATGCCCGGGTCGTCGATATCGCCCAGCACCTCGACCACGCGGCCGACCGGTTGCACATAGCGATCCGGGTAGTCGACGATCTCGACGCTGACCACCTGGCCGACCTTGGCCTTGCCCTGCGCACGCGGCGGGATCAGGATGTCCTGGCTGATGCGCTTGTCCTCGGGGGCCACGACGAGCACGCCGTTCTCGCTGAGCAAGCGTCCGATCACGAAGCGATTGGCGCGCTCGACGATCTCGACGATCTGCCCTTCCGGCCGGCCGCGTCGGTCATAACCGACCACGCGCACCTGCGCGCGGTCGTTGTGCATCGCCTTCTGCAGTTCGCGCTCGGGCAGGAAGATGTCGTCCTCGCCATCGTCGCGGATCAGGAAGCCAAAGCCATCGCGGTGGCCCTGCACGCGGCCCACCACGAAGTTGGGCTGGTGCGCGAGCTCATAGCGGCCCTTGCGGTTCAGTTCGATCTGGCCGTCGCGTTCCATCGCCGCGAGGCGCTTCTGGAAGCCGTCATGCTCCTTTCGCGTGACGGACAAGGCCTTGGCGATGTCGCCGGCCGACAGAGGTGACCCGGAGGTGCGCAGGACACCGAGGATTTCTTCCCGACTGGGAATGGGATAACTGTTCTGATTCAATTTCTTCTTAAATGGTTTGACAATTTCATTGTCGTCGCTATAATGAGCGCTTCGGTTGTTTCGACACCTGCCCAGGTGGCGGAATTGGTAGACGCACTAGGTTCAGGTCCTAGCGGTGGCAACACTGTGGAGGTTCGAGTCCTCTCCTGGGCACCAGATCAAAGAAGAACCCGCATCGCTTATCGGCCTTGCGGGTTTTTTCTTTTCCGTCGCGCCGTTCATGTCTGCCTTCATCCTTGCCGCGCGTTGCCGCGGTTATCACGCCCCACAACCGCACACCGCTTCGATCGAGCCAGGCGCGCTCCAGTTTCACCCGGCTTCGCACTGTGCCGGGCCGACGACCATCGCAGTGTATCAGCTTCAGTGGCGCTTCCGGCATTTGCATGCGGCTCATTCCGGCATTTTGCCGCGCCGCGATACCCACACACAAACAAAACGGGCGGCAGGAGGGCCCCTCCTCCGCCCATTGCAACACGTCAGGCTTGTCCGCCTTCACGGCCGACTTCTCCCGCCGCCTCGCCGCGCTTGCCGCGCTTGAGCCAGGCCGCGAGATTATGGGGGCGCAACGTGTCGTACTCTTCGAAGGGCTGATGGATCCAGGGATTGCTCGGCAGGAAGCTGACGTGATAATCAGGCTTGACCTTGGAACACGCCTTGTACCACAGCACCGCCGAGCGCACTTCCGTCACAGCGGGATACCGCTCCTGCAGATGCCGGCCCACGCGCTCCAGCGTCACGCCGGAATCGACCAGGTCGTCGACCAGCAGGATCTTGCCGCTCAGTTCGCCACGCGTCATCGTGATGTACTGCGCGATATCGAGATCGCCCTGCAGCGTGCCAGCCGCCTCGCGATAGCTGCTGGTGGCCAGGATGGCCAGCGGCACATCGAAGATGCGCGACATCTGGTCACCGACCCGCAGGCCACCGCGGGCCAGGCACAGGATCTTGTCGAAACGCCAGCCGGACTCATGGACATTGAGTGCCAGCTTGGCGATCAGGCGATGGTATTCATCCCACGAGACCCACAGGTTCTCGTCGTCATTCGGGGGTAGCGTCATCGATGTTTCCGTCCCGAAATCAGACCAGATAGGGATGGCGCAGCAGGATGGTCTCGTCACGGTCCGGACCGGTCGAGATCATGTCGATCGGAATGCCGACCACTTCCTCGATGCGCTTCAGATAGGTACGCGCGGCCTCTGGCAGCGCCTCCCACCTCTTCACGCCGAAGGTCGATTCGTTCCAGCCCGGGAAATCCTCGTAGACCGGCTCGCAGCGCGCCACCGCATCGGAACCGCGCGGCAGCATGTCGACGCGCTTGCCGTCGAGCTGATAGCCGACGCACAGGCGGATGGTCTCGAGCCCGTCCAGCACATCGAGCTTGGTCATGCACAGGCCCGACACGCCGTTGATCTGCACCGAGCGCTTCAGCGCGGCGGCATCGAGCCAGCCGGTGCGGCGCGGACGGCCGGTGACCGAACCGAACTCCTTGCCGACATTGGCCAGGCGCACGCCGACCGGATCCTGACGGCTCGGATTATCGTTGTCGTACAGCTCGCTCGGGAACGGCCCAGAGCCCACGCGCGTGCAATACGCCTTGGTGATGCCCAGGATGTAATGCAGCCGGCCCGGACCCACGCCCGCGCCAGCAGCGGCCGCACCGGCCACGCAGTTGCTCGACGTCACGAACGGATACGTGCCATGGTCGACGTCGAGCAGCGTGCCTTGCGCGCCCTCGAACATCAGGTTGTGGCCCGCGGCGTTGACCGCATAGAGCTCGGCCGACACGTCCGCCACCATCGGCGCCAGGCGCGGCGCATACGACAGCGCCTCGTCCAGCGTCTGCTGGTAATCCACCGCCTCGGCGCCCAGGTATTGGGTCAACATGAAGTTGTGGAAGTCCAGGTTCTCGCGCAGGCGCTCGGCAAACTGCTGCGGATCGAACAGGTCCTGCACGCGCAGCGCGCGGCGTGCCACCTTGTCCTCGTAAGCCGGGCCGATGCCGCGGCCGGTGGTGCCGATCTTGCCCGCGCCACGGCGCGCTTCGCGCGCGCGGTCGATGGCGATGTGGTACGGCAGGATCAGCGTCGCGGCCTCGGAAATGCGCAGACGGTTCTGCACCTGCAGACCGGCGCCTTCCAGCTCCTCGATCTCGCGGAACAGCGCCTCGGGCGACAGCACCACGCCGTTGCCGATATAGCAGACGGTGCCTTCACGCATGATGCCCGACGGGATCAGACGCAGAATGGTCTTCTTGCCGCCGATGATCAGGGTGTGGCCGGCATTGTGCCCACCTTGAAACCGCACCACGCCCTTTGCATGATCGGTAAGCCAATCGACGATTTTTCCTTTGCCTTCGTCACCCCACTGGGTGCCGATCACGACGACATTGCGTCCCTGGCTTACTGCTGAAGCGGACATGTTGAATTGGTCAGAAGGTTAAAAACGTATTCTACTCTCTTGTGGGGGCGACTCCCCTCTCCCCCGCCCCTCTCCCGCAAGGCGGGAGAGGGGCCAGGGGAGAGGGCAGTCACAGCATCGCGCCGCAGCCGATCACCGCGCCACCACCACCCACCGCCCGCCATCCCGAACAAGCTGCCGGTCGCAATTGAACTCGTCCAGCTCGTGCGTATGCCCAGGCAGCGACTGGATCACGATCTCGCCACCCTCGCGCAGCGCCGCGATGGCGGTCCGCAGCGCGGGATCCGGATCCCACGGCGCGAAGATGGCCAGCGCGCGGACCTCCACCGGCGACAGCGCCGCGACTTCACGCAGATCCAGCGAAAAACCGGTCGCCGGACGGGCACGGCCAAACGCCTCGCCCACTTTGTCATAGCGGCCGCCGCGCGCGACATAGTTCGGCAGGCCGGCCACGTACGCCGCAAACATGACTCCACTGTGATAGTGGTAACCGCGTAGATCGGCAAGGTCGATATTGACCGTGGCCCCGCGTACCTCGGCGGACAGGAAGGCCAGTTCGTCAAGCGCACGGCCGATGGCCGGGCTGGCCGGCAGCACGGCACGCGCCTTGTCGATCACGTCAACGCCGCCGTACAGCGTCGGCAGCGCCAGCAGCGCCTCGCGCTCGGTCTCGGGCAGGCCGACGGTCAGCTCGCGCAGCCCCGGCACATCCTTGTTCTCCAGCGCGTCGAACAGCGCCTGTCCGTTCCTGCGCGCCGACGGCACGCCGTCCAGCACCGCCGCGACGATGCCGGCATGGCACAGGTCGAGACGGACATCGCCAAGCCCCGCCGCCTGCAGCGCGGCCAGCATCAGGTTCTGGATCTCGACGTCCGCCTCCAGCCCGGCATGGCCATAGATCTCCGCGCCGACCTGGATCGGCTCGCGCGTCGCATGAAAACCCGCCGGACGGGCGTGCAGTACGTTGCCCGCATAGCACAGCCGCGTCACGCCGGGCCGGTTCAGCAGATGCGCGTCGATGCGCGCCACCTGCGGCGTGATATCGGCGCGCAGCCCCATGGTGCGGCCCGACAACTGGTCCACCAGCTTGAAGGTGCGCAGGTCGAGATCATGGCCGGTGCCGGTCAGCAGCGACTCCAGGTATTCCAGCATCGGAGGCATCACCAGTTCGTAGCCGTAGGTACGGAACAGGTCGAGCATGCGCCGGCGCAGCTCCTCGATCTTGCGGGCTTCCGACGGCAGCACGTCGGCGATATTCTCGGGCAGCAGCCAGTGGTTGGACATGGTACGTCTTCGATTCGTCAGTGGATCGCGGACCGCCGTTCGGCATGGCCCGCGGCCAGGAGCGCCGGCAAGCCTGGGCCAGCGCGATGGATATTCATGTTGTTCAGCGTAGCAGCTCGCCGCCCACTGGCACGCTGGACGCGCACGCCGGACGCGCTACGGCACCGCACGGGCCGCACCATGGCGTGCCCTGCCCTGCCGAACAAAACCCCGGCAAGCCGGGGTTCGGATACAACGCACGCGTTCGTACCGCAGGACGTGCCGCCACTAGCGGCGCGGCGCCGCGCCGCCCGCGCCCGATGAGCGCATGTAACGGAAGAACTCCGAGTCGGGCTCCAGCACCAGCACATCGCGCTTGTCGCGGAAGGTGGCGCGATACGCCTCCATGCTGCGCCAGAACTGCGCGAACTGCGGATCGCGGCCGAAGGCCTCGGCGTAGATCTGCGATGCACGCGCATCCCCCTCGCCCTTGATCTTCTGCGCCTCGCGGTAGGCTTCGGCCAGCACCACCTCGCGCTGCCGGTCGGCGTCGGCGCGAATCTTCTCGCCCTCGGCCGCACCGGTAGAGCGCAGTTCGTTGGCCACGCGCTTGCGCTCGGCTTCCATGCGGCGGTACACCGATTCGCTGATGGCGGGCAGCAGGTCGACACGCTTTAGCCGCACGTCGAGAATCTCCACGCCGACTGACTGACCGTATTCGGTCATGCTGTTGCGGATGTTCTGCATCACCTTGTCGCGCTCGCCGGCCACCACCTCGGCCACCGTGCGCCGCCCGAACTCCTCGCGGGCCGCGGCGTCGATGCGCTGCGTCATGCGGTCCTGCGCACCGCGCAGGTTGCCGCCGAAGGCGACGAAGAACTTGCGGGGATCGGTGATTCGCCATTTGACGAACCAGTCCACCATCATGCTCTTCTTCTCGGCGGTCAGGAAACGCTCGCCCGCCGCCACGTCGATGGTCTGCAGCCGGCGGTCCATGAAGACCACGTTCTGCAGCGGCGGCGGCAGCTTGAAATGCAGGCCCGGCTCGCGCACCACCTGTTTGATCTCGCCAAAGGCGAACACCACGGCGTACTGCCGCTGATCGACCACAAAAACCATCGAGGAGGCGATCGCCAGCACGATGAAGAGGCCGATGGCAAAGGAAATCAGTCGGTTCATCTGGTTCTCACTCCTCAACGGGAATCGCGGTCGCGATTACGCAGCGCTTCGCGCGAGCGGGTATCGCCGCCGATCTCGGGAACCGGCGCCGGCGTGGTCGCCGGTGCGTTGGCCGTGGCGCTGGCGCGCGGATCTCCCTGCGACTGCGCCATCAGCTTGTCCAGTGGCAGGTAGAGGAGATTGTTGCCCTGGCTCGTATCCACCAGGACCTTGGTCGAATTCGAATACACCTGTTGCAGCGTTTCCAGATAAATGCGGTCCCGCGTGACCTGGGGCGCCTTCGCGTACTCGCTCTGCACCTGTCGGAAGCGCGATGCGTCACCCTCGGCCTGCGCGACGACCCGGGCCTTGTACGCTTCGGCCTCTTCATGCAGCCGCGCCGCCGTGCCCTTGGCGCGCGGAATCACGTCGTTCGCATAGGCCTGGCCTTCGCTGATCGCGCGCTCGCGGTCCTGGCTCGCCTTGTTGACGTCGTCGAACGCCGCCTGCACCTGTTCGGGCGGCTGCACACTCTGCACGTTGACCGAGATCACGCGGATGCCAGTCTTGTACGCCGACAGGATCGCCTGGATCGACTTGGCCAGCGCCTGCGCAATCTGCTCCCGGTTCTCGTACAGCACCGAGTCCATCTTGTTGCGGCCGACGATCTCCCGCACCGAGGTCTCGGCGGCCTGTGTCACCAGTTCCTCGTCGCCGCCTCGATCGGTCTTGTTGTAGAACAGGAATTCAGTCGCGTCCTGGATGTCGTACTGGACCGTGAAGCGAACGTCGATGATGTTCTCGTCCTGCGTCAGCATCGACGAGTCCTTCAGATTGCTATCCTTGATCGACGTCGAGCGCCCCACTTCCACCGAGCGCACGGCGGACAGGTTGACGATCTCGGCCGACTGGATCGGCCACGGCATGCGCCAGTTGATACCGGGGCCGGTGGTGTACTTGAACTTGCCGAACTGCAGCACGACGGCGGTCTGGCCTTCCTGCACCATGAAGAAGCCGCTGGCCAGCCAGATGCCGACCACCACCGCGACGATCACGCCCGCGCCGACCCCGGAGCCCCGACCCGACGTACGGCCTCCACCGAAGTTCTGGTTATTGTTGCCGCCGCCGTTATCCTTGCGCCCGAACAATCCGTTGAGCCGGCGATTGAAGTCGCGCCACAGTTCGTCGAGGTCGGGCGGCCCATCCTGCTGCGGGCGCTGGTTTTGCTGGCGGCCGTCCTTGCGCCCGTCCTTGTCCTCCTCGTCGTCGCCGCGGCCCCAGCGGGGATCGTTCAGTGACAGGATCGCGCGCAGGCGCTGCCAGCCCGTCGAACGACGGGGTCCTCGGGCGAGGCTCGATTCAGGAGTCCGGGAGAACAGGGGCATGAAGGGCACGGGTCCGGGAAAAGTTGTAACGGGGGGATTCTAGCAGCCATCGACGCCACATTTGGCATTTCCTGCTCGCGGCGCCACCTGGCGCCGCGGCAGTCATGCGGCATCGGCGCCGTGCAGCGGGTCGCGCGGCGGCGCTTGGCGCTCGTCGTCGGCGCCGTCATGGACACCGTCGTCATCGTCATCGCCGCCATAAGCATGGCCATCGGCCTGCGTCAGACCGTCGCCGCGACCCGGGCGTTCCGGCAGATCCGCAAGTCGCGGATCGGGCATGGCGGCGGGTCCGGGCCGCTGCGCCAGCCACCGCGCGGCCTCGACGATGGACTCGCGCAGCGCATCGAGGCCGATGCCATCGCGCGCGCTGATATACACCCGCACCGGCACGCCCTCCTCGTTGCGCTCGATGCGCGGCCCTTGCTGCATTAACTCGGGCGTGGCGTCGATCTTGTTCATCACCACGATCTGCGGAATGTCGGCGGCTTCGATCTCGGCCAGCACACGGTTGACCTGTTCGATCTGCTCATGCCTGACCGGACTGGATGCATCGACCACATGCAGCAGCAGATCCGCGTGCACGGTCTCTTCCAGCGTCGCCCGGAACGCCGCCACCAGTTGCGTCGGCAGGTCGCGGATAAAGCCAACCGTGTCGGACAGCACCACATTGCCCAGCCCGTCCAGATAGAGCCGCCGCGACGTGGTATCGAGCGTCGCGAACAGCTGGTTGGCGGCATAGGCGTGCGCCTTTGTCAGCGCGTTGAACAACGTCGATTTGCCGGCGTTGGTATAGCCAACGAGCGAAATCGACAGCGTCTCGTTGCGGGCCCGGGCGCGACGCTGCGTGCTGTGCTGGCGCTGCAGGCGCGACAGGTCCGACTTCAGCCGCTTGGCACGCTCGTCGAGCATCCGGCGGTCCAGTTCGAGCTGGCGTTCACCCGGGCCGCCGCGCATGCCGATACCACCCTTTTGCCGCTCCAGGTGGCTCCACGCGCGAACCAGCCGCGAGGCCTGGTATTGCACCTGCGCCAGCTCGACCTGCACCTTGCCGACGTGGCTCTGCGCGCGCTGTCCGAAGATATCCAGGATCAGGCCGGTGCGGTCGATCACGTGGCGCTGCAGGAAACGTTCGAGATTGCGCTGCTGCGCGGGGCTGAGCGCGTGATTGAACACGACGATGTCGGCATCGAGCGCGTCCGCGGCCTCTTTCAGTTCCTCGGCCTTGCCGGAGCCGATAAACAGCGCCGGGTCGGGACGGGACCGTTTGCCGGTCAGCGTGTGGACCGGCATGGAGCCGGCGGTCGAGGTCAGCAGCGCCAGTTCGGACAGGCTTTCCTGGAAGTCGTGCTTGCCGAAATCGACGCCCACCAGAATGGCGCGCGTGGGTTCGGTGGGGGAAGTTGCTTTAGCTTGCAATCGTTTGGCGCCTGGTGGCGCAAGTCATACGGTAAAACGAAAAATGCGGTGCGGGTCCGTGGCGACGGCCGGGATTTTGCCCGGGTAGCCGCCCAACAAACGACGATGCCGCGCTAGCACCCTGTGGCACTGCGCGGCGGAAGGAAACGGCCGCACGCAGGCGGCGGCCGGAGACGGGATCAACCGTGAGGTCAGCCGTGGAAGCCGTGAACTCAGCCTTCGGCGGAATCATCGACGCGGAAGTTGACCGCGCGAGCCGGGACGACAGTGGAAATCGCATGCTTGTAGACCATCTGCGTCACCGTGTTACGGAGCAGGACGACGTATTGGTCGAACGATTCGATATTGCCTTGCAGCTTGATGCCATTGACCAGGTAGATGGAAACCGGCACGTGCTCCTTGCGCAGCGCATTCAGGAACGGGTCTTGTAGCAATTGCCCTTTGTTGCTCATGGCACACTCCAAATTTATAGATTTAGTGATGGAAGATGGGGATCGAAGTCCCCTGGTTCAAGTCGAGCGACGCAAGTTCGCGTCAAAAAAAGTCAAAACGGTACCAGGCCAGCATCAACCAGCGGGAGGCTTCCCGCTACCGTGAATTTAGCCGCAGTTCCAAACGAACGCAAACGAAACTTGCCCGCCACAGGGCCGCATCGCGGCGCCGAGGCCAGCCTCCCTTTCCGACTCAATCCTTCGAGTCCGCGTAGGGATTTTTGTTCGTACGAAATTCGATTCGAAGCGGAGTGCCCTTGAGATTGAAAGCCGCACGGAAGCGCCCTTCGAGATAGCGCCGATACGTCTCCGGCACGGCGGACAGCGAGTTGCCGTGCACGACGACGATCGGCGGATTCGATCCGCCCTGGTGCGCGTAGCGCATCTTGGGACGGGTGGCGCCAACGCGGCGCGGCTGCTGGAACGCCACCGCGTCGTGCAGCACGCGCGTGAGCTTGGGCGTCGGCATTTTTATCATTGCGGCCGCATACGCGTCATCCACCGAACGGAGCAAGGGACCGATGCCGGTCCGCTCGCGTGCCGAAATAAAGTGGAAATTGGCGAAATCGAGAAACTGCAGCTTGCGCTGCAGGTCGTGCTTGATGCGGTCGCGGGTATGACCGTCCAGGCCATCCCACTTGTTGACCCCCACCACCAGCGCGCGGCCCGACTCGACGATAAAGCCCGCGATGTGGGCGTCCTGCTCGGACACGTCCTGCTGTGCGTCGAGCAGCAGCACCACAACGTGCGCATCGGCGATCGACTGCAGCGTCTTGACCACCGAGAATTTCTCGATCGCCTCGAAAACCTTGCCGCGCTTGCGCAGGCCCGCCGTATCGATCAGCGTATACGGCTTGCCGCCACGCTCGAACTCGACGTAGATCGCGTCGCGCGTGGTGCCCGGCATGTCGAAGGCAATCACGCGCTCTTCGCCGATCAGCGTATTGACCAGCGTCGACTTGCCCACGTTGGGCCGGCCCACGATGGCGATCTTGGTGCCGCGTGCCGTCTGGTCCTCGGTCTCGCCCAGTTCCGGCCGCTGCTGCACCGCGGCCTCGAGCGCCTCGTCCACCAGTTCGCGCACGCCGTCGCCGTGAGTGGCCGAAATCGCATAGGGATCGCCCATGCCGAGTTCATAGAAATCCGCGGCGACCGAGGTGTACTTCATGCCTTCGGCCTTGTTGACCGCCAGCATGATGCGCCGGCCCGTCTTGCGCAGATAGTCGGCAATGACGCGGTCCTGCGGCGCGAGGCCAAGCCGGCCATCGACGATGAAGATCACCACGTCGGCCTCGACCACGGCCTGCCGGGTCTGCTTGGCCATCTCGGCGACGATGCCTTCCTTGGCGACGGGCTCGAAGCCGCCGGTATCGATCACGATATACGGACGGTCGCCGACGCGGCCCTCGCCATAGTGCCGGTCACGGGTCAGGCCCGGCAGATCGGCAACGAGGGCGTCCCGCGAACGGGTCAGACGGTTGAATAACGTCGACTTGCCAACATTGGGCCGGCCGACGAGTGCGATTACTGGTTTCATTCGAATTGCGGTTCCGGCAGCGGCGCGTCGTCGCGCCCTGCCCCGCTCCTTGGAGTCATGTTGTTCCGACAGCCTGGCACATCGGGGCCTGGCCGGCTTCCTGTCGGAAAAAAGGCAATGGCCGCTCGGTCGGCGGCCTTGCTGTCGGATTCAGTCCCGGCGCCGACAGGCGCACCGGGTGTGCTCCCTCTCCCGCGCGCGGACGAGGGCCCCGCATACTGCCCTCTCCCGCTCGCGGGTGAGGGGCCGGGGGAGAGGGCAGTAACCGCCCGCCGCGAACGCCCGCCGCGGACGCCTACTGCGGAATATACCCGTAGACATCGCCTCCGCGCGTCTGCACCACCAGCGTTTCCCCCGCCACCACAGGAGCCGCCGTGATCGGACTGCTGTCCGGCCTCACGCGCGCGATGAACTGCCCATCCTCGCGCGACAGGAAATGCAGGTAGCCCTCGAAATCGCCGAATACCACCGAACGCCCCAGCGCCAGCGGCATGCCCAGCGGCCGGTTGCGCAGCTCGGCATTGCGCCAGCGTTCGTTGCCGGTCTGGCGGTCGAACGCATGCACCACCGAACGCTCGTCCGCGGCGAACAGCGAGCTGTCGTCCTGCGCTGGACCCGTGGGCGACGAGAAATCCTTGCCCCACTGCGGGCGTCCGTCGGCCAGTTCGAGGCAGGCAATGCGCCCCTGGAAGGTTGTCGCGCATACCTGGCGGCCGTAGATCATCGGCAGCCCGGTCACGTCATTGAGACGCTCGATCTCGGACACACCCTTGGGATACGAGATCGTGCTTTCCCACCGCAGCACGCCGTTGGACGGAGCCAGCACGCCCAGCTTGCCTCCGGGGAAACCCATCACGATGCCGTCGCCCGCGAACACCATGCCCATGCCGGCACGCAGGTTCAGCGGCGTCTGCGCGCGCTGGTAGATCCAGCGGCGCTCGCCGGTCTGGGCGTCGAGGCCGAGGACGCGCGTATCGGTGGTGCGCACCACCACCAGTCCCTGGCCGACCAGCGGGGCCGACAGCACCTCGCCGTTGATCTGCTTCTTCCACAGCTGCTTGCCGCTCGCGTCAAAGGCAAACACCACGCCCTTCTCGCCGGCCACCGCCGTCACCGAGCCATCGCTGCCAGGGCCCGTGGTCAGGTCGACATCGGTTTCGGCCTTCCACAACGTGCGGCCGCTGGTGCCGTCCAGCGCCATCACATCGCCACCGTGCGAGGACACGTAGACCTTGTCCCCGACCGCGTACGGCTGCATCGAATACGGGCCACTCTTGCCCACGCTGGCACGCCAGGCCTGCTTGATCGACAGCGTCTGCGTGACAGGCTTCAGTTCCGCCGGCGGATTCTTGTCGGCCTTGCCGAACAGCGAGCAACCGGCCAGCAGCACGGTGCAGGCGATGGCGGTCAGGGCGCCGCCGATCCGGCCATGGCGCGGGGACGGGGCAACACCGTTGGGCCTCGACGTGGGCATCGACATCATGGACTTGCGTTCCTGAAAAAAGGAGATACGAATATCCCCGGCGGGTGCCGGGGCGGTACGGACCGGGTCGGCGCCAGCGCTCATGCGGTGCCCAGTGCATCCAGCTTGAACTGGATGATCTGGCGCATCCCCGCATCGTTGGCGGACAGCTTGTCCAGCGCCTGCTGGTAAGCGCGGCGGGCGTCGTCGCGCTTGTCCTGCGCGGCCAGCAGGTCGCCGCGGCGATCCGCATACAGCGCGACAAACGCGGCCGGCGGCTCGTCCTTCAGCAATGCCAGACCCTGGTCGTACGCCTTTTCGTCGAGCAGCACGCCGGCAAGGCGGATGCGCGCCAGATGCGCATATTCGCCATCGCCGTGGTCGATGGCCCATTGCAACTGGACCTTGGCCGCCGCCAGATCGCCGGCTTCGTACAGGACCTTGGCCGCCACCAGCGCGGACATCGGACCGTAGGCCGTACGGCCGTACTTTTGCTCCAGGTCACCGGCCGCGCGCTTGACGCGCTCGGCATCGCGGGCCTCGGCCGCCTTCAGCACCTGTTCGTACAGTACGGCCGCTTCACCGGCCTGCTTGCGCTCCCAGTATTTCCAGCCATTCCAGCCGGCGAAAGCCAGCAGGCAGGCGATCAGCAGCCAGGTCAGGAAGTTGCCGTACTGGCGCCACCATGCCTTGATATTCTCGAGCTGTTCCTGCTCTTCCAGATCGTAAGCCATCTCGTGGGTTCCACCCGCGTCGGTTTTGTTTGTTGAGGAATTGTCGTCGGTACGCAGTTCTCCCCTCTCCCGCTCTGCGGGAGAGGGGCGGGGGAGAGGGCAGTATCAGCCGCCAGCCAAGCCGCCCTATTCTGCGTCCGCGCCCACCATCGCGTCGATCACGTAATCGACCAACTGGTCTGCAGGCACCGTCTGCTGCTGGCCCTCGCCGTCGCGCAACGACTTGACCTGGACCACGCCGGCCGCCACTTCGTCGTCGCCAATGATAACGGCATAGGATGCGCCGCTCGCGTCGGCGCGCTTCATCTGTGACTTGAAGCTGCCGCTGCGGCCATCGGCGGTCGCGTGAAACACCACGTCCAGCCCCGCATCGCGCAGTCGTTCGGCGGCGATCATCGCCTGTTGCGCGGCGGCTTCACCCTGGTGCACGACATAGACGTCAGCACCTTCAGGCTGGGGTCCGAGGCCTTCCTCGCGCAGCAGTTCGATGATCCGCTCGATGCCCATGGCCCAGCCGCAGGCCGGCGCCGACTTGCCGCCCATCTGCGCGATCAGCGGATCGTAGCGGCCGCCACCGGCGATGGTGCCCTGCGCGCCAAGCTTGTCGGTGATCCACTCGAAAACCGTAAGATTGTAGTAATCGAGCCCGCGCACCAGGCGTGGATTGATCGTGTAAGGAATATTGTTCGCCTTCAGCAGGCGCTGCACGCCCTCGAAGTGCGCGAGCGACGCCTCGCCAAGGAAGTCGATCAGCTTCGGCGCGTTTGCCGCCATCTCCTGCAGCGCCGGGTTCTTGGTGTCCAGCACGCGCAGCGGATTGGTGTACAGGCGGCGCTTGCCGTCCTCGTCCAGGATGTCCTGGAAGCCTTCCAGATACTTGATCAGTTCCTGGCGGTGCGCGGCACGTTCGTCGGCCTGTCCCAGCGAATTGATCTCCAGCCGCACGCCGGTCAGCCCCAGGTCGTCCCACAGCCGCTGGCACATCAGGATGATCTCGGCGTCGACATCCGGGCCGGCGAAGCCCAGTGCTTCCGCGCCGAGCTGGTGGAACTGCCGATAGCGCCCGCGCTGCGGCCGCTCATGCCGAAACATCGGGCCGGTGTACCACAGCCGTTTGGGCCCGTCGTACAGCAGGTTATGTTCGATGGTGGCGCGCACGGCCGCCGCCGTGCCTTCGGGACGCAGCGTCAATTGTTCGCCGTTCAACGAATCGGTGAAGGAGTACATCTCCTTCTCGACGATATCGGTGACCTCGCCGATGCCGCGTACGAAGAGCTGGGTCGGCTCGACGATCGGCGTACGGATCTGCTGATAGCCATACGCGCGCAGCATGGCGCGCGCGGCGTTGTCGAAATGTTCCCACAGCGGCGCGTCGGCGGGCAGCATGTCGTTCATGCCCTTGACACCCTGCAGCGCGCGCGGCGCGCCGGTCTTGCCCTGGCGCTTGCCTTCGTTGTCGGAGGCGCCATCAACCGGCGCCGGATTCTCGGATACGTTCATGATTGTCATTCTGTCGGACGGCGCCATCACCCGGGCCGCCGTCGGCTCGCTACACCGTCGCGGTCGCGTCCTTGCCGTAATGCGTGCGCACGTATTCGTCAACGATCGCCTGGAATTCCTCGGCGATGCGATCGCCGCGCAATGTCTTCACCTTGACCCCATCGACGAACACCGGCGCCGCCGGCGACTCGCCGGAACCGGGCAGCGAGATGCCGATATTGGCATGCTTGCTCTCGCCCGGCCCGTTGACGATGCAGCCCATCACCGCCACGTCCATGTTCTCGACGCCGGGATAGGCGGTCTTCCAGACGGGCATCTGCTCGCGCAGATACGCCTGGATGCTGGCCGCCAGCTCCTGGAACACGGTGCTGGTGGTACGTCCACACCCCGGACACGCGATGACCATCGGCGTGAAGTTGCGCAGGCCCATGGTCTGCAGGATCTCCTGCGCGACGTACACCTCCTTCTCGCGCGGGGCGCCGGGCTCCGGCGTCAGCGAAATGCGGATGGTGTCACCGATCCCTTCCTGCAACAGCACCGACAGCGCCGCGGTCGACGCCACAATGCCCTTGCTGCCCATGCCGGCCTCGGTCAGGCCAAGATGCAACGCATATTCGCAGCGGCGTGCCAGTTCGCGGTACACCGCGATCAGTTCCTGCACCTGCGACACCTTGCACGACAGGATGATCTGGTCGGCCGGCAGCCCGATCTCCTCGGCGCGCTGCGCCGATTCGATCGCCGAGGTGATCAACGCCTCGACCATCACGCTTTGCGCGGGCCACGGCTGCGCACGCCCCGCATTCTCGTCCATGATGCGCGCCAGCAGGTCCTGGTCGAGGCTGCCCCAGTTGACGCCGATGCGCACCGGCTTCTGATAGCGGCAGGCCAACTCGATCATCTGCGCGAACTGCGTGTCGCGCTTGGCACCCTGCCCCACGTTGCCCGGATTGATGCGGTACTTGGACAATGCCTGTGCGCATGCCGGATGGTCTTGCAGCAGCTTGTGGCCGTTGTAGTGGAAATCGCCGACCAGGGGCACATCGACGCCCATGCGGTCGAGCTGGTCACGGATGGCTGGCACCGCTGCCGCGGCCTCCGCCGTATTGACCGTAATGCGGACAATCTCCGAGCCGGCGCGCGCCAGTTCCTTGACCTGGATCGCCGTGCCGATGACGTCGACCGTATCGGTATTCGTCATCGACTGCACGCGCACGGGGGCGTCGCCACCGATGGTGACGACGTTGTCGCCCCAGGCCACGCGCGCCTGCCGCGTGCGGCGGCGCGGCAGCGGGCCAGGAGTCACCGGTTGACAATGCGTTTGGTTCATAGCGTTCCCACCTCGGTTCGGCGCGCTGAGCCGATCAGGGCAGCGTCAGCCGGGCGACGTTGTTGCGATTGGCGGCCTGCAGATCGACCGGCTGGCCGTCGCGTGTCATCGCCTGCACGCCCTTGACGTTGCCGATCACCACCTTGTATGGAGCGGCGCCAGCACCGCTGACTTCCTCGCCAGCCTTGCCGGTGCCGCCCATGATGATCTTGCCGTCGCGATCGCGGACTTCATACCAGGTTTCGGCGGAAAAGCGTAGTTTCAGTTCTCCGGTGGCGGCCGTGGCGGTGGCGGTCCCCGGCGCGGCGGCCGGCTCGGCCACGACCGGGGCTTCCGGAGCCGACGCGGCGGCCGCACCTTCGGCGGACGACAGCGGCGTGACGAGCGGCGAGGAAGCCGCCGCGCCCGCCGCCGGCGCTTCGCCTGGCGCCGCACCGTCAGCACCGCCCATCACCTGGGGCAATACCGCCGTCACCGTGCCAGCTTCCGATTCAGCCTGGGGAACGGTGGGCGCCGCCACATCGGTCGTGCCCGCTTCGTGCTGCCGCGCGTCCATCCACTGCTTGACATGGTCGACACCGAACAGCGCGCCGGCGCTGACCACCGCCGCCATCAGCGCCAGCCATACCCAGCGCCCTCCCGAACCGGACGATGCGCCGCTCGCGCTACGAAAACGGCGCCGGTCATCGAAACTCTCGTTGAGACTGCCCTGCCGCCGAATCGCGACCTCGGGCGCCGGCGAACCGGCCTGCGCATGAAAGCGCGCCAGCAGCGCGTCGATGTCGATATGAAGCATGCGGGCATACGCCCGCATCAGGCCCTTCGCGAAGGTCAGGTCGGGCAAAGCCTCGACACTGCCCGATTCCACGGCCATCACCTTCTGCGCCGGCACCTTCAGCCGCGCGCTGACGTCGTCCACTGACAGACCCTGCGCCTCCCGGCCGCGGGCCAGGTTCTGACCGATCTCGCGGGCGACGGCGTTCGCCGCGCCGTCCGTGCTGGTCGAGTCGGCCTGGCTCTGGGCTCGCTCGTACTCACTCATCCCATGCTCCTTGTTCGTATGCGCTCAGTTTGCCAACATCGGCGGCCGCTCATCGACACGTCCGTGCATTGGCTCCGCATGCGTATAACGGCCGGAATGGTCCGGAAACCAAGCGAAATCGCCTCGGGGCGACGCGGTGGTGCCCGACGGCCACCGCGCTGCGGCGCAAAGCCCGACCCGCGCAGCCATCATGCGGATCGCGCCTCGCCAGCCGGCGCGGCCACCACTGGCGGAATCTGCGCGATGCGGCCGCGCTGCGCCAAGCGCGTTCGGTCCTGCACGCGCCCCTCCGCGGCCAGTTGGCCGCATGCGGCGTCGATGTCGTCGCCGCGCGTCTTGCGGATCGTCGTGACGATGCCCGCGTCCATCAACACCTGGGCGAAACGCCGGATCTGCTCGTTGTTCGAGCGCTTGAGCCCGGATTCCGGGAAAGGATTGAACGGGATCAGGTTGAACTTGCATGGCACGTCGGCCACCAGCTTCAACAGTTCCCTGGCATGTTCGACGCCGTCGTTGACGCCGTCCAGCATGCAGTATTCGAAAGTAATGAAGTCGCGCGGGGCGAACTCCAGATGGSGGCGGCAGGCCGCCATCAGTTCCGCGAGCGGGTACTTGCGGTTCAGCGGCACCAGATGGTCGCGCAGCGCATCGTTCGAGGCATGCAGCGACACCGCCAGGGCCACCGGCAGGTCGCGCGCGAGCCGGTCGATCATCGGTACCACGCCGGAGGTGGACAGCGTGACGCGGCGGCGCGACAGCCCGTAGGCGTTGTCGTCCAGCATCAGCCGCATCGCCGGCACCACCTGATCGTAATTGAGCAGCGGCTCGCCCATGCCCATCATCACCACGTTGGAGATGACGCGGTCGTCCTTCGGACCCCGCCCAAGCTGGGCGCGCATCGCGAACTCGGCCATCCACAGCTGGCCGATGATCTCGCCCGTGGTCAGGTTGCGGGAGAAACCCTGCTTGCCGGTCGAGCAGAAGCGGCAGTTCACCGCGCAGCCGGCCTGCGACGACACGCAAAGCGTGCCGCGCGTTTCCTCGGGAATGAACACTGTCTCGACCGCGTTGCCGTTGCCGACATCGAGCAGCCACTTGCGCGTGCCATCGGCCGACAGGTGATCGGTGATCACCGCCGGCGCGCGGATTTCCGCGCGCGTGGCCAGCTTTTCGCGCAGCGACTTGGCAAGGTCCGACATCGCGTCAAAGCGGCTCGCGCCGAACTGGTGAATCCAGCGCTGCAGCTGCCGTGCGCGAAACGGCTTCTCGCCGAGCCCGCCGCAATACGCGGTGAGCCCGTCGGCGTCCAGATCGAGCAGGTTGACGAGTTCGTTCATGTCGGCGGCAGTGTGGCGGATGTCAGTCTAGTTTCGCGACGCGGGCGAGACAATGCAGGACCATCAACGCGAGTAAACGTTCATGCCCGGGAAGAAGAACGACACTTCGACGGCCGCCGTCTCGGCGGCATCCGAGCCGTGCACGGCGTTGGCGTCGATGCTGTCGGCGAAGTCGGCGCGGATGGTGCCCTTCACGGCCTTCTTCGGGTCGGTGGCGCCCATCAGCTCACGGTTCTTCGCGATGGCGTTCTCGCCTTCCAGGACCTGGATCATCACCGGGCCCGACACCATGAAGTCGACCAGATCCTTGAAGAACGGACGCTCCTTGTGCACGGCATAGAACTGCTCGGCTTCGCCGCGCGACAGATGAACCATCTTGGCCGCCACGATCTTCAGGCCAGCGGCCTCAAAGCGGGCGTAGATCTGGCCGATAACGTTCTTGGCCACGGCATCCGGCTTGATAATCGACAGGGTGCGTTCGATCGCCATAAAAACTCCGAAAAATGAAGGGTTTAGCAATAGGGGAAACACGAGATTCTAGCACGGGACACGGCCCGGTTCGAAAGCCTGTCAAGCACGTGCCCCCTGGCCCGCCAAGGTGATTAAAAAGCACTTTTTTTCGCCCTCTCAGGGGAACGAAGCGGAGCCGTCGCACTCAAAGCATGCGTCCAGGCATGCGTCAATTTCCCGCAACTGACATGCAACTATTAGCTAACACTTGCAAACAGGCCGGGACGATGCCACATTGGCGGCATGCAAGCCGGGCCTTCCGGCACCGCCATCCTGCTAGAGAGGAGCAATCATGAACGACAAGCTGAATACCTACGGGTTCGGCAACGCGGCCGCCACCGCTGGCGCCGTTACCGTGCGCAACAGGGTCCTGCGCAATACCTATTGGCTGCTGGCGCTGTCGATGGTTCCCACCGTGCTGGGCGCCTGGATCGGCGTGGCCACCGGCTTCAGCTTCATGGCTGCCAGCCCGGGCCTGTCGCTGATCCTGTTCCTGGCCATCGCCTTCGGCTTCTTCTTCGCCATCGAGAAAACCAAGAACAGCGCCATGGGCGTGGTGCTGCTGCTGGCCTTCACGTTCTTCATGGGCCTGATGCTGTCGCGGCTGATCGGCTCGGTGCTGCAGTTCTCGAACGGGCCGGCGCTGATCATGTACGCGTTCGGGGGCACGGCGGCTGTGTTCGCGGCCATGGCCACCATCGCAACGGTCAGCAAGCGCGATTTTTCGGGCCTCGGCAAGTTCCTGTTCGTCGGCGTGATCCTGCTGATCCTGGCCAGCGTCGCCAATATCTGGCTGCAACTGCCGTCGCTGATGATCACCGTCTCGGTGATCGCGATCGGCATCTTCTCGGCGTACATCCTGTTCGACGTGCAGCGCGTGGTCAACGGCGGCGAGACGAACTACATCACCGCCACGCTGGCCATTTACCTGGACGTCTACAACGTGTTCGCCAACCTGTTGGCGCTGCTGGGCATCTTCGGCGGAAATCGCGAGTAGCGGACGCATAACCCAGGCAGCCGACAACAAAAAAAGCCGGCGCGATTCGCGCCGGCTTTTTCTTTGCCTGCCGCTCAGTCAGGCGCGGTCGAATACCGCAATCGATTCGACGTGCGACGTGTGCGGGAACATGTTGACCACGCCGGCACCGCGCAGCCGGTATCCCGCCTCGTGCACCAGCAGGCCCGCGTCGCGCGCCAGCGTCGCCGGATTGCACGACACGTACACGATCCGCTTGGGCAACACGTCGCTGCCCCCTTGGGACAGCTCTGCCAGCGCCTTGCTGACCGCGAGCGCGCCTTCACGCGGCGGGTCGATCAGCCAGCGGTCGAAACGGCCCAGCGCGGCGATGTCTTCGGCACTTACCTCGAACAGATTGCGGCAGGCGAAGCGCACCTTGTGCGCAAGGCCGTTGTAGTCGGCGTTGGCCAGCGCACGGGAAGTCAGCGTCTCGCTGCCCTCGATACCCATCACCTCGCGTCCCTGCGTCGCCAGCGGCAGCGTGAAATTGCCGATACCGCAGAACAGGTCCAGCAGCCGGTCGTCGGGCCGGGCGTCCAGCAGCCGCAGCGCGCGGCCGATCAGCACACGGTTGATCTGGTGGTTGACCTGCGTGAAATCGGTCGGCTTGAACGGCATGCGCACGCCGAATTCCGGTAGCGTGTAGGCCAGCTCGCGATCCAGCGGATAGAACGGCACCACCGTATCGGGCCCCTTCGGCTGAAGCCAGAACTGCACATTATGCTGATCGGCAAACACGCGCAGCACTTCCTCGTCGGCGCTCGTGAGCGGCTCCAGGATGCGCAGGACCAGCGCGGTGACGTCCTGCCCCACCGCCAGCTCGATCTGCGGCAACCGATCCCGTATCGACAACTTCGCCACCAGTTCGCGCAGCGGCACCAGCATGGCACTGACATGGGGCGGCAACACCGCACACTGCGTCATGTCCGCCACATAGCTGCTCTTGCGCTCGTGGAAGCCAACCAGCACCCCGCCCTTCTTCACCACATGCCGCACGGTCAGCCGCGCGCGATACCGGTACCCCCAATCCGGTCCCGCAATCGGGCGGAACACCACTTCCGGCCTGACCTTGGCCAGGTGCCACAGATTGTCTTCCAGCACGCGCTGCTTGATCGCAAGCTGGGCGCGCGAATCCAGATGCTGCATCGAGCAGCCGCCGCATATACCGAAATGCGGACATCCGGGCTGAACGCGCATCACGGATGGCTTCAGTACCTCGACCAGATGCGCCTGCTCGAAGCTGGGCTTGCGCCGATAGCTGCGGTAAGTGACCGTCTCGCCGGGCAGCGCGCTCTCGACAAAGATGACCTTGCCCGGCGTGCCGTCTTCGTTGACCAGCCGGCCCACACCGCGCGCCTCCATGTCGAGGCTTTCGATCACCACGCTGGGATCCTGCGACGCCGGCTGTTCCGGCTTGGGCAAATGGGGAGAGGACGGAGAAGGCACGACTTGAGACACCAGCGGGACCTGACGTATTGTTTGGCGAAAGCGCGATTGTAGACCAGTCGCGGTGCGACGCCGGGGCGCGACTGGGTCCCCGCCAACATGCCGCACACCAACGGCTTTACACCATGGAACTGATCAGCTGGAACATCCAGTGGGGACGCGGCTGCGATGGCACCGTCAATTTGCCGCGCATCGTGGACACGCTGCGCGGCATCGCGGACTTCGATGTGTTATGCCTGCAGGAGGTAACGCGTGGCTTCAGCGGCATGCCGGGACAGCCCGGGGCCGACCAGGTCGAGGAACTGGCGGCGCTGCTGCCTGGCTTCCGGCTGCTGTTCGCGGCCGGTGTCGACCGGCTGGACGACGACGGCAAACCGCGGCAGTTCGGCAACATCATCGCAACGCGCCTGCCGGTCCGCGAGATATTCCGGCACATGCTGCCCTGGCCGGCCGACCCCACGGTGGCATCGATGCCGCGAGTCGCACTGGAAGCCACGGTCCTGGCGGACACCCTGCCGCTTCGGATCGTGTGCACGCATCTGGAGTATTACTCGGCGCCGCAGCGCAACGCGCAGGCCGACGCACTGAGACAGCTGCATGCGCAGGCGTGCGGCCATGCGCTACGGCCGCCACGGGCCGAAACCCGCTTCGGCCCGTTTACGCCAGAACCGCGCCCCGCCAGCGCGATCGTCTGTGGCGACTTCAACAGCAAACCCGAAGATCACGCCTATCGTCGCCTGCTGGAACCCTTCGACGACGGCACCCTGGCGCTGCGCGATGCATGGCTGCATGCGCATCCCGGCCAGCCGCACGCGCCTACCTGCGGCATCCATGACAAGGCGCAATGGCCGGGGCCGGCCTTTGCCTGCGACTTCATGCTGGTGACCGAGGATTTGCTGCCGCGGGTGCGTCGATGCGAAGTGAATGCGGACACGCAGGCTTCGGACCATCAACCGATCCATCTATCGCTACGGGACGATACGGGCCAGACCGGCTGAATTGCGGGGGCGTGGGGAGGGAAGGCCGACGCTCAATCCTCGTCGTCGGCAATGCTGCGCGATGGCGTCAGCCGGAACGCCTGCAGGTATTCCATCCACTGCGGACCCGGCAGTTCGGCCAGCGACTCCTGCACAAGCTCGATCTCGGCATCGAACTCGCGCGGCGTCATGCCGCCGCGCATGGTCTGGAAGCGGCAGTACATCAGGTAGGTGTTGACGACGTCGGTCTCGCAATAGGCGCGGATCGCCGGCAACTGGCCCTGCTGGTAGGCCTCCCACACCTTGCTGCCGTCCATCCCCATCTTCCCGGGGAAACCGCACAGCTTGGCCAGCTCATCCAGCGGCGCGGCGGCGCGGGGCTGGTACATCGCCAGCAGGTCCATCAGGTCCAGATGCCGCATGTGGTAGCGGCTGATGTAGTTGTTCCACTTGAAGTCGCGGCTGTCGTCGTCGCGGCCCTCGCCCATCTCCCAATAGCGGGGCGCGGTGACGCCATGCACCAGCCCGCGATAGTGCAGCACCGGCAGGTCGAAGCCACCGCCGTTCCACGACACCAGTTGCGGACTGTAGCGCGCGATCAGGTCGTAGAACTTCTGGATCAGCACCGGCTCGTCGTCGTCCTCGCTACCGAGCGAGCCGACATGGAACAGCGCGCTGCCGTCGCGTTGATTGCGGCGCAGCACGCAGGAAATTGCCACGATGCGTTGCAGATGCAGCGGCAGGAAGTCGCTGCCCGTCTTCTCGCGTCGGGCCGCAAAGGCGAGTTCCGCCACCTCGGCATCGCTGAGCGTGGCGGGATGATCGTGCAAGCGGCGCAGGCCGGCGACATCGGGAACCGTCTCGATGTCGAATACCAGCACAGGCGTCATAGCACCGCGTCCTTGCGCACGCCCTGCGAAGCGAAATGGCGCTTGAGCTTGACCAGCGCTTCCTGCTGGATCTGGCGCACGCGCTCACGTGTCAGCCCCATTTCCTCGGCGAGTTCTTCGAGCGTGGCGGGCTCGATATGGTTCAGGCCGAAGCGGCGCTCGACCACATAGCGATGCTTCTCTGACAGCCGCGCGAGCCAAAGCTTCATCAGGTTCTCAAGCTCACGATGCGCGACCTCCTGGTCCGGCGCGGCATTGTGCTCATCCGACAGGAAGTCGAGCAGGCTCGAGCCCGGATCGAGATCGAACGGCGTATCCAGCGACGTGGTGTGCTCGTTCAATGCCAGCACGTCCTGTACTTCGTCGGGAGTCTTGCCGAGAAGATGGGCGATATCCTCGAGGCTCGCATCGCGGCCGTCGGTGCCGCCCTTTTCCAGATGACGCTTGGCGCGCAGTACCTGGTTCAGTTCGCGAATCACGTGAACGGGCAGGCGAACGGTGCGTGCCTGATTCATGATGGCGCGCTCGATGCTCTGGCGGATCCACCAGGTCGCGTACGTCGAAAAGCGGAAGCCGCGCGACGGATCGAATTTTTCGATGGCGTGCATCAGGCCGAGATTGCCTTCCTCGATCAGGTCGAGCAGTGGCACACCGCGATTCAGATAGCCCTTGGCGATGCTGACGACCAGACGCAGATTGCGTTCGATCATCACCTGCCGCGCGGAAAAGTCGCCGTCCTTGGCGAGCGTGGAGAAATGCAGCTCTTCGGGGGCCGACAGCAGTGGCTTGATGCTGATGCGGTTCAGATAGTGCTGGACGGTATCGGCGGCGAGCTCGGTATGCAAGGCGCTGCGGAATTCTTCCTGCTCGGTGACCGCCGTCTCCGCGGCAGCCTCCTCCTCTTCGTCGGCCTCCGCCTCGTCTTCGTCGGCGGCGCTGTCGACTTCATCGGCAAGCAGTTCGGTGTCGCGCAGGCTTACCGCGGCAGCGCCCGGCGCGATCGGCTCGTCCGTCAGGGGAACCAGATCAGCCGCGAGTTCCTGGTCAAAGCCATCGGCTTCGGTCTCGCGACGTGCCACACCAGAATGGGTTTCCGGTTGCTTGGCACGGCGGGGGCGGCTGGCGGTTCCGGAGGAGACTGTTTTCTGGCGTGGCATGAACCCTCACTGTGGCGGCAAGTACCGCATCGGATCGACCGGTTTCCCGTTCCTGCGTACTTCGAAGTGCAGTTTTACGCGATCGGCATCGGAGCTGCCCATCTCTGCAATCTTCTGACCCCGGCGGACCATCGCCTGTTCTGCCACGACGACCTTGTCGTTATGGCCATAGGCAGTAAGAAAAGTCTCGTTGTGCTTGATGATGACAAGATTCCCGTAGCCGCGCAAGGGGCCTACGTGGATGACCCGACCGTCGTCCGCGGCCAGTACGGCCTCACCCTTTTGGCCGGTGATATCGATGCCCTTGTTACCCTTTTCATCGAAGCGGCCGATCAGTTGGCCCCGCGCCGGCCATGCCAGCTGCAGGCTGCCATCGGCCGCCACGGGCGGCGTGGCGGACGGGGTGGCGGGGGGCGTCGCCGCAGGCACCGACGCCGCCGCGGCGGGAGGCGTCGTCGCGGACGGCACGGGCTCCAGCGGCTTGCCCTGGATGGCGGCCGGGGCGACCGGCATGGTGGCGACGCCGGAGGCATTCACTTCCGCGCCCGGCGGCACGATGCGCAGCAGCTGGCCCACCTCGATCTGGTTCGCGTTGACGATATTGTTCCAGGCGGCGACATCGCGATAGGACTGGCCGTTCTCCAGCGCGATGCGGTACAGCGTATCGCCACGCTTGACCCGATAGTATCCGGGCGGCGCAGGCTCCAGTGGTGCCGGGGCCGTGCTTGCACCCGTGGTGCGGTCGATCACCGGCGCAGGCATCGGCGACGATGCGCAGGCGGCAAGCAAGGCGACCAGCAGGGAGGCGCCGGTCATCTGGCCGGCTCGGGCGAGGCGTTGCGAAATCACGGTGTTGTGCATAGTTCTACTCAGGTGGTGCCCGATTTTAATGGCACAAAGAAAACGGCTTCAAGCGCTGTCCGGTGAAAGCGATGGCGGCCGTGCCGCTCGATCAGCAGCAATTGCTGCGACATGCCCTGCCCTGGGGCCCCGCCCTGCGGCGCCACGGCAACCGGCGCGATCAAGCGCCCGCCAATCGCCAGCTGCTCCAGCAGCGTTTCGGGCACCTCCATGCCGGCCGCGGCCAGGATGATGGACGAGAACGGGGCGGCCTGCGGCAAACCGAGGCGGCCATCCCCATAGTGCAGGCGCAGGTTGGGCACGCGCAGCGGCCGCAAGTTCGCCTTGGCCTGCTCATGCAGCGGCCGGATGCGTTCGATCGAATAGACCTCGCGGGCAACCATGCTGAGCACCGCGGCCTGATAGCCACAACCGGTGCCGATTTCGAGCACGCGATCCAGCGGGTCGGCCGGCGCAAGGCCGTGGCGCAGCAGCTCGATCATGCGTGCGACTACCGACGGCTTGGAAATGGTTTGCTGATGGCCGATCGGCAGGGCGGCATCCTCGTAGGCCTGCGAGGCCAGTCCCGGTTCGAGGAACAGATGGCGCGGCACGGTGCCGATGGCCTGCAGCACGCGTTCGTCGCGGATGCCGCCGCTACGCAGCCGCGCCGCCAGTGCGGATCGGGCCCGCTCCGACGCCATGCCACCGCCGCCGGTGCGCGCCGCGGTGGCACGCGCCTGCACCGCACTGCCGGCCGGCGGTGGAACCGTCACCGCGGCGGGCGCGGGGGCATGGCGGACAAAGCCGTGCGGAGAGACCGTGGTAGCGGGGGGCGCGATGACAGGCGCCGCGTGACCGGGTGCCAGCGAGGCGGCCACCGGCTTAGGCATCGGCGTGGTGGCCGCGCGCGCCAGCGGCTTGGTCGATGCCACCCGGTTGGCGCTCAGCGCGGGCAGTCCGGCCGTGCGTGCCGGCGCGGGCGTGCGCTCGACCACCGAATCGAGCGTCAACGGGAATTTCGGTCGGCGCGGGCTCGAGCTCATGGATTCGACAGGCGGCGGGTCACGCGGCTCATTCGAGCCATTGACGCAGGCTGTCGAGCTGAGCGCGATGCGTCAGGTCCAGTTGCAGCGGAGTGAGCGAGGCGAAGCCTTCCGCGGTGGCGTGGAAATCGGTGCCCTCGCTGGCATCCATGGCTTCGCCAGCGGCGCCGATCCAGTAGTTCATCTCGCCGCGCGGATTCATCTGCGCGATGACCGGCTGTGACGGATGGCGCTTGCCCAGGCGCGTGGCACGCAGGCCGCGGATATGCTCGTACGGCAGGTTCGGAATATTGACGTTCAGCAGGAAGGGTTCCGGCGGCGGTGCGGAGATGGTCCGCTCGACGATGTCGCGGGCGACGCGAGCCGCCGCGTCCAGGTGTTCCCAACCCTTGTCGACCTGCGAGAAGGCGATCGACGGGATGCCGAGCAGATAGCCTTCGATGGCGGCGGCCACGGTGCCGGAGTACAGCACGTCCTCGCCCATGTTCTGGCCCTGGTTGATGCCGGACACCACGAGGTCGGGACGATCCTCGATCAGGCCCGTCAACGCGATATGGACGCAATCGGTGGGCGTGCCGTTGATGAAGCGGAAGCCCTTCTGCGCGCCCTCCTTCGCCTCGAAAACCGACAGCGGCCGCTGCAGGGTCAGCGAATTGGACGATCCGCTATGGTTCTGCTCAGGCGCCACCACCGTGATACGGCCCAACGGCGCCAGCGCGGCATGCAGCATCGCCAGTCCTGGCGCGAGATAACCGTCGTCGTTGGCGAGAAGGATATGCATGGCCGCGATTGTACCCGACGCGCCGCGCCCCACGCATCCCGCCGGCGTCGCGGGAAGGCTCGTCCCGACTACTGAACGACCGTGCTTTTCTGCGCTACACTAGGTGCGACCCGGGCCCGGCGCACACGACCACCCGAACGACGTCGCGCGACATAGCGCCAGGCAGGCACGACCGGAACGCGTACCCGCGTTCCGGCGCTCAAACAGCATATCAACGCCAATCCAATGGAGACACGATGAAAGCCGTCCTGTGCAAGGCCTGGGGGCCACCCGAATCGCTGGTACTCGAAACCCTGCCCGACCTGGAAGCCGGCGCCAATGAGGTCGTCATCGACGTGAAGGCCGCCGGCGTCAACTTTCCGGACGTGCTGATTATCCAGAACAAGTATCAAGCCAAGCCACAGCTTCCCTTTTCGCCGGGATCGGAGCTGGCCGGCGTGGTGCGCGCGGTCGGCGAAGGCGTGTCGCACGTGAAGCCCGGCGACAAGGTCATCGCCTATCTCGGCAACGGCGCATTCGCGACGCAGGCCAAGGCGCCCGCCCACGCGGTCGTGCCGATGCCCGAAGGCATCGATTTCGAAACCGCCGCGGCGTTCACCCTGACCTATGGGACCTCGCACCATGCGGTGATTGATCGCGGCCAGCTGAAGGCCGGCGAAACCATGCTGGTGCTGGGCGCGGCCGGCGGCGTGGGCCTGGCGGCCATCGAGATCGGCAAGGCGATCGGCGCGCGCGTGATCGCCGCGGCCTCGACCGACGAGAAGCTGGCGGTGTGCAAGCAGCACGGGGCCGACGCGCTGATCAACTACAGCAGCGAAGACTTGCGCGAGCGCATCAAGGCACTGACCGATGGCAAGGGGCCGGACGTGATTTATGACCCCGTTGGCGGCGTCTATGCGGAACCCGCATTCCGCTCGATCGGCTGGCGTGGCCGCTATCTGGTGGTGGGCTTTGCCAATGGCGAGATTCCCAGGATGCCGCTGAATCTGGCGCTGCTCAAGGGCGCGTCGCTGGTGGGCGTGTTCTGGGGAGAATTCACGCGGCGGGAACCGCGGGCGAACCAGGCCAATATGGCGCAGATGCTGGGCTGGATGCGCGAGGGCAAGATCCGGCCGCATATCTCGGCGCGCTATCCGCTGGAGCAGACGGTGCAGGCGTTGAAGGATATGGAGGCGCGGAAGGTGACGGGGAAGGTGGTGATTGTGCCGTGAGAGGGGATGGGGGCGGTGGTTGGCTGATACTGCCCTCTCCCCCGGCCCCTCTCCCGCMAAGCGGGAGAGGGGAGAAGGACAGGGGTCAAAGTTTTTCGGTTTCGCCGCTCTTGGGCTGCCACTTCATCAGGCGGCGTTCCACTACCGCGACCATCCAGTCCAGCACCAGCGCGAACGCGGTCAGCACGACGATGCCGGCGAACACCGTGTTGATGTCGAAGGTGCCCTCGGCCTGCAGGATCAGATATCCGACGCCACGCGCCGAGCCCAGGTATTCGCCGACCACCGCGCCGACGAAGGCCAGGCCCACCGACGTATGCAGCGACGAGAATACCCAGCTCGTTGCGCTGGGCAGATAGACGTGGCGCAGCAGCTGTTTCTGGTTCGCGCCCAGCATGCGCGCATTGGCCAGCACCACCGGGCTGACTTCCTTGACGCCCTGGTACACGTTGAAGAACACGATGAAGAAGACCAGCGTGACGGCCAGCGCGACCTTCGACCAGATGCCCAGGCCAAACCACACGGCGAAGATCGGCGCGAGAATCACGCGCGGCATCGAATTCATCGCCTTGATGTAGGGGTCGAGGATCGCCGACGTGACCGGACTCAGCGCAAGCCACAGGCCCACGCCCAGACCCGCGATGGTGCCGATGCCGAAGGCCAGCACGGTCTCCAGCAGCGTCACGCCGAGGTGCAGGTAGATGTCGCGGTCGATGAAGAACCAGGCCCAGACGCGCTGCGCCACCAGCCAGGGTTCACCGAAGAAGAAGGCGACCTGCTGCGAGCGCGTGGCGATGTGCCATGCGCCGAGGATCAACACGAGGACCAGCAGTTGCCAGACGCGCAACATGCCCTTGGAGTCGGTACGGAATGCCATAAGCGATAAGCGGTGAAATCGCGGTTGTTGTCGTTGGTTGAAAGCGTGGCCGCCCGTCGCCTACGCGACCTTGCGCTGCTGCGCGTAGCCCTTGAGCACTTCCTCGCGCAGCACGTCCCAGATTGCCGCATGCAGTTCGACGAAGCGGGGATGGTTGCGGATCTCCGCCACGTCGCGCGGGCGCGGCAGGTCGATGGCGAATTCGCCGATCGGGTGCGTGGCGGGACCGGCCGACAGCACCACCACGCGATCGCTCATGGCGATGGCCTCGTCCAGATCGTGGGTGATGAACAGCACCGCCTTGCGCTTGGCGGCCCACAGTTCGAGCACCTCGTTCTCCATCAGCTGGCGCGTCTGGATATCGAGGGCGGAGAACGGTTCGTCCATCAGGATGATGTCGGGATCGAGCACCAGCGTCTGGGCTAGCGCCACGCGCTTGCGCATGCCGCCGGACAGCTGGTGCGGGTAACGGTCGCCGAACCCGCCGAGGCCGACGCGGCGCAGCCACTCCTCACCTTCCTTCACGGCCTGATCGCGTGGCACGCCGCGGAATTCCAGGCCGGCGACGACGTTGTCGAGCGCGCTGCGCCACGGCATCAGCGCCTCGGTCTGGAACATGTAGCCGGCGCGCGTGTTGATGCCGGACAGAGGCTCGCCGAATACGCGCACCTCGCCCGACGATGGCATCAACAGGCCCGCGCCGACATTCAGCAGCGTGGACTTGCCGCAGCCGGTGGGACCGACCACCGAAACGAATTCGCCGGGGGCGATGGCCAGCGTCACGTCCTTGACGGCGGTATAGCGCTGGCTGCGGTCCTCGCGCGAGACGAAGGTACAGGTGACGTTGTCGAGGGAAAGGGCGGGAGTACTCATGCTGTGCGTGTGGGGACGCGTAAAGCGCTGCCACCAGCGGCGGCGCCTACGGCGTGGTCTGATACAAAGGCGCCTGCGGGAAGAACAAGGCCCGCCAGAAGCAGCGGGCCTTCCGCGTCAGGCGCGGACGCGAAGCGTCGCGCTTACTTGTACTTGGCGTTGGCCTTCTGCACGAAGGTATTGGTGAAGGTCTGGTCCAGCTTGATGGATTTGCCCTTCAGCGCCGCGTCGAACTGCTGCAGCGTGGCCAGCGCGGTGCGCGGACCGTCGGCGGGCATCATGCCGTCCGGGGAGATCGCCTCGCGGACCTTTTCCCAGGCGGCCAGGTACAGCGCCCGGTCGCCCAGCAGATAGCTTTCCGGCACGGTCTTCACGATGTCGGACGGACCGGCCTTCTGCAGCCACTTCAGCGCCCGCACCATCGCATTGGTCAGCGCCTGGGTGGTATTCGGATTCTGCTCGATGAATTCGTTGGACGCGTACAGGCAACCGGACGGCATATTGCCGCCGAACACGGCCTGCGTGTCCTTCAGCGTACGGGTGTCCGAAACGATGCGCACCTCGTTCTTCTGCGTCAGCATCGAGATGACCGGGTCGAGGTTGGCCATCGCGTCGATCTGGCCCGAACGCATCGCGGCCACCGCGCCGTTGCTGGCGCCCACGCCGATGAACGATACGTCGGACGGCTTCAGGCCGGCCTTGGCCAGCACGAAGTTGGCCATCATGTTGGTCGACGAACCCGGCGCCGTGACGCCGATCTTCTTGCCCTTCAGGTCCGCGACGGACTTGAAGTCGGGCATGGTCTTGTTGGACGTCACCAGCACGATCTGCGGCGCCCTGCCCTGCAGCACGAACTCGCGATAGCTCTGGCCCTTGGCCTGCAGGTTGATGGTGTGCTCGTAGGCGCCAGACACGACGTCGGCGCTGCCACCGACCACGGCCTGCAGTGCCTTGGCGCCGCCGGCGAAGTCGACGATCTCGACGTCGAGTCCTTCATCCTTGAAGTAGCCCTGGCGCTCGGCGATGGTCAGCGGCAGGTAATAGAACAGGTTCTTGCCGCCGACGGCGATGGTGACCTTGGTCTTTTCCAGCTTGCCCTGCGCATGCGCGAAGCCGCCGAAGGTGAACCAGCCGGCCAGGAAAAGCGCGAGCGCGATCAGCGCCTGTTTCCAGAATCGTTTGTTGTACATCCGTCCCTCCTACCTCGTTATTTACAGACGCCGCATCGGCGGCCGCCGAGCGGCCTCCCGCCATGCTACCCGACCAGTGGCGGGCATCCCAATCGGGATCACTACCTAGCGCGGGGCCGCGGCCGCGCGCCAGCTTAGCGAAGCAATCTTTCGATTGGCTGACGGAATCGCAAGCGGCACGTGATACGGCTGCGTGCCGTCGATGCTCATCGACGACCGCGCTGGCGCGGGCGCTTCGTCCGTCGCCCTGCGGCCAGCCCGCAATGCGATGCAGTGCGGCGCCGCGAAAGACGGCCCACCGCGTCGGCACAACGCTTGGGCCTTGTCTTACTCGGCGTGAATGTCGGCGGCCTTGACCACCTTCTCCCAGCGCTTCAACTCGGCACGCTGGTAGTCGTCCAGCTGCTTCGGGCTCATGTACTTTGCCTCGGCGCCGAGTTGCTCGGCCTTGCTGCGGAAGGTCTCCGTCTTCATGATCCTGTCGATCTCGCCGGTAAGGCGATCGATCACCGCCTTCGGCGTATTGGCCGGCGCGTACATCGCGAACCACGACGACACGTCGAGATCGCCGTAGCCCGCCTCGGGTGCCGACGGTACCTCCTTCAGCGACGACAAACGGTTCTTGCTGGTCACCACCAGCGGGCGCAGCTTGCCGGCCGCGATATGCGGGATCAGCGGGGGCGGCGTGGTGATCGTCAGGTCCACGGTGCCGGCCAGCAGGTCGGTCATGGCCGGGCCCGTGCCCTTATAGGGAACGTGGGCCATCTTGATGCCGGCCATCTGGTTCAGCAGCTCGGTTGACACGTGCTGCAGCGAGCCGTTGCCCGACGACGCGTAATTCAGCTTGCCGGGATTCGCCTTCGCGTACTTGACCAGTTCCGGCAGCGTCTTTACCGGCAGGCTCGGACGGACCACCAGCACCTGCGGCGCCGACAGCAGGTTGGCCACCGGCGCGAAATCCTTGACCGGATCCCACGGCAGGTTCTTCATCAGCAGCGGCGTGATGACGTGGAAGCCCGAATACTGGACCAGCAGCGTGTAGCCGTCCGGCTGCGCGCGCGACACCAGCTGCGCGGCGATGCTGCCGTTGCCGCCGGGACGGTTGTCGACCACCACCGGCTGG
>NZ_VLJN01000012.1:64463-87270 GCF_007829435.1 Cupriavidus gilardii J11
CAGCCGGCGGCGCGCCGGCTTCACGGACGAACGAAAGGAAGCGAATGACATCTTGAGTCTCCTCGGTGAATCGTTGATCGTTGTTGTTGAAGGCGACGGCGTTAACTTCGGGCGCTGCCGCCGCATACTCCCGCTGCTACGCCTGCCCGGCGAAATGTTCGGCCAGCCACGCTGGCGGCTGATGCGTGGCCAGGCGCGGACCCGCGCGCAACAGCTGGCTGCTCACCTCGCGCTGCACCACATCGCCCAGCCCGGCCACCACGGCCAGCAGGCGCTGCAGGTCCACGCCGGTGTCCACGCCCATCGACGCGAACATATGCACCAGTTCCTCCGTCGATACGTTGCCCGACGCACCGGGTGCGTAGGGACAACCGCCGAGCCCGCCCGCCGCCGCATCGAAGCGGGTCACGCCGGCCTCCCACGCCGCGAGCGCATTGGCCAGGCCCATGCCGCGGGTGTTGTGCAGGTGGATGGTCAGCGCCGTATCGGGCAATGCGTTCTGGAATATCTCGCAAAGCGCCCGCACCTGCGTGGGGTACGCCATGCCGGTGGTATCGCACAGCGTGATGCCGTTGGCGCCGGCCCCGGCGAAGATGCGTGCCAATGCCATCACGGCGTCCGGATCGACGTCGCCTTCAAAGGGGCAGCCGAATACCGTCGACAGCGACACGTTGATGGCCACGTTGGCCGCGCGAGCGGCCTCGATCATGGCCAGCAGCTGCGCCTGCGACTGCGCGCGCGTCATGCGCAGGTTGGCGCGGTTGTGCGTCTCGCTGGCCGACATCACGAGATTGACCTCGTCCGGACCGCAGGACAGCGCACGTTCGAGGCCGCGCAGGTTCGGCACCAGCACGGTATAGCGCACGCCCGCTGCACGGCGGATGCGGTGCATCACCGCTTCGGCATCGGCCAGTGCCGGAATGGCGCGCGCCGACGTGAACGAGGTTGCCTCGATGCGGGCGAAGCCGCAGTCGGACAAGGCGTCGAGCAGCGCCACCTTTGCGTCGGTGGGCACCACCACGGGCTCGATCTGCAGACCGTCGCGCGGCGCGACCTCGTTGATCTCGATGCGGGCCGGGCCGCGCAGCGCAAAGCGATTGATGCGGGTGGCGGCGCTCATGCGATGACTCCTCGTGCGCGCAGATCGGCCACGGTGGCGGCATCGAAGCCCGCCTGCGCCAGCACCGCGTCCGTATGCTCGCCCAGCGTGGGTGCCCGATCGTGGATCGCCCCTGGACTTCCCGACAGCTTGGGCACGATGCCGGGCACTTCGACCGTCAGCCCGCTGGCCGCGGTCACGCTCTCGATCACGCCGCGCGCGCGGTAATGCGGGTCTTCGGCGATGTCCTTGACGGTATAGATGCGACCGGACGGCACCTGCGCGTCGCGCAGCACGCGTAGCGCATCGTCCAGCGCCTGCGTGCGCGTCCATGCGGCGATGGCGGCATCGAGCTCGTCCACGCGCTTGACGCGGCCGTCGTTGCGAGCCAGCTCCGGATCGTCGGCCAGATCGTTACGTCCAATTGCCTGCATCAGCCGCCTGAAGATCGCGTCGCCGTTGGCCGCCACCAGCACGTACTCGCCGCCAGCGCACGGGTACGCGTTGGACGGCGCAATGCCGGGCAGCGCGCCGCCGGCCGGCTGACGCACGGCGCCGAAGGCCGAGTACTCGGGCAGCAGGCTTTCGCTCAGGTTGAACAGCGCTTCGTACAGCGCCACATCGATGACCTGCCCGGTGCCGCCACGCGCGTCGCGCTCATACAGGGCGAGCAGGATTCCCAGCGCGCCATGCAGGCCGGCGATGGTGTCGCCCAGCGACAGGCCCGCACGCACGGGCGGCCGGCCGGGCTCGCCGGTCAGATGGCGCAGCCCGCTCATGGCCTCGGCCACCGCGGCAAAGCCGGGCTCGTCCTTCTTCGGACCGGTCTGGCCATAGCCGGACACGCGCAGCATGATCAGCTTCGGGTTGGCGGCATGCAGTTCGTCCCAGCCGAGGCCCCACTTCTCCATGGTGCCGGGCCGGAAGTTCTCGATCAGCACGTCGGCCTCGGCTGCGAGCTTGCGCACCAGTGCCTGGCCGTCGGGATTGCGCAGGTCGATGCAGATCGACTGCTTGTTGCGCGATTGCGCTTCCCACCAGACCGATGTGTCCTGATAGAGCATGCGCCATTTGCGCAGCGGATCGCCCTGTCCGGGGGGCTCCACCTTGATGATGTGGGCGCCGAAATCCGCCAGCGTCTTGGCCGCGAACGGGCCGGCGATCAGTTGCCCGAGCTCGAGCACACGGATGCCTTCGAGAATCTGTCGCGCCATGCGAGAGTGTCTCCGGATGAGATGCGCCGGGGGCCGGCGATAGTCGTTATGGTGTGTATTGCCTGTTTTGCGGCAGTGTGCCGCAGCGGGGCGAGTGGCGGAATCGACGTTTGGAGAAGCGGGCTTTCACGGAACGCGAAAGCATGAGGGTATATACGTACTCCCCTCTCTCGCAGAGGAAATGCTCCCCTCTCCCGCAAGCGGGAGAGGCAGCCTGCATCGCTAGAACGGCGCCCTGTCCCCGCAAAGATGCGTGATCAAGAGCCGTGCCGACACCGTCAAGGCGGCGGGGTCGCGCATGCCGATCAGCAGCGAGCGCTTGGCCCACGCGTCCTGCAGCTGTACCAGCGACAGTCCCATCGATTTGACATGCGGTTCGGCGGCGATGCGCGGCAATACGCCGACCCCGAGACCGGCCATTACCATGCGGCACATCGCGTCGAAGCTGCGGACCTGGATGCGCAGCCGGAATGGCCGTTCCAGCCGGCTGCTTTCCTCCAGCAGCCGCGCGGCAAGCGACGTGACCTGCGGCAGGCTGACGAAGTCGAATTCCAGCGTATCGGCATAGCGCACGGGCCCGCGCTGCGATAACGGATGCCCCGGCGGCGTGACCAGCACCAGTTCGTCCTGCCGATACTCGACGGTCACCAGCCCGGCACTGGGCGTGCGGTCGGCGAAGATGCCGACGTCGGCGCGGTTCTCGACCAGGGCGGCGACGATATCGCCGCTGTTCTGCTCTTCCAGTTCGATGCGGATGGTCGGATGCAGCCGCATGAACCCAGCGAGATCGTCGGGCAGGAACTGCGTGATCGCCGACGTATTGGCGCATACGCGGACCTGGCCGCGCACGCCGGAGGCATAGTCGGACATCACGCCGGCCATGCGTTCGACATCCTGCAGGATCGTCAGCGCATGATGGAAACAGGCCTGGCCGGCCTCGGTCAGTTGCACGCCGGCGGCATGACGGAAGAACAGCGGCGCGCCCACCGCCGCCTCGAGGTCCGAGATGCGTTTGCTGGCGGCCGCCACGGCCAGGTGCGACTGGCGCGCACCGGCCGAAATGCTGCCATGCCGCGCCACCGCGACAAACAGCCCCAGCGTCACGAGGTCGAAGCGCGCGAGATTCATGGCATCCGCCAGGCCGTGGCGCGGCGCCGCGGCGAAGAGAACAGGACAGGCGCGCTCACAGGCTTCGGCGGTCCATCACCGCGCGCGCGATGGTGCCGGCATCGACGTATTCGAGCTCGCCGCCCACCGGCACGCCGCGCGCCAGCCGGGACACCTTGAGACCGCGCGCCTTCAGCATCTCGCCGATGTAGTGCGCGGTGGCCTCGCCCTCGCTGGTGAAATTGGTGGCGACGATGACCTCGGACACCGGACCGCCCAGCGCCGGGTCGGTGGCGCGCGACAGCAGCCGGTCCAGATGGATTTCACGCGGCCCCACGCCATCGAGCGGCGACAGCCGGCCCATCAGCACGAAATACTGGCCGCGATAGGTCAGCGTCTGTTCGATCATCACCTGGTCGGCCGGCGTCTCCACCACGCACAGCAGCGAGGCGTCCCGACGCTCGTCCAGGCACGTCTCGCAGACCTCGGCCTCGGTGAAGGTATTGCAGCGCGCGCAGTGCCGCACGCTGTCGGCGGCCCCGCGCAACGCGTCGCCGAGCCGGCGCGCGCCGTCGCGATCGTGCTGCAACAGGTGGTAGGCCATGCGCTGCGCCGACTTCGGCCCCACGCCGGGCAGCACGCGCAGCGCCTCGACCAGCGCCTGCAGCGAGGTGGGAGTGGGCGCCTTCATGGCCGGCGCTCGATGACGATCATGCTGGTCGGACTCGCGATGCGCCTCCTTAGAACGGCAGCTTGAAGCCCGGAGGCAGCGGCAGGCCGGAAGTCATCGAGCCCATCTTTTCCTGCGTGGTGGCCTCGGCCTTGCGGACCGCGTCGTTGAAGGCGGCGGCGACCAGATCCTCCAGCAGCTCCTTGTCCTCGCCCTCGGCCAGCAGGCTGGGATCGATGGTCACGCGCTTGACGTCGTTCTTGCAGGTCATCACCACCTTTACCAGGCCGGCGCCAGACTGGCCCTCGACCTCGATCTGGGCGAGCTGCTCCTGCATCTTCTTCATGTTTTCCTGCATCTGCTGGGCTTGCTTCATCAGCCCGGCGAGTTGGCCCTTCATCATGATGCTTCTCCTGGTATCGGTGGATTCGGTGGATCGTGGCGGCGGCGGTACCGTGGTGGGATGGACGGTGTCGGGTACCGGCCGCGCCTGCTAAGGGTTGGAACCGTGTGCCGTCACAGCGCGCGCGGCTGAATCGAGCCGGGCACGATGTGACCGCCGAATTCGCGCAACAAGCCCTGCACGAAGGGGTCGCTCTCGATCGCCGCCTCGGCGGCGCGCTGGCGTTCGGCGCGTGTCTGCGCATCGAACGCCGCCACGGTCTCGCTGACCGCACCGACCTCGCATTGCACGCGCACCGCTGCGCCAAAGTGTTCGGACAGCGCCTGGGCCAGCCGCTCGACCGCGCCCCCTTCGGTGATCGCCGCCACCGGCGCGCGCAATATGAAAGTGCGGCCCTGCACCCGGGCCAGTTCGCTCTGGTGGGCGAGCTGCTGCGCCAGCCCCTTCAGCGGCAGGCTCGCCGCGAGGGCGGGCCACTCGCCGCTGAATACGGGCGGCGTGCCATCGTCGGCTTCGGTGCAAGCGGGTGCCACGGACGTCGGTGCCGGTGCCGGGCGCGACGGCGCCGCTTCGGCCGTGCGTGCAGCCGGCCGGGCTGCCTGCGTGGGCTGGGCCGGCGCGGCGAAGCCGAAGTCGGGCTCGTCGGGGCCGATCAGCGCCAGATCAGGCGGCAGTTCTTCCCACGGCGGTACGTCGTTGCCACCGGCAAGCTCCCATGGCGGCGGCTCGCTGGCCGGCAGCTCGGGCTGTCGTGCCGGCGCTGCCGTGGGCCTNCCCACGGCGGTACGTCGTTGCCACCGGCAAGCTCCCGCCGTTGCCGCGCGGCGGCCGGGGGCTCGGGCTGTCGTGCCGGCGCTGCCGTGGGCCTTGATGTGGACGCCGGGGGCGACGCGGCTGGACGTGCCGGCATGGGCGTCGGCACGGACGTGCTGCCCGACGCCGTGGCCGCCGAGGCGCCCATCGTGCGAGTCTGCCCGCCACCACGATTGGCCGAGGCCTGCCGCGCGGCTGCCMGCGCCGCACGGGCCGGCGACAGCGGCTTGCCGTCGCCCGGCGATGCGGACGCCGGGGCTGCCGATGCCGGCGCGGAGGCGGCCGGGGATACATTGGCCGCGACGGGTGCGGCGGGGGCCGGGGCCGGGCGTGCCACCTGCGGTTGAGGCGCGGGCCGAGCCTGCGCGGCGGCAGGCATGGCTGCCACCGGCGTGGCCTCCGTCCCGGCGCTCGCGCCGCGCGGACTGGCCGCCATGGCGGGCCTGCCGGCTCCACGCGCCACCGGGCCAGAGCCACCCATGCCGGCCTGCCCTGCCGGCGTGGCAGGCGTCGGCGGCAACGCGGACGGACGGAAGGCCAGCATGCGCAGCAGCGCCATGGTGAAGCCGGCGTATTCGTCGGGCGCCAACGCCAGCTCGCTGCGGCCCAGATTGGCGATCTGGTAGAACAGCTGCACTTCCTGCGCGTCGAAAAGGCCGGCCAGACGGCGGACGTCGGCGGCCTCGGGCCATTCGTCCTGCACCGACGCGGGCACCGCCTGCGCCAGCGCGATCTTGTGCAGCAGGGAACCGAGGTCCTGCAGCGCGCCGGCAAACGACAGGCTGCGGTCGGCCATGCTGTCCGCGACCGCCAGCATCGCGGCCCCGTCCTCGGCGGCCAACGCATCGAGCAATTGCACCAGATAGCTCTGGTCGATCGCACCCAGCATGCCGCGCACCGACGCCTCGGACACGTCGCCGGCGCTGTACGCGATGGCCTGATCGGTCAGCGACAGCGCGTCGCGCATCGAGCCGTTGGCCGCCTGCGCGAGCAGGCGCAGCGCATTGCCGTCGTGCGAGATACCCTCCTCGGCCAGGATGCGGTCGAGGTGGGACACGATATGGCCGGGCGGCATCTGCTTCAGGTTGAACTGCAGGCAGCGCGACAGCACGGTCACCGGAATCTTCTGCGGATCTGTGGTGGCGAGAATGAACTTGACGTGGCCGGGCGGCTCTTCCAGCGTCTTCAGCATCGCGTTGAAGGCGTGGTTGGTCAGCATATGCACTTCGTCGATCATATAGACCTTGAAGCGCCCGACCGTTGGCGCATACACCGCCTTGTCCAGCAGCTGCGCCATTTCGTCGACGCCGCGGTTGGAGGCGGCGTCCATCTCGATATAGTCGACGAAGCGGCCGCTATCGATCTCGGTGCACGCCTTGCAGACCCCGCAGGGCTGCGCGGTGATGCCGCCATTGCCGTCGGCGCCGGTGCAATTGAGCGCCTTGGCCAGGATGCGGGACAGCGTGGTCTTGCCAACGCCCCGCGTGCCGGTGAACAGATAGGCGTGATGCAGTCGTTGCTGTTCCAGCGCATGCGTGAGCGCGCGGACCACGTGCTCCTGGCCGACCAGCGTGGTGAAATCCCTGGGGCGCCATTTGCGCGCTAGAACTTGATAACTCATGGCGGCGATTGTAGCAAATGGCGTGGGTTGGACGGGTGGGCTGGCGGGGGGGTGGCGCGACGGTCGGGGTTGTCTGTGACTGCCCTCTCCCCCGGCCCCTCTCCCGCCTTGCGGGAGAGGGGAGCAAACCGGCGGCATTGGAAATGTCCCGCGGTGTTCCCCCCTCTCCCGCAAAGCGGGAGAGGGGCGGGGGAGAGGGCAGCCACAGCCTACCCATTACCCCACCGGCGTCACCCACACTCCCCCACATACCCACAATTCGCGCACTTCGCGCAGCCATCCACCTTGTGCAGCGCGTGCGCCCCGCAATCCGGACACCGCTTGCCCGAGCCGACCCCGGGCGCCGATGCCGAGCCCGGGCCGGTGGCGACACCGGGCGCGCTCGCCGGCGCGGCGTCGATGGCCTGCCCACCGTCGCGCTGGGCAAGCCGCGCCGCCAGCGTGGCCACCGGCACCTGCTGCCCTTCGACGTCCAGGAAACCCCGCTTGATCAGGATGCGTTGCAGCGCATAGCCGATCGCCGCCACCTCGGAATCGTGGAAGCGGGGCACCTCGGTACCGTCCTGCCGCGTGAGAACGCCGTAGCGTACGGTGCCCTTGTCCCAGACCACATTGCGCATATCGGCCAGCGCCTTGGCGATCGAGCCGCCGGAGCGCGCCACCATCGATAGCAGCCGCATGGTCGACGTGATCCACTGCTGGCCCTCGCTGCGCTGGCCGGCCGGCATGAAGAATTCGACCGGCCGCTCGATCGTGGCCGGCTTGCCGTCGACCACGCCGGTCACGCGCATGAAGTTCACCGTCAGGTAGACCGTCTTGTGGCCCTCGTAGGTCATGTACTCGACCTTGGACGTGACCCCTTCCAGATCGCCCACTGGCCGGCTCCCGAATGGCTTGCGCAGCGGATCGTCCGCGGCGGCCACGCCGCCCTGTCCGGCGGACGGCTCCACCGACAACACCGCGCCCAGCACGCGGTTGGGGCGATAGGTCGCCAGCCCCTTGAGCCCGGCCTTCCAGGCATCGAGATAGAGATTGCGGAAGGCTTCGTACGGATAGTCCTCCGGCACGTTGACCGTCTTGCTGATGCTCGAGTCGATATAGGGCTGCACCGCCTGCAGCATCTTCATATGGTCGAGCGCGGACATCTGCAGCGCGGTGACGAAGCTCTCCGGCAACTGCGCCGTATCGCCGCCGAGATGCCGGTACAGGCGCCACGCATGGTCCGCGACCTCGTACACCTTGTAGCTGTCGTCCGCCATGCGCTTGCGGCGCTGGTACGTCCACGAGAACGCCGGCTCGATGCCATTGGAAGCGTTGTCGGCGAACGCCAGCGTGATCGTGCCGGTGGGTGCGATCGACAGCAGATGCGAGTTTCGGATGCCATGGGCGCGGATCGCCTCGCGTACCGGCTGGGGCAGGCGCCGGGCGAAGGCGCTGTCCAGATAGGCATCGGCATCGAACAGCGGAAACGCGCCCTTCTCGCGCGCCAGTTCCGTCGAACCCAGATAGGCGGCGTCACGCATGGCCTGCGCGATGCGGGCCGCCAGTTCACGGCCCGCATCGCTGTCGTAGCGCACGCCAAGCATCACCAGCGCGCTGCCCAGACCAAGAAAGCCCAGCCCGATGCGGCGCTTGGCCATGGCCTCGGCCCGCTGCTCCGGCAACGGCCAGTAGGTCACGTCGAGCACGTTGTCCAGCATGCGCACGGCCACCGGCACCATCGCGCGGAAGGTTTCGAAGTCGAACGCGGCCTCCTCCGAGAACGGCGCGCGCACGAAGCGCGTGAGGTCGATGGAGCCGAGGTCGCAGCAGCCGTAGGCCGGCAGCGGCTGTTCGGCGCACGGATTGGTGGCCTCGATGCGTTCGCAGTAGTACAGGTTGTTGTCGGCGTTGATGCGGGAAAGGAACAGGATGCCGGGCTCCGCATGGTCGTAGGTCGCCTGCATGACCTGGTCCCACAGTTGCCGCGCGCTTACCCGGCGATAGACCCACATGCCATCGTCGCGCCGCCACGCTCCCGCCGCGATCGCCTCGGGGGCCGGCGTGGCCTCGTGGACCAGCTCGATCTCGCCATCATCCTCGACGGCCTGCATAAAGGCATCGTCCACGCCGATCGACAGATTGAAGTTGGTCAGCTCGCCGCCGTCCTTGGCATGGATGAAGGCTTCGATATCGGGATGGTCGGCACGCAGCACCCCCATCTGCGCACCGCGCCGCGCGCCGGCCGATTCCACGGTGGCGCACGACGCGTCGAACACCTTCATGAACGACACCGGCCCCGATGCGCGCGAATGCGTGCCATGGACCAGCGCACCGGCCGGTCGGATCGCGGAGAAGTCATAGCCGACGCCGCCGCCGCGCCGCATGGTCTCGGCAGCCTGCGCCACGGCGGCATAGATGCTGGGCTTGCCGCCGCGCGTCTCCGATACCGCATCGCCGACCGGCTGCACGAAGCAGTTGATCAAGGTCGCCTCGATACGCGTGCCGGCCGCCGAGTGGATGCGCCCCGCCGGCACGAAACCGCCCTGCAGCACATCGAGAAAGCGCTGCGCCCATGCCTCGCGCAACTCCGGCGCCTCGGCCTCGGCCAGCGCGCGCGCCACGCGGGCCCGCACATCGGTCACGCTGCGCTCCTCGCCCTTGGCATACTTCTCGCGCAGCACTTCCAGCGAAATATCCTGCGGCGGCAGCACGGCCTGCATCATCTGTTCGTTGGCGTTCATCGTTGCGGCTACCTCGTTCGTGTTGCTGGCGAATGGGTCTACGCCATGTAATCACAACAGGGCTAACCCAATCCGGACGGGCACGGCCAGTCTGGGTTACAATGGCGGTCGGACGGGCCTCCTCGCATGGTGGCGCGGTCAACCTGGTCAGGTCGGGAACGAAGCAGCCACAGCCGTTTTCCATCAGTGCCGAGGGTCAGGCTCGTCCCCCTTACTTCGCCCCCCCTCCTCTTTCCTCGCTTCCTTCCCCCTTCGCTTCATCGCTCACGCCGCACCGTCGCCCATCTTATAGCGGGCCGGCGACGCGCGCATCGCCACACCATCAGAACAGCGAAGCCTGGCGGGGCTCCGGCCTTTCCGCTGCAGCATGTCGGCCGGCCATTGCCTTCAGTATGGCCTCCAGCGGAATCCATTCGCCCTCGGCGGTGGCCACGCCGGACTCGATGCGCCGGTCCGGAAACATCGGCCGCAGCGCGCTTTCGTAGCGGCGCAGCTGCGCGGCATAGGCGGCATGTTCCTGCGGCAGCAGCCGCAGCTTGTAGTCGACGATGACCACGCGGTCCGCGAACTCCACCAGACGGTCGATGCGCAGCAGGCGGCCGCGATCATCGTACAGCTCGACCTCGTTGCTGGCGCTGCGGGCGCCGGTGCCCAGCAGCAGCGGCCGCAATGCCGGTGCCGACAACATCGCACGCACCGCCTGCACCGCCGCGTCGACCTGCTCGCGCCACTGCTCACGCGCCGCCTCGCTTCCGGTCCCAGCCAGCGGCAGCCAGCGCATCACGGTGTCGGCGTCCGGCACGCGCTCGAAAGCGTCGGGATATCGCGTCAGGCGCTCGATCAGCGCATGGACCAGCTCGCCATGCCGGGCGGCGTCGGCATCGAAGACAATCTCGTGATCGCCGTCGGCCTCGTCGTCCTCGCGGTCGAACACCGGGACGAGGCCATCGTCGGGGGCGTGATAGCGGGCGCGGAAATCGGCGTAGCGCACCAGTCCATCGCGCTCCGCTTCACCGATGGCGTGCCGCGCAACCGGGATTTCGGGATAGGCGTCGATCGGCTCGCCCACGCCTGCGGCCTGCAACCGAACGTACCAGCTGCCCGCGATCTCATCATCTTCCGCCACGTCCGCCCCCGCGCCGCGGCTCTTGCCGTTGCGCAGCACGCCGCTGACGATCAGCCCCTGCCGGGCGCGCGTCATCGCGACATAGAGCAGGTTCCAGTTTTCGCGCTCGGCCAGCGCCGCCTCGGCCTCGAAGCGGGCGGCGCGGGCCAGGCCCCGTTCGGCACGCTTGCCGTACGCGGAGAAGTGCACCGGCGCGGAAGCCGATGGCGGCCAGTCGATGAGGATGCCGGCGCGGTCGCCCGCGGGCTCGCTATGGTTGGCGTCCAGCAGCACCACGAACGGCGCCTCCAGGCCCTTGGCCGCGTGCACCGTCAGGATGCGCACCGCGTCGAGCGCCAGGTTATCGTCCGCGACGCTGTCCTCCGCGCCCTCCCCGGCTTCGCCCATGTCGGCCATGCCGCCTTCGTCCGGGCTTTCATCCTCGTCGCCACGCCGGATGGCCTGCAGCTCGTCGATGAACTTCGGCAGGCTGGGATAGCGTCCGCCATCGAGATCCAGCGACAGCTTCAGGAAGGCGTCGAGATTGGCGAGCACCTGTTCGCGGATTTCAGCGGGCGCCGATTCGGCATAGCGCCGCCGCACTTCACCGGTGTGATAGATGTGGTCGATCAGGTCGTGCACCGGCAGATGCGGTGCCAGTTCCAGCCAACCGTGCAGCCGCGCCACGCCCTCGCGCAGCGCGACGCTGGCGCCTTCGATGTCGGCGCCCGTGGCGAGCACGGGCCACCACCGGCCGCGCCCGGCCAGCCGTGCAATGGCGACCAGATCGCGATCGCTGGCGCCAACCAGCGGGCTCTTCAATACATGGGCCAGATCCAGGTCGGACTCCGGCGTCATCAAAAAGGCCAGCAGCGCAGACAGATCCAGCGCTTCGAGCGTGGCCAGCAGACCGCCGCGGCGCGGGCTCAGGCATGGAATGCCGGCCGCGCGAAACGCGCGCTCATAGTCGGCAAGATAGGTCTTGCGCCGGACCAGCAGCGTGATATCGCGCCAGCAGACCGGGCGCCGCGCGCCGTCCTCGCTGACCGTGGCGCCGGCACGCAGATGGCGCAGCCATGCGGCCACGCGCCGGCCTTCCTCGAAGCGCGGCGAATCGACAACCAGCGCGCGGGGTTCGGTCAGCGTGTCGCGATGCCGGCCCGAAGCGTCCCCAGCCGTTTCATCCGATCCCGGCCTTTGGTCTTCCTCGCCTTGCGTCGCAACGGCAGCGGGGTCGACCAGCGGCAACAGCCACACCGGCCCACCGGGCTCATTGACGGCGGTGGTCTGCGTGTCATAGATCGGATAGCGCCCCTCGTCCCGTGCCTGGTCGAACACCGCATTGACCCAATGCAGCACCTCGGGGCTATTGCGCCGGGTGCGATTGGTGCGCAGCACGGTGGCGCCGAACTCGCGTTGCAGCATCTCGCGCGCCACCTCGAACAGCCGCGCATCGGCGCGCCGGAACCGGTAGATCGACTGCTTGGGGTCGCCCACCAGGAAAACCGTGGGTCGCTCCGCGTGGTCCTGATAGCCGGCGAGCCAGCCCTGAAGGATGCGCCATTGCAGCGGATTGGTGTCCTGGAATTCATCGAGCAGCAGATGGCGATAGCGCGCATCCAGGCGCACCTGCAGATAGGTGGCGGTCTCCTCGTCCGCCATCAACCGGGCGGCCAGCCATTCGAGATCGGCGAAGTCCATCGCACGCTGCTGGCCCTTGTGGTGCTGATAGCGTTCGAGCAACGCATCGCCGAGCAGATAGAGGTCGCGGTTCAGCGCCAGTACGGCGGCCTCGCAGCGGCGCGCGGCGATCCGCTGCAGGCTTTCGCACAAGGCCGCATGGCGGTCCAGGAGCGCATCGACGTTGGCCTCGCCGCCGACGCATTTGACCAGCGCCGCGGTGCGCCGGATGGACCGGGGCTTGTCGCCGCCAGTGAAGCACGCCGCCCACAGCAAACCGAATACCGCCTCGGCGGTGGCGCCGGGTGTGGAACCCTGCTGCTGCCACTCGCGCAGGGCGGCAAGCGCGGCGTCGATCCGCTGTGCGTGGCCCTGTTCGGTCTTGCCGCCCTGCCCGAGGCAGATGGCCAGCGACTCGAACTCGGCCCGCAACGCGTCGTCGCACAGCGCCGGCACCAGTACGTCGATGCGTGCGTCCTCGCCGAGGTCATCGGCAAGCCGCTGAGCGGGATCGCCGTCGGCGCCGGCATCGTCGCGCATGGCCCACCATTCGCTGCGCGCATGGAACATCGCATCGAGCAGGCCGCGTGCCGAGAATTCGCCGACCGCGTCGACCAGACGCTCGTATGCCGCCCGGTAAGGTGCGGCGTCCGCCGACGACAGTTGCCGCCAGAACGGCTCCCACGCTTCGCGCTTCATGCGCATCGCGTCCTCGCGCAACGTGGCCCCGGGCACGATCCCGGAGGCCAGCGGCGCACCGCGCAGCAGCGTGCCAAACCAGCCGTGGAAGGTATCGATGGCGATGCGGGCGGGATAGGACAGCACGCGCGCATGCAGGCCGCGGGCGCGCGGCAGCGCCTCGCGTGCCGCTTCGGCCGACAGGCCGCGCTGCACCAGCGCCGCGATCACCTTGTCGTCGTCGTCGCGCGCAAGCTGCGCCAGCACGTCCAGCAGCCGTTCGCGCATTTCCTCGGCCGCCTTGCGCGTGAACGTGATGGCCAGGATCTGGTTAGGCTCCGCGCCCGCGAGCAGCAGGCGCAGCAGGCGCGCCACCAGCAGCCACGTCTTGCCGCTGCCGGCGCACGCCTCGACCACAACCGAACGCGCGGGGTCGCAGGCCGCGCGGGTGAAATCGGCCTCGCCGATGGGCTGGCCGTCGCGCAGATAGGCATGCGCGCTCATACGTCGATGTCTCCGTGATCGATGGGTTCGGGCGACGACGGACCGGACGGCTCGTCATGCCGGGGAATGACGTTGGGCGGCAAAGCCGTCGATTCCCAATAGCCCTTGCGGCACAGGCCGCGGGCATTGCAGTAGGTACAGGCGCTGGCGTCACCGAACGCCGGCAACGGCGTCCCCTTGCGCAGCGCCAGCACATCGCGCTGCAGCTGGTCCTGCAGCCAGCGCACCGCCTGATCGAAATCGGGCAACGCCACCTCGCGCCGGCTCTCCGGCGACGCGGCGCGCGCGTCGTTCCGGCCATCCTCCAGCGACACCCAGCTTCCGGCCCGCGCATCCGCGCGCAGCAGGCCATAGAACGGCAACTGGCAATCCTCCTCGGCGTCGCGGGCCTTGCGCCGCAGCCTCGACGCGGTCTGGGTCTTGTAGTCCAGAACGGCGTGTGCGCCGTCGCGATGGCGATCGAGCCGATCGATGCGACCGTGCAGCCGGATCGGCCGGCCGTCCGGCATCGGCAGATCCACGCCGGCATCGATCTCCCCGCCGCGCCACTGCCAGCCCTCGCGCTCGCGCGCGGCCTGCCATGCGATATACGACGGCAACACCTCCAGCCAGCGGCGGTAGTATCCGATCGCGTTGCCGTCCTGCTCCATCACCGCGCCGAACACTTCGTCCGACAGCGCGCGCAGGTGGGCCAGGCGCGCATTGTCATCGCGCAGTTCGCGCTGCTCCACGTCGCGATGGAAGCGCAGCAGCACCTGGTGCAGCAGTTCGCCGATATCGCGCTTTTCCAGGTCGTCGCTGACCGTTTCGAGACCCGCCAGCCCCAGCATGCGGCCGGCGAAGAACTGGTAGGGACAACGGCGCAACATGTTGTACGCCTGCGCGCTCCATCGCTCCGGCGCCAGCTCGGGCACAGAAGGCGCCGGCATGCCACCCACGCGGGCCGTGGTGCTGTGCAGTTCGGCCACGCGGGCTTCCTCGATGCGCACGCCGGACAGCGAGCAATGCAGCGCCAGCCGCTCGATCCAGCCCGATACATGGCGCGGCTCGCCACGGCTGCCAAAGCGTTGCCAGGTCAGCACCACGTCGTCGTTGTTGAGCAGCACCTCCGCCAGATCGCGCGCCTGCTGCGCAAAGCGGGCCTCGCGATCCTCCAGCCCCAGTTCGCGGCGCATCTGGTTGGAGAAGAACATCAGCTCGGCGGCGGTCGACGGCAATTGCGCGTCGTCGCAGCCGACCACCACCACGCCGTCGAACCGGCGCATGCGCGCGCCATTCAGCGGCAGGATCGTAATGCGGGACGAGGCCGGCTGCGATGGCTCTTTGTATGCGACCGATTCCAGCAGCGCGGCCAGCATGGCGCGGAACTCGGCGAGCGTCAGGGTTGCGCCGGCGCCGGCCTCATCGTCCGGCAACTGGTCCAGCCGCGCCAGCGCATCGAGCAACTGTGTACCGGCATCGTCGTGGGTCATGGCGGCGCGCATTTCCAGCGTTTCCAGCATGGCGTTGAGCCGTGCCAGCCAGAACGCGACCGGCCGTGCCGACTCCCCGCCAGGCCACGCACGAGCTTCGTCGGCAAGCCGGCGCAGCAGCGCGGCGGCCGCTGCCTGCGCGGCCTGCTCGCTGTCGGCGCCGGCGACGTCCGGGATGTCGGCAGGCGCGGCCCAGCCGGACGGGCTGGCGCTCCTGCCTTCATGCGGGGCGAAGCGCTGCAGCAGACGCCGCCAGCCTCCGGTGATGCCATCGCGCCGGATGCCGAGCTCGAGGACCGCGATGGCGGCCCCGCGCAACGGCATCGACGGCAGGCAGAACGGGCTCTTGACCAGATCGAGCAGCGCCGCGGTATCGCCGTCCGCCATGGCCAGGTCGAAGAACCGCATCAGCGCGGCGGCAGCCCGCGTGGTCGACAGCTTCCAGCCCGTCTCGTCCCGCACCGGCGCGCCCGCGCGCGCCAGCAAGGCCCGGGCGCGCCGGGCCACGACACGATCGTGCGCCACCAGCGCCAGTTGCCGGCGGCCCTCGTTGAGCCAGCGCACCAGCTGATCGGCCGCCACGGTGGCTTCGTCCTCGAAGCGCGCGCAGCCGATCACCGACAGCCGGGGCCTTTCGGGCGGCAGCATGCGCGGGGGCAAGGCAGTGCTGGCTGACCTTGGCGCCGGCAGCCGACACTCCGGCCATAGCGCAAGCAAGGTGTCGTACCAATCGGTTGCCTCGTTGGCGGCCTCGTTGGAGGGTTCACCGCTGTCCTGCCCCCAGTCGTAGCCGATCTGCAGCACGGGCGCCATGTCGCCCGCGGCCTGCAGGAAAGCGGCATCGATGGGCTCCGGCGGCGTGGGCGCCAGCCAGACCACCGGGCCCTGCACGCGTTGCGCCAGCGCCTGCAGGGCACGGCGGCGCGCCGGCAGCGGATCGTCGGGTCCGGACAACGCTTTCCAGAACGCCAGTACGATGCGGGCCTCCTCGCCGAGGAAGCGCGTGGACAGATGCGCGTAGGTCCGCTCGAGCGCCCCCTGCAGCAATGCCGCGCGGTCGTCGCCGGGCACGTCTTCGTTGTCGCGCACCGCATCGTCTTCCAGCCAGCGCGCCGACAGTTCGTCCGACACCGTCAGGATCGTCTGCGCCAGACCCCAGGCGGCCGGTTCGGTCTGCGCGCCGAAGGCACGACGCAGCCAATCCTGCTGTCGGATCGCTTGCTGCACGGCCAGCAGCCGCGCCGCGGGACTCCGTGTCGCACCGGTTTCGAGCAGCGCGGGCGGGAAGTCGAGCATCCAGTGGCCGATCGTCACGATGCGCGGCAGCAGGCGTGGAGCGCCGGCGGCACGTGCCGCGCGATCGAGGGCCTGCCGCACGCCCGGGATTTGCGCCGCCGTGGGCACCACCACGTGCGCGGCGGCCGCGGCATGGCCGTGTGCCTCGCACTGGTCGAGGAAAAACCAGATCGCGGCCGCGGCCTGTGGCAAAAAGGCGGGGCCGGGACGGAAGCGCAACGTCGTCATCGAATGGGAGCGGGACGGTCAGCGACCGGACGGTCGACGAGAAAAAGGAACAAAACGGAAAATCGGGCGAAAGGAATAAGGAAAACCGGACCGGGTGCAAGCGGCAATAGCGGCGGCGATCCGAGTGACGCAACGACGGCGGCCGCCCACGCGACGCCGGTTCGCCTTGCAACGCCCGGCGAACGATGCTGCCGCGCGGTGCCGGTCAGGAGGCGCTGTCGTCGCCCTCGATGCGCGCGCGGATTTCACGCGCCGTTTCCAGCAGGCCCTCGTAACCCGAACGCGCATGTTCGGGCAGGTCGGGGTCTCCGACCAGGGTGCCGAGTGTCTCCATGATGCTGTACACCAGCCCCCGGGCAGCGCCTACCGCGATGCTGTTTTCCTCGACGGCGGTGCTCAGGTGTTCCAGCGCATCGCCCAGGTGTTCGGGACCGCCGGGGGCGCCGGGTTCGGGGGCATTGACGTGTTCGGGAAGGTCGGGACGGTCGGGACGGTCTGGCATATCGGGCTTCATCGTCTTGGCCTGTTCGGATGGACAACCTGTGCCGCTGTGCCGCGAATCGCTGCGTGCGCCACCGTTTTCATTTTACGCGCGCCCGCCAGCGTGCCGGCGGGGATATTGGAAAAATCTCTGGCCGTCATTGAAATCCATCATTGGCCCCGCCACGCCATCGCGGCGCACAATGGCGGCATGCGGGATGTCCCTGACATCGCGCGGAGCCGGAGGCGACGGGTTGAATATCCGGTAGCTGCTACCATATCCGGGTGATCGACCACGCATTCGGGTCCGTGTTCCCACCGCCCGGCGGCTCGCACGCCGGCTCCGACGAGCCATTGCAAAGTCGTGTAATGTAGCGGTTCGGCACGCAATGGGCCATTTGAACAAACTGAGCGAACCCTGAGGTTTTCCGCCATGAGCGAACAAATCAAGTATGTGAGCGACGCCTCCTTCGATGCCGACGTCCTCCAGTCCGACAAGCCCGTCCTGCTCGATTTCTGGGCGGAGTGGTGCGGTCCCTGCAAGATGATCGCCCCGATCCTCGACGAAGTGGCCAAGGAATACGGCAACAAGGTCCAGATCGCCAAGATCAATGTCGACGAAAACCAGCAGGTTCCGGCCAAGTTCGGCATCCGCGGCATCCCCACGCTGATCCTGTTCAAGAACGGCACCGTGGCCGCGCAGAAGGTCGGCGCGCTGTCGAAGTCGCAGCTGACCGCCTTCCTCGACGGCAACCTGTAAGCCAGGTACCCCGGGGCGCGGCGCCATGGCGCCGTGCCCGGCATCCGCCTCCCTCCCGGGCGGCCCCGATCCAACCCGCGCCAGCACTGGTGCGCCGGTTGGATTGTGCTAAGATGCCCCCAACAACTTCCCCGAGCGTTCGCTCATTTCTTTCCCCTTCCTTTGGTTCTGCCCGTCCGGGCCCATCTGTACCCCTCGTCTATGCACCTGACAGAACTCAAATCGCTTCACGTGTCTGCCCTTCTCGAAATGGCCGCGTCCCTCGAGATCGACAACGCACAACGGATGCGCAAACAGGAACTGATGTTTGCGATCCTGAAGAAGCGCGCCAAGATGGGCGAAACCATCTACGGCGACGGCACGCTGGAAGTCCTGCCCGACGGCTTCGGCTTCCTGCGCTCGCCCGAGACCTCGTATCTGGCGAGCACGGACGACATCTACATCTCTCCCTCGCAGATCCGCCGCTTCAACCTGCATACCGGCGATTCGATCGAAGGCGAGGTGCGGACTCCGAAGGACGGCGAACGCTATTTCGCGCTGGTCAAGGTCGACAAGGTCAACGGGCAACCGCCCGAAGCGGTGAAGAACCGCATCATGTTCGAGAACCTGACGCCGCTGCATCCGAACCGGCCGCTGACGCTCGAACGCGATATCAAGGCCGAGGAGAACATCACCGGCCGCATCATCGACATGATCGCGCCGATCGGCCGTGGGCAACGCGCGTTGCTGGTCGCCTCGCCGAAGTCGGGCAAGACCGTGATGCTGCAGCACATCGCGCATGCGATCGCCAACAACCATCCTGAAGCCGAGCTGTTCGTGCTGCTGATCGACGAACGTCCGGAAGAAGTGACCGAGATGCAGCGGTCCGTGCGCGGCGAGGTGGTGGCGTCGACCTTCGACGAACCGGCCATTCGCCACGTGCAGGTCGCCGAAATGGTGATCGAGAAGGCCAAGCGCCTGGTCGAACTGAAGCGTGACGTGGTAATCCTGCTGGACTCGATCACGCGTCTGGCGCGCGCCTACAACACCGTGGTGCCCGCCTCCGGCAAGGTGCTGACCGGTGGTGTCGATGCCAACGCGCTGCAGCGCCCGAAGCGCTTCTTCGGCGCGGCGCGGAATCTGGAAGAAGGCGGTTCGCTGACCATCATCGCCACCGCGCTGATCGAGACCGGCAGCCGCATGGATGACGTCATCTACGAAGAGTTCAAGGGCACCGGCAACATGGAAGTGCACCTGGAACGCCGCCTGGCCGAGAAGCGCGTCTATCCGTCGATCAACCTGAACAAGTCCAGCACGCGCCGCGAGGAACTGCTGATCAAGCCCGAGATCCTGCAAAAGATCTGGGTGCTGCGCAAATTCATCTCCGACATGGACGAAGTACAGGCGATGGAATTCATCCTCGACAAGATGAAGGCCACCAAGAACAACGCCGAGTTCTTCGACATGATGCGGCGCGGCGGGTGATCCAGCGGCGGACATGGTCCGCCCTGCTCAAGGCTGGATTGTCCGGCTCGCTTTTGCTGTTACTCCCCTCTCCCCCGCCCCTCTCCCGCCTTGCGGGAGGGGGAGTGAAATCGATGCTAGGTCGACTGTCGCGCTTCCTGCATGCGCGGACCCGGGCGCGCAAGCTCGCCCGGTACGCGATCCCCGACCCGCTGTGGCATCGCACCGTGGCGTCGCTGCCCTTCCTGCGCCGTTACGACTCCGACGACCTCGCCACGCTGCGCGAGCTGGCCACGCTGTTCATCGCCGACAAGGAATATTCCACCGCGCACGACCTGCCGTTGACCGACGAGATGGTGACGAGCGTGGCCGTCCAGGCCTGCGTGCCGGTGTTGCGGCTGGGGCTGGACTGGTATCGCGGCTGGCATGGCATCGTCCTGTACCCCGGCGAGTTCATCATCCGTCGGACCATCGAAGACGAGATCGGACTGGTGCATGGCGTGGTGGAAGAGGCCAGCGGGGAGGCGTGGGAACACGGACCGGTGATCCTGTCGTGGCCGGACGTCAGCATGCCCGGCGCCGGCTTCGATGGCCCCTCCGACCATCCCGAAGACAGCTATAACGTGGTGATCCATGAGTTCGCCCACAAGCTGGACATGCTCGATGGCCAGGCCGATGGCGTACCGCCCTTTTCGCGCGCGCTTCATGGGGAGGTTGACCGGCGCGTGTGGGCGGCCAACTTGCTGGCCGAATACGAGCGGTTCGCCGACCTGTGCGACACCGTCCCGGACCGGGACTGGAACGAGACGGACCGGCTGCCGGCGGCGCTGCGCGTGATCGATCCCTATGGCGCCGAAGCCCCCAGCGAGTTCTTCGCGGTGACGTCGGAAGCCTTCTTCATCGAGCCCAACGGGTTGCAGACCCACTGGCCGACGGTATACCGGCTGCTGGCCGGCTTTTATCGGCAGGATCCGGCAGCAAGGTGATTCCAGGCACACATTCAACGATGGCTTTGACGCACGCCCGCGATGGCTTCCGTCGCGTCACGAAATGCATCGCGGATCTTGCTCAAGCTCTTGTTTCTCTGCCATAATTCGCGTTTATCCGTCACCGGCAAGTGGTTCGCTCGCCCCAAGGCTGCAGGCATTCACGGCAAGCACTGAAAGCAGGCATTCAAAGCAGGCATTCACAGCGGACTGGCTACCCAACAAGCAAGGAAGATCATGAAAGAAGGCATTCACCCGAATTATCGTGAAGTCGTGTTCGTCGACGTGTCGTGCGACTTCAAGTTCCTGACCCGCTCGACCATCCAGACCAAGGACACCATCGTCTGGGAAGACGGCAAGGAATATCCGCTGGCCAAGATCGAAGTGTCGTCGGAATCGCACCCGTTCTACACCGGCCAACAGAAGATCATGGACACGGCCGGCCGTGTGGAGAAGTTCCGCCAGAAGTTCGGCAACAAGCTGGGCAAGGCCGCGGCGAAGTAATTGCGCGCACAGGCGCGGCATCCTTATGTGGCGGCCCCGGGCCGCCGTGCGAAGCGCCGCGTCACCGCCTTTCCACTGGAATTGGCGCGCATTGTGTTAAAAGAGGCAGCCACGGCTGCCTCTTTTGCTTTGGCTGCGGGCCGGCGCCGCGTGTCATCGTCGCCTTGCCATCGCCGCCCTTGCTTTTATTGCCCTTGCTGACAGGCATGCGCAACGCATGTCCGCTGATTGATCGATGAGCACCGCCAAGACCTCCCGCGTCCATTTGACCGCTGCCGCCACCGGCGCCCTGCCGCGCGCGCTGCTGCTGGCCATCTGCATCATCTACGGGGCGGCGGGCCTGTTCGGGCGCGACCCGTGGAAGAACGAGGACGCGGCGGGCTTTGGCGTGATGTGGCAGCTTGCCATTGGCGGCGTGCAGGACTGGCTGATGCCGAATATCGCGGGCCGGCCCTACGGCCAGGACGGGCCCCTGGTGTTCTGGGTCGGCGCGGCGATGATCCGGCTCGCCGGCGGATGGCTTGGCGCGGCCGACGCGGCGCGGCTGTCGACGGCGCTGTTCTACATGCTGACGTGCGCCTTCATCTGGTACAGCACGTATCTGCTCGGACGGCGCGCGGAGGTTCAGCCGTTCGCGTTCGCCTTCGGGGGCCAGCCCAATGCGCGCGACTACGGCCGTACGCTGGCCGACGGTGCGCTGCTGATCTTCCTGGCCTGCGTCGGCCTGGCCATGCGGGCGCACGAAACCACGCCGCAGGTCGGTCAGGTCTGCTTTATCGCGATGATGCTGTACGGGCTGGTGCGCAGCCTCGACATGCCGGGCCAGGGCAGCCTGTGGTTCGGCGCCGGGCTGGGCGCGCTGACGCTGGCAAGCGGGCCGATCCTGCCCACGGTGCTGCTGGCCGCCACCGTGCTGTGCGGGCTGGTGTGCCGCGCGATACCGCTGCGCCGGCTGCTGCTGATCGCGGTGCCGCTCGCGCTGGCGATGATCGCCGCGTGGATGGCCGCCACCTACTTCGGCGCGACGCATCGCGACGACGCGGTCAGCTTCATCCGCGAATGGTCACGCTACGATCGCCGCAGCTATAGCTGGCCCAACGGCTTCGCCATCGGCTTCGTCGCGCGCAATCTCTTCCTCTATTCGTGGCCGGTGTGGCCGATCGCCATCTGGGCGTGGGTCAGCTGGGCCGGCATGCGGCGCGCGCCGCATGTGGCGCTGCCGCTGGCGCTGCTGCTGCCGCTGTTCGTGCTGCTGCTGATGCTGCGCCAGCCGGGCGACGTGCAGTTCATCCTGCTGCTGCCGGCGTTCGGCCTGCCGACACTCACGCGCGCCACCATCAATGGCATCGACTGGTTCGCGCTGCTGTTCTACACGATCTTCGGCGGCTTCGTGTGGTTCATGTGGCTGGCCAAGACCACCGGCTGGCCGCCGCGGATCGCCAACAACATCTTCCGGCAGTTGCCCGGCTACCAGCATGAGTTTTCCGTCAGCGCGGTACTGTACGCGCTGGCCGCGACGGTGGCGTGGGTGCTCGTGGTGCGTTGGCGGCTGTCGCGCGCGCCGAAGCAGATCTGGCGGCCGGTGGTGATTTCCGCCGCCGGCACGACGCTGATGTGGGTGATGGCCATGACGTTGTGGCTGCCGTCGATCAACTATGGCAAGACCTACCGCGACGTCGCGCAGGCCGCATCGATGGCGCTGCCGCCGACCTATGAGTGCGTGCAGCCGATCCGCATGGGAGATGCCCAGCTGGCGTCCTTCGCGTTCTTCGGCCACTTCCGCTTCGGCGGCCCGGACGCCGGCTGCGACGTGCTGCTGCGCCACGATCCGGTCGACTATGGCGAGCCATCCAGCATCTCGCACTTCGAATGGCGCCTCATCTGGGAAGGCCGCCGGCCCTCGGACCGGGACGAGCGCTTCCGGATGTACCGCCTGATCGAGAAGCCCCCCGCCCCGCCCGCCGCGCCACGCTCGGGCAGCCGCAAGCTGCCGCGCCAGCCATAACCGTCATTCCGGCAGG
>NZ_VLJN01000012.1:87569-120917 GCF_007829435.1 Cupriavidus gilardii J11
CCCGCCGGCACGGCGAGATCGGCGTGGAAGTTCGGCAGGCCGGCTGGCTGGGCCTTGGCCTGGCGATCCCGGGCGTGCTGCTGCTGGCCAACCCCGGGCCGCTGCTGCACCTGGCCAAGGCGCCGCCCGAACTGGTCGACAAGGCGACGATGTATCTGCATCTGCAGGCCTTCGGCCTGCCCGCCGCGCTCGGCTTTCGCATCTACTCGGCGCTGAACAATGCACTGTCGCGGCCGATCATGGTCACGGTCCTGCAGCTGGTCGGGCTCTCGGCGAAGGTGCCGCTGAACGCCTGGTTCATCTACGGCGGGTTCGGCATCGCACCGATGGGCGGACCGGGCTGCGCGCTGGCATCAGCCATGATCAGCTGGCTGTGGTGCCTGTCCGCGCTGCTGATCCTGAAAAACGGTGCGGCATATCGCGCCCTCGGCATCTTCACCGCATGGAGCTGGCCGGAGCCAGCGCGATTGCGCGTGCTGCTGCGGCTTGGCCTGCCCATGGGCCTGACGTATCTGATCGAGATCACCTCGTTCACGCTGATGTCGGTGTTTATCACGCGGCTCGGTACAGTCACGCTGGCCGGACACCAGATCATCGCGAACCTGAGCGCCGTGGCTTACATGCTGCCGCTGTCGCTGGCCATCGCGACGTCGACGCTGGTTGCCCAGGCCATCGGCGCGCGCGACGCCATGGGAGCGAGGCGCGTGGCGTGGCGCGGCATCCGGCTGGCCGCCTCGCTGGCGCTGCTGGTTGGCGCGGCGCTATGGCTGCTTCGGGAGCCGTTGCTGCGCGCGTATGCGAGCGATGCCGCCGTAGTGCGAGCCGCGTTGGCACTGGTGCCCTTCGTCGCGCTATATCAGGCCTTCGATGCGGTACAGGTCACGGCGGCCTTCGTGCTGCGGGCCTACAAGATCGCGCTGGTGCCAACGGTGATCTACGCGGTATCGCTATGGGGCATCGGCCTTGGCGGCGGCTATGTGATGGGCTTCGGGCTGATCGATGCGCTGCCCGACTTTACCCGCGGAGCGGCGGGATTCTGGCTGGCCAACAGCCTTAGCCTGGCGGTGGCCGGGGGGCTGCTGGTGCGGTACTTCATGTTGGCGAGTGGGCGCAAGTGAGGCGGGTCTCGGGTTTTCCGGCGCTTCTCGCGCATGCCGGGACTTCCCTCTCCCCCGCCCCTCTCCCGCAAGCGGGAGAGAGACGAGGCCAAAAGAAAAAACCCGCATGGCGCTAACCATGCGGGTTCAGTTTGGCGGAGTGGACGGGACTCGAACCCGCGACCCCCGGCGTGACAGGCCGGTATTCTAACCGACTGAACTACCACTCCTTAGTCGGCTTATCAGCGTTGCATCGCAACCCCGATAATCTGGACGTCTGATTACGCCCATGCTCTGGCGTCCCCTAGGGGATTCGAACCCCTGTACTCACCGTGAAAGGGTGATGTCCTAGGCCTCTAGACGAAGGGGACAGAAACTTGTTTTTCAACGCGTTCCGTCTGTTTCAATAATCCGAACACGTCGAATCATCGAAAGCGGCAATACCGTACTGCGAATATTGCCACTGGGATTTTGGTGGAGCTAAGCGGGATCGAACCGCTGACCTCTTGCATGCCATGCAAGCGCTCTCCCAGCTGAGCTATAGCCCCATATTGTTACTGCGTCGCCATTATTACCGCTGGCGATCCGCCTTTGTTTCGCGAATATCGTTCGTTTATCGAACCGATTATCTCGTCGTTTCCAGCGAAGCCAAGATTATATAACAGCCTTGCTTTTTTGCAAGCCCCTTTTTTTCACTTTCGCCGTTTCGCTGGGTTCTGACCGTGGCCATGCCGTGACCATCAACCGCGAGACTGCCGTGAAGCCCGCTTGGTGTAACACCGCGCTGCAGGGAGAACGAGATTATGCGCAAGGTTGCGCTTTCGCGCAAGCCCCTTGCGCACCTTTTTATGCTGCCGTGCCGGCCTGCAGGCGACGCAGCACGGTGTCGCGCCCGAACAGTTCCAGCACCGCGTCGATGCTGGGCGTTTGCAACTGCCCCGCCACCAGCAGGCGCACCGGCATCGCCAGCTTCGGCATTTTCAGCCCGTGCTCGGCGAGCACGGCCTTCAGTTCGGCGGCGATCGCGTCGCGGCGCCATTCCGGCAGCGCGGTGAGCCGGGCGGTGAGCGCGGCCAGCGCCGGCATGATCTCCGGCACCAGGTGCTCCGCCTTGAGCGCCGCGTCAACCTGCGGCTCACCGCGATAGAACAGCAGCGCGGTCTGCGCGACTTCCTTCAGCGTGTTGGCGCGGTCCTTGACCAGCGCGATCACCGCAGGCAGATCGGCGCCTTCGATCCTGCCGCCCAGCGCCTCGATGAACGGGCGGGTCAACTCGGCCAGGCGCGCGTTGTCGCCCACCTTGATGTAATGGTTGTTGAGCCAGGCCAGCTTTTCCGGGTTGTACTGGGCCGGGCTCTTGCCCAGGTGCTCCAGGTCGAACCATTCGACGAACTGCTCGCGCGAGAAGATCTCGGCGTCGCCGTGCGCCCAGCCGAGGCGTGCCAGGTAGTTGAGCACGGCCTCGGGCAGATAGCCCTCGTCGCGATAGCCGGTCACCGCCATCGCACCGTGCCGCTTGCTCATTTTTTCGCCCTGCTCGTTCAGCACGGTCGGCAGGTGCGCGTACACCGGCGGCGTGCCGCCGAGGGCGCGCAGGATGTTGATCTGGCGCGGCGTGTTGTTGACATGGTCGTCGCCGCGAATCACGTGGGTGATCCGCATGTCCATATCGTCGACCACCACGCAGAAATTGTAGGTCGGCGTGCCGTCGGGGCGGGCGATCACCAGATCGTCGAGTTCGTCGTTGGAGATCTCGATGCGGCCCTTGACCGCGTCGTCCCACACCACGCTGCCGCCGATCGGGTTCCTGAAGCGGATCACGGGCTGCACGCCGGCGGGAGGCTCCGGCAGGACCTTGCCCGGCTCGGGACGCCAGAAGCCGTTGTAGCGCGGCTTCTCCCCGCGCAGCCGCTGCGCCTCGCGCAGTTCGTCCAGCTCTTCGGTGCTCATGTAACACGGGTAGGCCAGGCCGGCGTCGAGCATCTGCCTGACAACCTCGCGATAGCGATCCATCCGCTGCATCTGGTAGTACGGGCCCTCGTCGATGTCCAGGCCCAGCCACGCCATGCTTTCCAGGATCACGTCGACGGCCTCCTGCGTGGAGCGCTCGACGTCGGTGTCCTCGATGCGCAGGATGAAGTCGCCCTTCATGCGGCGGGCAAAGGCCCACGGATACAGCGCGGAGCGGATATTGCCGAGATGGATAAAGCCGGTCGGGCTGGGAGCGAAGCGGGTGCGGACGCGAGAGGTCATGGACGGAAACAAAAAAGCCCGCTGCAGGATGCGCGGGGGGCGGACTGTTCGGAACCCGCAATTATAGCAATCGGGGCCGCGAAGCCCGGCGAAGTCGGCCACGACGCGGAATCATTTATGCTATTGCCCGGTCAGACTCCCGGACCGGCCCACACGTGCCGGCCAGCGCGCCTGCAGCGTCCTGCAGCGCACCGCGCTTGTTCGCACCACTGCCCTCCTCATGCAAAGACGTACCTTTCTCGGCGTCACCACGGTGGCGCTGCTGTCGGCCTGCAGCCTCGGCCCGAAACCCGATACCCAGACACCCGCACAGCCTGCCGCATCGCCACCGCCCCGCCCCGTGCGTATCGGCCTGGCCCTGGGCGGCGGCGCCGCCCGCGGTTTCGCCCATATCGGCGTGATCAAGGCGCTGGAGGCCGCCGGCATCCGCCCGGACCTGGTGACCGGGACCAGCGCGGGCGCCGTGGTAGCCGCGCTCTACGCGTCGGGCATGGACGGCTTCGAACTGAACAAGCAGGCGCTGAAGATGGACGAAGCCACCATCGCGGACTGGGCCCTGCCCTTCGGCACGCGCTTTGGCGGCTGGCTCAAGGGCGAGGCGCTGCAGAACTACGTGAACCGGCTGGKGAMCCAGCGGCCGATCGAGGCGATGAAGCTGCCCCTGGGCATCGTGGCCACCGACCTGAAGACCGGCCAGGCCATCCTGTTCCGGCGGGGTAATACCGGACAGGCGGTGCGCGCGTCCAGCAGCGTGCCGGGTGTATTCCAGCCGGTGTCGATCGCCGGTCATGACTATGTCGACGGTGGATTGGTGGAACCGGTACCGGTGGATTCGGCGCGCGCGATGGGTGCCGATTTCGTGATCGCCGTCAATATTTCGGCCGATCCATCAAGTCAGAACAACGCCGGCCAGAGCGGCGTGCTGCTGCAGACCACCGCGATCATGGGGCAGTCGATCAACCGGCTGGCGCTGGCGCGCGCGGACGTGGTGATCCGGCCGGAGCTGCCCGATATGGGCGGCAGCGATTTCGGCGCGCGCAATCGGGCAATTCTGGCGGGGGAACAGGCGGCGGCGAAGGTGCTGCCGGCATTGCGGGAAAAGCTGGCGCTGGCGCGGCAGCCTGTGGCGGCCAGATAGACTTGGGCGAGAGGGCAGTCTCAGCTTTAAACCCCGCTCGCCTCAACCGCCGTAGAACGTCCGTGCCCCGGCGTTCGGATCGAAGCGCTTGAGCGTCTCGACCATGTCGCCCAGGCCGCGGGCGGTGCCCGGGGTCGCTTCGGGCACATCGTCGATGCGGCGGGCGCCGTTATAGCGGGTCACCCAATACGACGAGCGCATATCGTCGACGCGGATCTTGCTGCCCGTCGACGGTGCGTGCACGAACTTGTTGTCGCCGATATAGATGCCGACGTGCGAGAACGTGCGCCGCATCGTATTGAAGAAGACGAGGTCGCCGGGACGCAGTTCGTGCTCGGCGACGGTGGTGCCGACCCGGCTCATTTCCACTGAGCGGCGCGGCAGCATGAAGCCGAAGGTATCGTTGAAGACGTAGCGGACAAAGCCGCTGCAGTCCAGGCCCGACTCCGGCGTGTTGCCGCCGAAGCGGTAGCGCACGCCAATCAGGCCAAGCGCATTCATCACCAGATCGCCAGCCTTGTTGGCGACATGGCTGGTGGAATGCATCACGGACGAGAGCAGGCCCTTTTTCGGCTCGGCTTGCGCCTCGCCCGTCAACTCCGCACGGATGTCGGCGCCCGGTTCCTTGAACACGGTATCGGCCAACGCTCCATTCGACAGAGCCGCACCGCACGCCACGGCGAATCCGATGGCGGCATGCGCCAGGGAATGAAGCACCGTTCGCTGCATTGGGTCTCCTGATGGTTCAAATCGACCCACAGCGAGGCTTGACGCCTACGGCAGCGGGTCAGTCAATTCGGGGGGAACTGCGGGGAACATACGCAAGAGCCGAGCCAGCCACTCCGCCCGGTCCTGGTGCGCCCTTTGGCGATATGCGCCGTGACAACCACTCGCATATCAGGTTCTCGCGGGATGGTATAGGGTCCACCGCACCAAGTCAAAGTTCGTTACAAAATCGCCCGAAAGCGCCATGTAATCAAGGGAATAGCGGCGAACATGCACCCCTTTTCTCGGAATTGCCCCCTCTTGCGCCGGGTATTCCGCTGTGCGGGGGAACCGACTCTCCCATCACAGGCCGCCTTCGGTCGAGCCTGCCGCGCCAACTTCGGCTGCGGCCATCAGGCGACGGGTATAGGCATGCTGCGGCGCATCAAGCACGGCCTCGGTATCTCCGGCCTCGATGACTTCCCCGGCCTTCATCACGATCACGCGATGCGCCATGGCCCGTATCACCGCCAGATCGTGGCTGATGAACAAATAGCTGAGGTTGTACTTGCGCTGCAGGCCGGAAAGCAGGGCGAGCACCTGTTGCTGGATCGACACGTCCAGCGCCGAGGTCGGTTCGTCCAGCACCACGACCTGCGGCTTGAGGATCAGCACGCGCGCGATCGCAATGCGCTGCCGCTGCCCGCCGGAGAACTCGTGGGGATAGCGCCCCAACGCGGTGCGGTCGAGCCCCACTTCGCGCAGTGCCTCGATGACGCGGTCGCGCATCGCCTCGCGAGATAGGCCCGGCTGGTGCAGGGCAAGCCCTTCGCCGACGATCTGCTCGATCGTCATGCGCGGGGACAGCGAGCCGAACGGGTCCTGGAACACCACCTGCATCCTGGAGCGCAGCGCGCAGCGCTCCTTGCGGCCTACCCGCTCCAGGCTGCGACCCAGAAACTGGATCTCGCCCCCGGTCTTGCGCTGCAACGCCAGCACGGCATGGGCAAGCGTGGTCTTGCCCGAGCCCGATTCGCCGACGATGCCAAGCGTCTCGCCTTCGCGCAGGTCGAAATCGACGCCCTTGACCGCATGCACGGCGTCGCGCCGGAACCATCCCGCCAGGCCGGGGCGCTTGCGCGTGTAGTCGACATCGACGGCGCGGGCGCTGAGCAGCACCGGTGCCAGCGGCAGCACCGGCATGACCTCGCGCCGGGGGCGGCTGTCGATCAGCCGGCGCGTATACGGATGGCTCGGCGCGGCGAAGATATCGGCCGTATCGCCGCACTCGACCAGCAGGCCCTTCTCCATCACGCCGACCCGCTGCGCGAAGGCCCGCACCATGTTCAGGTCGTGGGTGATCAGCACCACCGCCATGCCGAACTCGGCCTGCAGGTCGCGCAACAGTTCAAGAATCTGCACGCGGATGGTCACATCGAGCGCCGTGGTCGGCTCGTCGGCAAGCAGCAGCTTGGGCCGGCAAGCAAGTGCCATGGCGATCATCGCGCGCTGGCGCTGGCCTCCGGAAAGCTGGTGCGGAAAGCTGCCGAACCGATGCGCCGCGTCGTCGATGCCGGTGCGCTCCAGCAGCGCAATGGCGCGCTCGCGCGCCGCGCGCTTGTCCAGGCCCTCGTGCAGCTCCAGCGTCTCGACGATCTGGTTGCCGATGGTATAGAGGGGATTGAGCGCCGTCATCGGCTCCTGGAACACCATCGCGATATCGGCGCCGCGGATGGCGCGGATCTCGCGGTCGGTGGCCCGCAGCAGGTCGCGCCCGGCAAAGCGCACCTCGCCGTCGTAACGGGCGTCCTCGACCAGCCGCAACATCGCCAGCGCAGTGACCGTCTTGCCCGAGCCGGATTCGCCGACCAGCGCGAAACGCTCGCCTGCCCGCACATCGAAGCTGACATTGCGCACCGCATGGGTGGCGCCCTCGCCGGCGCCGAAGGTGACGGACAGATTGCGCACCTGCAGCAGCGCATCGCCAGCCGGCGCCGCGGGCACCGGGATCCGCTGCAGGGCGTCGGTCAGCACATCGTTCATGGCTGCGCTCCCGCCGTGGCGTCGGCCGGCACTTTCGGCTCGACCCGGCCGCGCAGCGCCGCCAGCCCGAGTCGCGTATCGAAGGCGTCGCGCAGCGCATCGCCCATGAAGGTGAGCAACAGCAGCGTCACCACCAGCACGGCGAACGTCGACAGCGAGATCCACCACGCATCCAGGTTCGCCTTGCCCTGGGCCAGCAGTTCGCCCAGGCTCGGCGTGGTCGGTGGCACCCCAAGGCCCAGGAAATCCAGGCTGGTCAGCGCCAGGATCGCCGCACTCATGCGGAACGGCAGGAAGGTGATCACCGGCGTCAGGCTGTTGGGCAGGATATGGCGCCACATGATCTGCACGTTGGACAGCCCCAACGCACGCGCCGCCTTCACGTAGTCCAGCGACCGGTTGCGATAGAACTCCGCGCGCACGTAGTCGGACAGCCCCATCCAGCCGAACAGCGACAGCAGGATGATCAGCAGCGCCAGGCTCGGTTCGAAGATCGACGCGAAGATGATCAGCAGATAAAGCTCCGGCATCGAGCTCCAGATCTCGATGGCCCGCTGCGAGATCAGGTCGAAGCGCCCGCCGAAGAAGCCCATCAGCGCGCCGGTCAGCGTGCCGACGATCACGCCGATCACCGTCAGCGCCAGGCCGAACAGCACCGACACGCGGAAGCCGTACAGCAGGCGCGCCAGCACATCGCGGCCACGGTCGTCGGTGCCAAGCCAGTTCTCGGACGACGGCGGCGCCGGGTTGGGCTCCTTGGCGAAGTAGTTCAGCGTGTCGTATGAATAGCGGTTCGGCGGATAGATGGCGAAATTGCCGTGCGTGGTGATGCGCTGCTGGATGAAGGGATCCAGATAGTCGGCCGGCGTCGGAAAGTCGCCGTCGAAAGTCGTTTCCGGATACGTCTTGACGATGGGGAAATAGAACTCGCCGCGATACTTCACCACCAGCGGCCGGTCGCTGGACAGCACCTCGGCGAACATGCTGAGCACGAACAGCGCGACGAACAGGATCAGGCTCCAGTAGCCCAGCCGGTTGCGGCGGAAGCGCTGCCACGCGCGCTGGCGCGGCGACAGCGAATGCAGCAGGGCATCCCCGGCGGCGCCGCGGGAGCGGGTTCCGGCTTTGGCGCGATAAGTGGCGCTCATCGCGGCATGCCCTCGAAGTGGATGCGGGGGTCGACCAGCACGTAGCACAGGTCGGATATCAGGCGGGTCACGAGGCCGATCAACGTAAACAGATACAGCGTGCCCAGCACCACCGGATAGTCGCGCCGCAGCACCGCCTCATAGGACAGCAGGCCCAGGCCATCGAGCGAAAACAGCGTCTCGATCAGCAGCGATCCGGTAAAGAACGCGCCGATAAAGGCCGCGGGGAAACCGGTCACCAGCGGAATCAGCGCGTTGCGGAAAATATGCTTCCACAACACCCGCCGCTCCGACAGACCCTTGGCGCGCGCCGTCAGCACGTATTGCTTGCGGATTTCCTCCAGGAAGGCGTTCTTCGTCAGCATGGTGACAACGGCGAAGCTGCCCACCACCGAGGCCGTGATCGGCAGCACCAGATGCCACAGGTAGTCCATCACCTTGCCCATCAGAGACAGCTCCTGCCAGTCGTCCGACGTCAGGCCGCGCAGCGGGAACCACTGCACGAAGGTGCCGCCGCCGAACAGCACCAGCAGCAGCACGCCGAGCACGAAGCCGGGAATGGCGTAGCCGACCAGCACGACCATGCTGGTGACCACATCGAAGCGGCTGCCCGCGCGGATCGCCTTCGCGATGCCGAGCGGGACCGATATCAGATAGGTCAGGAAGAAGGTCCATAAACCGAGGCTCACCGATACCGGCAGCTTCGACTTGACCAGTTCCCACACACTGCGGTGCTGGAAGTAGCTCTGGCCCAGGTCAAATTGGGCGAAGCGCTTGAGCATCATCCAGTAGCGTTCCAGCGGCGGCTTGTCGAAGCCGTACAGCGCCTGGATCTCCTTGATGCGCTCGGCATCGACTCCCCGGCGGCCGCGATATTCGGCCCCGCCGCCGCTGGCTTCGCCACCGCCGCCGCGGCCCTTCAGCTCCATCATCATCTGCTCGACCGGGCCGCCCGGCACGAACTGGATCACGATAAAGGTGAGCGTGACGACCCCGACCAGTGTCGGAATCATCAGCAGAATGCGTTTGAGCAGATAGGCGAGCATGCCGTTTCCTTGTCCGCGGTGCGCCTTGGGGCGTTCACCGCCGCGCCTGGCGCGCCGGCGCGTCGTTTCGCCACCAGCTGCTCAGAATCCAGCCCTCGGCGGTGTAATACATCGGCAAGCGCTGCGGATACATCAGTTCCGTGCGGTACGCGACCCGGTGGGACGCGCTATACCAGTTCGGCACCACGTAGTAGCCATGCATCAGCACGCGGTCCAGCGCCCGCGCGGCGGTGACCAGATCCTGGCGTGTATGCGCGTGCAGCACCGCGTCGACCAGCTTGTCGACGGCCGGCGACTTCAGCCCGATCAGGTTGTCGGAGCCCGGCATGCCCGCCGCCTCGCTGTCGAAGCGGTCGCGCAGCTCGTTGCCCGGGCTTTGCGAGTCCGGGAAACGGATCGACACCATGTCGAAGTCGAAATCCTCCAGCCGCTTCTGGTACAGCGCGTAGTCGGTGGTGCGTTGATGGACCTCGATGCCGAGCTTCTCGAGGTTGCGCACATAGGTGGTGATGACCCGGCTCATCGCCCCGCCGTCATCGAGAAACTCGAAGACGAACGGCTCGCCCTTGGCATTGCGCAGCGCGCCATCGGCATAGGTCCAGCCGGCCTGCGCCAGCAGCCGCCGTGCCGCGCGCAGATTGTCGCGCAGCGAGCGCGGCGGATCGGTGGACGGCTGCGTGACGATCGGCCCGAACACCTCGGGCGCCAACTGGTCGCGCAGCGGTTCGAGCAGCGCCAGCTCACCCGCACCGGGACGCCCGTCGAAGGTCGAACTGGCGGCCAGCTCGCTGTTGGAGAACCAGCTGTCAAGCCGCTTGTAAGCGCCATAGAACAGCTGGCGGTTCAGCCACTCGAAATCGAGCGCCAGGATCAGCGCCTGCCGGACCCGCACGTCCTGGAACACCGGCTTGCGCAGGTTCATCACAAACCCCTGCATGCCGGCACCATTGCGGTGCGGGAACTCCGACCGCATCAGCTCGCCATTGTCGAAACGCTTGCCGACATAGCTCTTGGCCCAGCTCTTGGCCTTGTATTCGACAATGGCGTCGAATTCGCCGGCCTTGAACGCCTCGAGCTTCGCGGTTTCGTCCTTGTACAGCCGGTACACCACGCGATCGAAGTTGAAGGTGCCGCGCCGCACCGCCAGGTCCTTGCCCCAGTAGCCCGGATTGCGCTTGAAGGTGATGCCGCGGCCCGCGTCGTAGCGTTCGATCAGATAGGGGCCGCTGGTGACGGGCTCCTCGAAGGCGAGCTTCTCGAAGGGAACCTTTGCGGTCCACTTCTTCGAAAACACCGGCAACGACCCCACGATCAGCGGCAATTCGCCGTTGCGCCGCTTGAAGTCGTAGCGGATGGTGCGGTCGTCGATCACCGTGACCGACTTCACGTCCACGCACATCGACCGGTAGCCCGGGCTCGACGCCTTGCTCATCAGCATGTCGTACGAATACTTGACGTCGCTGGCGAGAACCGGGTCGCCATTGTGAAACCGCGCCTGCGGGCGGATGCGGAACGTGACCGACATCCCGTCCGGCGCCACCGTCACATCGTCGGCCAGCAGGCCATAGGCGCTCGCGGTTTCGTCGGCGCTGCCGATCAGCAGCGACTCGAACATCAGCGCGTTGAGCCCCGGCGCGGCCGTACCCTTCAGCGTGAAGGGATTGAACTTGTCGAAGCTGGTGCGACGGTCGGGATTGGCGAGTGTCAGCGTGCCGCCGCGCGGCGCCTCGGGGTTGACGTACTCGAAATGGGGGAAGTCGGGCGGGTACTTCAGGTCGCCGTGCAGCGCAAATCCGTGCGCGGCGATCGCCAGCGATGGGAAGGCGGCTGCCAGCAGCAAGGCGGCAACCCACCGAAACACCCCTGCACCCACGCGAATGCGATGCCATGCCGCCTGCGGCCCTCGTGCGTGCATTTGCATCCGGTAGATGCCCTCCCCCTCGACTCAATATGGTGCGGTTCCGGTCGGCGCGGAACCCAAGTTGTGCGACAATTTTACCTTCGTTCGGCGGCGTCCCAGCCATCCGGACATTCCAGTACGCGGCTTCGCGCACGGACACGGCCCTGCGGGGCCGCCAGAACCGCCGGGCAAGTCCCGACGCACCACCAAAAAGCGCCACAGGCAGTGCAGGCAGCCAATGTCTGAGTGTCAGCACAAAGCATGCCGGCGCATCATACGACCACGATGGAGAACTTATGGGATTTCTGGCAGGTAAGCGGATCCTGATCACCGGCTTGCTCTCGAACCGCTCGATCGCCTACGGCATCGCGTCGGCATGCAAGCGCGAAGGCGCCGAGCTGGCTTTCACCTATGTCGGTGAGCGCTTCAAGGACCGGATCCAGGACTTCGCCAAGGAATTCGGCAGCGACCTGGTATTCGAATGCGACGTGTCCAGCGACGAGCAGATCGCCGCGACGTTCGCCGCACTGGGCCAGCGCTGGGAAACCTTCGACGGCCTGGTGCATTCGATCGGTTTCGCGCCACGCGAAGCCATCGCGGGCGACTTCCTCGACGGCCTGTCGCGCGAAGCCTTCCGCGTGGCCCACGATATCTCCGCCTACAGCTTCCCGGCACTGGCCAAGGCCGCGCTGCCGCTGCTGTCCGACAAGGCATCGCTGCTGACGCTGACCTATCTCGGCTCCGAGCGCGTGGTCCCCAACTACAACACCATGGGTCTGGCCAAGGCGTCGCTGGAAGCCAGCGTGCGCTACCTCGCGGCCTCGGTCGGCCCGCGCGGCATTCGCGCCAACGGCATCTCGGCAGGCCCGATCAAGACGCTGGCGGCTTCGGGAATCAAGGGCTTCGGCAAGCTGCTGGGGCACTTCGAGGAAGCGGCGCCGCTGCGGCGCAACGTGACGATCGACGAGGTGGGAAATGTGGCGGCCTTCCTGCTGTCCGACCTCGCCAGCGGCGTAACCGGAGAGATCACGTACGTGGACGCCGGCTTCAATATCGTCGGCGCCAGCCTGCCGGAAGGCGAGTGAAGGCGGCGGGCGCCATCGCCGTCGCCATCGCGGAGATGGCGCGTCCTAGAGGATTCGAACCTCTGACCGCTCGCTTAGAAGGCGAGTGCTCTATCCAACTGAGCTAAGGACGCGAAGCCCGCTATTCTACCGCAGCAGCAAACAAAAACGGCCTGGGGATTCCCGGGCCGTTTTTGTTTTTGCTGCAATTCCGGTGCTTCTCCGCACCAAGGTATCCGTCTGAAACGTTGATCGGGACCCCTATGGCGACACTGCCGTGTTCGGGGCAACCGCCCCCCGACACGGTCATGTTTGTATGCACAAAAAAATTGACCGGCGATTTTTTTGTACATACCATTATGGATATCGTGTTTGACCGGTTGAAGAACGAGAGGAACATCCTGCTGCCCGGACTCTCGTTCGAGCGCGCTGCGGAGTTCGACTTCGAGAGCGCGGTCTACCTGCTTGACGACCGCCGGCAGTACGGCGAAGCGCGATACATCGCCGTAGGCTATCTGGACGGCCGGCTACATGTGTTGTGCTTCACGGAGTCACCCACCGGCCTGCGGGTAATCAGCTTCCGCAAGGCGAACGCAAGAGAGGCACGCAAATATGGCAAACCGCAAACCATTGACTGACCCGCGGGGAGAAGTCCGGGAACTGGACCGTGCCGACTTCGCCGACGCCAAACCGCTCGCATCGCTCCCGGAATCGCTGCGCCGAAAAATCGGGCAGCGCGGCCCTCAGAAGGCCCCCACGAAGGAGCGGATCACGATTCGCCTTTCTCCGGAAGTGGTGCAGTCGTTCCGCGAAACGGGCAATGGGTGGCAAGCTCGCATCGACAATGCGCTGAAGGATTGGCTCAAATCACATCGGCCGGCATAGGACACTGCAATCGTTCCATCGTGAACAAAGAAAAAMCGGCCTATGCGCTGCCGCATAAGCCGTCGTTTCAATCACAAATATGGTCGGGGCGACATGATTCGAACATGCGACCCTCTGATCCCAAATCAGATGCGCTACCAGGCTGCGCTACGCCCCGAAGCCGCGCATTGTATCCGTCGGTCATGCCGGGGTCAAACCAAAAGTATGCCGGACCTATAGATGTGCTGGTGCCTTTCGCGCCACAAGTAGCCGAAGGCCCCCGTTTCGCGCCCGAGGGGGTGCCCTGCTGCCATCGATGGCTTCATGTTACAATGCCGCATTCCGCCGAAGCGCCAACGCATGCGGCTCGCCGCCCGGCGAGCGTTCGCTTGCGGCACGGCCAACACGCTCTCGACCCTGCGGCGCCAGGCGAGCAATAACCGCGCGCACCACCGTGATCTGCCGCGCCCGATTCGACCGACCGGCCTTATCGGCAAACGTCGATCGATGAACGCGCCGCAATTGCCGTCCGCGTCGGCCCGCCAGTTTCATGGCGTGTGCCCTCTCTCTCGACATTCCGGCGATGCGCCCCTCGTCCCGTATGCGGGCTCCCGCCTTGCCGGGACGGCATCAGGTCCGGCAGCGTCCGGTTTGGTATCAATGCATGCAGCCGCCTGGCTGCCACAAAGGAAGGAAGATTGGCTAAGGAAGAACTCATCGAATTTGGCGGCGTCGTCTCGGAAGCCCTGCCCGATAACCGCTATCGCGTGTTGCTCGAGAACGGCGTGGAAATCTGGGCCTATGCATCGGGCAAGATGCAGAAGCACCGTATCCGTATTCTGGCTGGCGACCGCGTCACGCTGGAAATGTCGCCGTACGATCTGACCAAGGGTCGGATCAACTTCCGCCACAAGAGCTGAAGCGGTCCGGGCGGTCAGCCCGGCCACTCTCGCCTGTCAATACCGGCCTGCCGGCATCCGCCGGGGGCCGCGTCACCACTGTGACGGTCATCGTACCGTCATGCCGTTGCCGCACCATCGCGACGGTGCCGCATGTCGCGCCCTTCGCTGCACGAGCTACGCGCCGGATCTCTCGCCACCCGCCTGGTTCGCGCTGTGCCCGTCGCGTCGCCACGCCGCATTGCGCCGCCATGGGCGTTCGCCCATACTCGGATTGACCCCATCACCCCGTCGCGCTGCCGGCATCGGGCCGGTTCCCCGTAATGAATCTGATACTGTGGCGCCACGCCGAAGCGGAAGCCCTGCCCCAAATGAGCGGTTTCGGCCGTCAGGCCGACCTGCAGCGCGCGTTGACGCGCCGCGGCCATAAGCAGGCCGAAGCGTCCGCGCAGTGGTTGCGCACGCATCTGCCGCCCGATACGCGCGTGCTGTGCAGTCCCGCGCTGCGCAGCCGGGAAACGGCTGCCGCGCTGGCCGGCAATGCACAGGTGACGCCGGCCCTGGCGCCCGACAGCGATGTCAGCGCGGTGCTGGCGGCCATCGAATGGCCGCACGGCCCGGACACCGTGCTGGTCGGCCATCAGCCATGGCTCGGCCGTCTCGCCAGCCTGCTGCTGTCGGGCACCGAGATCAACTGGAGCATTCGCAAAAGCGGCATCTGGTGGCTGGCCTCCCGCACGCGCGAGAACGAATCGCAAACGGTGCTGCGCGCGGTGATTCATCCCGAATTCCTTTGAATCGCGGCAGCGGTCACGCAAGCGTCATCGCGCATTCACGGCGCTGTCACGGCCCCCGCCTACATTGTTTCGCAGCAGTTTTGTCACTGAAAGGACATCTGATGCGASMCCTCCCGACGCCTACCCAGCCGCTCTTCGACTCATTGCCCAATGGCCTGGCAGGCCAGACGGCGCGGAGGCGTCTTCATCGCCCGTCACCTGCGCAATCCGATGCGGCGCCTGCTCTCAGCGTGGCGTGGGCGCGCCACCAGGATGAAGTAGTCGAGGCGCAGCGGCTGCGCTACAAGGTATTTGCCGAGGAGATGGGCGCACGGCTGTCCAGCGCCACTCCCGAGCTGGACGTCGACATGTTCGACGCCTACTGCGACCATCTGATCGTGCGCGACCTGGCCACGCTGAAGGTGGTGGGCACGTACCGGGTACTGCCGCCGCATCAGGCCAAGCGCATCGGATGCCTGTATGCCGAATCCGAGTTCGACCTCGTGCGGCTGGCTCATCTGAAGCCCAAGATGCTGGAGCTGGGACGCTCCTGCGTCCATCGCGACTATCGCAGCGGCAGCGTCATCATGGCGCTGTGGGGCGGCCTTGGCGAATACCTGCAGCGCTGGGGCATCGAGTCGATGCTCGGCTGCGCCAGCGTGCCGATCCATGATGGCGGCCATACCGCCGCCAGCCTGAGCCGGCTGTTCAGCGAGCGCTATCTGGCGCCCATCGAATACCATGCCTTCCCGCGCGTTCCGCTGCCGGTCGAGGAACTGAACCAGGGGCTGGACGTCGAGCCGCCCGCGCTGATCAAGGGCTATCTACGTCTGGGGGCGCGCATCTGCGGCATGCCGGCGTGGGACCCGGACTTCAATGTGGCGGACTTCCTCACGCTGCTGCGGGTAAACGATATGAATCCGCGGTATGCTCGGCATTTTCTGGGGTTGGGGCATACGGTGTAGCGGTGTAGGGTTTCTCCGCCGTTATCTCCGTCTGGTACACCCCTCTCGCCCGGCCCCTCTCCCGCTTTGCGGGAGAGGGGGAACGGSGGGAAGCCGGGCGCTACACGTAGACGACCTTGTAGCGCATGCCGATGCGCTCCCATTCGTCGGCTTCCTTGGCGAGGCTGTATTCGATCAGCGGGTTGGCCTCCACCCACGCCTTCGGCAGGCGCACCTCGAACCCCTCCTCCAGCGCCTCGGCCCGCTGGCTCACCTCGATATCGGGCAGGCTCATGTCGGTACGGCGCCGACACAGCACGAAGGCGAGACGCAGGCAGAACAGCATCCGCCAATCGAGGAAGCGGCCGCGGCCGGACAGCTTGCCCAGCTTGCCCGCATGGCCGAGCAATAGCGTGGCGAGCCGCGCCTGGTCGGTCCTCGAAAAACCCGGCATGTCGGCGTGCGTGGCGATATAGGCCGAATGCTTGTGATAGCTGCTGTGGGCGATCGACATGCCGATCTCGTGCAGGCTGGCCGCCCAGCCGAGCAAGGCCAGGTTATCGTCCCGCCTTTCGTTGGCCGGCTCGGGAAACTGGCGCAGCAGTCGCTGCGCGGTGTCCCGCACCCGAGCCGCCTGCGCGCGGTCGACGCCATAGCGGCGCATGAACTGGTCCACGGTGATCGTTCGCATGTCCTCGTGATGGCTGCGTCCAAGCAGGTCGTACAGGACACCCAGCCGTAGCGCGCCGTCGGTGACATCCATGCGGTCGATATCGAGTTCGGCGAAGACCGCCAGCATGATCGACAGTCCGCCCGGCAGCACGGGGATGCGATCCGCCTTCAGGCCGATCAGACGTACCCGGTTGGTATTCTCGGCCTTCACCAGTGCGCGCTTGAGGCGCTCCAGCCCCTCGCGGGTGATGCCATGCTCGTGGGCGCTGTCGTTCATGCCGTTCAGTTCGATCAGCTCGGCCAATGCGCGCGCGGTGCCGGACGATCCCACCGCCTGCTCCCACCCGGCGCTGCGATACTGGCGCACCAGCACCTGGATCTCGCGCCGAGCGGCCAGTTCGGCCTGCTTCATCGCGTAGTCGTCCACGTTGCCGCTTGGGAAGAACTGGCGGCTGTGCGACACGCAGCCGATATACAGGCTTTCCATCAGCTTGGCATTGAAGCCGCTGCCGATGATGAATTCGGTCGAGCCGCCGCCGATGTCCACCACCAGCCGGTTGCCGCTGCAGGCGGGAGCGTCATGCGAGGCGCCCAGATAGATGAGCCGCGCCTCCTCGCGCCCCGCAATCACCTCGATCGGAAACCCCAGCGCGTTCTCGGCCTCGATCAGGAATTCGGCCGCATTCTTGGCGACCCGCAGCGTGTTGGTGGCCACCGCGCGCACCTGCTCCGGCGAAAACTCGCGCAACCGGTCGCCGAAGCGCCGCAGCGCATCGATGCCACGGCGCCGCGCCGGCTGGTCCAGATACTTGTCCGCCGTCAGGCCGGCTGCCAGCCGCACCGGTTCGCGCAGCGCATCGACCTGGAAGATCTGGCTCGCCGGCCCGCTTGGCGTCTGGGTCACGTCCACGCGACCGATCATCAGGCGGAAGCTGTTCGAACCCATGTCGACAGCGGCGAGCAAGCGTGGAGTATCGTTCATTCTGTAGTAGGGAGAGAGCGTTGGTGCGTGGCCCGGCGGCGGACCCGCACAATATGTCCTCGGTATGTCGGTGTCATGACAAAATCACGCTGTCATCAAGTTGACACGGTTCTATGCAAAAGTCGCCGCATCGCCCAAAAAAGGTCATGCCTATGTCGACGACCCCGCCCGGTACGCTGCTGAACCGCGAACTCGGCCTGCTGGAATTCAACTCCCGCGTGTTGGCCCAGGCCGCGGACCCTTCGGTTCCGCTGCTGGAGCGGCTGAGGTTCATCTGCATCGTGTCGAGCAATCTGGACGAGTTTTTCGAGATCCGCATCGCGGGCCTGAAGGAGCAGATGCGGGACAATCCGTCCGGGCTGACACCCGACGGCCAGTCGTTCCAGCATACCTACCAGCTGATCACGGAACGGACGCAGCGGCTCGTTGCAGCGCAGTATGCCATGCTGCAGGACGTCATCCTCCCCCTCCTTGAGCGGGAAGGAGTGTTCTTCCATCTGACCGGCACGTGGAACGATGCCCAACGGGAGTGGGCGCGCGACTTTTTCGTGCGCGAACTGGCGCCGGTGCTGACGCCGATCGCGCTGGACCCGGCGCACCCCTTCCCCAGGGTGCTGAACAAGAGCCTGAACTTCATCGTCGAGCTGTCCGGCAAGGACGCGTTCGGCCGTGAGGCCGACCTCGCCATCGTGCAGGCACCGCGCGCGCTGCCGCGCGTGGTGAAGATGCCGGAGCAGCTGTCGGGCTACCCCTATGGCTTCGTGCTGCTGTCGTCGTTCATGCAAAGCTTCGTGCACGAGCTGTTTCCCGCCATCGACGTCGATGGCTGCTACCAGTTCCGCGTTACCCGGAATTCGGATCTGTTCGTATCGGAAGACGACATCACCGATCTGCGCGAGGCATTGCAGGGCGAGCTGCCGGCCCGGCATTTTGGCGATTCGGTCCGGCTGGAAGTGTCGGCCGAAACGCCTCTCACGCTGACGCGGCGCCTGCTGACGGAGTTCGGGCTGGGCGAGCAGGATCTCTATCGGGTCAGCGGCCCGGTCAACCTGGTGCGGCTCATGTCGATTCCCGACATGGTGGACCGCCCTGCCCTCAAATACCCGCCGCACACGCCGGCCGCGGTCAAGGCCTTCGCCGGCGGCCAGCCGATCTTCGATGTGCTGCGACAACGCGACGTGCTGCTGCACCATCCTTACGAGAGCTTCAACTCGGTTCTCGATCTGCTGCAGCTGGCCGCCAACGACCCCGACGTGGTGGCGATCAAGCAGACCGTCTACCGTACCGGCAACGACTCGCTGGTGATGGAGGCGCTGATGACCGCGGTGCGCAACGGCAAGGACGTCACCGTGGTGGTCGAGCTGCTGGCCCGCTTCGACGAGGAAACCAATATCAACTGGGCCGACCGGCTGGAATCGGCCGGCGCGCACGTGGTGTACGGCGTGGTCGGGCACAAGTGCCATGCCAAGATGCTGCTGATCGTGCGGCGCGAGCCGGCTGGACCCAAGAGCAAGCAGACCAAGCTGCGCCGCTACGTGCATCTGGGGACCGGCAATTACCATCCGCGCACGGCCCGGCTGTACACGGACTTCGGCCTGATGACCAGCAACGAGGAAGTGTGCGAGGACGTCCATCACGTCTTCCAGTTGCTGACCGGCACCGCGGGCTCGATACGCCTGCAGCACCTGTGGCAGTCGCCGTTCACGATGCACAGCAGTCTGATCGAGAATATCCGCGCCGAGGCGCGCAACGCCCGCGCCGGGAAGCCGGCGCGCATCATCGCGAAGATGAACGCGCTGCTGGAGCCGTCGGTGATCGAGGAGTTGTACAAGGCTTCGCGCGCCGGCGTGCGCATCGATCTGATCGTGCGCGGCGTCTGCGCGCTGCGCCCCGGCGTGCCCGGCATGTCGGACCACATCACCGTGCGCTCCATCGTCGGCCGCTTTCTCGAGCACCACCGCGTCAACTACTTCCTGGCGGGCGGTGCGGAACTGCTCTATCTGTCCAGCGCGGACTGGATGGACCGCAACCTGTTCCGCCGCGTGGAGGTCGCCTTCCCGATCCTCGACAAGTCGCTGAAGGCGCGCGTCATCCGGGAAGGACTGATGGTGCATCTGGAAGACAATGCTTCCGCGTGGATCATGCAGCCCGACGGCAGCTATATCCAGCAGAACGCGGCCAGCGCGAAAACCAAGGAAAGGCGCGTCAGCCAGAGCGAATTGCGCTCAAAATGTTTGTTCTTGTAGTAAACCCGCCCCCGCCCGCCGCGGCGGCTGGCCTCTCGTGCCCGGACGTGATGGGCACGCCATGATCGCGGCCGCGAGCGCGCGCATACCTGCGCGCCACGCTCAGGCGACGGCCTGCCCCCCTGCCGCTCTCCGTGCCGGTCCGGCTCGTAAACGCTGCGATCGGCAGGGAATATCACGCGGAACACGCTACCCTTGCCTTCCTCGCTCGTGACACGCAGCTCGGCGTGATGGCGCGACAGCACGTGCTTGACAATGGCCAGTCCCAGCCCGGTGCCGCCGGTGTCGCGCGAGCGGCTGCGGTCGACGCGGTAGAAGCGCTCGGTCAGCCGCGGAATGTGCTCGGGCGCGATCCCCAGGCCGGTATCGCTGACGGCGAACACGGCATGGCCCTGTTGGTACGACAACGAAATGCCGATGCTGCCGCCGTCTGGCGTGTAGCGCACGGCGTTGGACACCAGATTGCCGAAGGCCGACAGCAGCTCGGTCTCCGCGCCGCGGATGCCGACCGCCGGATCGACTTCCACGCTGATCCGATGCCGGCCCTGCGACAGCCCTTCGGCATCGTGCGCCAGGTGGTGCATCACCGCGCCTATGTCCACGCGGTCCTGGCTCGGCGGCTGCATATCGCTTTCGAGCTTGGCCAGCGCGAGCAGGTCCTCGACGATATGCTGCATGCGCATCGATTGCGTCAGCATCATGTCGACATAGCGCTTGCGGTCTTCATCGGACACCGGCAGGTCGCGCACCGTCTCCAGGAAGCCCGTCAGCACCGTCAGCGGCGTCTTCAGTTCATGCGACACATTGGCGACGAAGTCGCGCCGCATCGCCTCCGTGTTCTCCAGCTTGGTGATGTCCTGCGTCAGCACCAGCTTGCGGTTGTCGCCATAGGGCAGGATCTGCACGGAAATCACGCTCTGCTTGTGTTCGCCCATGTCGCGCATTTGCAGGGGTTCGTCGAAGCGTTGCAGGTTCAGGTACTGCACGAACTCGGGCCGCCGGATCAGGTGCGTGATGCGCTGGCGCACGTCGCGCCGCGCATTGAGGCCGAAATGCAGCTCGGCCATGCCGTTGCACCATTCGATCTGGTCGGCATCGTCGAGCATCAGCACGCCGTTGGGCGACGCCTGGATGGCCTGAATGAAGCGGGTGTGCTGGGCCTCGACCTGCAGCACCTGGCTGCGCCAGCGCTTGACCAGCCGATGCAGCCGGTAATAGACCTCGCCCCACAGGCCGAGCGCGCTCGGGATCTCGCCATAGGCCGGGGCATCGAGCACCTTCCACAGGCGGTTGACCTGGAACAGGTAGTAGAGCAGCAGCACCGTCAGCACCGCCGTGGTCGCCGCCAGCGCCCACACGGGGCCAGCGAAGACGAACAGCAACACCGCGGCGATTGCCAGGCAGATCAGGAAGGCGGCCGAGCGGGCCCAGATGACATTCATGGCGTGGCTAGATTTCGGCCGCGCGGCATGCCGCCGCGCGAATGCGCCGCAGTGTGCCACGATTCGATGGCGTTGAGGCTGCGCCCAAATCTCCCCTCTCCCGCAAAGCGGGAGAGAGGCCGGGGGTGAGGGCAGTCGCCATTAGCTTGCCGCCGCGGTCCATTACCCCTCACCCTGACCCTCTCCCCGGCGGGGAGAGGGGATGAGTCAGGCAATTCACTGCCCCGGCGCCTTCGCCAGCCGGTATCCGCTGCCGCGCACGGTTTCGATCATATTGCTGTAGCCCCCCGGCGCGAGCGCGGCACGCAGGCGCTTGATATGGACGTCGACGGTGCGCTCCTCGACGAACACGTGGTCGCCCCACACCTGGTCCAGCAGCTGCGAACGGCTGTGCACGCGCTCGGGGTGGGTCATCAGGAAATGCAGCAGGCGGAATTCGGTGGGCCCCAGATCCAGCTTGATCAGGCCATCCTCGCCCTCACCCGTCACGCGATGCGTGGCCGGATCGAGGCGCAGCCCGTTGATCGACACCACGTCGTCGGTCAGCTGCGGCGCGCGGCGGCGCAGCACCGCCTTGATGCGGGCCAGCAGTTCCTTGGGCGAGAACGGCTTGGTGACGTAGTCGTCGGCTCCCGCCTCCAGTCCCATCACCTTGTCCTGCTCCTCGCTGCGCGCGGTCAGCATGATGATCGGGATCTGCTTGGTGCGGTCGTTGTTGCGCAGCTCCTTGGCGAACACCGCGCCCGACTTGCCGGGCAGCATCCAGTCCAGCAGCACCAGATCGGGCAGCACATCGCTCATCAGCGACAGCGCCTGCTCGGCGTTGTACGCGCGGATCGGATAGTGCCCCGCGTGCTGCAGGTTGACCGCGATCAGTTCCGCGATCGCCGGTTCGTCTTCGACGACCAGAATACTGCTTGGCATGGTTTGAAGTCTCCGCTCTTTCTTGGCAGGGTCAGAGGGTGGAATGGTCAAAAAAACCGGCGCCGGGGCCCGGGATCAGCTCAGGGCTTCCTTCTCCATGTCCTCGCGCGAGGTATGGCGAACGTCGGTGCCCTTGACGATATAGATGATGAATTCGGCGATGTTCTTGGCATGGTCGCCGATGCGCTCGACCGCCTTGGCGATGAAGAGGAAATCCAGCGCCACCGAGATGATGCGCGGGTCTTCCATCATGTAGGTGATCAGCTTGCGCACGAAGGCACGGAATTCATCGTCGATCGCCTTGTCTTCCTTGACGATGCGCGCGGCCGCCACGGTATCCAGGCGCGCGAACGCGTCCAGCGACTGGCGCAGCAGCGCCACCGCCAGCTCTCCGGCGAGCTTGACTTCCGAATAGTTGATCGCGTGCGCACCGGTCTCTTCCATGATGTGCTTGGTGCGCTTGGCGATCTTCTCCGCCTCGTCGCCGGCGCGCTCGAGGTTGGTGATGGTCTTCGAGATCGCCATCACCAGGCGCAGGTCGCGTGCGGTGGGCTGGCGGCGCGCGATGATGTTGCCGCAGTCCGCGTCGATCTCGATCTCGAGCGCGTTGATCTGCTGCTCGCGCACCACCACCTGGTCGGCCAGGCTGGCATCGAATTCGGACAGCGCCTTCATCGCCGTGGCGATCTGCGCCTCCACCAGGCCGCCCATCTGCAGCAGCTTGGTATTGATGGCATTGAGGTCGGCGTCGAACTGGGTCGACAGATGCTTGTCCGGCATGTGGTTCTCCTGGCCGCGATGTCGATATGTACTGGCGAAGCATGGACCGGGGCGGGGCCCGGCAATCCGGTCAGCCGAAGCGGCCGGTGATGTAGTCCTCGGTTTCCTTGCGATGCGGCTTGATGAAGATCTTCTCCGTCTCGCCGAATTCGATCAGCTCGCCCAGGTACATGTAGGCGGTGTAGTCGGAGCAGCGCGCCGCCTGTTGCATATTATGAGTCACGATGACCACGGTGTACTCGTCCTTCAGTTCCGCGATCAGCTCCTCGATGCGGCCGGTCGAGATCGGGTCGAGCGCCGAGCACGGCTCGTCCAGCAGCAGCACTTCAGGGCGAATTGCGATGCCGCGCGCGATGCACAGGCGCTGCTGCTGGCCGCCGGACAGGCTGTAGCCCGACTGGTGCAGCTTGTCCTTGGCCTCGTTCCACAGCGCCGCCTTGGTCAGCGCCCATTCGACGCGATCATCCATCTCCGAGCGCGACAGCTTCTCGAACAGCCGCACGCCGAACGCGATGTTCTCGTAGATCGACATCGGAAACGGCGTTGGCTTCTGGAACACCATGCCGACCTTGGCGCGCAGCAGCGCGATGTCCTTGCGCGAGGTCAGCAGGTTCTCGCCGTCCATGTTGATCTCGCCCTCGGCACGCTGCTCGGGATAGAGCGCGTACATCTTGTTGAAGGTGCGCAGCAGCGTGGACTTGCCGCATCCCGACGGGCCGATGAAGGCCGTGACCTTGCGGTCCGGGATCGACATATTGATGTTCTTCAGCGCGTGGAACTGGTTGTAGTAGAAGTTCAGGTTGCGAACGTCGATCTTGGAGCGGACGTTGTCGGGGATGTCGATGACGGTCGAAGTCATGCTCGGTCTCGCAGGAATGTCGGGGTATGGGCGCGGTGCGGTTCGATGCGGTTCACCGCCATCATTTCTTGAACAGCACCCGCGCCAGGATATTCAGTGCCAGCACGCCAACCGTGATCAGGAACACGCCGGCCCAGGCCAGTTCCTGCCATTCGGTGAACGGGCTCATGGCGAAGCGGAAGATCGTCACCGGCAGGTTCGCCATGGGCTTGGACAGGTCCGTGCTCCAGAACTGGTTCGACAGCGCGGTGAACAGCAGCGGCGCGGTCTCGCCGGCGATGCGCGCCACCGCCAGCAGCACGCCGGTGATGATGCCGGCGTACGACGCCTTGACCGTGATCGACAGCACCATCTTCCACTTCGGCGTGCCGAGCGCGAAGGCCGCCTCGCGCAGCGCATTCGGCACCAGGTTCAGCATGTTCTCGGTGGTGCGCACCACGATCGGGATCTGCAGCAGCGCCAGCGCGCAGATGCCGGCCCAAGCCGAGAAGTGGCCCATCCTGGCCACCACCAGCGCGTAGACGAACAGCCCGATCACGATCGACGGCGCCGACAGCAGGATGTCGTTGATGAAGCGGATGAAGCTGGCGAGCGCCGACTTCTGGCCGTACTCGGCCAGGTAGATGCCGGCCAGGATGCCCAGCGGCGTGCCCAGCACTGTCGCCAGCCCGACCATCACGAAACTGCCGAAGATCGCATTCGCGAGGCCCCCGCCAGCGGTGTTCGGGGCCGGCGTCATCTGCGTGAACAGGTCCATCGAAAGGCCGCCGATGCCCAGCGAGATCGTGGTCCACAGGATCCACGCCAGCCAGAACAGGCCAAAGCTCATCGCCGCCAGCGACAAGGTCAGCGCATACGCGTTGATCCGGCGCCGGCGCGCCTGCAAGCGCTCGCGCACGACTTGCGCATCGGCATGCACGGCCGGGATCGAGGTCTCGGGCGCGGTATCGGGGACAGTGGCTTGGCTCATGGGATTCATTTGCTCCCCTCATTGCGCGCCATGCGCAGCAGCAACAGCTTGGACAGCGCGAGCACCACGAAGGTGATGAAGAACAGGATCAGACCAAGCTCCATCAGCGCGGCGGTATGCAGGCCGGGGCCGGCCTCGGCGAATTCGTTGGCCAGCGCCGAGGTGATGCTGTTGCCCGGCGAGAACAGCGACACGCTGTCGAGCAGGTTGGTATTGCCGATCACGAACGTCACGGCCATGGTCTCGCCCAGCGCGCGGCCCAGGCCGAGCATCACGCCGCCGATCACGCCGGCACGGGTATAGGGCAACACCACGTTCCACATGACTTCCCAGGTTGTGCAGCCGACGCCGTAGGCCGATTCCTTCAGCAGCACGGGGGTCACTTCGAACACGTCGCGCATCACCGACGCGATATAGGGAATGATCATGATCGCCAGTATCACACCGGCGCACAGCAGGCCGATGCCCAGCGGCGCGCCCTGGAACAGCGGCCCGATCAGCGGCAGCTGGCCCACGGTGGCGGCCAGCGGCTTCTGGAAGTACTCGCCGAACAGCGGCGCGAACACCAGCAGGCCCCACATGCCGTAGACGATCGACGGCACCGCGGCCAGCAGTTCGATGGCCGTGCCCAGCGGACGGCGCAGCCAGGCCGGCGACAGCTCGGTCAGGAACAGCGCGATGCCGAAGCTCACCGGCACCGCGATGATCAGCGCGATCAGCGAGGACACGATGGTGCCGTAGATCGGCACCAGCGCGCCATAGACGTCGGCGGGAGGGTCCCATTCCGCCGTCCACAGGAACTTGAGCCCGAAGGCTTCGATGGAAGGCCATGCACTGATGGCCAGCGATACGATGATGCCGCCCAGCAGCATCAGGGTCACGATGGCGGCGCCGCGGGTCAGGCCGCCGAACAGAATGTCACCGGTACGGCTCGGAGCGCGGACGGCGGGAAGATCGGACGTGGTCGCCATGGTCAGGTTCTTTGGTGTTCTCCCCTCTCCCGCAACGCGGGAGAGGGGCCGGGGGAGAGGGCAGTCACCTCGACGCCCCCATTGGATCAACAGCGATCGATCAGTACACCGCCTTGCCCGACGTGTCCTTGATGCTGTTCTTCCAGGTCGTGCGGATCTGGTTGACCACCGACTCCGGCATCGGCACGTAGTCCAGGTCCGACGCCATATTGCCGCCGTTCTTGTACGCCCAGTCGAAGAACTTCAGCACTTCGGTGCCCTGCGCCGGCTTTTCCTGGTTCTTGTGGACCAGGATAAAGGTCGCGCCAGCGATCGGCCATGCGTCCTTGCCTTGCTGGTTGGTCAGGATCTGGTAGTACGACTTGCTCCAGTCCGCGCCAGCGGCGGCGGCCTTGAAGGCCTCGTCGCTCGGCTCGACAACCGCGCCGGAAGTGTTCTTCATCTTCACGTGCGTCATCTTGTTCTGCTTGGCGTAAGCGTACTCGACGTAGCCGATGGCGCCGTTCAGGCGCTGCACGAAAGCGGCCACGCCTTCATTGCCCTTGCCGCCAGTGCCGCCGCCCGGCCAGTTGACCGAGGTGCCCTCGCCAACCGAGCTCTTCCACTCGGGGCTGACCTTCGACAGGTAGTTGGTGAAGATGAACGTGGTGCCCGAGCCGTCGGCGCGACGCACCGGCAGGATGTCCTGGCTCGGCAGCTTGGCGTTCGGGTTCAGCGCCTTGATGGCCGGATCGTCCCACTTCTTGATCTTGCCGAGGTAGATGTTGGCCAGCACTTCGCCGGTGATGGTGAGCTCGCCCGGCTTGATGCCTTGCAGGTTCAGCACCGGCACCACGCCGCCGATCACCGTCGGGAACTGGACCAGGCCGTTCTTGGCCAGCTCCTCGTCCTTCAGCGGAGCGTCCGAAGCGCCGAAGTCGACCGTCTTGGCATTGATCTGCTTGATGCCGCCCGACGAGCCGATCGATTGATAGTTGACCTTGTTACCCGTTGCTTTTTGGTATGCCTCGGCCCACTTGGAATAGACGGGCGCCGGGAAAGAAGCGCCTGCACCGGTAATTTCTGCCGCGAATGCGGTACCCGCTACCACCATCGACACGATGCCCGCAACGGCAGTCTTGACCAGCTTCATATGTCCTCCAGAGAACATGGTTGGGAATGTCAGTTTTTTGACATTTCGAACTGTAGTGGTCGTCTGTGACAGTTCCATGACATCGCGGAAATTACTTGGGGCGGTGCAATGGAGGGCGGCCGGGGATGGCGGTGGCGGGAGTGTCGGGTGGTGATGGGGGGCTGGAGGATGCTGGAGAGGTGTCGCGACGCGGATACTTCCCTCACCCCGCGCCCCTCTTCTGCAAGGCGGGAGAGGGGCGGGGGTGAGGGGATTGGACCCCCGGGGCCTAAGCCGCCACCGCCAGCGAGTCCGCCAGCCGCCGGGCAGCCTGTTCGGCCACGTCAGCCTGCTCGGCCTCCACCATCACGCGTACCACCGGCTCCGTGCCCGAAGCACGGATCAGCACGCGGCCCTTGCCGGCCAGCGCCGGTTCGATCTCGGCCCGCGCCGCCTGCAGCGGCGAGTGGGACTGCCAGTCGAAGCCCTTTTCCACGCGCACATTGATCAGCGTCTGCGGGAACAGCGTCACGCCGTCCAGTAGCTGGGCCAGCGTCTTGCCGCTGCGCCGCAGCGCGCCGAGCACCTGCAATGCCGATACGATGCCGTCGCCGGTCGAGTGCCGGTCCAGGCACAGCAGATGACCCGAACCTTCGCCGCCCAGCGTCCAGCCCCGCTTGCCGAGTTCCTCCAGCACGTAGCGATCGCCGACCTTGGCTCGCACGAACTCGATACCCTGGCGCTGCAGCGCCAGTTCGACCGCCATATTGGTCATCAGCGTGCCGACCACGCCAGGCACGCGCTGCCCGGACGCCTTGCGGTCCTGCACGATCGCATAAAGAAGTTCGTCACCGTTGTAGAGCCGCCCGTTGGCATCGACGACCTGGAGCCGGTCAGCATCGCCGTCGAACGCCAGACCCAGATCGGCCTGGTTGGCCTTCACCGCCTCGATCAGCTTGTCCGGCGCGGTGGCGCCGTACCCATCGTTGATATTGCGGCCATTGGGCTGGTTGCCGATCGCGATGACGTCCGCTCCCAGTTCATGGAACACCGGCGGGGCGATGTGATAGGCCGCCCCGTTGGCGCAATCGACCACCAGCTTCAGCCGGTGCAGGTCCTGCTCATAGGGGAAGGTGCTCTTGCAGAACTCGATATACCGCCCCGCCGCGTCATCGATGCGCCGGGCACGACCCAGGTCGTCGGACGGCACGCACAGCATCGGCTGTTCCAGCTCGGCCTCGATCGCCAGTTCCACCTCGTCGGGCAGCTTGTCGCCGGACGATGAAAAGAACTTGATGCCGTTGTCGTAGTACGGATTGTGGCTGGCCGAGATGACCACACCGGCCGCCAGCCGCAGCGCCCGCGTCAGATAGGCGATGCCCGGCGTCGGCAGCGGGCCCGTCAGCAGCACATTGACGCCCGCCGCCGTAAACCCCGCCTCCAGCGCCGCCTCCAGCATATAGCCGGAGATCCGCGTGTCCTTGCCGATCAGCACGGTGGGCCGGCCCTGCGCCGGCTGGCGCCCATGGGCCAGCACGCGGCCCGCCGCATAGCCCAGCCGCATCACGAAGTCCGGCGTGATCGGCGTCTCGCCTACCCTGCCCCGTACACCGTCCGTGCCGAAATATTTGCGTGTCATCCAGTCTTTCTCCGTGATCCTGTTCGTTGTGCTACGCGGCCCTCGCCGGGGCGCTCGTCATGGCAAATCAACGCTGTGCGCCTTCTATACGCTGCTGGCGGACCGCCCACCAGACCTTCATCGCATCGACCGTCTGCTCGACATCGTGGACGCGGACGATGTAGGCGCCACGTTCGGCAGCGCACACTGCCGCTGCCACACTGGCCGCGACGCGCTGGTGCGCCGGGCGGCCGCCGAGGATCGCACCCAGTGTGGATTTGCGGGACAGCCCCGCCAGCAGCGGCAGACCGCCGACCGCCAGCGCCGGCATCCCGGCAAGCAGGCGGAGATTGTGCTCGGGCGTTTTTCCAAAGCCAAAGCCCGGGTCGAGCAACAGCCGCTCCGGCGCCACGCCGGCGGCGCGAAGCGCCGCCACCTGCGCCGACAGGAATTCGGCAACCTCTGCCACCACGTCCTGGTAGCTCGGCGCCTCCTGCATGGTCTGCGGATCCCGTTGCATATGCATCACGCAAAGCCCTGCCTGTCCCGCGCTGACCGCCTCGATGGCACCCGGCATCCTGAAGCCCCAGATATCGTTGATCAGGTCCGCGCCCGCCGCCAGCGCGGCCCGCATGGTCTCCGGCTTGTAGGTATCGATCGACAACGGCTTGCCGCAGTCGCGCAGCGCTTCCACCACGGGCAGCACCCGTTCCAGTTCCTGTTGCAGCGGCAGCGCCGCCGACCCGGGCCGGCTCGATTCGCCACCGATATCGATGATGTCCACGCCTTCCGCGATCATCCGTTCGGCATGCCGCACGGCCGCATCGCGCCCCGCGTGCTGACCACCATCGGAAAATGAATCCGGCGTCACATTGAGAATACCCATGACGAGCGGGCGACGGTCCAGCGGGAAGCGGTAGCGGCCGCATTGGAAATATGACGACGACGATACGGACATGAGGGCGAAACTGAAGGGGTGGTGAAGCGCGGACGGAGAGGTTAGCAGATGACCGCGCCCGGCGGCAGATCCCGGACCGGCTGGCACTGCAAACGTTGGTAACGAAAAAAAACCGGCGCCCCTAAGGGCACCGGTTTGGTGCGAATCGGCGGACCGATCAGCTTCAGGCGGTAGCCGGCGCGTTCGACGGCGTTACGGGCGAACCGCCGGACGGCGGGTTGCCGCCACCGCTGGTGCCCGACACGCCGCGCGGCGGGCGCGGCGGCTTGCCGGCCATGATGTCGTTGACCTGTTCCGCGTCGATCGTCTCCCACTCCATCAGCGCGGCCGTCATGGCCTCCACCTTGTCGCGGTTCTCTTCCAGCAGGCGCTTGGCCAGCGCGTACTGCTCGTCGAGGATGCGGCGGATCTCGGCGTCGACCTTCTGCTGCGTCACTTCGGACACCGACTTCGACGACATCTTGCCGAACAGGCCATCCTGCTCGGTGTCGACATAGACCATCGTGCCAAGCGTGTCGCTCATGCCGAAGCGGGTCACCATGTCGCGGGCGATCTTGGTCGCGCGCTCGAAGTCGTTGGAAGCGCCGGTGCTCATCGCGTTCAGGAACACCTCTTCCGCCGCGCGACCGCCGAACAGGATGGCGATCTCGTCCAGCATGTTGTCCTTGTACTTCGAGTACTTGTCATGCTCGGGCAGCTGCCAGGTCACGCCCAGCGCCCAGCCACGCGGCATGATGGTGACCTTGTGCACCGGATCGGCCTTCGGCAGCAGCTTCGCCACCACCGCATGGCCCGACTCGTGGTACGCGGTCGCCTTGCGTTCCTCTTCGCGCATGACCGTGGACTTGCGCTCGGGACCCATGTAGATCTTGTCCTTCGCGTCCTCGAAGTCCTGCATGTCGACCACGCGCTTGTTGCGGCGGGCGGCAAACAGCGCGGCCTCGTTGACCAGGTTGGCCAGGTCGGCGCCGGAGAAGCCCGGCGTGCCGCGCGCGATCACACCGGCGTCGACGTCGTTGCCGATCGGCACCTTGCGCATATGGACCTTCAGGATCTGCTCGCGGCCGCGGATGTCCGGCAGGCCCACGTAAACCTGGCGGTCGAAGCGGCCCGGACGCAAGAGAGCCTTATCCAGCACATCGGCACGGTTCGTCGCCGCGATCACGATCACGCCGGAGTTGGCCTCGAAGCCGTCCATCTCGACCAGCATCTGGTTCAGCGTCTGCTCGCGCTCGTCGTTGCCGCCGCCCATGCCGGCGCCGCGATGGCGGCCGACCGCGTCGATTTCATCGATGAACACGATGCAGGGCGCCTGCTTCTTGGCGTTCTCGAACATGTCGCGCACGCGGGCAGCACCCACGCCGACGAACATCTCGACGAAGTCCGAACCCGAGATGCTGAAGAACGGCACCTTGGCCTCGCCCGCGATGGCGCGCGCCAGCAGCGTCTTGCCGGTGCCCGGAGGGCCCACCAGCAGCACGCCGCGCGGAATACGGCCGCCCAGCTTCTGGAACTTCTGCGGGTCTTTCAGGAAGTCGACCAGTTCGACCACTTCCTCCTTCGATTCGTCGCAACCGGCGACGTCGGCGAAGGTGACCGCGTTCTGGTTCTCGTCGATCAGGCGTGCACGCGACTTGCCGAAGGAGAAGGCGCCGCCTTTCCCGCCGCCCTGCATCTGCCGCATCATGTAGAACCAGAAGACGATGATCAGCAGGGTCGGCCCGAGGTAATACAGGGCCTGGACCAGCACATTCGGTTCGTCATCGGCCTTGCCGGTCACCTGGACGCCGTACTTCATCAGGTCGCCGACCATCCAGATGTCGCCCGGCGAGATGATGGTGTACTTCTGCCCTTCCTTGGGCGTCACGACGAGGTTACGGCCCTGCACGTCGACGCGGCTCACCTTGCCATTCTTGGCGTCATCCATGAACTGCGAGTAGGTGACGCCTTCCTGCGCACGGGGCTTGTCGAACTGCTTGAAGACGGTAAACAACACCAGCGCGATAACGAGCCAGATTGCCGCCTTTTGAAACAGGTTGTTATTCAAGGCCGAACTCCTTTACGAATGCCTTGCCAACGGATAGCTGCATTGCATTGTAATGCAGCGCCCGGGATGGGAGCGAACAACGTCTCTATGACCACGATAGCTACCGTCGTGAGACCGCCGTTCGCGCCGATGGTGCCGCCAATGGCTCAGGGTTCACCCCGGAACCTTCAGGTGGCGCCCCAGAATGAAGGTTTCGGCCGACTTGTCGCGGGAGGCCTTGGGCTTGCGCTTGGCCACCACCTTGAACTGCCGCTTGAACTTCTCCACGATCTGGCTGTAGCCGCTTCCATGGAAGCACTTTACCAGCAATGCGCCGTCTGGCTTCAAATGGGCCTGCGCGAATTCGAGCGCCAGATCGCAAAGGTACTCGATCCGGGCCGCGTCCGCCGCCGCCACACCTGACAAATTGGGGGCCATGTCCGAGATAACAAGGTCGATCTTCGCGCCGCCGGAGGCCTCCAGCACGACCGATTCGAGCTGCCGGTAGACCTCCTCGTCGCGAAAGTCGCCCTGGATGAAGGTGACATCGGCCACCGGGTCCATGGGCAACAGGTCGATCGCGATGACCGCGCCGTCGATGCGGCCCTCGCTGGCACGCGGCGAAGCGGCCAGCTTGTTACGTACATACTGGCTCCAGCTGCCCGGCGCGGCGCCCAGGTCGACAATGACCTGGCCCGGCTGGATCAGCTTGTCCTGCTCGTCGATCTCCTTGAGCTTGTAGGCGGCGCGGGCGCGATAGCCCTCGCGCTGCGCCATCTTGACGTACGGATCGTTGATATGGTCGTGCAGCCACGACTGCCTGAATTTGTTCTTCGCCATTTCTCGTGATTTCGCCGCCAGACCGTGGCGGTTTGACGGATAATACGCGCCGTTGCGACGCCGCCGCCGAGCGGCGCGTCCCCCCTACCCTGTCTGACTATGCCTGCCCTTTCCCTGAATCCCGCCCAGCGTTCCGAACTCCGCTCCCGTGCCCACGGCCTCAATCCTGTCGTCATGGTTGGCGCCGAAGGACTCACCCGGGCCGTGCTGGCCGAGATCGACCGCAGTCTCGCCGCGCACGAACTGATCAAGATCCGCGTGTTCGGCGACGACCGCGACAGCCGGATCGCCATCTACGAAGCCATCTGCGACGATCTGCATGCCGCACCGGTCCAGCATATCGGCAAGCTGCTGGTGATCTGGCGGCCCGGTCCGGCGCGACTGAAGGAGAATCAGCCGCAGGACCTGGGCCGCATGGCCACGGCGCGCCGCGGCGCCGCGCCGCGTACCGTGACGGTTCGCAAGGCCGCCGCCACGCCGGGGCGCCGGCCCACCCGCAAGGAACTCACGGTGCTCGGCAACGAGCGCGTGACGGCGGGCGGCAATGTCAAGCGGGCGCGGACTCGGCAGGCCAGCCAGAAGAAGAAGGCGTTGGGTTAACCTTGGGGCTCTGGCCTTGGGGCTCTGGCCTCCAAGCCGTACTCCCCTCACCCCCGGCCCCTCTCCCGCTTTGCGGGAGAGGGGAGACAGGCCCGGCTACCTTCCCCGCCCTGCCACGCGCCATACCAGCACCAGCGCCAGCAGGCTCTGCAACAGGTAAAACGCGCTCGAGATGCCATGCAGCATGCCGAAGCGCGCGCGGTACGGCGAGTCGGACACGCCCACGCCCATCGCCTGCGCCTTGTGGCGCAGGTTCTCCATGAAGGGCTGCAGGCCGAAGTAGCCGATCAGCACGCAGGCCAGCATGCCGAGCACGATCCAGCGCAATGCGCGGTATTCCGTCGCGCCGCGGCGGATCATCACGTTGCACAGGACGAGCTGCAGCACGCCCACCACCACACCGAGCACCGCTTCGATGCGAAATAGCTGGCCGGCTATCGCCCCCGCCATGGCGCGGCTGGGCAGCGCGGCG
>NZ_VLJN01000012.1:120934-228067 GCF_007829435.1 Cupriavidus gilardii J11
CACCGGCACGGGGCCCGGCTGCGGTACGTGCGACTCGGTCGGCATCACGGGGCGGCCGTATCAGATATAGCGAACGGCGATGACCTCGTATTCGCGCTCGCCGCCAGGGGCCAGCACGGTCGCCACGTCGCCTTCGAACTTGCCGATCAGCGCGCGCGCGATCGGCGAGCTGATCGAGATCTTGCCGCTGTCCAGGTCGGCCTCGTCCTCGCCGACGATCTGGTAGCGGACCTCCTTGCCGGACTCCAGGTCCTCGAGGTCGACCGTGGCGCCAAAGACGATGCGGCCGTCGGTGTCGAGCTGGGTGGGATCGATGATCTGCGCGGCCGACAGCTTGGCCTCGACCTCCTGGATGCGGCCCTCGATGAATGCCTGCTTTTCCTTGGCGGCGTCGTATTCGGCGTTCTCCGACAGATCGCCCTGTGCACGCGCCTCGGCAATGGCATTGATCACCGCGGGTCGTTCGACGGCCTTCAGGCGTTGCAGCTCTTCCTTCAGGAGTTCTGCGCCGCGCTTGGTAATCGGAATCGTGCTCATGTCTTCGTCAGGCAAAAAAATGAGCCGCAGCGCAGCGGACGGTGTGCGCAGCGCTGTTGCCGGCACACCTCCGCTCAACCGCGGCTTTGGGTGGTTCTGGTTGGTGATTCGGACGGCGCTGGGCCGCCGAAATTCCCGTTAGTTTAGGACATTCGGTTGGGGGGTATCAACTTCTGGCGGATGGCGGGCTGGGAATCCCCTCTCCCCCGGCCCCTCTCCCGCATGGCGGGAGAGGGGAGAATGTCGGTCAGGCCAGCGTGGCGTGCAGGCCCTGCAGGTCGTAGACCTCCAGGCTCTGCATGTGCTTCAGGCCCTCGACTGCGGCACGGGCGCCGGCCATCGTGGTGTAGTACGGCACGCGGTTGGCCAGCGCGGACATGCGGATCGAACGGGAGTCGGCGATCGCGGTGCGGGTCTCGTCAACGGTGGTGAACACCAGGGCCAGTTCGCCGTTCTTCAGCATGTCGACGATATGCGGGCGGCCGTCCTTGACCTTGTTGACCACGCGCACCGGGATGCCGGCCGCCTCGATGGCCGACGCGGTGCCGCGCGTGGCCACCAGCGGGTAGCCCATGTCGTGCAGCATCTTCGCCACGCCGACGGCGTGCGGCTTGTCGCTGTCCTTGACCGTCAGCAGCACCGTGCCGCGCTCCGGCAGGCGCGAACCAGCGGCGAGCTGGCTCTTGAACAGCGCCTCGCCGAAGCTCTTGCCCACGCCCATCACCTCGCCGGTGGAGCGCATCTCGGGTCCCAGCACCGGATCGACGCCCGGGAACTTGTTGAACGGGAACACCGCTTCCTTGACGCTGAAGTACGGCGGCACCACCTCGGCACCGACGCCCTGTTCGTCCAGCGACTGGCCCGCCATGCAGCGCGCCGCGATCTTGGCCAGCGACATGCCGGTGGCCTTGGACACGTACGGCACCGTGCGCGACGCGCGCGGGTTCACTTCGAGCACGTAGACAATGTCCTGGCCGTCCTTCTGCTGGATGGCGAACTGGACGTTCATCAGGCCGACCACGTTGAGCGCCTTGGCCATCGCGGCGGTCTGGCGCTTCAGTTCGTCGACGGTGGCCTGCGACAGCGAGTACGGCGGCAGCGAGCAGGCCGAATCGCCCGAGTGCACGCCGGCCTGTTCGATATGTTCCATCACGCCGCCGATAAAGACGCGCTTGCCGTCGCACAGCGCATCGACGTCGCATTCGATGGCGTCGTTCAGGAAGCGGTCGAGCAGCACCGGCGAATCGTTCGATACCTTGACGGCCTCGCGCATATAGCGTTCGAGATCGCGCGTTTCGTGCACGATTTCCATCGCGCGGCCGCCCAGCACATACGAGGGGCGGACCACCAGCGGATAGCCGATTTCGGCGGCCAGCCGCAGCGCCTCTTCCTCGGTGCGCGCGGTGCGGTTCGGCGGCTGGCGCAGGCCCAGGTCCTGCAGCAGCTTCTGGAAGCGCTCGCGGTCCTCGGCGGCGTCGATCATGTCGGGGCTGGTGCCGATGATGGGCACGCCATTGGCTTCCAGATCGAGCGCCAGCTTCAGCGGGGTCTGGCCGCCGTACTGCACGATCACGCCGACCGGCTTTTCCTTGTCGACGATTTCCAGCACGTCTTCCAGCGTCAGCGGCTCGAAGTACAGGCGGTCCGAGGTGTCGTAGTCGGTCGACACGGTCTCGGGGTTGCAGTTGACCATGATGGTCTCGTAGCCGTCCTCGCGCAGCGCCAGCGCGGCGTGCACGCAGCAGTAGTCGAACTCGATGCCCTGGCCGATCCGGTTCGGGCCGCCGCCCAGCACCATGATCTTGCGCTTGTCGGTCGGGTTGGCCTCGCACTCGCCATGCTCGGCCTCGTAGGTCGAGTACATGTAGGCGGTATTGGTGGCGAACTCGGCCGCGCAGGTATCCACGCGCTTGTACACGGGACGCACCCCGTAGCCGATGCGCGCCTGGCGCACGGCCTTGGCGTCGGTCTTCAGCAGCTTCGCCAGGCGCCGGTCGGAGAAGCCCTTCTGCTTCAGGAAGCGCAGTTCGGCGGCCGACAGGCTGCCCAGCGTGCGCGCCTTCACCAGAGCCTCGGTCTTGACGATGTCCTCGATCTGGGCCAGGAACCACGGATCGATATCGGTCTCGGCGTACACCTCCTCCAGCGACATGCCGAGACGGAAGGCGTCACCGACGTACCAGATGCGGTCCGGACCCGGCTCGCCGATCTCCTCGACGATCTCGTCGCGGTCGGTGGACTTCTCGTCCAGGCCATCGACGCCCACTTCCAGGCCGCGCAGCGCCTTCTGGAACGATTCCTGGAAGGTGCGGCCCATGGCCATCACCTCGCCCACCGACTTCATCTGCGTGGTGAGGTGGCTGTCGGCCTGCGGGAATTTCTCGAAGGCAAAGCGCGGCACCTTGGTGACCACGTAGTCGATCGACGGTTCGAACGACGCCGGGGTCTGGCCGCCGGTGATCTCGTTCTTCAGTTCGTCCAGCGTGTAGCCCACCGCCAGCTTGGCGGCGACCTTGGCGATCGGGAAGCCGGTGGCCTTCGATGCCAGCGCCGACGAGCGCGACACGCGCGGGTTCATCTCGATCACGATCATCCGGCCGTCCTTGGGATTGATCGAGAACTGCACGTTGGAGCCGCCGGTGTCGACGCCGATCTCGCGCAGCACGGCCAGCGAGGCGTTACGCAGGATCTGGTATTCCTTGTCGGTCAGCGTCTGCGCCGGCGCGACGGTGATCGAGTCGCCGGTGTGGATGCCCATCGGGTCGAGGTTTTCGATCGAGCAGACGATGATGCAGTTGTCCTTCTTGTCGCGGACGACTTCCATCTCGTACTCTTTCCAGCCCAGCAGCGATTCCTCGATCAGCAGCTCGCGGGTGGGCGACAGGTCCAGGCCGCGCTTGCAGATCTCCTCGAATTCCTCGCGGTTGTACGCGATGCCGCCGCCGGTGCCGCCCAGCGTGAACGACGGGCGGATCACGATCGGGTAGCCGCTGGAACTGGTCTCGCGCGCGATCTGCGACTGCACCGCGAGCGCCTCTTCCATCGAATGCGCGATGCCGGACTTGGCCGAGCCCAGGCCGATGCGGGTCATCGCTTCCTTGAACTTCTGGCGGTCCTCGGCCTTGTCGATCGCCTCGGGCGAAGCGCCGATCAGCTCGACCTTGTACTTGTCGAGCACGCCATGGCGATGCAGGTCCAGCGCGCAGTTCAGCGCGGTCTGGCCGCCCATGGTCGGCAGGATGGCGTCCGGGCGCTCCTTGGCGATGATGCGCTCGACCACCTCCCACGTAATGGGTTCGATGTAGGTGACATCAGCCGTGTTGGGGTCGGTCATGATGGTCGCCGGGTTCGAATTGACCAGGATGACCTTGAAGCCTTCCTCGCGCAGCGCCTTGCACGCCTGTGCGCCGGAATAGTCGAATTCGCAGGCCTGGCCGATGATGATGGGGCCCGCGCCGATGATCAGGATGCTCTTGATGTCTGTGCGTTTTGGCATTGCACGCTCTCTTTGTCGGCCGGTCCGCGCTCATGTCGAGCCGCGCACCGCGCCGGATATCAATTGTTCAGTTCAGGGTGGCCGTCGCCAGCTTGGCGCCGAAGCCGATAAACATCGCGCCGACACCGCTGGCCATGCCGGCCGACAGGCGGCGCCTGCGTCGGAAGGCTTCCGCCAGCCGCGCGCCCACGAAGATGATCGTGGTCAGGTAGGCGAAGCTGCAAAGCTGGCAGACCGCGCCCAGCACGGCAAACGACAGTGCCGGATAGGCGAAGGCCGGATCGACGAACTGGATGAAGAACGACACGAAAAACAGGATCGCCTTCGGGTTCAGCAGGCTGATCAGCAGCGCCTTGCGAAACGGATCGGTGGTGCGGTCGGCAGCGGACTGTTCCGCCGCCGCGGCCGGGGCCGGCTCGGCGGACCCGGCGCTCCAGCGACGCAGCGCGCCGCGCAGCATCTGGAAGCCGATCCACGCCAGATACGCCGCGCCGATGTACTTGATCACGTAGAACAGCGCCGGGCTGGCACGCAGCAGCGACGCGACGCCCGCGGCCGACAGCACCATCAGGATCGCATCGCCCAGGAACACGCCGCAGGCGCCGCGATAGCCCGCGCGCACGCCCCTCTGCGCCGCAACCGACAGCACATACATCGAGTTCGGCCCCGGCAGCAGCACGATGAAGATCGTGCCGACGACATAGGTCCAGAAGTCGGTGATGCCGAAGGTGGTCTGCATCAGGGCGTTCATGGTGGTCTCGCTAAGTGGCTCGCTGTGGCCTTGCTCGCTCCGCGGCCTTACCGGCGCGCGGTTTCCATCAGGCCGATGAAGCGGTCGAACAGGTACGCCACGTCATGCGGGCCGGGCGACGCTTCCGGATGGCCCTGGAAGCAGAAGGCCGGCTTGTCGGTCAGCGCGAAGCCCTGCAGCGTGCCGTCGAACAGCGATACGTGCGTCACGCGCGCGTTGGCCGGCAGCGTCGAGGCATCCACCGCGAAGCCGTGGTTCTGCGACGTGATGACCACGCGGCCGTCGTCCATGTCCTTGACCGGATGGTTGGCCCCGTGGTGGCCCGTCGGCATCTTGACCGTCTTCGCGCCCACCGCCAGGCCCATCAGCTGGTGGCCCAGGCAGATGCCGAAGGTCGGGATGCCGCGCTTGATGAACTCCTGCGTGGCGCGGATCGCGTAATCGCACGGCTCCGGATCGCCGGGGCCGTTGGCCAGAAAGATGCCGTCCGGGTTATAGGCGAGCGCGTCCTCGGCCGTGGACTGTGCCGGCAGCACCGTGATGCGGCAGCCGCGCTGGGCCAGCATCCGCAGGATGTTGAACTTCACGCCGAAGTCGAACGCCACCACGTGGAAGCGCGGATCCGCCTGCTTGCCATAGCCTTCGCCCAGCGCCCATTCGGTCTGCGTCCATTCGTACGGTTCCTTGACAGACACCACCTTCGCCAGGTCCATGCCGGCCAGGCCGGGGAACGAACGCGCGAGGTCGATGGCCTTCTGCGGGTTGTCCTCGCCCGCCAGGATGCAGCCGTTCTGCGCGCCCTTGTCGCGCAGGATGCGGGTGAGCTTGCGGGTGTCGATGCCGGCGATGCCGGGCACCTTCTCCTGCTTCAGGTAGTGCGACAGCGTGTGTTCCTTGCGGAAATTCGACGCCAGCAGCGGCAGGTCCTTGATGATCAGGCCGGCGGCATGGACTTTGGTGGCTTCGACATCCTCACTGTTGACGCCGGTATTGCCGATATGCGGATACGTCAGCGTGACGATCTGCCGCGAATAGCTCGGGTCGGTGAGGATTTCCTGGTAACCGGTCAGCGCGGTGTTGAACACCACCTCGCCGATGGTATGGCCGGATGCGCCGATGGAATAGCCACGAAAGACCGTGCCGTCTGCTAGCGCGAGGATGGCGGGCGGGAAAGACGGTAACACGGGTAGGCTCCTGCTGGTTCACCCCGTGCCGACCTCTCTCGACGCCTCGTGCCCCGTCTGGCGTGGGCGCCCGCACCGGCGAACGTGCCGTGACGCGGGGCCGGCTGCTCGAATATCCGCAAAGGGAATTTTGCAAGGATATGCCGCGCGCATCGGACGCGCGCGCGGGGGCAGCCTTCGGGGGCGGCGGAAGGTGGAATGCGGTTGGCGCTAGGGTGAGGGTTCTGAAAGCGAAACTTTCGGATTGTACCGCAGGGCGGGCATTTTCTCAAGTTTTCAAGGACTTGGGAGGCGTGTGGGGGGTGTTGGCGGGGGCTTGGGGGATGGTGATACTGCCCTCTCCCCCGGCCCCTCTGCCGCGGTGCGGGAGAGGGAAGAACACCGGCGCGACTCCGGACGCCCAGGTTTGCTCCCCTCTCCCGCAAGGCGGGAGAGCGGGCGGGGGTTAGGGCAGTATCAGCCTCCCGCGACTCCCGGAGGCACCACCGCGGTGACCTCGATCTCCACCCGTGCCCGCGGCTCGACCAGATCCGCCACTTGCACCGCCGTCATCGCCGGAAAATGCCGACCGATGATCTCGCGGTAATGGGCGCCGATGGCCGGGTAAGCCGCCACGTATTCCGCCTTGTCCTTCACATACCAGGTCATCCTGGCGATATGTTCGGGGCGCGCGCCGCCCTCCTCCAGCACCGCGACCACATTGCGCAGCGCCTGTGCGACCTGCGCGGCGAAGTCGTCGGTCTCGAACTCGCAGCGGCCGKTCCAGCCGATCTGGCCGCCCACGAAGATCAGTCGGCTGCCGGCCTGGAGTTCGGCCATCATGCCGTTGGCGTAACCGCGTGGCGGTGTCCAGCCCGCGGGCTGCAGGGTGGCCAGCGGGGGCTCGGGAGTGACTGGGGACATGTGCTTCATGGTTCCTTGCCTGGGTGGGAATCGGCAGCGACAGTAAAGGCGCTCATGGCCTCATGCACGCTGCGCGGAAAGGGTTGCGGCGCCATGCGGCCGGTATCCACGCACACCAGGCGCTGCTGGAACTCGACACGGACGTCGCCATGCGGGCCGAGGAAGCGCACGCCCAGCGTGCAGCTTGAACCGCCAAGCCGTTGCACGGCCAGTTCGCGCGTCAATATCTCGCCCATGCGGCTGGCGGCGACGAAGCGGCATTCAAGCGAGGCCGTCGGCACGCCAGCCCGGTCCGCGCCGTGCATCCGCTCGAAGGACCAGCCCAGCGCCTCGCGGAACCAGTCCTCGACCAGATCGTTCAGCATCTCGAAATAGCGCGGGAAGAACACGATGCCGGCCGCATCGCAGTCCTTGAAGCGCACCCGCACGGTATTGCGGAACACGGTGGCGGCGGTCATGCGCTGCTTCCTCCGACCGCGTCCGCCGCGCTACCGCTTGCCGCAAGTTCGCGCAACCGGAACCGCTGCAGCTTCCCGGTTTCCGTGCGCGGCAGCGCGTCGAGAAAGATGATGCGGCGCGGATATTTGTACGGCGCGATCTGCTGCTTCACATGCTCCTGCAGCGCGATCCGCATCGCCTCGTCGCCGGCAAACCCGGCGCGCAGCACGACATACGCGGCGACGATCTGGCCGCGCCCGTCGTCCGGCATGCCGACCACGCCGCACTCGGCCACGGCCTCGTGCTGCATCAGCGCGGCTTCGACCTCCGGCCCGGCGATGTTGTAGCCGGCCGAGACGATCATGTCGTCGGAGCGGGCCTGATAGTAGTAGTAGCCGTCCGCGTCGGCGACGAAGGTGTCGCCGGGCAGGTTCCAGCCGTCGCGCACGTACTCGGCCTGGCGCGGATCATCGAGATACCGGCAACCGGTCGGGCCCCGCACGGCCAGCTTGCCCGCCACACCGGGCGGCAGCGTCTGCATGTTCTCGTCGACAATCCGTGCCACATATCCGGGCACCACCTTGCCGATGGCACCGGGCCGCACCGCGTCGCCGGCGCTGGAAATGAAGATGTGCATCATCTCGGTGGCGCCGATGCCATCGGTCATCTCAATGCCGGTGGCCGCCTTCCAGCGCTGTCGCGTGGCATCCGGGAGGGCCTCGCCGGCCGATACGCTTTTCTTCAGGCTGGACAGGTCGAAACGGGATGCCACCGCGGCCATTTGCCGGTAGAAGGTCGGCGCCGTGAACACGATGGTCGCGCGCGCGTCCTGGATCAAGGCCAGCAGCGTTTCCGGGGTCAGCTTTTCGGCCAGCACGGTCGATGCACCGATGCGCAAAGGGAAACACAGCAGGCCGCCCAGTCCGAAGGTGAAGGCCAGCGGCGGCGTGCCGCAGAACACATCGTCGGCCTGTGGCTTGAGCACATGGCGCGGAAACAGGTCGCACATCGCAAGCACGTCGCGATGGAAATGCATGGTGCCCTTGGGCTTGCCGGTGGTGCCGCTGGTGAAGGCGATCATGCAGATGTCGTCGGCCGCGGTATCGCAGGCGGTGAATTGGGCGGGCTTGCCCGACATGGCGGCTTCCAGTCCGTCGGGTGCGTCGGTGTTGAACGCCATCACGGTGCGCAGGCTGGGGCAATGGAACTCGCCGCCCTCGCGCCGGTTGTGCGCCAACTCTTCCATCAGCCGGGCATCGCACAACGCCACGGTGACCTGCGCGCGGCCGATGACCTGCATCAGCTCGCGGGCGCGCAGCAACGGCATGGTCGGCACCGCGATCAGGCCTGCTTTCAACGTGGCCAGCAGGCTCGCGGCCATCATCGGATTGTTCGGACCGCGCAGCAGCACGCGGTTGCCGGGCACGAGGCGAAGGTCCTCGGTCAGCACGCGGGCGATGCGGTCGACCATTGCCTTCAGCTGCGCGTAACGAATCGTGCGGAAGCCGCCCGGTGCGTCGGGATCCGGCGCGCGGATCGCGACGCGTTCGCCGCGGCCTTGTTCGACATGACGGTCAACGAGTTCCATTGCCGCGTTCAGGCGCTCGGGATAGCGGGTGTCGTCGTTGAACAGGAACTCCGGCCAGGCGTCGCGCGGCGGCAGGCGATCGCTGGCGAAGGTGTCGAGGTGGGCGGTGCGGGCCATGGCGTTCTCCGGTGGCGGACGGATTCAGGAGGCGGGACTGCCGGGCGACGTGGATACCGGGGCCGGTGATGGCGGCTGGTGGCGCGCCAGCGTCTCCCGGCCGACGATCAGCTTCTGCACTTCCGTGGCGCCCTCGTAGATGCGAAGCGCACGGATTTCCCGATAGAGGCTCTCGACGCGCGAGCCGACCCGCACGCCAAGGCCGCCGAACAGCTGCACGGCCCGGTCGATCACCCTCTGCGCGTTCTCCGTCGCGGTCATCTTCGCCATCGCCGCTTCACGGGTGACGCGACCGTCCCCGCCGCTGGCGATCGACGCATCGCGCAGCCATGCCGCGCGCCACGTCAGCAGGGCGGCCGCGTCGAGGGCCGTCGCCATGTCGCCCAGCGCCGCCTGCGTCAGCTGCAGGTCCGCCAGCATGCCGCCAAACATGGGGCGCGACTGCGCCCTTGCCAGCGCTTCGTCCAGCGCGGCACGGCCGAACCCGAGCGCCGCGGCGGCCACCGAGGCGCGGAAGATGTCGAGCGTCATCATGGCGAGACGAAAGCCCTGCCCCGGCTCGCCAAGCCGCTGGGTTGCCGGCACGCGGCAGCCGGTGAAACGCAGCGTGGCCAACGGGTGCGGCGCCATCACCTCGATGCGCTCGGCGATGGCCAGGCCCGGTGTGCCGGCATCGATCACGAAGGCGCTGATGCCGCGCGCGCCCAGGGCTTCGCCGGTGCGCGCGAACACGCAATAGAAGTCGGCAATGCCGCCGTTAGAGATCCACGTCTTCTCGCCGTCCAGCACATAGTGGTCGCCGTCGCGTACCGCCCGGCATTGCATCGCGGCGACATCGGAGCCTGCCTGCGGCTCGGACAGCGCGAAGGCCGCGATCGCGTCGCCGCGCGCGACACGTGGCAAATAGCGTTCCCGCAGCGCGTCATTGCCGGCCAGTGTGATCGCGCCGGAGCCGAGGCCCTGCATCGCGAACGCGAAGTCCGCGAGGCCGTCATGGCGCGCAAGCGTGGCGCGCAGCAGGCACAGCGCACGTGAATCGAGCCGCTCCAGCGCGCCGCCATGCTGGCGCGGCACGCAATAGCGCAGCCAGCCGGCGTCGCCCAGCTGGCGCACCAGTGAACGGCAGGCGGCATCGACATCGGCGCCGGCATCGCGATGCGACAGCGAGGCCCGGCACCAGTGGTCCAGTTCGCGCGCCAGTGTGCGATGCGCGTCGTCGAAGAATGGCAATGCGACGTCGCTGGCAAACGCGTGCGACGGCGCGGTAGATGGAATCATCGCCGCCCCCATATCAGTTGCCCTCGAAGGTCGGCGTCGACTTCGCCACGAAGGCTTCGTACGCGCGCCGGAAGTCCTCGGTCTGCATGCAGATTGCCTGCGCCTGCGCCTCGGCCTCTATCGCCTCGTCCAGCCCCATGTTCCACTCCTGGTGCAGCAGCTTCTTGGTGATGCCGTGCGCGAAGGTCGGCCCCGCGGCAATCCGGGCCGCCAGCGCGTGAGCCTCCTCCAGCAGCAGCGGCGAATCGTGCAGCGCGTTGAAAAACCCCCACTGCAGGCCCTCGTCGGCGCTCATCGCACGGCCGGTGTAGAGCAGCTCGCTGGCGCGGCCCTGTCCGATCACGCGCGGCAGCAGGCTGCACGCGCCCATGTCGGCGCCCGCCAGACCCACCCGTACGAACAGGAAGGCGGTGCGCGCCCCCGCGGTACCAAGGCGCAGATCCGACGCGAGCGCCATCATCGCGCCCGCCCCCGCGCATACGCCGTCCACCGCGGCGATCACCGGCTGCGGGCAGGCGCGCATCGCCTTGATCAGGTCGCCGGTCATCCGCGTGAAATCGAGCAGCTCGGGCATCGACATGCGCGTCAGCGGACCGATGATCTCGTGCACATCCCCGCCGGAACAGAAGTTGCCGCCCGCGCCGTGGATCACCACCGCCTTGATATCGGTCGCGTAGACCAGGCCGCGGAACAGGTCGCGCAGCTCGGCATAGGCGTCGAACGTCAGCGGATTCTTCCGTTCCGGGCGGTTCAGGGTCACCGTGCCGACCTTTCCGTCCGCCGATACCCGCCACAGGAAGTGGCGCGGCGCGAAGTCGGCAAAGGGGCGCTTGTGGTGTCGCATATCGCTGGCTGGCTGGTCCATCGTCGGTTTTCCCTTTCCATCGTTCCGTCGTTCGTGTTGCGGCGTTGTACGTGTTGCGGCGTTGTACGTGCGCGCGTGGGCGGCTTCAGCCCGGCATCACTTCGCCGCCGGCCACGGCGATGGCCTGGCCAGTGATCGCGCCCGTGCCCGCGCCGCATAGCCATGCCACCGTATCGGCCACCTCGTCCGGCTGCACCAGCCGCTGCTGCGGATTGCGGGCCGCGAGTTCCGCGCGGGCGTTGGCTTCGCTGCGCCCCGTCTTGCGAGCGATATTGGCCACCGCGTCGCGCACGATGTCCGTATCGGTATAGCCGGGGCACACGGCATTGACCGTCACGCCCGTGCGCGCCAGTTCCAGCGCAAGCGCACGGGTCAGGCCGATCACGCCGTGCTTGGCGGCGCAATACGCCGTGACATAGCCATAGCCGATCAGGCCCGCCGTACTGGCGACGTTGACGACGCGGCCCCAGTCCGCCGCCAGCATGTCGGGCAGCGCCGCGCGGGTGCACAGATAGGTGCCGGTCAGATTGACGTCCAGCATCCGGCGCCATAGCGCGGGGTCGGTCCTGTCGAAGCGCGCGCTGACGGCCTGCCCCGCATTGTTGACCAGCAGCGCCACGGGCCCCATCGCCTGCCGGGCCGCCGCAAAGGCTGCATTGACGGCATCCTCGTCCGCGATATCGGCCGCTTGCAGATGGATCGCGTCGCGCGAGGCATGCGCAGTCATCGCGCCGGCTGCCCGCGACAACGCGGCGGCATCCCGGCCGATCAGCGTAATGCGGGCACCGTCGGCGAGCAGGCGCCGCGCGATCGCTGCGCCGATGCCCCGCGCCCCGCCGGTGACGACCGCATGCATGTCGTTCAACCGCGAAGCGTGCTCGGTCGTGGTCACGGATGCCGCGTTCATCGCGCCTCCTCTTGCGCGGCGGCGGCGCGTTCGACCAGCGTCTCCAGCTGCCGCTTGCCGGCGAGGTATTGCACCGGCCAATCGATGGGCGTGAAGCCGAGCTGCGCGGCCTGATGCAGCGTCCACGCTGCGTCGGCCAGATGCGGCCGCGCGATCGCGCACAGGTCGGCGCGACCGGCGGCGATGATGCTGTCGACCTGATCGGCGTCGGTGATCGCACCCACGGCAATCGTGGCGATGCCCGCTTCATTGCGGATGCGATCGGCAAACGGCGTCTGGTACATGCGCCCGTACACCGGTGTCTGGTCGGGGCTGACCTGCCCGGACGAGCAATCGATCATGTCGGCGCCGGCCCGCTTGAAGGCGCGCGCGATCTCCACCGCGTCATCCGGCGTGATGCCGCCATCCACCCAGTCGTGCGCGGAGATACGCACCGACATCGGCCGCCGCGACGGCCAGACATCACGCACCGCCGCGAACACCTCCAGCGGGAAGCGCAGCCGGTTGGCGAGGCTGCCGCCATAGTCGTCGCGGCGCTGGTTGGTCAGTGGAGAGATAAACGACGACAGCAGATAGCCATGCGCGCAGTGCAGTTCGAGCCAGTCGAAGCCAGCGGCGGCCGCGCGCCGGGCGGCGGCGACGAAATCGTCGCGCACGCGCTCCATGTCGGCGCGCGTCATTTCGCGAGGAATCTGCGAGATGCCCGGCAGATACGGCAGCGGGGACGCGGAGATCAACGGCCAGTTTCCATCCGGCAACGGGTAGTCCATGCGCTGCCAGCCCGGTTGCGTCGATCCCTTGCGGCCCGCGTGGCCGAGCTGGATGCCGATACGGGCGTCGCCATTGCCATGCACGAAATCCACGATGCGGCGCCAGGCGTCGCGTTGCCGGTCGTTCCACAGGCCCGGGCATCCCGGCGTGATCCGTGCATCCGGCGATACACACGTCATCTCGGCCATCACCAGCGCGGCGCCGCCGAGCGCACGGGCGCCGAGATGGACCAGATGAAAGTCGCCCGGCACGCCGTCCACGCACGAATACATCGCCATTGGCGACACCACGACCCGGTTCTTCAGCGCCAGTTCACGAACGCGATACGGCGTGAAGATCGGCGGCAGCGCGCCGGCATGCTGCGTCAGCACCTCCTCCGGCAAGCCCGCCCGCCGTGCCAGCCAGCGCTCGTAGCCCTCGACATATTGCCGATCGCGCAGCCGCAGGTTCTCGTGCGAGATGCGCTGCGAGCGGGTCAGCAGCGAATAGGCAAACTGCTCCGGCGCGAGACCGGCGTAGCGTTCGACGTGCTCGAACCACTCGGTGGAATTGCGCGCCGCGTTCTGGATCTTCAGCACCTCGACGGCACGCGTGGCCTCGTAGCGCCGCAAGGCATCGGCGAGCGCTTCGGTGTCGCCGTCCGCCACGCCGCGCAGGTTGTCGGCGAGGTCGATGGCGTCTTCGAGCGCCAGCTTGGTGCCCGAGCCGACCGAGAAATGGGCGGTATGCGCGGCGTCTCCCATCAGCACAACGGGCACGCGGCGGCCGCCTTCCATCTCGTTCCAGTGGATCCACGTGCGGCAGATGACCCGGTTGAAGCGGATCCAGTTGGCCGAACCGCGCAGATGCGCGGCATTGCTGATCAGCGGATGGCCATCGAGATAGCGCGCGAACAGCCGCTCGCAGAAGGCAATGCCCCGCGGCTGGTCCATCGCCTCGATGCCGGCGGCGCGCCAGGTCGACTCCGGGGTTTCGACAATAAAGGTCGAGGTGTCGTCGTCAAAGCGGTAGGCATGGGCCTGGAACCAGCCGTGCTCGGTCTTTTCGAAGGCGAAGGTGAAGGCGTCGAAGCGCTTGTGCGTACCGAGCCAGACAAAGCGGCACTGCCGCGTATCGATGTCCGGCGCGAAGGTATCGGCATAGCGCGCGCGTACCCGGCTGTTGACACCGTCGGCGGCGATGACCAGATCGGCGCCGTGGCGTCGCGCCAGCGCCTGGTCGTCTTCCACGTCGGTCTCGAAGAGCAGTTCGACGCCGAGCGCTTCACAGCGCGCCTGCAGGATATTGAGCAGCCGCTTGCGCCCGATGCCGATGAAGCCGTGGCCGCTCGAACGAACCGTGCGGCCGGCGAAATGGATCTCGATATCGTCCCAGTGATTGAAGGCCGCATCGATCTCGCGTGCGCTTTCAGGATCGGCTTCGCGCAGGTTGTCCATGGTGGCGTCGGAGAACACGACGCCCCAGCCGAAGGTATCGTAGGGACGGTTGCGCTCGACCACCACCACTTCGTGGCGCGGATTCTGCCGCTTCATCAGCAGGCCGAAATACAGGCCGGCCGGTCCGCCGCCGATACACAGCACTCGCATGGCTTGTCTCCTCACCCGGTGGCACGGGTCGCGGCGCGTTGGTGTATTAGTGTATGCCTAAATATTTTATGTTTGAAATATTAGGTGGGGATGGGCCGATTTGCAAGGACGGCATGCTTTCGTGAGGTTGAGTGAACTGCGGACTGCTGTGACTGCTGTCGCTGCTGTGACTGCTGTGACTGCCCTCTCCCCCGCCCCTCTCCCGCAGGCGGGAGAGGGGAGAAAACCTGCGGGATTTTCAAATGCTGTCGGTCTGCTCCCCTCCCCCGCCTGCGGGAGAGGGGCCGGGGGAGAGGGCAGTCCCCGCGCTACCCCCGCAGCGCCTCCACCACCTGCTGCAACGCCGCCGGGTCCTCGATCGTCGTCAAATCGCCCGGGTCCCTGCCCTCCGCCACTGCCTGGATGGCCCGCCGCAGCAGCTTGCCGGATCGTGTCTTGGGCAGCGCCGATACGAATACGACCCGCGCCGGCCGTGCTACCGGACCCAGCTGGCGATCCACCGTCGCCATCACGTCCCCTTCCAGTGCCATCCGCGCCTGCGGCGATGCCACGGCATTACCGTCGCGCGGAATACAGATCGCCAGCGCCACCTGGCCCTTCAGCGCGTCCCGCACGCCAACCACGGCGACTTCGGCCACACCAGGATGCGACGCGATGCTCTCCTCGATTTCGCGCGTGCCAAGTCGATGTCCCGCCACGTTGATCACGTCATCGGTCCGGCCGAGGATGAAGATGTAGCCGTCCTCGTCGCGCACCCCCCAGTCAAAGGTCGAATAACGCTGCCGATCCGGAAAACCGGACCAGTAGGTCTTGACGAAGCGTTCGTCGTCTCCCCAGATGGTGCTCATGCAGCCGGGGGGCAGCGGTCCCTCGATCGCCAGCACGCCCTTCTGACCCGGCGCGCATTCCTGGCCGGTGGCGTCGTCAACGATGCGCACGTCGTAGCCATGGACTGGCAAGCCCGGCGACCCGAGCTTTGCCGGCAGTTCCTCGATGCCGCGCTGCAAGGCGATGATTGGCCAGCCGGTTTCGGTCTGCCAGTAGTTGTCCACCACCTGCTTGCCGATGGCCTGCTGTATCCAGCTGGCGGTCGGTTCGTCCAGCGGCTCGCCGGCCAGGAACAGCGCCCGCAGGCTGGACAGGTCGTAGCGGCTCAGCCACGCGGGATCCTGCTTCTTCAGCACACGGATTGCGGTCGGCGCGCTGAACATCAGGTTGATGCGGTACTGCTCCACCAGTCGCCACAGGATGCCGCCGTCCGGACGCACGGGCGTGCCCTCGTACAGCACGGTGGCCATGCCCGCCAGCAACGGGCCATAGACGATATAGCTGTGCCCCACCACCCAGCCGATATCCGAGGTGGTGAACATGGTGTCCCCCGGCTTGCCGCAGAAGATGGTCTCCATCGACGTAGCGAGCGCCACCGCATAGCCGCCGGTATCGCGCTGCACCCCCTTCGGCTTGCCGGTGGTGCCCGACGTGTACAGGATGTAGGACGGCTCGCTCGATTCCAGCCATTCGCACGCGACCGCGGCATCGCCGACACGGTCGCGCCACGCGGCATAGTCTTCGTCACGCCCTTCCTCACGCGCCATGGGCGCGAGGCCGCGGTCAACCAGCAGCACCTTGCCGGGGGGATGTTGCGTGAGCCGCAGCGCCTCGTCCAGCAGCGGCTTGTACGGCACCACCTTGCCGCCGCGGGAGCCCGCGTCGGCGCTGATCACCACGCGAGGCCGGGCATCGTCGATGCGCGCCGCCAGGCTGACCGACGCAAACCCGCCGAACACGACCGAATGCACCGCGCCGATCCGCGTGCAGGCCAGCATCGCGAACACGGCCTCGGGGATCATCGGCATGTAGATCAGCACGCGCTCGCCCTTGCGCACGCCCATCGCCTGCAGCACCGCCGCCATGCGATTCACTTCGGCATGCAGTTCGCGAAAGCTGTAGGTGCGCTGCTGCCCTGTCTCGGTGGAGACGAAAACGAGCGCCGCCTGCTCGCCGCGCGTCGCCAGATGGCGATCCACCGCGTTGTGGCAAAGATTGGTGCGGCCGCCCACGAACCAGCGGGCGAATGGCGGGCGGCTGTAGTCGAGCACCTGGTCGAACGGCGTCTGCCATTCGATACGCCCGGCCTGCTCGGACCAGAATCCGTCGGGATCGGCAAGGGAACGCGCGTGGACGGCGCGGGTGGTGGTCATCGCTGTCTCCTCCGCTGATGCGGCTTTAGTTGGAACGTCCAGCGTCAGTTTGCCACTGCGGCATGGCGCCGGACAGCAGGAGTGTGAGAGCGATGACTTACGAGGGGCTGACTTCGGGCTGACTTCGCCGGCCGGGCCCGGCCGTCCGCCGGGATCCCGGAGCGCCCCGCGCGTGCAGCTTAACGCGCCTTGGACTTTGCCTTGACAGTGGGTTTGGCCGATGTGCCCTTGCCCGGCGACTTCGACGCGCTGACGACCTTGGTCGAGGCCTTCGCACTCTTGCCATGCGGCCTGGCCTCGACCACGACGCGCTTGCGGCCGCTGGACTTGTCCTTGACAACCACTGGCTTGCCGCCCTTGCGCGAGACGCGCACTACCTTCACGTCGTCATCGTCATCCTGCACCACCACGGTACGGCCGCGCTTGACCGGTACATGCAACACCAGGCTCTGGCCCCGCACGAGCTTGGAGCCCGACAGCCGGTTCCAGCTGCGCACCTGGCTGACCGTCACGCCATAGCGGCGGGCGATCGACGACACGGTATCGCGCTTGCCGGCCTTGACCACCAGCCGGCGCGCATCGGGCACATCGGGCTCCATCAGCAGCGTGGCGGACTCGGCGACGGTCAGGCTGATGTCTTCATTGTGGCGCCCGTTGCGCGGGATCATCACCGTCGACCCCGGTTTCAGCCGCATGCCCTTGGGAATCCGGTTGACCTCCCGCAGCGTATCGGCATCGACGTTCAGCCGCGCAGCCAGCGATTCGATGCGTTCGCGGCCGTCAACGGTTACCGCCGTCCAGCTCGACAGGCCGCCACGATAGGTATTCAGGTTGTACTGGAAGCGTTCGGCGTTGTCGAACGGCAGCAGGATCTGTGGATTGGACGCGCCCAGGATCACCGGCTGGTTGAACGATGGATTCAGCGCGCGGAATTCCTCCAGCGGCATATTGGCCAGCTTGGCGGCGAGCGACACGTCGATATCACGCGACGTCGTCACCGTGACGAAATACGGATGGTCCGGAATCGGCGGCAGGTTGACGCCATAGATCGCCGGGTTGTTGACGATGTTCTTGACGGCCTGCAGCTTGGGCACGTAATACCGCGTCTCGTTGGGCATCGACAGGCTGGCGTAGTCGGTCGGGAGCCCCCGCGCCTCGTTGCGCGCGATGGCGCGGGATACCGCGCCCTCCCCCCAGTTGTACGCGGCCAGCGCGAGGTGCCAGTCGCCAAACATGTCGTAAAGGCGGCTCAGATAGTCAAGCGCGGCGTCGGTGGAGGCCAGCACGTCGCGCCGCTCGTCGCGGAACAGATTCTGCTTGAGGTTGTAGTGCTTGCCAGTGCTCGGGATGAACTGCCACATGCCGGCGGCCTTGGCGCTCGACACCGCTTCGGGGTTGAAGGCGCTCTCGACGAAGGGCAGCAGGGCCAGCTCGGTGGGCATGTTGCGCCGCTCAAGCTCAGCCACGATGTGGTACAGGTACTTGCCCGACCGCGCGATCATGCGCTCCATGTAGTCCGGCCGCGCCGCATACCATTGGGTCCGGTCGTCCACCAGCGTGCCTTCGAGTTCGGGCATGCGGAAGCCGCGCCGGATGCGCGCCCAGATGTCCTGCGATGGCTTGATGGTCCATTCAATGTTGCCGCTGTCGACATCGATCGGGCCGCCGGTATCGCGGGCGATGGATGCGGGCACATGGATGGAATTGAGCGGATCGGTTTTGGCGGGACTGGCGGCATCGCCGGAATTCGTTGGCCCCAGGGCGGTCGGCGAGCCGTCCGTGCCGGCTTCGGGCGGCGTGGACGTGCTGGCGCAGGCGGCCAGCAGCATCCCGCAGGCAATCGCCGCCAGGTATCGACCAATTTTCATCAAAGTCTCGGATCGTGACGCTAAAAGTGGCCCGATGCTAAAGAATAAGCGGCGGCTGCGTCAATTCATTTCAGCACGCGCAAGGGCGCATCGGGGCCCTCACCCTAGCGGAAACCGTCCTTCCAGGCGCGCAGTGCGCCAAACACCGCCGCATCGTCCTGGCCACGTGCAGCCGGAGCCATGCGGGCGTGCCGGGCCACGGCATCCCGCACCGCGGGTTCGCGCGACCGCAGAAACGGGTTGACCGCCCTTTCATGGCCGATGGTGGTCGGCACGGTTGGCTTTCCGGCGTCGCGCAGCCGCGCGACTTCCGCGGCCCAGGCCATCACGTCGGCATTGTGCGGCTCGACCGCGCCGGCGAAGCGCACATTGCTGCTCGTGTATTCATGGGCGCAATAGACGCGCGTGTTGGCCGGCAGCGCGGCCAGCTTGTCCAGCGACGCCAGCATCTGCGCCGGACTGCCCTCGAACAGCCGCCCGCAGCCGCTGGCAAACAGCGTGTCGCCACAGAACACCACCGGGCCCACGCCCGCCAGCTCGCCGGCGTACGCCACATGGCCGGCGGTATGTCCTGGCACGTCGATCACCCGCAGCTGCAGCGCAGGGGCGGCGAGCGTGATGACATCGCCTTCCCGCACCGCCACCGTCCGGTGGACGATCCGTTCACCGGCTGGCCCGACGACCGGAAGCGGCGCACCATCCGGTCCCGACGCATGGCGCGACAGCAGGTCTGCGACGCCGCCCTGGTGATCGCCGTGATGGTGGGTGATTACAATGGCGCCAAGGGCAAGCCCGGTCCGGGCCAGAAATGCCTCCACGGGCGCCGCTTCGCCCGGATCGACGATGGCGGCGGCATGGCCGTCGTGGATCGCCCAGATATAGTTATCCTGAAAGGCGGGGATCGGCTCCACTTTCAACATGCACGCTCCTATGTCCAAGCGACCGATTATAGATTGGGAAGACTGGCTGGCCTCCCCTCCCGGGCAATACATGCTGCGCTGGGAGGAAGGCCAGTTCGACCGTACCGTCGCGGACATTTTCGGCTATCACGCGGTCCAGCTTGGCCTGCCGGTGATGGACACGCTGCGCGAAAACCGGATGCCGTTCTGCGCGCTGGCGCTCGATCCCACCGCCGGACCGCATGGCCCCCGTCCAGATCAGGCCCCGGCGGTATCGGGCCGCAAGCTGCTGTGCCGCTTCGACGAGCTGCCGTTCGATACGCAGAGCATCGACCTGGTGACGCTGCCCCATGTGCTGGAGTTTTCCGACGATCCCCATGAGGTGCTGCGGGAAGTGTCGCGCGTGCTGATGCCCGAGGGCCGCGTGGTGATTTCGTGCTTCAACCCGATGAGCCTGTGGGGAGCGCGCCAGGGCCTGAACCGGCTCGGCGCTTCGCCGTTCCTGCCCAAGGACGCGCAGTCGATCGGCTTTGTGCGCATCAAGGACTGGCTCAAGCTGCTTGGCTTCGATATCATCCGCGGCCGCTTCGGCTGCTACTGCCCGCCGTACCGGACCGAGCGCTGGCTGCAGCGGGCCGCCTTCATGGAAAAGGCCGGCGATCGCTGGTGGCCAATCTTCGGCGCGGTGTATATGCTGTCGGCGGTCAAGCGGGTGCGCAATATCCGGTTGGTGGGTCCCGCGTGGAAGACCAAGCCGGCGCTGGCGCCGGTGGCGGCACCGGTCGCCACCCCCAATGGCACGCACGGCAAGGCGCCCGACGACGACGGCTGAAGCCAGACCACCGATGCGACTTCCCCGGCCGTGGAACGCCATGGCTTAACCGCGGCGCGCCCCTTTGGCGCGCGCCCATCCAATCCTTTCGATGCAAGACGTCACGATTTATTCCGATGGGGCCTGCAAGGGCAACCCGGGCCCCGGGGGCTGGGGCGCGGTGCTGGTCGCCGGCGGCCACACCAAGGAGCTGTTTGGCGGCGAGGCCAACACCACCAACAACCGGATGGAACTCACCGCCGTGATCGAGGCGCTGCGCGCGCTGAAGCGCCCGTGCCGCGTGGCGGTCTACACCGATTCGCAATACGTGCAGAAAGGCATCTCGGAATGGGTGCGGGGCTGGAAGGCACGCGGCTGGAAGACCGCGGAGAAGAAGCCTGTCAAGAACGCCGACCTGTGGCAGACGCTGGACGCGCTCGCCAGCGAGCATGACGTGCAATGGCACTGGGTGCGCGGCCACAACGGACATCCGGGCAATGAACGGGCCGATGCGCTGGCCAATCGGGGAGTCGCATCGCTGACAGACTCCCCCGCCGGCGCCGGCCTTGGGTAGAATGCCCGCCATGCGACAAATCGTATTGGACACCGAAACCACGGGCCTGTCGGCGGCCACCGGCGACCGGCTGATCGAAATCGGCTGCGTCGAGCTGGTCAACCGCCGGCTGACGGGACGACACCTGCATTACTACGTCAACCCGGAACGCGACATCGACGAGGGCGCGATCGCCGTGCACGGCATCACGCTGGATTTTCTGGCCGACAAGCCCAGGTTCGCCGACATCGCCCATGAGGTCCGCGATTTCGTCCAGGATGCGGAACTGATCATCCACAACGCGGCGTTCGACCTGGGCTTCCTCGACATGGAATTCCAGCGCCTGGGCTTGCCGCCGTTCCGGCAGCACGTCGGCAGCGTGATCGACACCCTGCTGGAAGCGCGCCAGATGTTCCCGGGCAAGCGCAACTCGCTGGACGCGCTGTGCGAGCGGCTGGGGGTGTCGAACGCCCACCGCACGCTGCACGGCGCACTGCTCGACGCCGAATTGCTGGCAGAGGTGTATCTGGCGATGACGCGGGGCCAGAACGCGCTCGTCATCGACATGATGGACACCGGCGCCGGCCCGGGCGCCGCCGCGATCGCCACCGCCGACCTGTCGGCGCTGCGTCTGCCGGTGATCGAGCCCAGCGCCGAGGAACTGGCCGCCCATGCCGCCGTGCTGAAGGACATGGACAAGGCCAGCGGCGGCAAGACGGTGTGGCAGGAAGCCGCGCTGCTGGAGGAAGCGGCCTGACGGGGTCGCGCGCCCTGGCCGGTGCCAAAAAATCGGCGCAGGGGCTTTACAAGATACAGGTTCACTGACATAATCTTGCTTTCTCTGCTGCACGATAGTTTGTTTCAACAAACGACGATGCGGCGGCAGGGGTGGTTAGCTCAGCGGTAGAGCACTGCCTTCACACGGCAGGGGTCACAAGTTCGATCCTTGTACCACCCACCAGAATTTGAAAAGGGCTCGCGAATGCGGGCCCTTTTTGCGTTGTGGGTTTGGATGGGCTGGATTCTGATAGCCGGCGTCGGTGCGCAAAGCCATACTGAACCTCCATATCGACAGGAGGATTCCATGGCGCGGAGCCCACGATGATCACCAACGAGATCAGCGACATCGCCAACAGGCAACTCGGGCTTCGTGATCACGCGCGATGCCAGCGCCGTTGCCGCGCTGATCGACGTGAAGCTGCTCGCCGGATTGGCCGCATCGTGGAGCGCTTCGACACCGCACGAAGACGCCTGACGGAAGGCTATGCCAATGTTCCCGAGGAAACGGGCATGGCGGAAATCGATGCGGCGGTGGAGGAACTGCGAAGAGCGCGGGGATGACGGGCGTGCGAGTCGTGGTGGACAGCAATGTGCTGGTGTCCGGCCTCGCCTATCCACTGGGCATTCCCGGCAAGACGGCCAGGCGGACGTTGCGAGTCGACAAGGCCCTGGGTCACGCTCTTGCTGCCGCGACTGCGCCGTTAGCGGTCCGCCCCGTCACCTCATCAATCGCACCCAATACCTCGTCGACCTCCGGCACTACCCCTTCATCCCCGACCGACACCGCCTGCCCCGGCGCGGAAATGCCGAAGTGCTCGCGCGATGTGGCGGTGAACAGCATCACCGACGGCTTGCCCAGCGCGTGCGCCAGATGGACGAAGCCGGTGTCGGTGCCGATCACCAGATCGGCGGCCGCCACGCGCTGGGCGCATTCGGTAATGGTCATCTTCGGCAGGACTTCGGCGTCCGGGATGTTCTTGGCCAGCGCTTCGGATTGCTCCTTTTCCGCGGGCGAGCCCCACGGCAGCTGGATGCGGTAGCCGCGCGCGTTCAGTTCGCGGGCGACGGCGATCCAGCGTTCGGGGGCCCATTTCTTGATGTCGACCGAGGTGGCGTGGAACAGCATGGCGCGCGGCACGCCATCGGCGTTCAGGCGCGTGGCCGGCGCCGGTACGCTGACTTCGTAGTGTTCCCGCGGGTCGAGCTCGTAGCCGAGGGCCTTGGCGGCGACCAGGCGCATCTTGTGGCGGGCGGTGGCGTTGCCGTGGGGGGCGAAGATGTCGGTGTAGAATGTTTCCGCGCGCGCTTCGCCGAGATGGCGGGCGGCATAGCCCCAACGTTTTTTGGTGCGCGCCAGCCAGCCGACGATGGCGCTCTTGTATACGCCATGGACGTCGAGCACGACGTCGTATTTTTCCTTGCGCAGTTCGGACACGGCGCGGAGGATGGCGCGCAGGTCCGACCACTTCTTCGACTTCTTGTAGCCGCGCAGCGGTGGGGCGATGACGCGGTCGACGCCGACGGTCCAGCGCGGGATGTCCGCGCAGGAGGCGTCGGCGACCCAGTCGATCTTTGCCTCGGGGAAGGCGTGCCGAAGATCCCATATCAGCGGTACGGTGTGTGCCATATCGCCTAACGATGTGATCTTGATGACAAGGATTCGCTTCATGGGTGCAGGGGGCGGCCTTCGCCGAGGAGGGGGTTTTGCGAAGGCGGTAGTATGCACCAGTGGGAGAGCGAGGTGCGGCGAGGTCAGCGCTGGGGTTTTGGGTTGGCTGAGACTGCCCTCTCCCCCGGCCCCTCTCCCGCYTTGCGGGAGAGGGGAGCAAAACATGCGTCGGTCTAGCGGACCTTGCCCTCCTTCCAGGCCTGCAGCAACCTGTCGTACGGGATCGTCTCGCCCTTGGGTTTTTCGTTGGCAAGCTTCTTCCACGGCGCGTGCTGGTCCGACAGGTACTTCGCCGGGTCGCCCTTCGGATTGAGCTTGGGCGCGCAGTTGGCCATGCCGGCGCGTTGCAGCCGCGCCATCACCTGGTCCATCTCGTCGGCCAGCGTATCCATGGCCGCCTGCGGCGTCTTTTCGCCGGTGACCGCGGTGGCAACGTTCTTCCACCACAGCTGCGCGAGTTTCGGGTAGTCGGGCACGTTGTTGCCGGTGGGCGTCCACGCCACGCGCGCGGGGCTGCGGTAGAACTCGATCAGGCCGCCGTAGCGGTTGGCGTTCTTGGTCAGGTAGTCGTGGTTGATGTCGCTGTCACGGATAAAGGTAAGGCCGGTCAGCGATTTCTTCAGCGACACGGTCTTGGACGTGACGAATTGCGCGTACAGCCAGGCGCCCGCCAGCCGGTTGGGATCGGTCTTCCTGAAGAAGGTCCACGAGCCGACGTCCTGGTAGCCGTTCTGCATGCCCTGCTTCCAGTACGGGCCGTACGGCGACGGCGCCATGCGCCACTTGGGCGAGCCGTCGGCGTTGACCACCGGCAGGCCCTTCCTGGTCATGTCGGCGGTGAAGGCCGTGTACCAGAAAATCTGCTGCGCGATCTGGCCTTGCGCCGGCACCGGGCCCGCCTCGGAGAATGTCATGCCCATCGCCTGCGGGGGCGCGTATTTCTTCATCCAGTCGATGTACTTGGTCAGCGCATAGACCGCGGGCGGGCTGTTGGTGGCGCCGCCGCGCGCGACGGATGCGCCCACCGGCGTGCATTTGTCGGCGGCGACGCGGATGCCCCATTCGTCCACCGGCATGCCGTTGGGCAGGCCCTTGTCGGCGGTGCCGGCCATCGACAGCCACGCATCGGTGAAGCGCCATCCCAGCGACGGGTCCTTCTTGCCATAGTCCATATGGCCGTAGACCTTCTTGCCGTCGATCTCCTTGACGTCATTGGTGAAGAATTCGGCGATGTCCTCGTAGGCGGACCAGTTGGTCGGCACGCCGAGGTCGTAGCCGTACTTGGCCTTGAACTTGTCCTGCAGGTCCTTGCGGGCGAACCAGTCGGCGCGGAACCAGTACAGGTTGGCGAACTGCTGGTCCGGCAGCTGGTACACCTTGCCGTCCGGCGCGGTGGTGAACTTGATGCCGATGAAGTCCTTGATATCGAGGTCCGGATTGGTCCACTCCTTGCCGGCGCCGTTCATGTAGTCGGTCAGCGGCAGGATCGCGCCGTATCGGTAATGCGTGCCGATCAGGTCCGAGTCGGAAATCCAGCCGTCGTAGATCGAGCGGCCGGACTGCATCGAGGTCTGCAGCTTCTCGACCACGTCGCCTTCCTGGATCAGGTCGTGGTTGACCTTGATACCGGTGATTTCCTCGAACGCGCGCGCGAGCGTCTTGGCCTCGTATTCATGCGTGGTGATGGTTTCCGACACCACGTTGACCTGCGTGACGCCCTTGGCCTTCAGCTTCGCGGCCGCGTCGATGAACCACTTCATCTCGGCCATCTGCCTGTCCTTGGACAACGAGGACGGCTGGAACTCGTTGTCGATCCACTTCTTCGCCTCGGCCTCGCCCGCCCAGGCGGCATGGCCGCAGGTGAGCGCCGCCGCGACCGCCAGCGCCTTGACGGCCAGCTCCGCTTCTCCCATCAACGCCTTCATCGATGTCTCCTCGCATATCCCTTCCCTGTGATACGGGCAGGCCGCGGCCGGGCCGGGATGAGCCGCGCCATCCGTTGCGCGCCGATGGCCTGCTAACCCTTGCGCATCACCAGCGCCAGCACGGCCATCGACACCACGAAGCTGATCCAGATCGAGGGTTCTTCGGCCAGCGACAGCCACGTCATGATCTTCTCGCCCAGGCCAACCCAGGCGAGATTGATCCACGCCGCGCACATCAGGCCGATGAAGAGCCGGTCGCCGCGCGTGGTGGGGATCGGGAGGAAACCCTTGCGCATCGACGTGGGCGCGCGCACTTCCCAGATCGTCATGCCGATCAGCATCAGCGCCACGCAGGCGAAGAACACCGCCACCGGCGTGGTCCAAACCATCCATCCGAACATGGCCGCCCTCCCCTCAAACCCGGCCCATCGCGAAGCCCTTCGCGATGTAGTGACGCACGAACCAGATCACGATGCCGCCGGGCACGATGGTCAGCACGCCGGCGGCCGCGAGCACGCCCCAGTCCATGCCCGACGCCGATACCGTGCGCGTCATGGTGGCGACGATGGGCTTGGCTTCCACCGAGGTCAGCGTGCGCGCCAGCAGCAGTTCCACCCAGCTGAACATGAAGCAGAAGAACGCGGCCACGCCGACGCCGGCCTTGATCAGCGGCAGGAAGATGGTCAGGAAGAAGCGGGGGAACGAATAGCCGTCGACATAGGCGGTTTCGTCGATCTCGCGCGGCACGCCGGACATGAAGCCTTCGAGGATCCACACCGCCAGCGGCACGTTGAAGACCAGATGGGCCAGCGCCACGCCGAGGTGGGTGTCCATCAGCCCCACGCTGGTGTAGAGCTGGAAGAACGGCAGCAGGAATACCGCCGGCGGCGTCATGCGGTTGGTGAGCAGCCAGAAGAACACGTGCCTGTCGCCGATGAACTGGTAGCGCGAGAACGCGTAGGCCGCCGGCAGCGCCACGGTGACCGAGATCACCGTGTTCATCAGCACGTAGATCAGCGAATTGATGTAGCCGGAGTACCACGACGGGTCGGTGAAGATGGTGCGGTAGTGCTCCAGCGTGAATTCCGCGGGCCACAGCGACAGCGTCGAAACGATCTCCTGGTTGGTCTTGAACGACATGTTCAGCATCCAGTAGATCGGCAGGATGGCGAACACCAGATAAACCAGCAGGAACAGGCCGCGCCACCAGCCGCCGCGGCGATCCAGGGTGTCAGGCATGGGGAACCTCCTCGGCGACGGTGCCGGCCCGCTGCATCCAGTTATAGAGCACGAAACACAGCAGCAGGATGATCAGGAAGTAGACGATCGAGAACGCGGCGGCCGGGCCCAGATCGAATTGCCCCACCGCCTTCTGCGTCAGGTATTGCGACAGGAACGTGGTGGCATTGCCCGGCCCGCCGCCTGTCAGCACGAACGGCTCGGTGTAGATCATGAAGCTGTCCATGAAGCGCAACAGCACCGCGATCATCAGCACGCCACGCATCTTCGGCAGCTGGATATAGCGGAATACGGCGAAGCGGCTGGCGCCGTCGATGCGGGCGGCCTGGTAATAGGCATCGGGAATCGCGCGCAGGCCGGCGTAGCACAGCAGCGCCACCAGCGGCGTCCAGTGCCAGACGTCCATCACGAGCACCGTGAGCCACGCGTCGGGCGCGCTGCCGGTGTAGTTGTAGTCAAATCCCATGCCGGCGAGCGCCGCGCCCAGCAGGCCGATATCGGTTCGGCCGAAGATCTGCCAGATGGTGCCGACCACGTTCCACGGAATCAGCAGCGACAGCGCGACCACCACCAGCACCGCCGACGCTCGCCAGCCGCGCGCGGGCATGGCGAGCGCCAGCAGGATGCCGAGCGGGATCTCGACCAGCAGCACCGCCAGCGAGAAGCCGAGCTGGCGCAGCAGCGCGTCGTGCAGCTCGCCGTCGCGCAGCACCGCGCGGAACCATTCGGTGCCGACGAACACGCGCCGCTCCGGCGAGATGATGTCCTGCACGGAGTAGTTGACGATGGTCATCAGGGGCAGGATCGCGGAAAAGGCGACGCAGATCACCACCGGCAGCACGAGGAGCCAGGCCTTCTGGTTGACGGGCTTCATGACACCAGCTCCTCATCGATGTAGTAGCAGGTATGGCGATGGAACACCGACAGCCACGCGGTATCGCCGGGGCGCAGCGCGGCGGCCTCGTCGCCGAGCCGGGCGCGCACCAGCGGCTGCGTGTCGGCGGTGGTGCCGCCCTCGCCCGTGAGCCGGGCGGTGACCAGCCAGTAGGTGCCGACGTCCTGCGCGCGCTCGATGACGACCGGGATCGCCTGCGTGTCATCGTCGCGTGCCAGTCCCACGTATTCGGGTCGCACGCCGACCTTGAAGGTGCCGGCCGCTTGCAGGCGTTGCGCGAGATCGGCGGGTGGTGTGGGCGCGATGGGCGCGTGACTGCCCTCACCCCCGCCCCTCTCCCGCTCGCGGGAGAGGGGAGCTGAATAGCGGCGTCCGGCGATCTCGATGAAGCCGTCGCGCCACCGCGCCGGCAGGAAGTTCATGCCGGGCGAGCCGATGAAGTGGCCGACGAAGGTGTGCGCGGGCCGCTCGAACAGCTCGTCTGCGCTGCCGACCTGCACGGCCTTGCCGCGCGACATCACCACCACGCGGTCGGCGAAGGTCAGTGCCTCGGTCTGGTCGTGCGTGACGTAGATCAGCGTGAGCCGGAATTCGCGATGGATCTCCTTCAACTTGCGGCGCAGCTGCCATTTGAGGTGGGGATCGATCACCGTAAGCGGCTCGTCGAACAGGATGGCGGAAACGTCCTGACGTACGAGGCCGCGGCCGAGCGAGATCTTCTGCTTGGCGTCCGCGGCCAGGCCGCTGGCCTGCCGGTCAAGCACGCCGGACAGGTCCAGCATTTCGGCCACCTTGCCGACGCGCTCCCTGACCTTTTCGGCCGGCATGCCGCGATTGCGCAGCGGAAAGGCGAGGTTCTGGCCGACAGTCATGGTGTCGTAGATGACCGGGAACTGGAACACCTGGGCGATATTGCGCGCCTGCGGGGTGTCGGCGGTGACATCCCGTCCATCGAACGATACGGTGCCCTGCGACGGGCGCAGCAGGCCAGAGATGCAGTTCAGCAGCGTGGTCTTGCCGCAACCGGACGGGCCGAGCAGCGCGTAGGCGCCGCCGTCGTCGAACGTGAAACGCAGCGGCAGCAGCGCGTAGTCTTCGTCGCTGCGGGGGTTGGGCCGGTAGGCGTGGGCAAGGTCGAGATCGATGCGTGCCATGTCAGTGCCCCGCTTCGGCTTGCAGCCCGGCGCGGCGGGGGGCGTGGATGCATTGGCCGGCGGCGTCGAACAGGTAGAGCGCGCCGGGATCGAGACGCAGTGTCAGCTCGGCGCCGAGGGCCAGTTCGGTGACGCCCGGCATCTGGACCACCAAGCCGCCGACGGCGGTGTCGACATGGACGTAGGTGTCGGAGCCGGATAGCTCGGCCAGCGCCACGCGGCCGCGCAGCGGGACGCCGAGGGGTTGGCTTGTCGTTGGCGTGGAGACGTTATCGATGCGCAGGGCGCCGGCGCGGATGCCTAGCGTTACGGGGGATTTGGTTGACTGTGACTGCCCTCTCCCCCGCCCCTCTCCCGCATGCGGAAGAGGGGCGTCTGGTGCGGGGCTATTCGCAGGGTTTTCTCCCCTCTCCCGCTCGCGGGAGAGGGGCGGGGGTGAGGGCAGCAACGTCATTTCCACCACTGTCCCATCCGCCAGCCAGACCGCCCCATCCCGCCACTCACCGGCAATCAGGTTCATCGGCGGATCGCTGAAGGCGCGCGCCACCCGCAGCGATCGGGGGTAATGGAACACCTCGGCGGTGGGCCCGTACTGCAGCAGCTCGCCGGCGTCGAGCACCGCCGTGTACCCGCCCAGCAGCAGCGCCTCGGCCGGCTCCGTGGTGGCGTAGATCACCGTCGCATCGCCCTGTGCGAACAGGTGGGTCAGCTCCTCGCGCAGTTCCTCGCGCAGCTTGTAGTCCAGGTTGACCAGCGGTTCGTCCAGCAGCATCAGCGGCGCGCCCTTGGCCAGCGCGCGGGCCAGCGCCACGCGCTGCTGCTGCCCGCCCGACAGTTCGGCCGGATAGCGGTCGAGCAGGTGGTCGATATGCAGCCGCGCCGCGAGCGCGCGCACCTGCGCGTCGATGCCGGTGGCGCGGCGCAGCCGCAGCGGCGACGCGATATTGTCGAACACGGTCATCGACGGGTAGTTGATGAACTGCTGGTAGACCATCGACACGTTGCGCTGCCGGACCGGCATGCCGGTGACGTCGGTATCGTCGACCAGCACGCGGCCGGACGTGGGCCTGTCCAGGCCCGCCATCACGCGCATCAGCGACGTCTTGCCGGCCAGCGTCGCGCCGAGCAGAACCGTCACGGCGCCCGGGGTGGGCGCGAATGACATCGGATAAAGAAACACCTGCGAACCAGCCTGCTGCGCGACATCTTCGAGTCTGAGCTGCATCGGGTCTCCGTCGGGATGCTTCGGATGGCCTGCACCGGCGCGAATACGCGCGCACCGGACGCACGATATGTAACGTTTGCTCGTTTTAGTAAAAAAGCGAACGGAAAACAATAGTGCAGCGCATCATTTGTTTTCGTTTTTGTTTGAACTAGAATGCGCGCATGACGCTCAATCCCCGCCAGACCGCCCTGCTGGAGGAAGTCCGCAGCCAGGGCTTCGCCTCGATCGAGGAGCTCGCGCGCAAGTTCGGCGTGACGCTGCAGACGGTCCGGCGCGACGTCAACCTGCTGGCGGAGAACGGCATGCTGGCGCGCTTTCACGGTGGCGTGCGGATGGACGGCTCCACGGTCGAGAACATCGCCTACCGGCAGCGGCAGGTGCTGAACGCGCAGGGCAAGGCGCGCATTGCGCGGGCGGTGGCCAGCGCGGTGCCGGATGGCTGTTCGCTGATCCTCAATATCGGCACCACCGTGGAGGAGATCGCGCGTGCATTGGTGCACCACCGCGGCCTGCGGGTGATCACCAATAACCTGCACGTGGCCAATATCCTTGCCGACAACCCCGACTGCGAGGTCATCGTCGCCGGCGGCGTGCTGCGTTCCCGCGATCGGGGCATCGTCGGCGAGGCGACGGTGGAGTTCATCCGCCAGTTCAAGGTGGATATCGGGCTGATCGGCATCTCGGGGATCGAGGCCGACGGCACGCTGCGCGACTACGATTTTCGCGAGGTCAAGGTCGCCCGGACCATCATCGAGCATTCCCGCGAGGTATGGCTGGCCGCCGATGCCAGCAAGTTCAACCGCCAGGCCATGGTGGAGCTGGCGCATCTGTCCGAGATCGACCGGCTGTTTACCGACCAGGCGCCGAAGGCGCCGTTCGAGCGGATCGTGGAGGAAAGCGGGGTGAAGTGTGTGGTGGCGGGGGAGTAGGTTGGCGTTTTGCGGGCGGGAGGGATGCCCTCTTCCCCGGCTTTCCTCCTGCTGGCGGGAGGATTCCCCTCACCCCCGGCCCCTCTCCCGCTCGCGGGAGAGCGGAGAGAACCTATTTGAAAACGACGGTCTTGTGGCCGTTCAGCAGGATGCGGTGTTCGGCGTGCCATTTGACGGCGCGGGCCAGCGCCACGCATTCGACGTCGCGGCCGACCGCGGTGAGCTGGTCGGGGTCCATGCTGTGGTCGACGCGTTCGATTTCCTGTTCGATGATCGGACCTTCGTCGAGGTCGGCGGTCACATAGTGCGCGGTCGCGCCGATCAGTTTGACGCCGCGGTCGTGCGCCTGGTAGTACGGCTTGGCGCCCTTGAAGCTGGGCAGGAACGAGTGGTGGATGTTGATGGCGCGCCCGGCCAGCTTGCGGCACAGGTCGTCGGACAGCACCTGCATATAGCGGGCGAGCACCACCAGGTCGATATTCTGCTCGCGCACGATGTCGTAGACCTTGCCTTCCTGCGCGGCCTTCTGCTCGGCCGATGCGTTCATCAGCGGCAGGTGGAAGAAAGGAATGTCGTAGGACGCGGCAAGCTGGTAGAAGTCGCGGTGGTTCGACACGATGGCCGCGATCTCTACCGGCAGGCCGCCGGTCTTGGTGCGGAACAGCAGGTCGTTCAGGCAGTGGCCGATCTTGGACACCATGATCATCACGCGCGGCTTGACCGCGTCGTCGAACAGGTTCCACTCCATCGAGAACTGCTCGCCCACCGGCGCGAAGGCGGCCTTCAGCGTGCCCAGGTCCGGCCCGCCCGCGGCGGCGCTGAAATGCACGCGCATGAAGAAGCGGCCGGTGAACTCGTCGCCGTACTGGTCGGAGTCGATGATGTTGCAGCCATGCTGGAACAGCAGCCCCGATACGGCATGGACGATGCCCGGCTGGTCCGGGCAGGAAATGGTCAGAATAAAGCCTGGGTTGGTCATTGCGGGTGTGTCTGTCAGGAGGTGGGCGGATGGGCCGGCGCCGCGGCCGGAGCCGGGCCTGGAGCCTGGGCCGGGGGCAAACCGCATCGCGGTTCAGATGCCGGCTCAGTTGCCGATTCGGCAGTGGCGGGCCGGGATCCAGCCGCGCCGACGCAGTGCATCCAGCGTCGCCAGGGTTGCGTCGAGCGTCATCGCGCCATCCGCCATGATAGCAAGCAAGGGCGCCAGGCCGATACGGCGGTGTTCGGCGACCTCGCCGTCGCGGTTGACGGGCACGAAATCCGCGGGCACCTGAAGGTCGAACACGAACACCTGTTCCCACTGCACGCCCTCGTCGATTTCGCGCAGCACTTCGACAAAACCATGGGGCTGCGCATGCGCGGCCAGCGCCGGGGGAATGCCCGATTCCTCCTCGCATTCACGCACCAGCGTGGCAAGCGGATCGCTGCCGTGCGGCATGCCGCCGGCCACCAGGTTGTCCCACAGGCCCGGATCGACGGCCTTGCTGTGGCTGCGACGCGCGATCCACAGCATGGGCTCGGCCGGGGCATCGCTGTCGCCGTCGGCCGTGGCGATACCGTTCAGATGCGATGCGAAGGTCAGCAAACCCAGATAGCGCGCGGCGGCCCGTTCCATCATTGCGAGCGGCTCGGCATCGAGCGAATCCGTGACGGCGAAGAACTCGTCGCGCCAGCCCCGCAGCGCGCCCTGCCGCGCCAGTTCCGCCGCCACCCGGGCCAGCGCGCCGCTGCGCGCGGCGGCCGTATCGAGCGCCGGCAGCAACGCGACGGCGCCCTTCTCTGGCGTGCCAAGCACGTCGGTGCCGATGCGCATCGCGCGCAGCGTGTCGGCGTGCGCGTGCGGCAGCCAGCCGACCTGGCGACCCTCGACGGTCAGGCGCCAATGGCGTGCCGGATCGAAACGGGTGCGCGCGGCCAGCATGGCGTCGATCCTGTCGACATACGAGGCCAATGGATCGGGGCCGGGGCCCGGGATGGATTCGAACATGGAAGAAAAGCAGGGGCGGCGCCGTGACGGCGATGCCTCGGTGAATCAGGAAACGATCATGACGCAGAACGCGATGCAATACATCCTGGCACTGGACCAGGGCACCAGCAGCTCCCGGGCCATCCTGTTCGACCACGCCGGCAGCGTGGTACGGATCGCGCAGCGTGAATTCACGCAATATTATCCGCAGCCCGGCCATGTCGAGCACGATCCCTACGAGATCTGGCAAACGCAGCTCGCGGTCGCGCACCAGGTGCTGCGCGACGCGGGCGTGGGGCCGGCGCAGATCCGCGCGATCGGCATCACCAACCAGCGCGAAACCGCGGTGCTGTGGGACCGTCGGACCGGCGAGCCGGTCGGCCGCGCACTGGTCTGGCAGGACCGCCGCACGGCGCCGATGTGCGAACAGCTCAAGCGCGACGGCCATCTGGAAACGATCCGCGAGCGCACCGGGCTGGAACTGGACGCGTATTTCTCCGCCACCAAGCTGCGCTGGATGCTGGACCACTACGACGGCGCACGGGAGCGCGCGGCGCGCGGCGAACTGGCCTTCGGCACCGTGGACAGCTGGCTGATCTGGCAGTTGACCGACGGTCAGCGCCATGTCACCGACGTGTCGAACGCCTCCCGCACCATGCTGTACAACATCCACACGTTCCGCTGGGACGATACGCTGCTGGCGCTGCTCGACATTCCCGCCAGCCTGCTGCCCGAGGTGGTGCCCTCCAGCGGCGAGGTGGCGCGCACGGCGGCGCGGCTGTTCGGCGCCGAATTGCCGATCGCAGGCATCGCGGGCGACCAGCAGGCGGCCACCTTCGGCCAGGCCTGCCTGTCGCCCGGCATGGCGAAGAACACCTACGGGACCGGCTGCTTCCTGCTGATGAACACCGCCGGCAAGCCGGTGACGTCGCGCAACAGGCTGCTGACCACGATCGGCTGGCAGATCGGGCAAGCGGGCGCCGACGCCGCGGCCAGCACGCAGTATTGCCTCGAAGGCGGCGTGTTCATGGGCGGCGCCACCATCCAGTGGCTGCGCGATGGGCTGCAGATCATCCAGAGCGCGCCGGAGGTGGAACCGCTCGCGCGCCAGTGCGATGACACCGGCGGCGTGGTGTTCGTGCCCGCCTTTGCCGGACTGGGCGCGCCGCACTGGGATGCCTTTGCGCGCGGCACGCTGGTTGGCGTCACGCGGGGCACCGGACGCGCGCATATCGCGCGCGCGGCGCTGGAAGCGATCGCCCTGCAGAGCGTGGACGTGCTGGACGCGATGCAGCGCGATGCGGGCATCGCGCTGGCCGAGCTGCGCGTTGACGGCGGCGCGTCGCGCAGCGATCTGTTGATGCAGATGCAGGCGGACCTGCTGGGTACGCCCGTGGTGCGTCCGCGCGTGACCGAGACCACCGCGCTGGGCGCGGCCTATCTGGCCGGGCTTGCCACGGGTTTCTGGCGCGACACCGCCGAGCTGGCGGCGCAATGGCAGATGGAGCAGCGCTTCGAGCCGCGCCTGTCCGCCGACGCGCGCGAGGCGCAGCTGGCGCGCTGGCATCGCGCCGTGGATCGTGCGCGCGGCTGGATCGACGAGACCGGCAATGCCTAGCCGCGCCACCGTGCCGCGCCCACCGACAGACAACGACATCGACCACTACCGGGACGCGGCAACTTGCCGCGTCTACAACACCGCTCTCTTGCGCTTGCATCATGCCCATTCCCAGCCCTACCCTGCCTCCCGACCGCGCCGCGTTGCTTGCCACGCTGGAACATGAACGCCGCTGGGACGTGATCGTCATCGGCGGCGGCGCCACCGGTCTGGGCACCGCCGTCGACGCCGCATCGCGCGGCTACCGCACGCTGCTGCTGGAGGCCGCCGACTTCGCCAAGGGCACATCGAGCAAGGCCACCAAGCTGGTGCACGGCGGCGTGCGCTACCTTGCGCAGGGCAATATCGGGCTGGTGCGCGAGGCGCTGTACGAGCGCGGCCTGCTGGCACGCAACGCGCCGCACCTGGTGTGGCCGCTGGGCTTCGTGGTGCCGGCCTACCAGCTGCTCGACCAGCCGTTCTATGGCATCGGCCTGAAGGTCTACGACATGCTGGCCGGCAGGCTGAACCTGGCGTCCAGCCGCTGGCTCGATCATCGCGAGGCGCKGGSGGCGGCGCCGACGCTGGCCGAGCATGTGGGCGGCCGGCCGCTGCGCGGCGCCAACCTGTACTACGACGGCCAGTTCGACGACGCGCGACTGGCCATCGCGTTGATGCGCACGCTGTTCGACGTGGGTGGCGTGGCGGTCAATTACATGCGCGTGACCGGACTGTCGCTGCAATCCGGCGTGGTGAACGGCGTGACCGTGCGCGACATGCTCGGCGACGCCACGCTGACGCTGCGCGCGGACTGCGTGATCAACGCCACCGGCGTGTGGGTCGATGCCGTGCGGCAAATGGAGGACGGACAGGCGGCCACCATGGTGGCGCCCAGCCAGGGCGTGCATCTGACGCTGCCGCGCAGTTTCCTGCCGGGCGACCGCGCGATCCTGGTGCCCAAGACCGACGACGGCCGCGTGCTGTTCATGGTGCCCTGGAACGGGCACACCATCGTCGGCACCACCGACACGCCGCGCCGGGATCTGCCGCTGGAGCCGCGTGCCGATGATGACGATGTCGATTTCATCCTCGACACCGCGGCCCGCTATCTGTCGCGCACGCCGACGCGCGCCGATGTGACCAGCGTATGGGCGGGGCTGCGGCCGCTGGTCAAGGCGACCGGCGAGAGCTCGACCGCCTCGCTGTCGCGCGAGCACACCATCGTGGTGTCGAAGGCCGGGCTCATCACGGTGACCGGCGGCAAGTGGACCACCTATCGCAAGATGGCCGAGGACGTGGTGGATACCGCGATCCGTCGCCAGATGGTGCCCGCGGCGCCATGCGTCACCGCGGACCTGCCGCTGCACGGCGCGGGAGCCGCAACGGGGAGCCATGTGCCCGACCGCTATTACGGCACCGATATCGCGCTGCTGCGCACGCTGCCCGGTGCGGACGCGATGATCGACCCGGATGCGGGGCTGACGGAGGCGCACGTCCGTTTCGCGGCGCGCTACGAACTGGCGCGGCGCGTCGAGGACGTGCTGGCGCGGCGCAACCGGCTGCTGTTCCTCGATGCGCGCGCGGCGGTGGCGGCGGCGCCGCGGGTGGCGGCCATTCTTGCCGAGGAATTGGGGTACGACGCGGCTTGGCGGGCGGCGGAGGTGGACAGCTTTGGTGAGGTGGCGCGGGGGTATTTGTTGCCGGTGTAGCTGGTTTGGGTGGGGCGTTTGATGTTTGATGTTTGATGTTTGATGTGACTGCCCTCTCCCCCGCCCCTCTCCGCATAGCGGGAGAGGGGAGCAAACCGGCAGCGTTCGAGGGGACGTCGGTGTTCTCCCTCTCCCGCTCGCGGGAGAGGGGCGGGGGAGAGGGCAGTCACACCCATACCCCCACAAAGACCAACACCAACAGCAATCGCCCAAATACCGACCCCGCCCGGTTGACACACCCTCCCCCGCACCCGATCCTGTCCGCCATCCCTGCTCGCCGGAGATCGCGATGCCCCACATGACTGCTCGCCGCTGCCGCGCCGTGGCCGCCGCCCTGGTCCTCGCCACCCTAGTCGCACCCTCGCTTGCCCACGAACCACTCGCCGGATTGCGCTTCGATTCGCCGCAGACCGTTCAATACCGCTGCGACGATGGTCAACGCTTCACGGTGCGCTACTACAACAGTCCCGACAACCAGATCGCGCTGGTACCTGTCGACGGCAAGACCTTGCTGTTCGTCAGCGTGCTGAGCGCCTCCGGCGCGCGCTATGCCCACGGCGTCCACGAATGGTGGACCAAGGGCCGCGAGGCGCGGCTGACGGATCTGACCCGGGGAGAAAATGCCGCGCCGCTGCATGGCATATGCCGGGAGGCCGGTTGATCCGGCGGTTGCAACGAAGCGAAGCACCGCGGAATCGGCAGCATCGGCCCGCGTCGGGCGATAATGCGGCTGATCGAAACAGGGAGAAACACCATGGACGAGATTGACGATCTGTCCGATCTGCCGATGCCCCGCTTTATCTGGGGTTTCGCCATCGCCACCGGCAAGGGTGGCGAAGTCATGCACGATGAATTCGAATACCTGACGCATACCCGCAGCCCGCGCTTCACCTGCCGCGTGGTCGAGCTCGAGGATATGCCGGCGGACAGCGACGAGAGCGGCATCGATGGCCGCATCGTCCACTACGACGAGCCGGAACGGCTGTTCTACATCACCGACGCCGGCATGGCGCTGGTCAACTTCCAGTTGTTCGACAAGCTGCCGGACCGGCAGAAGCTGAAGAAGGTGTGCGACGAGGCGATCCACAACTGGATGATCCGGCGCGATTTCCTCGACAGCGAGGACGAGGAGGCATAAGCCGCCACTGCGTCGGCGAGGTCCTACACGGCAAGCGGTCCGGTCCCGACAGTTCTGACACCGATAGGTTTCTATAGTGGAACCACGGTGTTACGACAAAGGAGCAAGACCATGCCCTACATTCTCGCCTGGCTACTCGGGGTTCCCGCTTTCGTGCTGGTACTGATCTGGCTTTTCGCCCATTGACCTAGCCGGCCCGCTGCGATGGTTGCAATAGGTGACCCTTTCACCACTGATGACGCCCGCCCTTCCCGGCGGGCGTTTTCATTTGTTTGCAATGCCCCCCACCGATCCGTTGTTGTCGCGATACGGACGCCGCCAAGGCGTCACCCCATTGGTGTAGACTCGCCCGACACGGCGCGCGGACCACTCCATAAGCGCCCTCCCCCGCGAATATCGAGGGGAACCCGGCCCGACATGCAGCACATGCGATACGCGGAGCGCTCGGTAGGTCCCTGTCATCAGCTCCGATCAACCCGTTCGTTTCGCCATGCGTCTGACCTCCTTGGCAGTTGCCGCTGCCAGCACCCTTTCGCTCGCCGTCCTTGGCGCGATGGGGAGTCCCGTCCAAGCTCAATCCCAGGCCGAGCGTCAGGCGCCAGCCCCCGCTTCAGCACCGGGCCAGGCCAGCAGCGAACCATTACCGGCATCAGCCGCCTCCGGCGTCGCAGCGAGCGCGGCGGAAGGCCGCCGGCAGGTTCTGACCCTGGCGCAGATGGGCATCCACGAGCCAATAGCGCTGCGCGGCATGGATCCGGAGCGGGTGCTCAATGTCGGCGTGCGGGCCGATGAAGTGGTCACCGGCGCGACCCTGCGCCTGCAGTACACGTATTCGCCGGCGCTGGTCTTCGAGCTGTCGCACCTGAAAATCACGCTGAACGACGAAGTCGTGGCCACGCTGCCGCTGGAGAAGGCGCGCGCCGGCCAGCAGGTCAGCCGCGACATTCCGCTCGATCCGCGCTATTTCACCGACTTCAACCGCATCGCGATCCAGTTCGTCGGCCATTACACGATGGACCATTGCGAGGATCTGGCCAATTCCGCGCTGTGGACCGACATCAGTCCGGCCACCACGCTGGTACTGGACACCGCGTCGCTGCGGCTGCCCGACAACCTGTCGCTGCTGCCGCTGCCCTTCTTCGACCAGCGCGACAACCGCCGCGTCACCGTGCCTTTCGTGCTGCCGGCCGATGCCGACACCGCGACGCTGCGCGCCGCCGGGGTGGTGGCATCGTGGCTGGGCGCGCTGGCCAGCTATCGCGACGCACGCTTCCCGGTCGCCGCGACCCCGCCCTCCGACCAGCATGCCATTGCGCTGATGCTGGCCGGACCCGCCACCGATGCACTCGGTCTGCGCGACATCGCCGGTCCGACGGTGGCGATCATGCCGAACCCCGACAATCCGGACCGCAAGCTGCTGGTGCTGGCCGGGCGCAATGCCAACGAGTTGCAGACCGCCGCGAACGGGCTGGTGCTGGGCAAGGCGGCGCTGAGCGGCAGCCGGGCCACGATCCAGTCGGTCGACCTGGGCAAGCCGCGCAAGCCGTACGACGCGCCGAACTGGGCGCCGGTGGATCGGCCGGTGCTGTTCCGCGAGCTGGTCAACGACCCGCAGCAGCTGCAGGTGTCGGGCAACAATCCGGTGCCGATCCGGGTCAACCTGCGCGTGCCGGCCGACCTGTATGGCTGGAACCAGCGCAGCGTGCCGCTGAACCTCAAATACCGCTATACGGCCCCGTCCACCTACAACGATTCGGTGCTGAACGTCGATATCAACGACCAGCTGGTGCGCTCGTMCCGGCTGCGGCCGGTATCGGGCAGCGACGACGAGAACCTGGTCAGCGTGCCGCTGCTGTCGAGCACCGATACCGTGGCAACCAACGAGATCCGCGTGCCGGCGTTCCGCGTCGGCAGCGACAACCAGATGCAGTTCCGCTTCCATCTGGATTCGCAGAAGACCGGGCTGTGCGCCTCGACCCCGGCCCGCGTGGCGCGCGCCGCGATCGATCCGGATTCGTCCATCGACTTCAGCAGCTTCGCGCACTACGCCGCGATGCCGAACCTCGCCTTCTTCGCCAACAGCGGCTACCCGTTCACCCGGCTCGCCGACCTGGCCGACACCGCCGTGGTGATGCCCGACCAGCCACGCGCCACCGACAAGGAGGCGTTGCTGACCCTGCTCGGCCATATGGGCAAATGGACGGGCCTGCCCGCGCTGCGTGTATCGATCGCGCCGGCCAGCGCCATCGATACGGTGAAGCAGCACAACCTTCTGGTGATCGGCACCGGCTCGGCCGGCGAACTGCTGACGCGCTGGGGCAAATCGCTGCCGCTGATGGTGGCGCGCGGACGCACCGAGCTGTCGGTGCGCGATCAGCAGGCGCACGCGTGGTCGAACTGGCTGCGGGACCTCGATGCCGAGCCGGTAAGCCCGGCGGGACGCGCCATTCTTGGCGCGCAAGGGCCGTTGTCGGCGCTGATCGGCTTCGAGTCTCCGCTGGCGTCCAGGCGCAGCGTGGTGGCGCTGACGTCGACCGAGCCAGGGCAGTTGCGCGAGGTGCTCGACGTGCTCGAGGACGGCGCCAAGGTCTCGCAGATCCGCGGCGACCTGACCGTGATCCGCGCCCGCGACGTGGAGGGCCTGCGGCTGGGCGAGCGCTATTTCGTCGGCGATTTCCCGTGGTATGCACGCATCTGGGTACGGGTGTCCTCGCATCCGGTGTTCCTGGCGGTGGCCGGCATCCTGGCGGGCCTCGCGGTGGCACTGGCGGCGTTCTGGGCGCTGGCGCGCGTGGCGGCACGACGCAGCGGAGCGTGACGATGGTGGGGGGTTTTGCTTTGGTTGGGTTGTGGCGTGGGGTGGTGGCGGGTTTGCGGGAATGGCCTCTCCCCCACGCCCTGGCCGCAATCCTGCTGAGCCTGACCAGCCTCACCGCCGCCGCCACCTGCGCATGGCCCGACTGGGAAGCCTTCAAGCGCGACACCGTCAGCGCCGATGGCCGCGTGATCGACGCCAGCACGCCGCAGCAGGCCACCGTGTCGGAGGGCCAGGCCTATGCGCTGTTCTTCGCGCTGGTGGCCAATGACCGCCCGGCCTTCGACCGCCTGTTGCAATGGACCGAAACCAATCTCGCCGGCGGCGACCTGACCGCGCGGCTGCCCGCGTGGATCTGGGGCCGGCGGGATGCGGCAGGTGCCTCCGCGCCCGGCGCGAGCCAATGGGGCGTGATCGACAGCAATCCCGCCTCCGACGCCGACCTGTGGATCGCCTATACGCTGCTCGAAGCCGGCCGTCTGTGGCAGGAGCGGCGTTTCACCGCAATCGGCACGGTCATGGCCCGGCAGATCCTGCGCACCGAAACGGCGGTGCTGCCGGGACTGGGCCGCACCGTGCTGCCGGGTCCGGTGGGCTTTCATCCGCAACCGGATCTCTGGCGCCTGAATCCGAGCTATGTGCCGCCGCAGGTCATGCGCCGGCTGGCCGCCGTGTTGCCCGCCCTCGACGCCGGCCAGAGCGAATGGCCGCAGCTTGTCGACACCAGCATCCGGCTGCTGGCCGACACCGCTCCCCATGGCTTCGCGCCGGACTGGGTGCGGTATCGCGCCAGCCGCGGCGCCGGCAGATTCCTGCCCGACGAAGAGACGCAGGCGGAGAGCGCGTACAACGCGATCCGCGTCTATCTGTGGATCGGCATGCTGAACCGCGACGACCCGGCGCGGCAGCGGCTGCTGCGTACCTACCAGCCAATGGCCGACTACACCGTCGCGCAGGGCCGCCCGCCGGAGCGCGTGGATACCCGCAGCGGCGCCATCCAGTCACGCCATGGCAATGCCGGATTCTCGGCTGCCGTGGCGCCCTATCTGGCGGCCCTGGGCCGCGACGATGCCGCGCGGGCGCAGGTGCGCCGCGTGCGCGAGTTGGCGGCGAGCGAGCCGCTGGGCTACTACAGCCAGGTGCTGGCGCTGTTCGGCCTCGGCTATCTCGATGGCCTGTACCGTTTCGAAGCCGATGGCGCCGTGACCCCGGCCTGGACCGAGACATGCCCCGCCGTCCGCTGATCGTCGCCACGGCGCTGCTGGGGCTCGGAACGCTGCCGGCCGCGCAGGCCCAGCCGGCTGCCACGCAGCCCGCGGGCAACGCCGCCGGGGTCAACCGCGCCGAAGTGGCGCGGCTGCTGTCGGCCGCGCGCATGTGGGAGGCGCGCAACCGCATGGACATGGCGCGCAGCCTGCTCGACAAGGTGCTGGTCGCGGAGCCGGGCCAGCCCGACGCGCTGCTGCTGCTGGGCCTGATCGAGATCCGCTCGAACCGTCCCGCTGAAGCCGAACGCCTGCTGCAGCGGCTGCGCCGCGAGCATCCGGGCCATTCCGCCACGCGGGAGCTGGACGACGCCTACCGTGTCGCGACGCGCGACAAGCGCGAGCTGGACCAGATCCGGCTGCTGTCGCGTGCTGGCAAGAGCGAGGAAGCGGTGGCGCGGCTGTTGAAGCTGTTTCCCAATGGCGCGCCGCGCGGGGACCTCGCGCTGGACTATTACCGCCTGCTGTCCGATACGACGGCAGGCCGCAATCGCGCCATCTCCGAGTTGCGGGCACGCGTGCGCCAGGAACCGGACAACACGCGGCTGCAGCTGGGCCTGGCCAGCCTGCTGACAGACCGCTCGGCCACGCGGCAGGAAGGGCTCGACATCCTGTATCGCCTCACGCAGCGGGCGGACGCCGACCGCGACCACGCCATCGATATCTGGCGGCGCACGCTTTACAGCATCAACGACGATCCGGCCTATGTGGTCTGGTTCGAACGCTATCTGAAGCTGGTGCCGGACGATGACGCGGCGCGCCAGACGCTGGCGCAGCTCGAAAAGCAGCGCGAAGCGCGCCAGCGGCTGCTGGCCGATCCCGATTACCAGGCGCAGCAGCGCGGCCTGCGACTGCTGGATCGCGGCAATCTGCGCGAAGCCGAGGCGGCGCTGCAGCAGGCGGCCCGCACGCGCGGCAACGACGCGGAACTGGTCGGCGCCCTGGGACTGCTGCGGCTGCGCGAGGGCCGCCATGACGAGGCCCGCGAACTGTTTGCCCGCGCGTCGCGCCTCGATGCCGGGCAGTCCACCAGGTGGCGCAGCCTGATCGACACCGCGACCTTGTGGGGCACCATCGCACGGGCCCGGCGGGCCAACGCGCAAGGCAAGCCCGCCGAGGCCGAGGCGCTGGCGCGGCAGGCGCTCGTCCGTGAGCCGGACAACGGCGAAGCGCAGCGTATCGTTGCCGAGGCCCTGATCGCGCAGGACCGGCGCGGCGATGCCGAGGCGCTGCTGCGGCAACGCGTAACGGCACGCGAGCCGGATATCGATGCGCTGCGCCTGCTCGCCGCGCTGCTGCGCGACAGCGGCCGCGCCGGCGAGATCGCGCCGCTGCTCGACGCCGCGCAGGCCCGTGTCGCGTCGACGCCGGATGGCACCAGCGCCATGCGGCAATTGCGCGCGGAGCTGCTGTCGTTCGAAGCCGACCAGCTGATCGCGCAACGGCGCGTCAGCCCGGCCATCGCGCGGCTGGAAGCGTCATTGCGGCTCACGCCCGACGCGCCATGGACGCGCTATACGCTCGCGCGGCTCTACCGCGACCTGGGCCTGCCCGCGCTGGGCCGCGCCACGATGGAAGATGGCCTGCGCATCGAGGCCGGCGCGGAGATGCGCTATGCCGCCGCGCTGTTCATGAACTCCGTGGACGACATCGACGGCGCCAGCGCGCAGATGGATGCCATTCCCGTCGCCGAGCACACCGCCGGCATGCGGGAACTGGTCGCGAACCTGTACGCGCAGCGGCTGGTGCGGGAGGCGCGGCTCGCGATCGCGGCGGACCACCCCGGCGACGCGCGCGAGGCGCTGCGGCGCGCCGCCGATGCCGCCCGCAACGATCCGCAGATGCTGGCCACGGTCGGCCGCGAATGGATCGCACTGGGACAGGCCGACGATATCGAAACGGGACTCGCGCTGGTGCGCGACTGGCTCGACGCGCATCCGCAAGACCCGGCCGTGGGCGTGCGCCTGCGCTATGGCGAACTGCTGGCCGCGGCGGATCGCGACGCCGCGCTGCGCCGCTGGCTGGACGACCTCGACGCGCGTGGCGGCCTCGATACCGCCCAGCGCGCGGCGCTCGACGACCAGGCGCTGCGGCTGGCGTTGCGCGACGTCGACCGCCGCATCGAAGCCGACGATCTTGCCGGCGCACAGGCCGCGCTGATGGCCGTGCCCGAGCGGCGGCGTCAGGACCGCCGCAGCGGCCCGCCGCGTGCTGGCCGACGATCCCCGCGACGCCGACGCGCGGCTCACGCTGGCCCGGCTGGACGAGCGGGCCGGCCGGGAACGCCGCGCGCTCGAAATCGTGCGCGAGGTGCTGGCCGACACGCCGGAACACGATATCGACACGCGGCTGTCGGCCGCACGCCGGCTCACCGCACTGCGCCGCGAGGACGAGGCCGCGGCCGTGGTCGATGCGCTGGCGCGGCGCTATCCGCAGCGCGGCGATATCACCGTGCAGCAGGGCCGGATCGCGCAATCGCGCGGGGCCTTCGACAATGCCGCGTCGCTGTACCGGCAGGCACGCGTCTACGAGCAGCGGGAACTGACGCGGCCGGGCCCCGATGGCACCGCCGCCGAACGCGCGCTGCAGGGACTGGAAAACCGCCGCCAGGGCCAGGTGGCCACCGCCGTGCTGTACTCGAACAAGTCGGGGGACAGCGGCATCTCCAGGCTCGGCGCCACCGAGATTCCGCTGTTCGTGCAGATCCCGCGCGGCTATGCCGGCAACCTGTTCTTCCATGCCGACACGGTCAGGCTCGATGCCGGCACGCTGCCCGCCGGCGGCGGCGACGTGGGGACGTTCGGCCAGATCGCCGCGCTGGGCGGCGTCAATCCGTCGGCACGCGCGCAGCGCGATACCGGCATGGCGCTGGCGGCGGGATACGCCTACAACGGCGCCTACAACAGCTGGCGCGCCGATCTTGGCACCACGCCGCTGGGCTTTACCGAAGCAACGGTGGTCGGCGGCGTGCGCTATCGCGGCCAGCTGCGCCGCGCATCGCTGACCGTCGACGTGTCGCGCCGGGCCGTCACCAGCAGCCTGATTTCGTATGCGGGTGCCACCGATCCCATCAGCGGCGAAAGCTGGGGCGGCGTCACGCGCAATGGCGTGCGGCTGGGGTATTCGCACGATGTGGGCCGCGGCAGCGTATTCGTCAGCGCGGGCGCGGGTTTGCTGACGGGACACAACGTCAGGGACAACGTCGAGACCACGGTCCGCACGGGTTTCGACTGGCCGTTGCTGGAGAGGCGCAACCAGCGCGTCACCAGCGGCCTGGTGCTGAACTACTGGCGCTATCAGGAGAACCTGCGCTACTACACGTTCGGCCACGGCGGCTACTACAGCCCGCAGCGCTATCTGTCGCTGTCGGTGCCGCTGCAATGGACCGGCCGGCGCGGCGCGTGGTCATGGCGGCTGGACGGCTCGGCCGGCTGGTCCGACACCTACGAGAAGGCGATGCCCTACTACCCGACGCGCCCGGACCTGCAGGCGCGGGCGGGCGGTGACGCCGTGTATGCCGGCGGCTCGGGCGGCGGCTTCAGCTACACCGCCGCCGCCACGGTCGAATACCGCATGGCGCCGCACTGGATCGCCGGGCTGTCGCTGCAGGTCGACCGCTCTCGCGACTACGCGCCGAACCGCGCGTTCGCCTATCTGCGCTATATGTTCGAGCGGCAGCGCGGGCCGGTGCCCTTCCCGCCCGAGCCGGTACAGCCGTATTCGGCGTACTAGGCCCTGCCGTCACTGAATCGAGCACGATGAACCAAGCCAATCGTTCCGTCCTCTCCGCCAGCGACCCGTCGCCGCCCGCCATGGCGCGCACCGGCCGGCGTGGCCGCCTGCAGGCGCGTGCCACGCTGGCCATCGACGGCCTGCCGGACGCGCTGTCGACGCTCGCGCCGGGCCATGCCTACGCGGTGTATGCCGACCCCTCGCCGGCGCGGGAAACGCTGTTCTGGCAGACCGCCGCGGCCGCGCTGCGCGGGCCCAACACGGTGCTGACGGCGCGCGATGCCACCCAGGCCGCCGCCACGCTGCGCGCCCATGGGATGGATATCGACGTCAACGGCGCCGTCCATGGGCGGGCCAATCTGTGCGTGCTGCGGCCGCTGCCCGGGCGCCCCGGCATCGAGGTGCTGATGGAAGCGTTGCGGGCGCTGGCCGATCAATGCGCGGCGCGCCAGAGCCTGATCATGGTAGAGGCCGCCGAGGCGTTCCTGGACTGGGACGACGACGCCGCGTTGTCGCGCGACGGCGGCAGGCTGGCGGCATGGTGCGCGCAGCACCAGCTCGCCGTGCTGCTGGCGATCACGCCCCCGGCACTTCCCCGCGAACGCGCCCCGCAGATCATCGCGCGACTGCATGCGCGCTTTGCCGGCGCCGCGCAGCTGGAGCAATTGCACGGCCAGTACACATGGGAAGTGGCGTTCTGGCGGGACCGCGACGCGGTGCTGGCGAGCCAGTCGATGCCGCTGCGTTTCTCGCCGCTGGACCAGCGCCTGATGGTGGCGACGCACGCCCAGGCCGATGCCGCGACGCCCGCGGGTCTGCTGGCGCCCGACGAGCATCGCGTGATCGTGTGCCGCGAGGCGGTCGCCCATGAGCGCTGGATTCCGGATACATGGCAACTGGTCGACAGCAACGAAGCGGTGGTGGCGACCGCCGGCAGCGCGGTGGCGGCGACCTGCATCTTTCACTACGCGGGCAACCGCGACTTCGAAACGCTGGCCGGGCAGGTGCACCAGCTGCGCCGCACCTGTGGCAGCGCGCTGAAGATCGTCGTGCGCGAGGACCAGGAGGCGATGCGGCAGCACTACGAGCTGCTGCTGCTCAATGTCGGGGCGAACCTGGTGATCGCACGGCGTACCTCGTTCGCCCGCGTGCAGGCCATGCTGGAGAGCGTGCAGGGACAGGTGTTCTCCCGCGCGCTGCCGGCCGACTACCGCACCGCGCTGTCGGCGGTCCTGACCGGTTCCACCGTCGGCTACGTGCCGCCGGCCGAGTTTATCGACACGGTACGCGCCGCGGTGGAGCAAGGCCAGGCGATCCGCCTGCCGCATGTGCTGCTGCGCCTGCCGCTGCTGCCGGAGGTCGCGCATGTCGACGCGTTGCGCGCATGCCGGCTCAGCCGCAACGGCGATATCTGCAGCGCGGACAGCGACAGCGTCTACGTGTTTTTCTTCGCATGTCGGCTCGACGATGTCGATGCGGTTTGCCGGCGGGTGTTCACGCGGCCGATGGATACGCTGTTTCTCGGCGAACTTCGCTGCGGCGACAACGATTCGATCTTCGCGGCGCTCGACGCGTTCGCCGCCGATGCGGCTGAGCGCGAACTGCCGGATTACCGTGCCTGGCTGGCGACGGCAGCGCCCGAGGCTGGCGCGATGCCGGCCGCGGCGGGGAACGGCCCTGCCGTGCGCGACGGCGCTGCGCCCGCCGTGTTGCCCGCGCTGGTGCTGGAGCAGCTGCGCGCGGCGCGCACGCGGCGCAACGCGCCACGCGCGCGGCCGCAACCCAATCCCTTGCCGTTGAAGTCGCGGGGGTGATCACGGTATGCGTTTGGATTTGACACGGCGACCGCCCTCTCCCCCGGCCCCTCTCCCGCGAGCGGGAGAGGGGAGAAAACCGATGGTATGTGTCACCCCACACTGCCCTCTCCCGCCTGCGGGAGAGGGGCCGGGGGAGAGGGCAGTGCCAGCCCGCCTCACCAGGTAAAGCACCCCATGCGAATCTTTCTCGGTTACTTCATCTGGGGCCTGATCCTCGCCGTGCCGATCGCCCTCGTGTTCTGGAAGCTCGACCTGATGCGGTCGATGCCGCGCTGGATACAGCCGCGCCACCGGCGCGCCGTGCGCCTGCCCGCGCAGCTAGAAGGCATCGTGATCCGCGGCAAGCGTCAGCGTGTCGCCAGGGAGAAACGGTCATGAACGTGATCGCCCTCGCGTCGCCGGTTGGCGGCGCCGGCCGCACCACGATGACGGCGGAACTGGCCTCTTTGCTGGTGCTGCGCGGCCACACGGTGCTGGCGGTCGAATGCGACCCTGGCAATATGCTGGGTCTGCATTTCGGGCTCGGCATGCCGGCGGTCTCTGGACTGGCGAGCCATGGCGCGGGGCGGTCTTCGTCGGCATGGGCGGAGGCGGGGCTGCGCAGTGATGATGGGGTGTTGTTCGTGCCTTGGGGGGCCGAGGGGAGCGATGAGACTGCCCTCTCCCCCGGCCCCTCTCCCGCTTTGCGGGAGAGGGGAGGTGATGCGCTGACGCGGCGGCTGCTGGACGATCCCCAGTGGCTGCGCGGCCTGCTGGCGCAGCTTGCGCTTCCCGCGAACGCCATCGTGCTGGTCGATTCGCCGCCGTGGCCGTCGGTGCATGCCCGGCAGGCGCTGACGGCGGCGGACCTCGCGCTGCTGGTGGCGCCGCCCACCCCGCAGGCCTGCGCCGCGCTGCCGGCGCTGCGGCAGGCATTGACCGACCGCGATACCGGGTTCGCCTTCGTCGCCACGCGCGTGCAGCCGGCGCGGCCGTTGCACGCCGACGTGCTGGCGCTGCTGCGCGCCACCATGGGCGACGCGATGCTGCCCTATCTTGTGCACGCCGACACCGGCCTGCCCGATGCGCTCGCGCGCGGTGAGAGCTTCTGCCGCAGCACGCCGCACTCGCAGGCCGCGCATGACCTGCACGGAATCGCGGCATGGCTGTCGCACTGGGCCACGCAGCGGGCGCACACGGCGCGGGGACGGCGCGGAGGCGATCGATGAGCCGTCTGCTGAACACCCGCATCGAGCGCGCCCGGCGCGCGCTGGCGGCGCGGCTTGGCCTGCCGGCAAGCGCGGGCCTGCTGCTGTGGCTGGTGCGGCTGTTCTTCCGGCCGGTGCGCGAAGGCGCCCGCGACTGGCCCGCGCTCGCCGCGGCATGGCTGGCGCAAGGTGCCGCCGAACGGCTTGATCTGGCGGGTCGTCAGGGAGTTGGCATCCGGCTGTGGCGCCTGTTCGTGCGGCCTGCCCGCCCGCGCCGGCCGCTGGCCGCGCCCACGCGTCGCCGTCCCGCGCCCGTACAGGCGCAATCGTCGCCATTGCGACAATGGCTCGACCGCACGCTGGAGCCGGTGTGGCGCTTCGCCAACCGCCAACGCCGGCGCATGGCGGCGCGGCTGCCGCGCATCGACTGGCACGGGGCCGGGCACCGCTTTGCGCGCATCGCCGCGCTGCTGAACCGTGTACGCGGCCTGACGCCGTTGATGCTGCTGGGCGCCGCGGTCGCCGGCCTGCTGATGTTCACCACGCCGCTGCCGATCGGAGGGCAGTTGACGGTGTTCGCGGTGGTGTGGGTTGCCGTGATGCTGCTGCGCAAGGTCCCCGGGCGCTTCCCGACGCTGATGATGATGGCGCTGTCGCTGCTGATGACGCTGCGCTATATCTGGTGGCGCGCCACCGAGACGCTGGACCTGATGACGCCGCTGGAAATCGTGATCGGCTATCTGCTGTTCGCCGCCGAGGGCTACACGTGGCTGGTGCTGATCCTCGGCTATCTGCAGACGGCATGGCCGCTGGCACGCCGGCCGAAGCCCCTGCCGGCCGATCCGGCGCAGTGGCCGACGGTGGACGTGTTCATCCCGACCTACAACGAACCGCTGTCGGTGGTGCAGCCGACCATCCACGCCGCGCGCAGCATGGACTGGCCGGCGGACAAGATCAATATCTACGTGCTCGACGACGGCCGCCGTCCCGCCTTCCGCGAATTCTGCGAGCAGGTCGGCGTGCACTACCTGACCCGCGAGGACAATCGCCACGCCAAGGCCGGCAACATCAATAGCGCGCTGGGAAAATCGGGCGGCGACTACATCGCGATCTTCGATTGCGACCACATCCCGACGCGGTCCTTCCTGCAGATGACGATGGGGGAGTTCATCGCCGACCCGCAGTGCGCGATGGTGCAGACACCCCACCACTTCTTCTCGCCGGACCCGTTCGAGCGCAACTTCGACACCTTCCGCCGCGTGCCGAACGAGGGCAGCCTGTTCTACGGCCTGATCCAGGACGGCAACGACCTGTGGAACGCCACCTTCTTCTGCGGCTCGTGCGCGGTGATCAAGCGCGCTCCGCTGCTGGAGATCGGCGGCATCGCCGTCGAAACGGTGACAGAGGACGCCCATACCGCGCTGAAGCTGCACCGTCGCGGCTACAACACGGCCTACCTGCGCACCGTGCAGGCCGCCGGCCTCGCCACCGAAAGCCTGTCCAGCCATATCGGCCAGCGCATCCGCTGGGCGCGCGGCATGGCGCAGATCTTCCGCATCGACAATCCGCTGTTCGGCAAGGGGCTGAAACTGTTCCAGCGCATCTGCTACAGCAATGCGATGCTGCACTTCTTCTACGGCATCCCGCGGCTGATCTTCCTGACGATGCCGCTCGCCTACCTGGTGTTCGGGCTGCACGTGATCAACACGTCCGCGGCGCTGATCGCCGCGTACGTGCTGCCCTATCTGGTGATCGCGAACATCACCAACTCGCGCATCCAGGGCAAGTACCGTCATTCTTTCTGGGCCGAGGTCTACGAGTCGGTGCTGGCGTGGTACATCGTGCTGCCCACCACGTTGGCGTTCATCGATCCCAAGCTCGGCAAGTTCAACGTGACGGCCAAGGGCGGCCGCATCGAGGACGACTACCTGGACTGGACGATCACCAGGCCCTATCTGGTGCTGCTCGCGCTGAATGTGGTGGGGCTCGCCATCGGCGTCGGCCGGCTGGTGTTCTGGAGCACCGGCGAGCCGGGCACCGTGGTGATGAACATGGTGTGGGCCTCGGTCAATCTGCTGATGCTGGGCGCGGCGATCGGCGTGGCCCGCGAAGCCCGGCAAATCCGCATCTCGCATCGCATTCCGATGCGCGTCCCGGCCACGCTGCTGCTGCCCGACGGCACCACCGTGGCGTGCCGCACCGAGAACTATTCGCTTGGCGGCCTGGGACTGCTGCTGCCTGTGGACCTGTCGCTGACGGAAGGCCAGCGCATCGGCGTGTGCCTGTCGCGCGGGGCGCGCGAATATCACTTCGCCGCCACGGTGACGCGCAACGTGAACCGGCATGTGGGCGTGCGCATGGATGACCTGAGCATCGAAGCCGAGACCCAGCTGATCCAATGCACCTTCGGCCGCGCGGACGCCTGGGTCGACTGGGTCGACGACCAGCCCGAGGACGTGCCGCTGCGCGGCCTGAAGGAAGTGATCGAGATGGGCTATCAGGGCTACCTGCGACTGTACGACGCACTGATGGACGCCGTGGAAGACCTGCTCCGGCGACGCCGGCCGCGCCGCTCATGATGATCGCCGACACCGACATGCCACGCCACCGGACCGGCCGCATCGACGCCGGCTCCACCGAAACACGCCTGACGCCGCGCGAGACGCGCTGAACCATGGGAATCTGGAACCTCTACTTCGCCGCCAAGCTGTATCTGTTCGCGATCGGGCAGGTGCAGCCCCGCTGGCTGCTGAACCTGCTGTTCGCGCTGGTGCTGGTGCTGCCGCTGCGGCAGCGCTGGCTGCGCGTGCTGCGCCAGTGCGTGGCGGTCATCGTCGGCTGCGCGCTGCTGTACCACGAATCGAACCTGCCGCCGTTCGCGCGCGTGCTGTCGCAGATGTCGAACCTGAGCGCATTCACGCCGGGCTATCTGCTCGAACTGCTGCAGCGCTTCATCAGCCCTCAGATGGCGCTGGCCGCGATCGTCGCCACGCTGGCCTACTTCGTGATCAACCGGTGGGTGCGCGTCACCACGTTCGTGCTGATCGCGCTGATCGCGGTACCGCTGTGGCGCGGGCTGGATGCCGTTCCAACCGGCACCGCCGCCACGCGGCCGGTGGCCCGCATCGCGGACACCGCGCGGATCGACGATGCCGCCGAGGCCGGCGACAACGACGCCCAGCTCGCCGCCTTCCGCGCGCAGGAGGCCAACCGGCGGGTGTCGTTCACACCGGTCACCGCGTCGCCGTCGGACCAGTTCGACATCATCGTGCTGCATATCTGCTCGCTGTCGTGGGACGATCTCGACGTGGCCAAGGCGCGCAATCATCCGCTGCTGTCGCGCTTCGACTACCTGTTCAGCAATTTCAGCTCGGCGGCCAGCTACAGCGGCCCGGCGGCGATCCGGCTGCTGCGCGCCTCGTGCGGACAACAGGCGCACCAGGCGCTGTACCAGTCCGCGCCGGCCGAATGCCATCTGTTCGCCGCGCTGGCACAGGCCGGCTTCACGCCGCAGGTGCTGATGAACCACGATGGCCGCTTCGACAATTTCCGCGGCTTCGTCGACCGTGAAATGGGCATCCCGGGCATCGTGCCGCAACCGGTCGACGGCGTGCCCACGGCAATGCGCGCCTTCGACAATTCGCCGATCCTTGGCGACTACGCCGTATTCGAGAAGTGGTACAAGAACCGGCTCACCCAGAATGGGCGGCCGGTCGCGCTGTACTACAACACCGTCACGCTCCATGATGGCAACCGGCTGCCCAACTCCAGGCTGACCAGCATCGAATCGTATCCGGTGCGGCTGGCCAGCCTGCTGAACGATATCGACCGCATGATCGAACTGATCTCGCGGTCGGGACGCAAGGCGGTGGTGGTCTTCGTGCCGGAGCACGGCGCGGCGCTGCGCGGCGATGCCAACCAGATCGCCGGCATGCGGGAAATCCCGACGCCGGGCATCGTCCACGTGCCGGTGGGCGTCAAGCTGATCGGTCTGCCGCACGACGCGCGTCCCGAACCGTTGACGGTCAGTGCACCGACCAGCTACCTCGGCCTGGCGCAACTGGTGGCCAATATGGTGGCGGACAGCCCGTTCCGCGAAGGCGCCCCCGCACCGGCGCAATACGCGGCGGGCCTGCCGCAGACCCGCATGGTGGCCGAGAACGAGGCCACCGTGATGATGAAGCGCGGCAACGGCTACATGATTCGCACGCCCGACGGCGTCTGGGTGGACGGCAAATGAGAACGGACGATATCGAGCGCCGGCACTGGCGGCTGCAACACAACGATGTGCAGTCGCTCGGCCACAAGGTGCCCGGCTTCGATGCCAGGCACTACTACGACCAGCAGGAGGCGCTGGCCGCGCAGCAGGCCGCGTCGCGCTGGCCCAGGCTGGCGCGGTGGCTCGGCTATGGGGGCGGGCTACACGCCCAGCATCCCCTGCCGCTCGATGAAGCGGATCACGGCGTCTAGCCCATCGCCGGACTTGACGCTGCCCATCACGAACGGCCGCTCGCCGCGCATCTTGCGCGCATCGCTCTCCATCACCGACAGGTCGGCGCCGACATAAGGCGCGAGGTCGATCTTGTTGATCACCAGCAGATCGGACTTGGTGATGCCGGGCCCGCCCTTGCGCGGAATCTTCTCGCCGCCGGCGACGTCGATCACGTAGATCGTCAGGTCCGACAGCTCGGGACTGAAGGTCGCCGCGAGGTTGTCGCCGCCCGATTCGATGAACACCACGTCGGCCTCGGGAAAGCGCGCCAGCATGCGGTCGACCGCCTCCAGGTTGATCGAGGCGTCCTCGCGGATCGCGGTATGCGGACAGCCTCCCGTTTCCACGCCCATGATGCGCTCCGCCGGCAGCGCGCCGGAGATCGTCAGCAGGCGCTGGTCTTCCTTGGTGTAGATGTCGTTGGTGATGGCGACCAGGTCGTAGCGGTCGCGCATCGCCTTGCACAGCATCTCCAGCAGCGTGGTCTTGCCGGAGCCCACCGGGCCGCCGACGCCGACGCGCAGCGGCGGGTTCTTCTTGGTACGGGTCATCGTATCGGTCTCGATCGTCAAAGTTCGGTCAGGAGCGGAACAGCCGCGAATACTGCGTCTCATGGCGGGCCGACAGCAGGCCGAGCATCGGCGCCATGGTGGACAGCTCGGGCGGCGATGCATCGGCGCGCCGCACCGCTTCATCGATGGTGGCGAGCACGCATGGATGCAGGTCGCGCAGGATATGCTGGCCGGCCACCTGCCCCAACGGCACGGCCTTGATCGCCGCGGCCACCTGGTTTTCGGCCCAGCTGAAACAGTAGGCCGCCAGCCCGTCGCGCTCGTCCACCTGCAATGCGGCGCACGCCGCCGTGAAGGCGGTGGGCAGGCACACCGGCGACAGCGCGGCCAGCGCATCGCGCAGCGACGGCTCGCCCCAGCCCATCTGCGCCAGCAGCCGCGTCAGCGACCAGCCCATCTGCTCGGTCTCCAGTCGCAGCTCGGCGGTCTCGCGGGTGGCATGGAACCAGTCGTTCCACTGTCGCACGGCATCGTGATCGCCTTCGCGCCATGCCCGATGCAGCAGCAGCCACAGCGGCGCCTCGGCATGCGCCTGCACGTGCAGCAGATTGTCGCGGATCCATCGGCCCGCACTGTCGCCGTCGTGCACGATGCCACAGTCGATCGCCGCCTCGAGCCCCTGCGAATAGCTAAAGCCGCCGATCGGCAGTGCGGGGGAGGCGAGGTGCAGCAGGGAGATGAGCTGGGTGGGGGTGGTCATGCTTTGTATCGTTTGACGTGCGGGCGGGCTGATACTGCCCTCTCCCCCGCCCCTCTCCCGCGTGCGGGAGAGGGGAGCACACCATTGGCGTTCGAAGCCCTGCCGGTTTGCTCCCCTCTCCCGCAACGCGGGAGAGGGGAGAAAACCCACAGCATTTGAAAGCCCGCCGGTTTTCTTCCCTCTCCCGCTCGCGGGAGAGGGGCGGGGGAGAGGGCAGTCCCAGCCAACCCTCAATGCCCATGCCCGTGATGATGCCCATGCCCATGATCATGTCCATGTTCATGCCCATGCCGCTCCCGAAACACCGCCTGCGCCGCCGCATAATCCTCCGCGAACGTCGCGTCATGCCCATGCCGGTGGCCGCCGCCATAGGCCCCCGCCTCCGGCTCGAACGGCAAATCCGCACGCTCCACCGAGACGCCGAGCCGCGTGAGCATATCCGCCAGCACCGGATCGAACTCCAGCCGCAGATAGTCCACGCCGATCTCCACCGGCGTATGGCGGTTGCCCAGATGGTAGGCGGCGCGCATCAGCGCATGGCGGTCGTCGGCGCGCACCTGCAGCACCGACTCGGCCGCGGCCAGCACCTCGACAAACAGCCCGCCGTCCGTCACCAGCAGATCGCCACCGCGCAGCACCGTGCCGCGCGGCAGGAAGATGGCGGCCTCGTCGCCGTTGTCCAGCGTGGCCCGCAGCCGGCTCTTGCTGCGTTCGCCGAACGGCAGCACCAGCTTGGGGGCGCGCCGCACCAGCACGGCGGCGATGCCGTGCGGCGCGGGCAGATGTTTGTCGATCTTGACCATCGTTCAGAACAGGAAATAGCGCTGCGCCATCGGCAGCGAGGTGGCGGGCTCGCAGGTCAGCAGCTGGCCATCGGCCACCACCTGATAGGTTTCGGGATCGACCGAGATGGTCGGCTGCCAGTCGTTGTGGATCATGTCGCGCTTGCCGACCGTGCGCGTTCCGCGCACCGCCGCCAGCGTCTTGTGCAGCCCGTAGCGCCCGCCGACGTCCGCAGCCAGCGCGGACTGCGACACGAAGGTCAGCGATGAGCGGTGCAGCGCGCCGCCCGCACTGGCGAACATCGGCCGGTAGTGCACCGGCTGCGGCGTGGGGATCGACGCATTCGGGTCGCCCATCGCCGCCGCGGCGATCATGCCGCCCTTCAGGATCAGGCTCGGCTTGACGCCGAAGAAGGCCGGCTTCCACAGCACAAGGTCGGCCCACTTGCCCACCTCCACCGAGCCCACCTCATGCGCAATGCCATGTGTCAGCGCCGGGTTGATGGTGTACTTGGCCACGTAACGCTTGACGCGGAAGTTGTCGTGGCCGCCGCGCGCATCGTGCGGATCGCCGGGCAGCTTGCCGCGCTGCGTGGCCATCTTGTGCGCGGTCTGCCAGGTGCGGATCACCACCTCGCCCACACGGCCCATGGCCTGCGAGTCGCTGGAAATCATCGAGAACGCGCCGAGATCGTGCAGGATGTCCTCGGCCGCGATGGTGTCGCGCCGTATGCGGCTTTCCGCGAAGGCGATGTCCTCGGCGATGGCCGGATCGAGGTGATGGCACACCATCAGCATGTCCAGGTGCTCGTCGATGGTGTTGATGGTGTACGGTCGCGTCGGATTGGTCGACGACGGCAGCACGTTGGCCTCGCCGCACACCTTGATGATATCGGGCGCATGCCCGCCGCCGGCGCCTTCGGTGTGATAGGTATGGATGGTGCGGCCCTTGAACGCCGCCACCGTGGTCTCGACGAAGCCGCCTTCGTTGAGCGTGTCGGTGTGGATCGCCACCTGCGTATCGGTCGCGTCGGCCACCGACAGGCAGGTGTCGATCGCCGCCGGCGTGGTGCCCCAGTCCTCGTGCAGCTTCAGTCCGATCGCGCCGGCCTCCACCTGCTCCATCAGCGGTCCGGGCTGGCTCGCGTTGCCCTTGCCCAGGAAGCCGATATTCATCGGATAGGCATCGGCCGCCTGAAGCATGCGCTCCATGTACCACGGCCCGGGCGTCACGGTGGTGGCATAGGTGCCGGTGGCCGGACCGGTGCCGCCGCCGATCATGGTGGTGACGCCGCTCATCAGCGCCTCCTCGATCTGCTGCGGGCAGATGAAATGGATATGGCTGTCGATGCCGCCGGCCGTGACGATCATGCCTTCGCCGGCAATGACTTCGGTACCGGGTCCGATCACGATGGTCACCGCGGGCTGGATATCCGGATTGCCGGCCTTGCCGATGCCGGCAATGCGCCCGTCCTTGATGCCGATGTCCGCCTTGACGATGCCCCAGTGGTCGACGATCAGCGCATTGGTGATCACGGTATCGACGCAGTCGCGGGCCATGCGCTGGCTCTGGCCCATGCCGTCGCGAATCACCTTGCCGCCGCCGAACTTGACCTCCTCGCCATAGACGGTGAAATCGCGCTCGACCTCGATCACCAGCGCGGTATCGGCCAGCCGCAGCCGATCGCCGGTGGTCGGGCCGAACATCTCGGCATACGCTTGCCGCGAAATACGCAGGGCCATCACAGTGCTCCCATGATCTTGCCGTTGAAGCCGTAGACGATGCGATCGCCGTCCAGCGCCACCAGCTCCACGGTGCGCGACTGGCCCGGTTCGAAGCGCACGGCGGTGCCCGCGGCGATATTCAGCCGGAAGCCGCGCGCGGCCTCGCGATCGAAGTCCAGCGCGGCGTTGGTCTCGTGGAAATGGAAGTGCGAGCCGACCTGGATCGGACGGTCGCCCGTATTGGCCACGCTCACCGTGACGGTGGCGCGGCCCACATTCAGTTCGATCTCGCCGTCGGCGGGCATCAGTTCACCGGGGATCATCGTCGCTCCTGGAGATGTGCATGCAGGTTCTGCGGCCAACGATCGCATCACGCCATCATCAGCCCGACGCCGTACAGCGCCACGCCAGCACCGGCCGCGCGCGCCAGCCACGGTGCATGGCGGCGCAGCGCGCTGCCCGCCGCGATGCCGGCCAGATGCAGCGCCATCGTGGCCGCCGCGAAGCCGCCGACGTAGGCGATCACCGCCGGCAGCGCCTGCGCGGTCGCTGGCAGTTCGGCGCCGTGCGCATAGCCATGGAACACGGCAAAGCCGCCCACCAGGGCCATGCCCGCCATCATCGGCAGGCGCGCGCGCAGCGCGACCAGCAGGCCCACCACCAGCAGCGATGCGGCGATCATCGGTTCGACGGCCGGCAGCGTGATGCCGGACAGGCCGAGGGCGGCGCCGATCAGCATCAGGATGACGAATGTGAGCGGCAGGCGCAGAGCATCCCCTCTCCCCCGGCCCCTCTCCCGCTCGCGGGAGAGGGGAGTAGATGCGCTGCCGGCAACAGCAAGGGCGCTCCATACGCCTACCGCCACCATCGCCAGCAGATGGTCCATGCCTGTCAGCGGATGCAGCAGGCCGGACCACAGGCTGGCACTGACGGTCTCCACATCGTGGCCGGGGTGCGCGTACGCGCCGAGGGAAAGCGCGGCGACCGGCAGCATGGAAAGGAGGCGAAGCACGGAAGGCAGCCGGGGAAATCGTTGCATGTTGGACCTCTTGTTGGCGTTATCGGGGAATGCGTGGTGAGCGGCGTGGCACGCGTCGCGCGTACCGAAAATCAAGCGAGCATCAGACGATCGGATGGTGCACGGTGACCAGCTTGGTGCCATCGGGGAACGTCGCCTCGACCTGGATTTCCGGGATCATCTCGGCCACGCCGTCCATCACGTCGTCGCGGCCCAGCACCGTGGTGCCTTCGTGCATCAGCTCGGCCACGGTGCGGCCGTCGCGCGCGCCTTCCATGATCGCGGCGGTGATCAGCGCCACCGCCTCCGGATAGTTCAGCTTGAGCCCGCGCGCACGCCGGCGCTCGGCCAGCAACGCGGCGGTGAAGATCAGCAGCTTGTCTTTTTCGCGGGGCGTCAGTTCCATGTCGGTCTCATGCTTGTCGTTCGGTTTGCGGGCATGCGCGATGCCTTATGTGTTCCACAGCCGCAGCGGCCGTGCCGGTACGCCATGTATGGGTTCGCGCAGGCGGGTCCATACGTCGATAAGCAGATGGCGCACGGGTTCGATATGGTCGCCCAGCACGCGCAGCAGCAGCATCGGTTGATCGGGATGGGGCAGGTGGGTGATGCCGGCGCGCAGGGTGGGCTTTGTTGGGGGGGCTGTGACTGCCCTCTCCCCCACACCATAAGGCAACATCCCCGCCACCTCCTCCGCCAGCGCCTGCGTGGCATTCACCCCCACGGCCCACAACGTGCCCAACACCGGCAGCCCATGCATCCCCACTGGAGAAGCCCGCAACGGCGAATCCGCATCGAGCTGCGCCTGTTCGATCCACAAACTACGGCCGCCGCCCGACACGCGGGTATCGAGCCATGCCGTGCCGCGCGTCCAGCGCTCGCCGGAAGCCTGCCGCCCAAGCACCACCGCATCCCAGCCGATCGCGCTGCCACCGGGCGACACCGCCACGCTGGTCGCAATGCCCGCGCGCGCATCGTCGAACACGATGTTCTCCTGCGGCAGCCAGTCCAGCCGCGCGCCCTCGCCCACCTGCAGTCTCACATGCTGGTCGGCGCGCCGGCCCAGCGACTTGTACCACTTGGTCGCGCCCGGCGTGGCCAGCACGGCGTGCGCGCCCGGCTCCACCGCCACCGCGATATCGAGCCGGTCGCCGCCCGCGATGCCCGCCGGCGGATGGATGACCACCGCGTGGCAGATGCCGCCTTCGGGATACAGCGGCTTCTGCACCACCAGCGGCCCACGATGCCGGCGCTCGACCAGCGACGTGCGGCCGCCGCGCGGCGCAAAGCGCAGATGCAGCTCGGCCTGCCACGCCGAAGGCATGGCGTCGCGCCTGGAACCGGCGACAGGAAAATCCGGATGACGCATCGCTAGACGGCAATCATCTCGCGCACGCCGTCCTGTTCCATCGTCGCGCCCTCGCCCCGGGCCACCACCTCGCCACGGCTCATCACGACATAGTGGTCCGCCAGGTGCCGCGCGAATTCGTAGTACTGCTCCACCAGCAGCACCGTCATGCCGTATTCGTCCACCAGCAGGCGCAAGGCGCGGCCGATGTCCTGGATAATCGACGGCTGGATACCCTCGGTCGGTTCGTCGAGGATCAACAGTTCCGGCTCGCTCATCAGCGCGCGGCCGATCGCCAGCTGTTGCTGCTGGCCTCCCGACAGATCGCCGCCGCGCCGCTGCCGCATCGTGCGCAACACCGGGAACAGCTCATAGATGCGATCCGGCACACCGTCCGGCTTGCGGCGACTCGCCGCGCCGATCAGCAGGTTCTCCTCGACGGTCAGCCGCGGGAAAATCTCCCGTCCCTGCGGCACATAGGCCAGCCCCGCCGCCACGCGCTCGTACGGCGGCGCCTTCTCCAGCGCGCGCTCGCCCCAGCGGATCGCGCCGCTGCGCGTCGGCACCACTCCCATCAGGCATTTCAGCAGCGTGCTCTTGCCCACGCCATTGCGGCCCAGCAGCGTGGTGAGCTTGCCCTGCGGCACCTCGAAGCTGACATTGCGCAGAATATGGCTGCCGCCGTAGAACTGGTTCAATCCGCTGACCTGCAGCATTCCCGCTCCCTTCCGTTGTTCGCCTGGTTCGTTCCCGGGCCTAGCGGCCCAGATACGATTCGATGACGCGCTCGTCGCGCTTGACGGCATCCAGCGTGCCTTCGGCCAGCACGCTGCCTTCCGCTAGCACCGTCACCTTGCCGCCATCGCCGGCCAGCGCGGCGACGAACTCCATGTCGTGCTCGACCACCATCATCGAACAGCTGCCGCGCAGGCCATTCAGCAGGCCGGCAAGCTGCATGGTTTCCTCGTCGGTCATGCCGGCCACCGGCTCGTCGAGCAGCAGCAGCTGCGGACGTTGCATCAGCAGCATGCCGATCTCCAGGCGCTGCTTCTGCCCGTGCGACAGCAGCCCCGCCGGCCGGTACGCCTCGTGCTCCAGGCCCGTGACGGCCAGCGTTTCCTCGATCCGTTGACGGCCCTCGGCATGCAGCCGCGCCCGCAGCGACGACCACCAGCGCTTGTCCGCCTTCATCGCCAGCTCCAGGTTCTCCCACACCGCGTGCTGCTCGAATACGGTGGGCTTCTGGAACTTGCGGCCGATGCCGGCCTGCGCGATGGCCGGCTCATTCATGCGCATCAGGTCGATGGTCTGGCCCAGGAAGACGCGGCCGGTGACATTGGCGTTGCGCGGACCGGTCTTGCCGGTGATCACATCCATCATCGTGGTCTTGCCCGCACCGTTGGGCCCGATGACGCAGCGCAGCTCGCCGTGGTCGATCGACAGCGTCAGCCGGTTCAGCGCCCGAAAGCCGTCGAACTGCACCGTCACGTCCTCCAGGTACAGGATCGGCCCGTGCGACACATCGATCGTGCCCGGCCGCAGCACGCGCCCCAGTCCGGTGGTGTCGCCGCTGGCATTGCCGCCTTCCACTTGCTTCTCGTCCAGCGCGGCGTTCATGCCTTGCCTCCTTGCCGTGTGGCCGCCGGCATGGCCGCCACCGTCGCACCGCGCCGTGCCCTCGCCTCCCGCAGCCCCGCCACGAGGCCGACCACGCCGCGCGGCAGATACAGCGTCACCAGCACGAACATCGCGCCCAGCAGGAACAGCCAGTACTCGGCGAAGTAGGCGGTGAACATGGTCTTGGCGCCGTTGACCAGGAAGGCGCCGATCACCGGCCCGATCAGCGTGCCGCGACCGCCGACGGCCACCCACACCGCCATCTCGATCGAATTGGCCGGCGACATCTCGCCCGGATTGATGATGCCCACCTGCGGCACGTACAGCGCGCCCGCGATGCCGCACAGCACCGCCGAGAAGGTCCACACGAACAGCTTGTAGCCCAGCGGGTTGTAGCCGGAGAACATCACGCGGGTCTCGGCATCGCGCACGGCCGTCACCACGCGTCCGAGCTTGGACGTCACGATATAGCGGCACGCGATCAGCCCGCCCAGCAGCGCCAGCGCCGTCAGCACGAACAGCACCGTGCGCGTCTCCGGCGCGGCAATGGGGAATCCGGCGATGCGCTTGAAGTCGGTGAAGCCGTTGTTGCCGCCGAAGCCGGTCTCGTTGCGGAAGAACAGCAGCATCGCCGCATAGGTCATCGCCTGCGTGATGATCGACAGGTACACGCCCTTGATGCGCGAGCGAAAGGCGAAGAAGCCGAACAGCCACGCCAGCACGCCGGGCACCAGCACCACCAGCAGCAGTGCATACCACAGGTGCTCCGTGCCGTGCCAGAACCACGGCAGTTCCTTCCAGTCGAGGAACACCATGAAGTCGGGCAGATCGCTCTGGTAAACCCCCTCCCGGCCGATCGCGCGCATCAGGTACATGCCCATCGCATAGCCGCCGAGGGCAAAGAACAGCCCATGTCCCAGGCTCAGGATGCCGCAGTAGCCCCACACCAGATCGAGCGCGATCGCGGCCAGCGCGAAGCACATGATCTTGCCGATCAGCGTCAGCGCATAGGCTGACAGATGCAGTGGATGCGTGTCCGGCAACGCCAGCGCGCACACCGGTACCGCCACGGCGGCAAGCACGGCCACCACCGCAAGCGCCAGCCAGCCGCGACGCGAAAACAGCGGTTGCCGCTCGGGCACCGCCAGCGTGAATGCCCCCATCGTATGATCCTTCGCCTTCATCATGCCTCCGCGCTACGGCCCTTCAGGGCGAACAGTCCTTGAGGCCGCTTCTGGATGAACAGCACGATCAGCACCAGCACGAAGATCTTGGCCAGCACCGCGCCATAGAACGGCTCGATAAACTTGTTGATGATGCCCAGGCCGAACGCCCCGACGATGGTGCCGGCAAGCTGGCCGACACCGCCCAGCACCACCACCATGAACGAGTCGATGATGTAGGCCTGCCCGAGGTCCGGGCCCACATTGCCGATCTGCGACAGCGCGCAGCCGCCCAGTCCGGCGACGCCGGCGCCAAAGGCGAAGGCGTAGCTGTCGACCTTCCAGGTACGCACGCCGACGCAGGCCGCCATGGTGCGGTTCTGCGTGGTGGCACGGACAAACAGCCCCAGACGCGTGCGGTTCAGCACGGCCCACGCGATCACCACCACCGCCAGCGCGAACAGGATGATCACGATGCGGTTGTACGGAATCACCAGGCCGGGCAGCCATTGCACGCCGCCGCTCATCCAGCCGGGATTGGCTACCTCTACGTTCTGCGCGCCAAAGAGCATCCGCACCGCCTGCATCAGCAGCAGGCTCACGCCAAAGGTCGCCAGCAGCGTCTCCAGCGGCCGGCCATAGAGATGCCGCAGCACCAGCCGTTCCAGCACGAAGCCCACCGCCGCCGCCGCCAGAAACGCCGCCGGCAGCGCGGCGGGCAGATACCAGTCGAAGGCATCGGGCAGATACTGCCGGAACAGCGCCTGCACCATGTAGGTGGCATAGGCGCCGATCATCAGGAATTCGCCGTGCGCCATGTTGATGACGCCGATCAGGCCGTAGGTGATGGCCAGCCCCAGCGCCGCCAGCAGCAGCACGCTGCCAAGGCTGAGCCCCGCGAACAGGTTGCCGATCAGCTCGGCACGGCGTTCGTTCGCGGCGAGGCTGTCCAGTGCCCGCTGGGCCGCCGCGCGCAGTTCGGCATCGGCCTCGCGATACTGGCCGCCGGCGTCACGCTCGACCAGCGGCAACAGCCGCTGGCGCGTGGCGGGATTGCTGTCCTTGCCGAGGATACGCACCGCTTCCAGTCTTTCGTCGCGCGTGCCCTCCGCCAGCACCGCGTGGGCCCAGATCACGTCGAGCTTGTCGCGTAAGGCGCTGTCGGCCTCGGCCTTGCGCGCCGCTTCCACCGCGGCACGCGGCGCGTCTTCGGGCTGTTCCAGCAGCGCATCGATGGCCTGCGCGCGCACCGCCGCATCGGGCGACGACAGCAGCAGGCTGCCCGCGGCGCTGTCGACCTGCGCGCGCAGGCTGTTGTTCAGCGTCAGCGATTCCAGCGCATCGGCCTGGACTGTGACCGGCTTTCCAGTGATCGCGTCCAGCGTCGTATCGCCTTCCACGCGCACCATGCCGATGCCCGGCGCGTATTGCAGCGTATCGTCCTGCAGCGCCTTCAGGATCGGTCCGGCCTGTTCAGGGGAACCTTGTGCCAGCGCGGCGATGGCCGCGCTCTTGGCGTCGAAGTCATCTTCGGCCAGCGCCTTCAGGTCGGCCTGCGTCAGCGGCGTGGCGGCCCACAGCGATGTGGCCGCCGCGCAGAACAGCAAGGCGAGCACGGCGCGCCAGCGATGGAGGCAAAGCGGGAAGCGGAGCATGTAGCGGGCGATCGGAAAGATCGCGGGTTTCGTGATGTTATCGAGGGGGAGGTCAATGCCCTCTCCCCTGCCCCTCCCCCGCGGACGGGAGAGGGGAAATGAGGTCTACCGGCACCGAAGGCGCTCTCCCCTCTCCCGCAACGCGGGAGAGGGGCCGGGGGKGAGGGGAATCACAGCTGTAAATCAAGGCCAATCCAGTCCCCTTCCCACCGTAAAGACGACCGCTTACATCACCTTGTCGGGCTTGCCCTCATTCCCCGCGATAAACGGGCTCCACGGCTGCGCGCGCACCGGCTTCGGCGTCTTCCATACCACGGAGAACTGGCCATCGCCCTTCACCTCGCCGATCATCACCGGCTTGTACAGGTGATGGTTCTCGCCCATGGTCAAGGTGAAGCCGCTCGGCGCCTTGAAAGTCTGGCCGTACATCGCCGCACGGACCTTGTCCGGATCGGTGGTGCCGGCCTTCTTCACCGCCTGCGCCCACATATGGATGCCGACATAGGTGGCCTCCATCGGATCGTTGGTCACGCGCTTGTCGCCGCCCGGCAGATTGTTGGCCTTGACCCACGCCGCCCACTGCTTCCTGAACTTGTCGTTCTCGGCGTTCTTGACCGACATGAAGTAGTTCCACGCCGCCAGATGGCCGACCAGCGGCTTGGTATCGATGCCGCGCAGTTCTTCCTCGCCCACCGAGAACGCCACCACCGGCACGTCCTTGGCCTTCAGGCCGGCGTTGCCCAGTTCCTTGTAGAACGGCACGTTCGAATCGCCGTTGATCGTCGAGATCACCGCCGTCTTGCCGCCCTGCGAGAACTTCTTGATATTGGCGACGATGGTCTGGTAGTCGCTGTGGCCGAACGGCGTGTAGACCTCCTCGATATCCTTGTCGGCCACGCCCTTGCTCTTCAGGAAAGCACGCAGGATCTTGTTGGTCGTGCGCGGATACACGTAGTCAGTGCCCAGCAGGAAGAATCGCTTGGCGCCGCCGCCTTCCTTGCTCATCAGGTACTCGACGGCTGGAATCGCCTGCTGGTTGGGCGCGGCACCGGTATAGAAGACGTTCTTCGACATCTCCTCACCCTCGTACTGCACCGGATAGAACAGCAGCGAATTCAGTTCCTCATAGACGGGCAGCACCGACTTGCGCGACACCGAGGTCCAGCAGCCGAAGGTCACCGCCACCTTGTCATTGGTGATCAACTGACGCGCCTTCTCGGCGAACAGCGGCCAGTTCGATGCGGGATCGACCACCACAGGCACCAGCTTGCGGCCCAGCACGCCGCCGCTCTTGTTGATCTCGTCGATGGTCATCAGCGCGACGTCCTTCAACGACGTCTCCGAGATCGCCATGGTGCCCGACAGGGAATGCAGAATCCCCACCTTGATCGGCTCCTTCGACTGCGCGAAGGCCAACGGGCTCGTACCGATCATCGCCGCCGCGGCCACCGCGGACAGCTTCAACACATCACGACGTTTCATTGCAGCTCCCAGATTTATCGTTAGAGGAGGATCAACGCATCCCGGGTGCTGCTTCTGCAACTAGCGTGCCACGGCTGTCACGCCGTGGACATGACGATAGCGAGACTGCAGCGGTGTCGCGCCATCGTTGGGCGCACTATCGCGGTGCGTCCGCGTAATTCTTCATTGCGGTGCGCGAACATGTCGTTGCGCGTTATCGGTGCATTGCGCCATGACGGTGCGTGCGGGATGGCGGGGCTGTGGTGACTGGCCTCTCCCCCACCCCTCTCCCGCCCTGCGGGAGAGGGGAGAACACCGAGAGCTTCCGATACCCCGCTGGTTTTCTCCCCTCTCCCGCATGCGGGAGAGGGGCGGGGGAGAGGGCAGCCACCGCCAAACCACCACCCCAACAAAAAAGCCCGCGCCAGCCGTCTCCCCACAGGAAACAACCGCACGGGCCCCGATTGCCGACAGCAGCGACGCGACGCGTCACGCCGTCCAACGCGCCGCTACGAATACCTTCGACTGATCGACTCCGCCACGCAAACCGGACGATCGCTCCCTTCGCGTTCGATCGTGACTTCCCACGTCGACTGCGCCCCCACCAGCTCCGGCGCATTCGGCGGCGGCGCGATACGTTCGACCTTCAGCAGCTTGATGCGCCCTCGCAGCCGGCTGCCCACGGGCACCGGCGCGGTGAAACGCACGCGGTTCAGTCCGTAGTTGACGCCGATCTTGACGCCCGGCATATGGATCGCGCCCTGCATCAGCATCGGCAGCAGCGACAGCGTCAGAAAGCCGTGCGCCACCGGCGCGCCGAACGGCGACTCGCGGCGCGCGCGCTCCGGGTCGACATGAATCCACTGATGATCGCCGGTCGCCTCGGCGAACAGGTTGACCTGCTGCTGCGTGATCTCGACCCAGTCGCTGACCGCGACCTCCTGCCCCTGCAGCCCCTCAAGCTCTTCCAGCGAAGCGATGGTGCGCATCCTGTCTCCTTGCATGCGGTTTCGTTGAACCCGCGCGATCCGGCGCCGGGCGGGCTCAGGCCGGGCGGCGCCCGTACATGCCCATGCCCTTGACGGTACAGACCAGCTCGCCACGCTGGTTCACCGCCTCCCACTGCGTCATCACGACGCCACGATCCGGCTTGGACGACGAAGGCCGCGCGTCCAGCACCGCCAGCGTGACCGTCAGCGTATCGCCGGCATACACGGGCTTGAGCCAGCGAATCTCGTCCACGCCGGGCGAACCCATGCTGGCCGCCCGCGACGTCATGTTATCCACCAGCAGCCGCATCATCACCGCACAGGTCATCCAGCCGCTGGAAATCAGTCCGCCGTAGATGCTCTTGCTGGCCGCTTCCTTGTCGATATGGAAGGGCTGCGGATCGTACTGCTTCGCGAAGGCGATGATCTCCTCCTCGGTAATCAGCCGCGATCCAAGCTCGCGACGGCTGCCGACGACGAAATCTTCGAAGTAGAGGGTGTCGGACATCGGGTCTCCTGTAGTGTTCTTTTTGTTCTGTTTGGATTGGTGGGTGAAGCGGTGACTGCGCTCTCCCCCGCCCCCTCTCCCGCGAGCGGGAGAGGGGAGAAACAATCAGGCCGCCTGCAAAAACCCCGGCAGCGAAGCGAACCGCTCCAGATGATGATCCACATCGCCAAACGTCGTGTTGATCATCGTCAGCCGCTTGAACATATGCGCGGCCGGCAGTTCGTCCGTGACCCCCATGCCGCCGTGGATCTGCACCGCCTCCTGTCCGACGAAGCGGGCCGCCTGCCCCACGCGGACCTTGGCCGCCGACACATAGCGGCGCCGCTCCTGAGCGCTGGACTCGTCAAACCGCCCGGCCGCCAGCAGCGTGAGCGAACGCGCCTGCTCGCTGTGGATGAACATCTCCACCATCCGATGCTGCAGCGCCTGGAAGCGCGCGATCGGCACGCCGAACTGCTGGCGGGTCTTCGCATATTCGATGGTGGCGGCGGTCAGCGTGTCCATGATGCCCACCGCCTCGGCGCACAGCAGCACCGCGGCATAGTCCGCCACCTGCTCCAGCAGCGCCCAGCCCTTGCCTTCGTCGCCCAGCAGCGTGCCTTCGGCATCGTTGAACTCGATATCGGCCGCATGCAGATTGTCGATGGTCCGATAGTCCCGCACCGTCACGCCGGCGCCGCGCGCATCGACCAGATACAGCGAGATGCCATCCTGGTCCGCATTGCCGCCCGACGTGCGCGCCGACACCACCAGCTTGTCCGCCTGGCCTCCATGCACGGCCACCACCTTGCGGCCATTGAGCTTGCCGCCCTTGGCGCTGACCTGCACGTCGTTGAGCGCATAACGCGACTGCGGCTCGTTGAATGCGGTGGCGAGCTTCACTTCGCCGCCGGCCACCTGTTCCAGCACCGCTTCCTGGCCACCGGCGACCTTCAGGGCATGGGCCGCCGTCACCGTCGCCAGATAGGGCTCGACCACCAGCCCGCGCCCCAGCTCCTGCATCACCACCATCATGTCGATCGCGGTGCCGGCGAAACCGCCCTGCTCCTCGGGGATCGGCAGCGCGGTCAGGCCCAGTTCCACCAGCGCGCCCCAGGCAGCCTCGCTGTGGCCGGTTTCGCTCCTGTAGGCCTTCTTGCGGGTTTCGAAATCGTAGCTCTTGTCGATGAAGCGGCGGACCGCATCGGCGAGCTGCTTCTGCTCGTCGCTCAGATTGAAATTCATGGTTTCGGTCTCCTCACAGCCCCAGGATCATCTGGCTGATGATGTTCTTCTGGATTTCGTTGGACCCGCCGTAGATCGAGGTCTTGCGGAAGTTGAAGTAGTACGCGGACAGCGGCGCGGCCTCGTCATAGCCGGTCACCGCGTGTTCGGTCTCGCACTCCAGATAGGCGCGGTCGAACGGCTGCGAGTACGGACCCACCGCCTCCACCATCAGTTCGGTCAGCAACTGCTGGATCTCGGTGCCCTTGATCTTCAGCAGCGACGCCTCGGGACCGGGGCCCTTGCCCGCGCTCTCGCTCGATACCACGCGCAGCACGGTGATCTCCAGCGCCATCAGCTCGATCTCCAGCGCCGCGACCTTCGCCGCGAACAGCGGGTCTTCCAGCAATGGCTTGCCGTTCTTCCGCTGCTGCGCCGCCAGGCGCTTGAGGAAGCCCAGCTCACGCTTGGAATTGCCCACGCGGGCGATGCCGGTGCGCTCATGGCCCAGCAGGTACTTGGCGTAGGTCCAGCCCTTGTTCTCCTCCCCTACGCGGTTCTCCACCGGCACCTTCACGTTGTCGAAGAAGACCTCGTTGACCTCGTGATCCTCGTCCAGCATGATGATCGGCCGCACCGTGATGCCAGGCGTCTTCATGTCGATCAGCAGGAACGAGATGCCCTGCTGCTTCTTCGCCTCCGGGTCGGTACGCACAAGGCAGAAGATCATGTCGGCGTGCTGGCCGAGCGTGGTCCAGGTCTTCTGGCCGTTGACGATGTAGTGCTGGCCGTCCGGCGTCAGTTCGGCGCGGGTCTTCAGCGACGCCAGGTCCGAACCGGAGCCCGGCTCGGAATAGCCCTGGCACCACCAGTCGGTGCAGTCGAGGATGCGCGGGAGGTAATAGCGCTTCTGCGCCTCGTTGCCGTACTTCATGATCACCGGCGCGACCATCGCCACGCCGAACGGCAGCACGCCGGGCGCGCCGACGCGGGCGTTCTCCTCGTCCCAGATATGGCGCTGGGTGGCGGTCCAGCCGGTACCACCGTATTCCACCGGCCAATGCGGCGCCGACCAGCCCTTGCCCGCGAGGATCTTGTGCCAGCGGACCAGGTCATCCTTGTTCGGCCGCCGGTGGTTCAGAATCTTGCTGCGGATGTCGGCCGGCAGGTTTGCTTCCAGCCAGCTGCGCACTTCCTGGCGGAAGGCGTCGTCGGCCGCCGTGTAGTTGAGGTCCATGCACGTCTCCAGTGATGCCGGCCCGATGCCGGCAAATTGTTCTGGCAGTTCTCGCCAAGGCGGCGTCGCCCGCCGGCGTGGAGCGGCACGGGGACGCGAATCTAATGCGCCGTCTGCTTCAATACATCCGGCACCACGAGCGGAAACGTCTCGATACCCTCTTCCGCCAGCGCCCGCACCTCTTCCGGCGACGCCGTGCCGCGGATGCCGCGCTCCGGCGCCTCGTCGTAGTGCATCCGCCTTGCCTCCTCGGCAAAACGGTCGCCCACGTCCTCGGTCTGCGACAGCACCTGCCTGACCGCCTTCAGATACAGCGATTGCAGGGCCACCTGCATCGCCTTGGCGTCTTCCGGCACCGGCTTCGCCGGCTTGCCCTCCGGCCGGCGTTCCGCCGCGCCCGACAGGTTCAGCCGGGGCGCGCTCGGCAGTCGCGTGACCGAATGATCGCCGCATACCGGACATTGGACGAGATCGCGGGAAATCTGCGATTGCGCATCGTCCTCGGATGCAAACCACCCTTCGAAGCGATGGTCATGCGCGCAGCGCAGGTCGAGCACCTTCATGATGTTTCCAGCCCGTCGAAGCAATATTAGCCGTGAATGGGAATTTTGTGAACGGTCGTTCTAATTTTTTCGTGACCGGGAGTGCGAGGGGGAAATGGTGGCGGAGGCGTGGGTTTCAATGGGTAGGGTGGCGAGGAGAGGGAATACCAGCGAACCCAAAACCCCCTACCCCGGCACGCCCAACTCCCCCGGCTCCCACACCCCCGCCAGGATCTTCTCCAGCCAAAACGCCCCAATGATCGTCTTCACATCCGAGATCCGCCCCTGCCGGACCCAGTCGATCACCTGCCCCGCCGGCACGATCAGCGTCTCCAGGAATTCCCCGTCATCCAGCGCCGCCTCGCCCGCCGTCAGGTCGCGCGCCAGGAACAGGTCGATAAACTCGGTCGAATAGGAAATCACCGGGTGGATCCGGGTCAGGTAATCCCAGCGGCGCGCGGTGTAGCCGGTCTCCTCGCGCAACTCGCGCTCGCCACAGCGCTGCGCGCCTTCCTCGGGGTCCAGCTTGCCGGCCGGAAACTCCAGCATCACCTCGCGCACGGCATAGCGGAACTGGCGTTCCATCAGCACCGTGCCGTCGTCGAACAGCGGGATCATCATCACCGCGCCCGGATGCAGCACATACTCGCGCCCGGCGGTCTTGCCATCGGGCAGGCGCACGATGTCTTGCTTTAGGGTGAGGAACTTGCCCTGATGCAGCGTGGCGGAGGCGATCGCCTCCTCCTTCAGATGCGCATCGTCATCGGGCGAGGCGAGGGCTGACTGCGGGGTCTGGCTCGGTTTCGACATGGACGCTCCGGTTGCGCGAGGCGGCCGGGGCTCGGTCGGATGCCAGCGTCAGCTCGCGCGGTGTTTGACCAGGTATTGCCAGGTGTAGCCGGGGAAGGCGAACACCAGCATCAGGCACGCGGTGATCGCATAGAACTGCCAGCCCTGGGGAAACGCATTGCCCAGGCTGGATTCGACCGCGAAGCCGACCGTGCCAACCAGCAGATAGTAGACGATCAGCTCGACCGCCCGCATCCAGAACGGCTTGCGGGCACGGCCCAGCGGAACGACGGCGAACAGGCGCTGGTTGACGAATGGCAGATTGGCACAGACCAATGCCAGCAGGATGACAAACCAGCCGCCCGCCGAAGTGCTCATCGATGCATTCCGCTGCCGGGGCGCCCGCGCGGCGCCATCAGGCACCCAGCGTGCTGCGCACGGCCTGGTAGCACAGGTTCATCAGCGCGGCCGGGAACAGGCCCAGCGCGACAACAACCAGGCCGTTGATCGACAGCAGCGAACGCAGGCCGCCGGTGGCTTGCAGCGGCTCTTCGCCCACCGGCACGTCGAAGTACATCAGCTTGACCACGCGCAGGTAGTAGAACGCGCCGATCAGCGAGAACAGCACCGCCACCACCGCAAGCCAGCTCATGCCCGCGGCCACGACCGCCTGCAGCACCGCGAGCTTGGCGTAGAAGCCCACGGTCGGCGGAATGCCGGCCAGCGAGAACATCATCACCAGCATCAGCAGCGCGAACCACGGATTCTTGCGCGACATGCCCTTCAGGTCGTCCAGCTGCTCGGCCTCGAAGCCCTTGCCGGTACGCAGCAGGATGATGCCGAAGGTACCCAGCGTGGTCAGCACATAGGTCACGGCGTAGAACATCGCCGAGCCGTAGGCGCTGGCCGCGCCGTCGGCGCTGCCGCCCGCCACGCCGGACAGCATGCCCAGCAGCAGGAAGCCCATGTGCGAGATGGTGGAGTACGCCAGCATCCGCTTCAGGTTGGTCTGCACGATCGCGGTCAGGTTGCCGATGGCGAGCGACGCCACGGCCAGCACCGCCAGCATGACCTGCCAGTCGACGGCCAGCGGCAGCAGCCCTTCCACCAGCAGGCGCAGCGTCATCGCGAAGGCGGCCAGCTTCGGCGCACCGGCGATCAAGAGCGTCACCGCGGTGGGCGAGCCCTCGTAAATGTCCGGAATCCACATATGGAACGGCGCGGCACCCAGCTTGAAGGCCACGCCGGCCACCAGGAACACCACGCCAAAGGCCAGCATCGTGGCATTGACGCGGCCCGACTCGACCACGCGGAACACCTCGCCCAGGTTCAGCGAACCGGTCGCGCCATACAGCATCGACATGCCATACAGCAGGAAGCCCGAGGCCAGCGCGCCCAGCACGAAGTACTTCATGGCCGATTCCGACGTCACGCGCGAATCGCGGCGCAGCGCCACCAGTGCATACGACGACAGCGACAGCAGTTCCAGCCCGAGATACAGCGTCAGGAAGTTGTTGCCGGTGATCATCACGATCTGGCCGCCCAGCGTGAACAGCGCCAGCATGTAGAACTCGCCGGCGAACATGTCGCGGTCGGCCAGGTAGCGGCGCGTATAGACCAGCGTGACGAACAGCGCCAGCGCCGAGAACGACGACAGCACATTGGCCATCGGATCGATCACGACCAGGTTGGCGAAGGCGTAGTGCGTGGTGCCATCCGCTGCGTTCAGGCCGAACCACACGGTGAGCACCAGCGTGATCAGCAGCGACAGCGGATACGCCAGGCTCTGGCGACCCTTGCCGCGCGCCAGGTCGATCCAGTTGACGGCGGCGATCGAGATCGCCAGGAAGATGATCGGCGCGACGGGCGCCCAGGTGGAGGTCGATTGCATGATTCGTTCTCCCTGCTTACAGCTTGGACTGCGCCACGTGCGACAGCAGGTTCGCCACCGAAGCGTGCATCACGTCGGTGAAGGGTTTCGGATACAGACCCATGTACAGCGTCATGATGGCGAGCAGGCCCAGCATCACGAATTCGCGCTTGTTCAGATCGGTCAGCTCGGCCACGTGCTGGTGACGCACCTCGCCGAAGATCACGCGCTTGACCATCCACAGCGAATAGGCGGCGCCCAGGATCAGCGCGGTGGCGGCCAGCAGGCCGATCCAGAAGTTGTATTCGACCGCGCCCAGGATCACCATGAACTCGCCGATGAAGCCCGACGTCGCCGGCAGGCCGCAGTTGGCCATCGCGAAGAACACCGACAGCGCCGCGAATTTCGGCATCGTGTTGACCACGCCGCCGTAATCGGCGATCTGGCGCGAGTGCACGCGGTCGTACAGCACGCCGATGCACAGGAACATCGCGCCCGAGATGAAGCCGTGCGAGATCATCTGCACGATGCCGCCCTCGACGCCCATCTGGCTGAAGATGAAGAAGCCCAGCGTGACGAAGCCCATGTGCGCGATCGACGAGTACGCGACCAGCTTCTTCATGTCGGCCTGCACCATGGCCACCAGGCCGATGTAGATCACCGCCACCAGCGAGATGGTGATGATGAAGGCGGCCAGGCTATGGCTGGCGTCCGGTGCGATCGGCAGCGAAAAGCGCAGGAAGCCGTAGGCGCCCAGCTTCAGCATGATGGCGGCCAGCACCACCGAACCGCCGGTCGGCGCCTCGACGTGGGCGTCGGGCAGCCAGGTGTGCACCGGCCACATCGGCACCTTGACGGCAAACGCCAGGAAGAAGGCGATGAACAGCAGGATCTGCTCGTTCATGCCGAGCTTGGCCTGGTGCCACTGCAGGATCTCGAACGTACCGGTCTGGCTGTACAGGTACAGCAGCGCGATCATCGTCAGCAGCGAACCCATCAGCGTGTACAGGAAGAACTTGAACGCGGCGTACACCCGGTTCGGACCGCCCCACACGCCGATGATGATGTACATCGGGATCAGCGTGGCCTCGAAGAACACGTAGAACAGCATGCCGTCCAGCGACGCGAACACGCCGATCATGATGCCCGACAGGATCAGGAACGAGGCCATGTAGGCGGCCACGCGCTCCGTGATGACCTCCCAGCCGGCGATCACGACGATCACCGTGATGAAGGCGGTCAGCACCACGAACCACATCGAGATGCCGTCGACACCCAGGTAGTACTGGATATTGAAGCGCTCGATCCACGAGAACTTCTCGACGAACTGCATCTGCGCGGTGCTGCGGTCGAAGCCGGTCACCAGCGGCAGCGTCACGATGAAGCTCACCACCGAACCGATCAGCGCGGTCCAGCGCACGAAGCCGGGACTGCGGTCGGAGCCGAAGGCCAGCACCAGCAGGCCGAAAAAGATAGGCAGCCAGATAGCGAAAGAGAGAACCATTTTCGTTGTATTCCTTACTTGGTGCCCACCGCGCCAGCCGAGCCGAAGATGGTGATCGACAGCAGAACCAGCATGCCCAGAATCATCGCGAACGCATAGTGATAGATATAACCCGACTGCAAGTAGCGGCTCACCGCGGCGAACCAGCCCACCACGCGGGCCGAACCGTTGACCACCAGGCCATCGATCAGCCCCTGGTCACCGCCCTTCCACAGGCCGGTGCCGAGCAGACGCGCACCGCGGGCGAACACCGCCTCGTTGATCGCGTCCATGTAGTACTTGTTGTCGAGCAGCCTGTAGAGGCCACCGAAGCGCGCCTTGATGCCGGCCGGGATATCGGGACGCTTCATGTAGAAGAACCACGACAGCACCACGCCCGCCAGCGCCAGCCACAGCACCGGCGTCTGCACCGAATGCAGGCCCATCGCCACCCAGCCATGGAACATGCCGCGCAGCTCTTCCATCGCGTGATGGTTCTCGCCGACGAAGATCACGTCGCGGAACGCCACGCCGTTCTTGAAGAAGTCGCCGAACAGCATCGGTTCGATCGCGATCGCACCGATCACCACCGACGGGATCGCCAGCAGCACCAGCGGCAGCGTCACCACCCACGGCGACTCGTGCGGCTTCTCGCCCGGGGCCAGGCCATGGTGATGGTCGTCGCCATGCGCCTCTTCCTCTTCCTCGGCGTGATTCTGGTGCAGGTGCGGCTTGCCGAAGCGCTCCTCGCCATGGAAGACCAGGAAGTACATGCGGAACGAGTAGAAGGCCGTGACGAACACGCCCGCCATCACCGCGAAGTACGCGAAACCGGCGCCGGCGATATGCGTTTCCGCCACCGCCTCGATGATCGAGTCCTTCGAATAGAAGCCCGAGAAGAACGGCGTGCCGATCAGGGCCAGCGAACCCACCAGCGAGGTGATCCAGGTAATCGGCATGTACTTGCGCAGGCCGCCCATGTTGCGGATGTCCTGGTCATGGTGCATGCCGATGATCACCGAGCCGGCGGCCAGGAACAGCAGCGCCTTGAAGAACGCGTGCGTCATCAGGTGGAACACGGCGACCTGGTAGGCCGACGCGCCCAGCGCCACGGTCATGTAGCCCAGCTGCGACAGCGTCGAGTACGCGACCACGCGCTTGATGTCGTTCTGGATGATGCCGAGGAAACCCATGAACAGCGCGGTGATCGCGCCGATCACCAGCACGAACGACAGCGCGGTGTCCGACAGCTCGAACAGCGGCGACATGCGGCTGACCATGAAGATGCCGGCGGTCACCATGGTGGCCGCGTGGATCAGCGCCGAGATCGGGGTCGGGCCTTCCATCGAATCGGGCAGCCACACGTGCAGCGGGAACTGCGCCGACTTGCCCATCGCGCCGATGAAGAGGCAAATGCACGCGACCGTCAGCATCATCCAGTCGGTGCCGGGGAAGGTCACCGTGGCCAGCTGGTCGCGAGCGGCGAACACCTCGGTGTAGTTCATGCTGCCGCTATAGGCCAGCAGCAGGCCGATACCCAGGATAAAGCCGAAGTCGCCGACGCGGTTGACCAGGAACGCCTTCAGGTTCGCGAAGATCGCGGTCGGACGGGTGTACCAGAAACCGATCAGCAGATACGAGACGAGACCCACCGCTTCCCAGCCGAAGAACAGCTGCAGGAAGTTGTTGCTCATCACCAGCATCAGCATCGAGAAGGTGAACAGCGAGATGTAGGCGAAGAAGCGGTTGTAGCCGGGATCGCCCTGCATGTAGCCGACGGTGTAGATATGCACCATCAGCGAGACGAAGGTGACCACCACCATCATCATCGCGGTCAGCGAGTCGACCAGGAAGCCGACCTCCATCTTCAGCTGCGCGCCCTTGAACGGCAGCACCATCCACTCGTAGACGGTGGCGTTGAAGCTGGCCCCATCCACCATCACGTCCCGCAGCACCAGCAGCGACAGCAGGCAGGCAATCGCCACGCCCAGGATGGTCGCGGTGTGGGCGACGATGCGCCCGGCGCGGGTATCGGACGAGAACGATCCGAAGAACTTGGTGCCGAACAGACCCGCAATGGCCGCGCCGGCGAGCGGCGCCAGCGGAATCGCGAGCAGCAGGTTGGGGTCGAGCGTGGTTGCCATAGGACGCTTATTGGTGTGCGGTCGGGGTGCGGTCGGGTTGCATTGCGTATGTCGACAGGAATGCTGCCGGGCTTAGCCCTTCAGCGTATCCATGTCGTCGACGTTGATCGTGTCCAGATTGCGGAACAGCACGACCAGGATCGCCAGACCGATCGCCGACTCGGCGGCGGCCACCGTGAGGATGAAGAAAACGAAAACCTGTCCAGCCAGGTCGCCCAGGTAATGCGAGAAGGCGACGAAGTTCATGTTGACCGACAGCAGCATCAGCTCGAGAGCCATCAGCAGCACGATCACATTCTTGCGGTTCAGGAAGATGCCAACGATGCTGATCGCAAACAGGATTGCACCGAGCACCAGGAAGTGGGCGAGAGAGAGCACGTCGTTCCCCGGATCTTTAGTTCTTGTTGGCGTCGTTGGCGCCGGCTTGCGTGGACCGCACGGACTGCGCGGGCATCGTCACCAGGCGCACGCGGTCGTCGCGGCGGGTACGCAGCTGCTCCGACACGTCCTGCGCCTTGGTGTCCTTGCGGCGGCGCAGCGTCAGCGCGACCGCGGCGATGATGGCCACCAGCAGGATGATGCCGGCCACTTCAAACGCATAGATGTAATCGGTGTAGATCAGCTGGCCGAGCGCCTTGGTATTCGAATAGTCGGCGCCCTGCGGCACCGGATTCAGCGGCTGCGTGGTGCCGATGAAGTTGCGCACCAGCACGATCGCCATCTCGGCGATGATCAGCGCGCCAACGATGGAGGCCATCGGCACGTAGGTCCAGAAGTCCCGGCGCAGGTGCTCGATGTCGATATCGACCATCATCACCACGAACAGGAACAGCACCATCACGGCGCCGACATACACCAGCACCAGCAGGATGGCGAGGAATTCGGCCTGCAGCAGCATCCACAGCGCCGCAGCCGTAAAGAACGACAGCACGAGGTAGAGCGCGGCATGCACCGGGTTCTTGGCGGTGATGACTTTCAGTGCGGACAGCACCAGCACCACTGCGAAGACATAGAAGATGGTGGTCGTGAATTCCATGGTTCCCGTCGTGCCGCCCGGCACAGCCCGCCCCTGGCGGACTGCCCTCGCGGCATCCTTCTAGTTGCCCCTTGCGGGGCCCGAATCAATCTGTAGCCTGGTTTGCGCACCGGGCGCCTGTGCCGGCCCGGCGCACCGGATCAGCGATACTTCGCGTCCGCGGCCTTGGCCGCGGCGATCTGCGGCTCGTAGCGGTCGCCCACTGCCAGCAGCATGTCCTTGGTGAAGTACAGGTCGCCGCGCTTCTCGCCGTGGTACTCGAGGATGTGCGTCTCGACGATCGCGTCGACCGGGCAGGCTTCCTCGCAGAAGCCGCAGAAAATGCACTTGGTCAGGTCGATGTCGTAGCGCGTGGTACGGCGGGTGCCGTCGGCGCGCACGTCCGACTCGATGGTGATGGCCAGCGCCGGGCACACCGCTTCGCACAGCTTGCAGGCGATGCAGCGTTCCTCGCCGTTCGGATAGCGGCGCAGCGCGTGCAGCCCGCGGAAGCGCGGCGACAGCGGCGTCTTCTCCTCGGGGAACTGCACCGTGATCTTGCGCGCGAACAGATAGCGGCCGGTCAAGGCCATGCCCTTGAAGAGTTCCTTCAGGAGCAGGCTGTTGAAGAAGTCCTTGATGGCGAGCAGCATGACGATTGCTTCCTAATATTTCGGCCGGGGCGCGATGGCACGCGACATAAAACGTTTGCTTCTACTATCGTCCCCGCCTCGGCGCGGCAGGGACGACGCGGTTACGACCGGCCCCCAGGCATTCTCAATGCCAGATATTCCACGGCGACTTGATCCAGATCGCCACGATGATCAGCCACGCCACCGTCAGCGGGATGAACACCTTCCAGCCCAGGCGCATGATCTGGTCATAGCGGTAACGCGGGAACGACGCGCGAATCCAGATGAACACCGACAGCAGCAGGAACACCTTGATCAGCAGCCAGAAGAAGCCCGGGATCGCGTTGGTGACCACGCTGTCGACCGGCGGCGCCCATCCGCCCAGGAACATCAGCGCGGTCATCGTCGAGATGATGATCATGTTGATGTACTCGGCCAGGAAGAACAGCGCGAAGCCCATGCCCGAATACTCGATCATGTGGCCGGCCACGATTTCCGACTCGCCTTCCACCACGTCGAACGGGTGACGGTTGGTTTCGGCCACGCCCGAGATGAAGTAGACGCCGAACATCGGCAGCAGCGGCAGCCAGTTCCACGACAGGATGTTCAGGCCCATGTCGGCGAAGTAGCCGGTGTTCTGTCCGTTGACGATCGCCGACAGGTTCAGGCTGCCGGAGACCATCAGCACCACGACCAGCGCGAAGCCCATCGCGATTTCGTACGACACCATCTGCGCGGCGGCGCGCATCGCACCGATGAAGGCGTACTTCGAGTTCGACGCCCATCCCGCCAGGATCACGCCGTACACGCCCACCGAGCTGATCGCCATCACATACAGCAGGCCGGCGTTGACGTCGGCCAGCACCACCTCGGCCTGGAACGGAATCACCGCCCAGATCGCCACGGCAGGCATCAGCACCATCAGCGGCGCGATCAGGTACAGGCCACGGCTGACCTGCGAGGGCGTCATCACTTCCTTGAGCAGCAGCTTCAGCACGTCGGCGATCGGCTGCAGCAGGCCCAGCGGACCAACGCGGTTCGGACCCACGCGAACGTGCATCCAGCCGATCAGCTTGCGCTCCCACAGAATCAGATAGGCCACGCACAGCAGCAGCGGCACCACGATGACCACGGCGCGAATCAGGATCCACAGCGGCGTCCATGCGCCGCCGAAGATGGCCTGGCCCTGCGAGGTAATCCAATCGATCATGTTCTTCTCTTGCTATGCGTTAAGCCGCGGCCACCGGGGCCAGTTCGATCGCCTTTTCCACCTGCACCGGGCCGAACATCGCACCCAGCGCGGCGGCTGCCGGCGTGGCCCGCCGCCACGCGCACCGTGTTGGCGGGCAGGCCCGCTTCCAGCACGGCCGGCAACACCACGCTGCCCTGTCCCTGCATCACGCGGACCGGGTCGCCGGCCGCCACGCCGAGCGCGGCGAACAGGTCGGACGACAGGCCCACCTGCATCGCGCGGCGCGCGGCGGCGGTAAGCTGCAGCGAGTCCGCCCGGCGCACGATGGCGTCGGAGTGATAGATGGGCACATCGGCATAACGCTCGACGCCTTGCTCGATACCTTGAGCGGCGGCCGGCACCGACACGCGGATCGGCGCGTCGGTACGGTTGTTCAGCTGCGGCTGCACCGGCTTGGCCAGCGCCTCGTCGCGCACCGCTTCGGCCGTGTCGTACTCGAAGCCCGGCACGTCCAGCAGGTTGCCCAGCACGCGCAGCACCTTCCACGCCGGACGGGTCTCGCCCAGCGCGCGCACCACGCCGTTGAAGCTTTGCGGCACACCCTCGCAGTTCACGAAGGTGCCGCCGGTTTCGCTGAACGGCGACACCGGCAGCATCACGTCGGCGTATTGCATCGCCGCTTCCGAGCGGAACGGCGACAGCACGATCACGGTGCTCGCCTGCGACAGCGCCGACAGCGCGCGTTGCGGATCGGCGGTATCGAACTCCGGCTCGGCGTTCAGCACCACATAGGCCTTGCGCGGCGACGCCAGCATCGCGGCCGCGTCGGCGCCGCCCTGCCGCGGCAGCGCGCCCGCCAGATAGCCGCCCACGGTATTGGCCGCTTCGGTCAGGAAGCCCAGCGTGGCGCCGGTCGCATCGGCGATCCATTGCGCCAGCGCGTGCAGCGCCGAGAATTGCGGGTGACGCACCGCCTCGTTGCCGAGGAACACGGCACGGCGCTCACCGGACAGCAGCGCCTGCGCGGCAGCCTCGGCGGCGGCGGTGGCTTCCACCACTTCGAGACTATTGGCAGTGGCTTCTTCCAGTGCCGACTCGATGGCGCTGGCGTAGGCGCCGACATCGGCCACGCCCTTGGCGGCCGCGACGGCACGCGCCACGCCAGCCAGCGCGGCGGTCCAGCCCGACGGCGCCACCGTGATGCGCGATGCCAGCGGCATCAGCAGATCCTCGGGGCTGGCGCCCAGCACGGCCACGCGGGCGCCCTTCTTGGCGGCCTGGCGCAGGCGCTGGGCCAGCAGCGGCTGGTCCTTGCGCAGCGCGGCGCCGATCACCAGCGCGCCCTGCAGCGTCGATACGTCGGCGATCGGCATGCCGAGCCACGGCGCACCCTGCGGCGTCACCGAGAAGTCGGACTGGCGCAGGCGGAAATCGATGTTGTCGCTGCCGATGCCGCGCATCAGCTTGCCCAGCAGGTACAGCTCTTCAACGGTCGCGTGCGGGCTGGCCAGCGCGGCGATCTGGTCGGCGCCATGCTCGCGCTTGATGCCGGCCAGGCCATTGGCCACATATTCGAGCGCGGTCTGCCAGTCGGTTTCGAGCCACTGGTTGTCCTGCTTGATCATCGGACGCGTCAGCCGGTCGGGGCTGTTCAGGCCCTCGTACGAGAAGCGGTCGCGGTCCGACAGCCAGCATTCGTTGATCGACTCGTTGTCCAGCGGCAGCACGCGCATCACGCGGTGGTTCTTCGACTGGACGATCAGGTTCGCCCCCAGGCCATCGTGCGGCGACACCGACTTGCGGCGGGTCAGCTCCCACGTCCGTGCCGAGTAGCGGAACGGCTTGCTGGTCAGCGCGCCGACCGGGCACAGGTCGATCATGTTGCCCGACAGCTCGGAATCGACGGTGCGGCCGACGAAGGTGGTGATCTCCGAATGCTCGCCGCGGTTCAGCATGCCCAGCTCCATCACGCCGGCCACTTCCTGGCCGAAGCGCACGCAGCGGGTGCAGTGGATGCAGCGCGTCATCTCTTCCATCGAGATCAGCGGTCCCACGTTCTTGTGGAACACCACGCGCTTTTCTTCCTTGTAGCGCGATTCCGACGCGCCGTAGCCCACCGCCAGATCCTGCAGCTGGCACTCGCCGCCCTGATCGCAGATCGGGCAATCGAGCGGGTGGTTGATCAGCAGGAACTCCATCACCGACTTCTGGGCCTTGACCGCCTTCTCCGAATTGGTGAAGACCTTCATGCCCGCGGTGACGGGAGTGGCGCAGGCCGGCAGCGCCTTGGGCGCCTTTTCGACCTCGACCAGACACATGCGGCAGTTGGCCGCGATGGACAGCTTGCGGTGATAGCAAAAGTGCGGGATGTAGGTGCCCAGCTTGCGGGCCGCTTCCATCACCAGGCTGCCTTCCGCAACCTCAACCTTCTTGCCGTCGATTTCGAGTTCAACCATGTTCTGCCACGCTTAGGAGTAGGCGGGAACCATGCACTGCTTGTGTTCGACGTGATACTCGAACTCTTTCCAGTAGTGCTTGAGCATGCCGCGGACCGGCATCGCGGCCGCATCACCGAGCGCGCAGATGGTGCGGCCCATGATGTTTTCGGCGACGTTGTTGAGCAGGTCCAGGTCTTCCTGGCGACCCTCGCCGTGCTCGATCCGGTTCACCATGCGGTAGAGCCAGCCGGTGCCTTCGCGGCACGGCGTGCACTGGCCGCACGATTCTTCGAAATAGAAATAGGACAGGCGCAGCAGCGAGCGAACCATGCAGCGCGTCTCGTCCATCACGATCACCGCGCCCGAGCCCAGCATCGAGCCGGCCTTGGCGATCGAGTCGTAGTCCATGTCGGACGCCATCATCAGGTCGCCCGGCACCACCGGCGCGGAGGAGCCGCCCGGGATCACGGCCTTCAGCTTCTTGCCGCCGCGCATGCCGCCGGCCAGTTCCAGCAGCGTGGCGAACGGCGTGCCCAGCGGAATCTCGTAGTTGCCGGGGCGCTCGACGTCGCCCGAGACCGAGAAGATCTTGGTGCCGCCGTTGTTCGGCTTGCCCATCTTCAGGTAATTCTCGGGACCGACGGCCAGCAGGAACGGCACCGCGGCGAACGTTTCAGTGTTGTTGATCGTGGTCGGCTTGCCATACAGGCCGAAGCTGGCCGGGAACGGCGGCTTGAAGCGCGGCTGGCCCTTCTTGCCTTCCAGCGATTCCAGCAGCGCGGTTTCCTCGCCGCAGATGTACGCGCCATAGCCGTGGTGGGCATGCAGCTGGAAGCTGAAGCCCGAACCCAGGATGTTGTCACCCAGGAAGCCGGCCGCGCGCGCCTCTTCGAGGGCTTCCTCGAAGATCTTGTACTCGTTCCAGATCTCGCCGTGGATGTAGTTGTAGCCCACGGTGATGCCCATCGCGTACGCACCGATGGCCATGCCTTCGATCAGCGCGTGCGGGTTGTAGCGGATGATGTCGCGATCCTTGAACGTGCCCGGCTCGCCTTCGTCGGTATTGCAGACCAGGTACTTCTGGCCCGGAAACTGACGCGGCATGAAGCTCCACTTCAGGCCGGTGGGGAAGCCCGCGCCGCCGCGGCCGCGCAGACCCGACGCCTTCACGTCGGCGATCACCTGCTCCGGCGGCACCTTCTCGGTCAGGATGCGCTTGAGCTGCTGATAGCCGCCCCGCTTGACGTAATCTTCCAGATGCCAGTTCTTGCCATCCAGGCCGGCCAGGATCAGCGGCTTGATATGGCGGTCGTGCAGACAGGTCATATTACTTGTCCCCCTTGGCAGCATTGCCGGCTTCGGCCTTCAGCTCGTCGACCAGCGCGTCGAGCCTGGCGTCGCTCATGAAGCTGCACATGCGGGTGTTGTTGACGATCATCACCGGCGCATCGCCGCAGGCGCCCATGCACTCGCCTTCCTTCAGCGTGAAGGTGCCGCACGGGGTCGTCTCGTTGTAGCCGATGCCCAGCTTGCGCTGCAGGTATTCGCCGGCGCGCTCGCCGCCCGACAGCGCGCAAGGCAGGTTGGTGCAGACGGTCAGCTTGTACTTGCCGACCGGCTTGGTGTCGTACATGTTGTAGAAGGTGGCGACTTCCTCCACCCACACCGGCGGCATGTCGAGGTACTCGGCCACGAACTGCATGACTTCCGGGGAAACCCAGCCCACTTCGCCCTGCGCCACGGCCAGTGCCGCCATCACGGCCGACTGCTTCTGGTCGGCCGGATACTTGGCGATCGCGCGATCGATTTCCTTGAGAGCTTCTGCTGATAGCATGGTCGTTGCCGTGGTATTGCCGTAATGCGGCCGTATTGCAGCCCTATAACGGCCGTAATGCGCCGATGTACAAGCGAAACGCGCCGAATGCCGGCGCCATCCGCATCAGTGCAGCCGTCGCTGCGTCGTCTTTCGCCGGCATGACCCCATGCCGGCTTGCCGCGGGTGCGCCGTGCCCAAGGGCGCGGCGCCCGGATCGTCGTCCGGCGCGGCGTGTTCAATTGCCCTGGCTCAGCGGTCGATCTCGCCGAACACGATGTCCTGCGTGCCGATGATCGTCACCGCGTCGGCGATCATATGGCCCTTGGCCATTTCGTCGAGCGCGGCCAGATGGGCGAAGCCGGGCGCGCGGATCTTCAGCCGGTACGGCTTGTTGGCCCCGTCCGACACCGCATAGATGCCGAACTCGCCCTTCGGGTGCTCGACCGACGCGTACACCTCGCCTTCCGGCACGTGGATGCCTTCCGTGAAGAGCTTGAAATGGTGGATCAGCTCTTCCATGTTGGTCTTCATGTCCACGCGCGACGGCGGCGTGACCTTGTGGTTGTCGCTCATCACCGGACCGGGATTGCGGCGCAGCCAGTCCACGCACTGCTTGATGATCCGGTTCGACTGGCGCATTTCCTCGACGCGCACCAGATAGCGCGCGTAGCAGTCGCCGCCCACGCCCACCGGCACATCGAAATCCATCTGGTCGTACACCTCGTACGGCTGCTTCTTGCGCAGATCCCACTCGATGCCGGAACCGCGCAGCATCGGGCCGGTGAAACCCATCTGCAGCGCCCGCTCGGGACTGACCACGCCGATGCCGACCAGGCGCTGTTTCCAGATCCGGTTGTCGGTCAGCAGCGTCTCGTACTCGTCGACGTACTTCGGGAAGCGGTTGGTGAAGTCCTCGATGAAGTCCAGCAGCGAGCCCGAACGCGCCTCGTTCATCGCCTTGATGGCGCGCTCGTTGTGATATTTGGACGCCTTGTATTGCGGCATCGTGTCAGGCAGGTCGCGATAGACACCGCCCGGACGATAGTAGGCCGCGTGCATGCGCGCGCCCGACACCGCCTCGTACATGTCGAACATGTCCTCGCGCTCGCGGAACGCGTACAGGAACACCGCCATCGCACCCACGTCCAGCGCGTGCGAGCCGATCCACATCAGGTGGTTCAGCAAGCGGGTGATCTCGTCGAACATCACGCGGATGTACTGCGCGCGGATCGGCACCTCGAGGCCCAGCAGCTTCTCGATCGCCATCACGTAGGCATGCTCGTTGACCATCATCGACACGTAGTCGAGACGGTCCATGTACGGCACGCTCTGAATCCAGGTCCTGGTCTCGGCGAGCTTCTCGGTGGCACGGTGCAGCAGGCCGATGTGCGGATCGGCGCGCTGGATCACCTCGCCGTCCAGCTCGAGCACCAGGCGCAGCACGCCGTGGGCCGCCGGGTGCTGCGGACCGAAGTTCAGGGTGTAGTTCTTGATATCTGCCATCGCGGATTTCTCAGTGCCGGTCAGTGCTTCAGGCCGCCGTAGTTGTCCTCGCGAATCACGCGGGGCGTCAGCTCGCGCGGTTCGATCGTGACCGGCTGGTAGATGACGCGCTTCTGTTCGGGGTCGTAACGCATCTCGACATAGCCCGACACCGGGAAGTCCTTGCGGAACGGATGGCCAACGAAGCCGTAATCGGTAAGGATGCGGCGCAGGTCCGGGTGGCCTTCGAAGATGATGCCGAAGAAGTCAAACGCTTCGCGCTCGAACCAGTTGACCGAATTCCAGATATCGATCAGCGACGGCAGCACCGGCATGTCGTCGTCCGGCGCGAACACGCGCACGCGCAGGCGCCAGTTATGCGCCAGCGACAGCAGGTGCGTCACGGCGGCAAAGCGCGGGCCGTCCCAGGCGCCGTCGCCATAGGTGGAATAATCGACGCCGCACAGGTCGATCAGCTGCTCGAATCGCAGCGACGGCTCGTCGCGCAGGATACGCGCCGTTTCCAGATAGTCGGCCGCCTTGACGATCAGCGTCAGCTCGCCCAGGTTCTCGGTCAGCGACACGATCCGTTGGCCGAGGGCCTTTTCCAGCGCGGTCTTCAGGGTCGAAAGGGTGGAAAGCTCTGCCATGTCAGCCCTTGCGCGCGATGGTGTTGGTGCGGCGGATCTTGTTCTGCAACTGGATCACGCCGTAGATCAGCGCCTCCGCCGTCGGCGGGCAGCCGGGCACGTAGATGTCGACCGGCACGATGCGGTCACACCCGCGCACCACGGAATACGAGTAGTGGTAGTAGCCGCCGCCATTGGCGCACGTGCCCATCGAGATGACCCAGCGCGGCTCGGCCATCTGGTCGTACACCTTGCGCAGTGCCGGCGCCATCTTGTTGCACAGCGTGCCGGCCACGATCATCACGTCGGACTGGCGCGGCGACGGGCGGAAGATCACGCCGAAGCGGTCCATGTCGTAGCGCGAGGCGCCGGCATGCATCATTTCCACGGCACAGCAGGCCAGGCCGAAGGTCATCGGCCATAGCGACCCGGTGCGGGTCCAGTTGATCAGCTTGTCAGCGGTGGTCGTGACAAAGCCTTCGTTGAGAACGCCTTCGATTGCCATTTCACATCACTCCCAATCGAGCGCGCCCTTTTTCCAGATGTAGACGAAGCCCACGATGAATTCCAGCAGAAACACGCCCATGGCGATGAAACCCGGCCAACCGATGTCCTGCAGGGCGACGCCCCACGGGAAGAGGAAAGCGGTTTCGAGATCGAACAGAATGAAAAGGATCGCGATCAGGTAGTAGCGCACGTCGAACTTCATGCGCGCGTCCTCGAACGCTTCGAAGCCGCACTCGTACGGCGACAGCTTCGCCGCATCCGGCTTGTTCGGACCGAGGATGCGACCGATCGACATCAGTGCCAAGCCGAGCACGACACCGAAGATGATGAAGATGAGGACGGGGAAATAGGCTTCGAGATTCAAGGTTCGGCCAGCCTTATCTGGATGTTGTCAACAGCACCAGCTCAAGCGGCGACCTGTTGCCCACCCCAAGCGCCCAACGCCATTGCGCAGACATCACGGCGCCGCCTTGCGGACTGCCGGAGCCCCTCTCCGGGGCATTGCCCGGGAGCAGACTCCGATCAAGTTGTTTGGTGCCGACGGCGAGACTCGAACTCGCACAGCTTTCGCCACTACCCCCTCAAGATAGCGTGTCTACCAATTTCACCACGTCGGCTGGGGGAGAAACAATATTGCCTTGCGCCGGGTTTTAAAGCCCTTCGGACCGCATGCATCGCGGCTGCTTTTCGCTTTGCCGCTCCGCTTTGGAACCGTCGCTGGGGAATCGTTTCAAGCCCTGCATTCTACCCCATGATTGCCGGTTTGTTCAATGCACAAGTGCAAAATGTCTGGCAATCACGGGCGCAGGCGCAAGATTATTTCGGTACTGCCGGAGCCGCGGGAGCGGACGCCGCCGGCGCCGATCCGGCCGCCGCCGCGGGCGCCGAAGCCCCGGGCGCCGACGCCGCCGGCGCGGTTTGCGGTGCCGAGCCCATCACGCCGAGCGAGGCCGACGGCCGATAGTTGCCCAGCAGCGTCAGGCTCAGCGTGCAGATGAAAAACAGCGTCGCCAGGACGGCCGTCGTGCGCGACAGGAAGTTGGCCGAGCCGGTGGCGCCGAACAGGCTGCCCGACGCGCCAGAGCCGAACGCGGCACCGACATCGGCGCCCTTGCCATGCTGGAGCAGCACCAGCGCGATGACGCCCAGCGCGGTCAGCACCTGCGCGATCATCAACAGAGTCTTCAGAATTGCCATGGAATGAATTCGCTTGCCTGATCAGACGATCGGTGCGGCCGGCATCAGGCGTTGCCGATCGCGAGAAAATCTTCCGACTTCAACGACGCGCCGCCAATCAGGCCGCCGTCGATATCGGACATGGAGAACAGCTCGGCCGCATTGTCCGGCTTCACGCTCCCCCCATACAGGATGGCCATGCGCGACGCCACGCCGGCGTCGCGCGATGCCACCTGCCCGCGCAGGTAGGCGTGCACCGCCTGGGCCTGCTCCTTGGTGGCGGTCTTGCCGGTGCCGATGGCCCAGACCGGCTCATAGGCCAGCACCACGCGGCTCAGTTGTTCCACCGACAGCGCTTCCAGCACCGCCTGCAACTGGCGGCCGACGACCGCCTCGGTCTCGCCCGCTTCACGCTGGGCGAGCGTTTCGCCGACGCAAACGACCGGCACGATGCCGAATTCGAGCGCGCGCAGCGCCTTGGCGGCCACCATGGCATCCGTCTCGCCGTGGTACGTACGGCGCTCGGAATGACCGACCAGCACATAGCTGGCGCCGAACTCGGCCAGCATCGACGCAGCCACCTCGCCGGTGAAGGCGCCTCGCGCCTCGGCCGACACGTCCTGTGCACCCCAGGCCACCGCGCTGCCCTTCAGCAACGCCTGGCACTGCGCCAGATACGGGAATGGCGCGCATACCGCCAGCGTCGCGCCGGGCACGCCAGCCTTGATGGCGTTCAGCAGGGCTTCGTTGGCAGCCAGGCTGCCATGCATCTTCCAGTTGCCGATGACGAGCTTTTGTCTCACGAAAGCGCCTCTCAGAATCAAACCCGCTATTGTAGCGCGTGGGGAGTGGGGATGGCTATTGTGATGGAGAGGGGGTGAGCGGAGACTGCCCTCACCCCCTCTCCCGCCCTCACCACGTCAACACAATCTTCCCGACATGCTCGCTCGACTCCATCAGCCGATGCGCGTCCGCCGCCTGCGCGGCCGGGAAGACCTGGTGGATCACCGGCTTGATGGTGCCGTCCGCAAGCAGCGGCCACACATTCTCGTGCAGCGCCCGCGCGATCTCACCCTTGAACGACGCCGGCCGCGGGCGCAGCGTCGAACCGGTCACGGTGATGCGCCGGCGAAGGATATCGCCAAGCGGAATCTCCGCCTTGGCGCCACCCAGCAACGCGATGATCACGATACGCCCGTCGTCCGCGATGCAAGACAGTTCGCGCGCCAGATAGGGACCGGCCACCATGTCGAGGATCACATCGACACCGCGCCCATCGGTCAGCGCCTTGGCTTCGGCGGCAAAGTCCTGGGTCTTGTAGTTGATCGCGCGGTCCGCGCCCAGCGCCTCGCAGGCGCGGCATTTGTCGTCGCTGCCCGCGGTGACGAAGACCTTGTGGCCCATCGCCTTGGCGATCTGGATCGCCGTGGTGCCGATGCCGCTGGAACCGCCCTGGATCAGCAGGGTCTCGTCCTTGCCGCGCGGACCGCGGCCAAGGCCTCCCCGGTCGAACACATTGCTCCACACCGTGAAGAACGTCTCGGGCAAGGCCGCCGCCTCGACATCGCTCAGGCCCGCGGGAACTGGCAGGCATTGCTGCAGCGGCGCCGTGCAAAGCTGGGCGTAACCACCGCCCTGCACCAGCGCGCAGACGCGGTCGCCCACCTTGAGTCCGAAGCGATTGTCAGGATGCGACAGGTCGCCGCCGATCACTTCCCCCGCCACCTCCAGACCCGGCAGATCGGATGCGCCCGGCGGCACCGGATAGTTGCCGGTGCGTTGGAACACGTCCGGCCGGTTGATGCCGGCGGCCTTGACGCGGATCAGCACTTCACCGGGCGCTGGGGTGGGATCGGGACGCTCGGTCTGTTGCAGTACGTCGGGTCCGCCGTATTCGCGGATCTCGATGGCTAGCATATTGTTCTCCTTGGAACGCGCGTCAATGCGCGCGACGATGGTCGAGTGAGGTAGCGTGCCCTGAGGGACTGGCGGCAGTGTAAACAAAAAAACGGCTGGACATCGTCCAGCCGTTTTTGCGGCAAATACCGCCCCAAAAACCGTCGTCCCCGCGTGCGCGGGCACGACGGTGGTTTTGCCTTACTGCTGCTCGCCCACCGGCGCCGAAGCACCCTCGCCAGCGTTGATCGGCGAGATCGAACCGCCCTCTTCCGCCATCGCCGCCTTCAGCGACAGGCGCAGCCGGCCCTTCTCGTCGGCCTGGATCAGCTTCACGCGCAGCTGCTGGCCTTCCTTCAGCCAGTCCTTGATGTCCTTCACGCGCTCGTTGACGATCTCGGAGATATGCAGCAGCCCGTCCTTGCCCGGCAGGATGTTGACGATCGCGCCAAAGTCCAGCAGCTTCAGCACCGTGCCGTTGTAGATCTTGCCCACTTCGGCTTCCGCGGTGATGCCCTCGATGCGGCGCTTGGCCTCGGCCATGCCTTCGGTCGAGGTCGATGCGATGGTGATGGTGCCGTCTTCCTGGATATCGATCTGCGTGCCGGTTTCCTTGGTCAGCGCCTGGATGGTCGAACCACCCTTGCCGATGACTTCGCGGATCTTGTCCGGATGGATCTTCATCGTGATCATGCGCGGCGCGTGCTCCGACAGCTCGGTGCGCGCATGGCCCATCGCTTCCTGCATCTTCGACAGGATATGCAGACGGCCTTCCTTGGCCTGCGCCAGCGCTACCTGCATGATCTCCTTGGTGATGCCCTGGACCTTGATGTCCATCTGCAGCGCGGTAATGCCGTTGTCGGTACCCGCCACCTTGAAGTCCATGTCACCCAGGTGGTCCTCGTCGCCCAGGATGTCGGTCAGCACGGCGAACTTGTTGCCTTCCAGGATCAGGCCCATGGCAACGCCAGCCACGTGCGCCTTGACCGGAACGCCGGCATCCATCAGCGCCAGGCAGCCGCCGCAGACCGAAGCCATCGACGACGAACCGTTCGATTCGGTGATCTCCGACACCACGCGGATGGTGTAGGCGAATTCCTCTTCCGACGGCAGCACCGGAATCAGCGCGCGCTTGGCCAGGCGCCCGTGGCCGATCTCGCGGCGCTTCGGCGAGCCCACGCGGCCGGTTTCGCCGGTCGCGAACGGGGGCATGTTGTAGTGGAGCATGAAGCGGTCGCGGTACTCGCCGGCCAGCGCGTCGATGATCTGCTCATCGCTCTTGGTGCCGAGCGTTGCCACCACCAGCGCCTGCGTTTCACCACGGGTGAACAGCGCCGAGCCATGGGCGCGCGGCAGCACCGACGAACGGATCTCGATCGGACGCACCGTGCGGGTGTCGCGGCCGTCGATACGCGGCTCGCCCGCCAGCACCTGACCGCGAACGATCTTTGCTTCCAGGTCGAACAGGATGTTGCCGACCTCGACCTTGTCGAACTCGACGCCGGCCTCTGCCAGCCTGGCTTCCACGGCGGCGTAGGCTTCCTTGACCTTCTGCGAACGGGCCGACTTCTGGCGGATCTGGTAGGCCTCCTGCAGCAGCGGCGCGCCGAATTCCGACACCTTGGCGATCAGCGCCTCGTTCTTCGGTGCCGGGGTCCAGTCCCACTCGGGCTTGCCGCCCTCGCGCACCAGGTCGTGGATCGCATTGATGGCGATCTGCATCTGCTCGTGGCCGTAGACCACGGCGCCCAGCATCACCTCCTCGGAAAGCTGGTTCGCTTCCGATTCCACCATCAGCACGGCGCGCTCGGTGCCGGCGACCACCAGGTCCAGCTCCGACGTCGACAGCTGGCTGCGGGTCGGGTTCAGCAGGTACTGGCCGTCCTTGTAGCCGACGCGCGCGGCGCCGACCGGGCCGTTGAACGGAATGCCCGACACGGCCAGCGCGGCCGACGCGCCGATCATGGCGGGAATATCGGCCGGCACTTCCGGGTTCAGCGACACGACGTGGATCACCACCTGCACGTCGTTATAGAAGCCCTCGGGAAACAGCGGGCGCAGCGGGCGGTCGATCAGGCGCGAGGTCAGCGTCTCGTTTTCCGACGGACGGCCTTCGCGCTTGAAAAAGCCGCCCGGGATCTTGCCGGCGGCATAGGTCTTTTCGATGTAGTCGACCGTCAGCGGGAAGAAATCCTGGCCCGGCTTCGGCTGCTTGGCCGCAACGACGGTGGCCAGCACCACGGTGTCCTCGACGTCGACCAGCACGGCGCCGCCAGCCTGGCGGGCGATCTCACCGGTTTCCATGCGGACCGTGTGCTGGCCCCACTGGAATTCCTTGACGACCTTATTGAACATGGACATGTGCATTCCTCTGTTTGCTTGCACCCATGAAGGGCGCGTCGCCCGCGTTATGCAGCCGCGGGCAAACTGCCGGATCGCTGTCGGGCGCAGTTGCAGGGAAGTGCTATGCCATTCCAGCGCGCCACCGCGCACAGGCGGGAGGCGCCCGGCGATGCCGCGCTGGAATGACACAAAGCCCTGGTTCCTTGACCGACTCCGGTGCCATGAAAACCAAAGAACGAATTAAATTACTCCGTTGCACAGCGTGGCGCAACGGCGGCGGCCCCGGGAAAAGGCATGGAGCCTTGGAGCCGCACGGCGGATGTTGCCCGGCCTGAAAAGCAAAATGCCTGCGTCAGCGGGGCCGACACAGGCATTGGTTCACGCCGGAGCGTGCGACGCGACGCGCGATACGACAAACGTTGCCGCCATCGGCTTCGTCCTCGCGTCCGGCCGCCGGATTACTTACGCAGGCCGAGCTTCTCGATCAGCGCGCGATAGCGGTCCGCGTCGTTCGACTTCAGGTAGTCCAGCAGGCGGCGACGACGGCTCACCATGCGCAGCAGGCCGCGGCGGCTGTGGTGATCCTTCATGTTGGCCTTGAAGTGGGGGGTCAGTTCGTTGATGCGGGCGGTCAGCAGCGCGACCTGGACTTCGGGGCTACCCGTGTCGTTGGTGCCGCGGGCGAACTGCTTGATGACTTCGGACTTGTTGATATCTGCTACGGACATGGTTTTTCCTTTCACTTGCGAACGCTACAGCAGTCGAGTGCCGCCAGCGTCGTGCATTGCTACATATTGATGTCGTGGACCGGGATCGGCCACACGCCGCATGGCATCAAGGGGGACTGACCCTCCCTGACGACAGCCGCGCATTATAGCCGAATCCGCACTGGCATGGCAAAAGGCGGGCAAGGCCATATGGGAAACCGGGCTGCACCGCCCGCCCCGGGTCAGGGCCGTTCCATTTTGCACGTGGTGGCACGCGTGGTCTGCGCCGCCTTCAGGCGCTTGACCGTGCGGAAGCCATACCCGGACCCCTCATTATCAAAGCGCACCTCGCCCCCCTGCCGTTCCATCACTGACACATATAGCGGCTGAAGCACTTGATGGTCAGCGGCACGGACGGTGGCGTCGTGGAAATCGTTGACGTAGCGCATGTCCTCCAGCGCCTTCGCCACCTTGATGGCGTCGGTCGAACCTGCCTGCTCGATCGCCTTGGCCAGCATCTCGATCATCATCTGCATGCGCAGATGCACGTAGTCGTCTCGCGGATCGGGATAGCGATTGCGGAAGGACTGGTAGAACGCATCGGAAGCGGCACCCCCGACGTTGGGATGCCATTCCGCCACGGCCAGCACCCGACCCACGCCGGCATCCCCCATCGCGGCGGGAGCGCCGAGGCCATTGCCATAGAAGGTGTAGAACTTCGCGCCCAGACCGCCTTCGCGGGCGGCCTTGACCATCAACGTCAGGTCGTTGCCCCAGTTGCCGGTGATCACCGCGTCGGCATCGGCGGCCTTGATCTTGGCGATATACGGCGCGAAGTCCTTGATCTTGCCGATCGGATGAAATTCGTCGCCGACGATGCGGATATCGGGTCGCTTGGCGGCCAGCATCTCACGGGCAAGCCTGGACACCTGATGGCCGAAGCTGTAGTCCTGCGCGATCAGGTAGACACGCTTGACGCTGGAATCGCCGCGGATCGCTTCCGTCAGCGCTTCCATCCGCATGTCAGCGCCCGCATCGAAACGGAAATGCCAGAAGCTGCAGTTCTCGTTGGTCAGCGCCGGATCGACCGCCGAATAGTTCAGGAACAGCACGCGCGCGTCGGGCTGACGCATATTGTGCCGGTTGACGGCGCCCACCAGGGCCGCGGCCACCGCCGAACTGTTCCCCTGCAACACAAAGGGAATACGCCGGTCGGTCAGCGCGCGGAACTGGATCAGGCTCTCATCGACATTGCCCTTGCTGTCGAACGTAACCAGTTCGAGGGGCCGCTGGCCCTCCGCCGTCCGGACACCACCCCGGGCGTTGACCCGGTCGATCGCGATGCGCAGATTGCGCACCACGGCCGATCCGGCATTGGCGAATGGGCCGGAAAGGCCATCGATCATGCCGAGCCGGATAGGCTCCTGCGCCGCGGCGTTCACCGCGAACGCCAGCAAGGATGACGCCAACCACCGTTTCACTGCCATGCACCCTCTCCTGCGAAAGCGCGCATGTTACCAGCGTCCCGTCCTGACAAGCACCGGCCGCCCGGGAAACAGCAGCCCCTGGACGCGACGTCGGTCACAGGTCGCGGTATGCCAGCTTCAGATCGTGTCGCGGGATCAAGCTGTCCGACTGGAAGCTGTCGTTGACGGACAGCTGTCTTCCCAACATGATGTCCCGGACATGGTCCGGGGGTAACGATCCCAGCGCGCGATGGAGCGATTCAGTCACATCAGTCATGAATGCTTGCGAAATCCCGAATGGGTGGCGAGCGGCATCATTTTTTGCTTCTATCGCTCTCGACGTCTACGCACGATGAAGAACACCGTTCCCAGGGCGGTCGCGGGTTGCATCGCGCTACACTGACCCCCATCCACTGTTGATAGAGCCAGACCATGGCGACAACCACCTCCTTTCCGCTGCTGCGCCGGGCACTGTTGATAGTCGCGGGCCTTGCCGCGGCAGCATGCACCGTATTGCAGCCGGTCCAGACCGGGCAAGCGTTGCTCGGGTCCACCGAGGCCCGCGTGCGGGCGACCTTCGGAGAGCCAACCGATATTTACAGGCTGGAAGACGGAACCATACGGTGGATCTACTCGAAGCAACCGCTGGGACAGCAGTCCTATGCAGCGGACTTCGACAGCCGCGGCAAACTGTCCAGCTTCCGCCAGATGCTGACCACCCCGGAGCTATACAAGGCCCAGGTCGGCGTGTGGACCAAGCGGGACGTGGCCGAGCGCTTCGGCCTGCCACGCGAGCCAACGTTGTATTTCCCCCGCATGCAGCAGGAAGTGTGGTCGTACCGCTTCCTGCACGAGGACAACTGGCCGTCGCTGTTCAACTTCTATTTCGACAATGCGGGCGTGCTGCGTCGAACCCAGGTTTCCCCGGACCCGTTGGCCGATCCCCGCGAAGGCTGGATGTGAGTCCGACATGACCGCGTGAACCGGAGCCATTGCATGACAACGCCTTTACCGACCTTGCGCCGGCTTGCCGTTATCGCAGCCGCGGGTCTTGTCACGGCATGTACGGTGCTGCAGCCGGTCCAGAGCGGCCGCAAGCTCATTGGATCGCCGGAGAGCACCGTGCGCGCCACCTTCGGCCACCCCACCGACATCTACAAGCTCGCGGATGGGCGTATCCGCTGGCTTTACTCGCAGCAACCGCTTGGCCGCTACGTCTATGCCGCCGAATTCGACACAAACGGCAATCTGACCGACTTCCGGCAGGTGCTGACGACGCTGGAACTGTACAAGGCGCAGCTTGGCGTCTGGACCAAGCGCGATGTCGCGGAACGTTTCGGCTTGCCGCGTGAACCGACACAGTATTTCCCATTGATGCGGCGGGAGGTCTGGTCTTATCGATTCCTGCACGAGGACAATTGGCCGTCGCTGTTCCATTTCTATTTCGACGACGGCGGCGTGCTGCGGCAAACCCAGATCACGCCCGATCCGCTTGCGGAACCGCGAGAGCCAAGGCGTTAGGCCTTGCTCCCCGCCGCATCGTAGGCGAGCAGGCGTGCCGTCAGCTCCCGGCACGCTCTGGCCATCGCCACGACCTTGCCGGCCGCGATCTGCGAACGAATGAGAATGAACTGCTCACTGTTCAGTTGCGGTGGCTGGGCGAGATTGCGGATATCGGGATATTTTTTGTAGAAATAGTCGACATTTCGCCGGGTGGTGGCCTTGGCGTCTTCGCTGTCGATATACGTTTCCATCCCGGTCAACCGCATTTCATGAACGCCCAGCGCTTTCAGATCGGCATCGAGGTCGGCGCAGGCCGCGTCAAACACATCGGGACGCTGTTGTTCGAGGAATCGCTTCCAGAAGCCGAGCTGGGCGACGTAGTTCACCAGCGCACCAACGTCGCGCTCCGCTGCCATGATGCCCGCCACAACGCTGTCAACCACGGATGTTGGCACGTCCGCCCCGTAGTGGACGTTGCCGATTGCCACCGGGAACACCACGCCGCGCTGCTGGCAGGCTCTTTGCAGGTGCAGCCTATGTTCGACGGCATCCACGCTCGGCGGCAGGTTCAGCAGGTACGACGCGGACAACTCCTCCAGCTTTGCGCTGCGGAACATGCGCCGTGCGAGATCAATGCGATTCCTGAGCCTTGCGCTCCCATCAAGGACGCCATCGTTGCCATCGATCGTGTGCACCATGCATTCCGCCTCGATCGTGGAGAAGCATAGCGCCACCCTGTCACCACACCGGTGCAGCCCTTCGTCGGCGATCGCGAAGCACTGTTGCCGGATCTCGCTGTCATCGTGAACCGCGCACAGCACCCTTTGGACACGACGGATTATTTCGCGCTCGCCCGTCGTCAACGTGCCACCTTCAGCGAGGCGTTTCGCGGCGCCGCTGAACTCCACCGCCTCGCCCAGCCTCGCCATCAGGTCGGTGAAGAGATTCGCTGCGCGATTTTCCTGAGCCGGCGCAACCTCTTCGGGAAGCAACAGCCGGTCCCAGCTGGCAGCGAGTTCGCTGGCCTGCGCGAAAGTCAGTTCGGGGTGCCACAGCAGGACTTGCACGGTCAGTGGCGAGCGCACGGGCAGTGAGGGCCAGCGTCGTTGGATCGCCTCCCGCGCCTGCTGCTGCGACAAAAAAGCTCTTCGGTCACGTTCGCCTACCGGTGGCAAACGTGTGGAGATTCCGATGAGATCCGCCCAGCTCGACCAACCCGTAAGGATCTGGGCCAGCACAGCCTCCACTTCGACGCTGTGGACCGAAACCCGGTCCCGATTTCCTGGCCAGCGCCCGGGATGCCCGGCGCCCCATGCCGACATGCCCGTCCGCTGTTCCCCGCGGTGCGCGCCGCCCGGCACAAGGTTCGCGTTCAGCAGTCTCAGCCACGTGTCCCGTTTTGCCTGGGCTTGCCGGAGCGCGCGCGGCCGGAACAGCCGTTGCAGGACCATGCGGAAGCGGTAAAGGCAACCTTGTTTCCGGGTGTCGACCGCACTCCATTCCGGTTGCCCAAAGAGACTGTTTCGGACGGAAAAACGCAGCCACTTGGGCGCCTCACGAATGCCGATCAACCGGTGTTCGCTGGCATCGGCGCGGATATCCGCCGGGATTTCGCCCCGCTCGAGCCGACTGCCGTCGATAAAGCATGTCATCGCATCACGCAGTGTATTGGCGTCAAGCTGTGCTGAAACGTCCTTCACCAGCCGGCGTAGCCAGGAAGTGCTCTGAACGTCGGGGCCCAGGTGCATCGGCATCACGCGATCATAATTGTGTGTCCAGGCCAGCTTGAACTCCTGGCCCCTGACCTTGAAAACGGCGCCTTCGGCGATCCGCCGGCATAGCGTCCTATCCCCTTCGAGGGCAATACGCAGGCCCTGCGCGTTGTTGAATCGCAGTTGCGGAGGCGGCGACGAGTCAAGCGGCGCTGCGTCGTGGTATATCCCGAGCAACGCGTCTCGCCAACGCGACCCTGTGGACCGGGGACGCTGCGGTGATTGCGGGAAATTGAAGGCGGTCCGATTGACTGCACGCGAAGGAGGTATCAAGTTGACCGGCATGGTTGGACGGTGGCGGATGGAATATGGGCGGACAAAAGCCCGCCACAGGACAAGCAAAATGACATCCGACCACCGCATCTGCTTGCATAAACCGGCTACAGCTTTCCACTATCGGTCAACGAAAGACGAAAGACGATGACAAAAAAAACCGCCACGGCTGGGCTCGTGGCGGGGCTGATGGTCACTGGCGGCGCCAGTACCGGGCGCGCGATCAGATCTGCGGATTGATCTTCTGCACCGCCTTGTCGTGCAGCTTGTTGAGCGCGGCAAGGTATGCCTTGGCCGATGCCGCCACGATGTCCGGGTCGGTGCCCACGCCATTGACGATGCGTCCGGCCTTGGACAGACGCACGGTCACCTCGCCCTGTGCCTGCGTGCCAGTCGTGATGGCGTTGACCGAATACAGCACCAGTTCGGCGCCGCTTTCGACCTTGCCCTCGATTGCGTGCAACGTCGCGTCCACCGGACCGTTGCCCTCGCCTTCGCTGCTGACTTCCTGGCCGTCCATCTGGAACACGACGCGGGCACGCGGCCGTTCGCCGGTTTCCGAACGCTGCGACAGCGACACGAAGCGGAAATGTTCGTTGGCCTCCTGCGATTCATCCGAGACGATGGCCATGATGTCTTCGTCGAAGATCTCGGCCTTCTGGTCGGCCAGCTCCTTGAAGCGGGCAAAGGCGGCGTTGACCTCGGCTTCGCTGTCCAGTTCGATGCCCAGTTCCTGCAGGCGCTGCTTGAACGCGTTGCGGCCAGACAGCTTGCCCAGCACGATCTTGTTCGCCGTCCAGCCCACGTCTTCGGCGCGCATGATCTCGTAGGTGTCGCGTGCCTTCAGCACGCCGTCCTGGTGGATGCCGGACGCGTGCGCGAACGCATTGGCGCCGACCACGGCCTTGTTCGGCTGCACCACGAAGCCGGTGATCTGCGACACCAGCTTGGAAGCCGGCACGATCTGCGTGGTATCGACGCCGACATCGAGATTGAAGTAGTCACGGCGCGTCTTGACGGCCATCACCACCTCTTCGAGGCTGGTGTTGCCGGCACGCTCGCCCAGGCCGTTGATCGTGCATTCGATCTGGCGCGCGCCGCCGAGCTTGACCGCGGCCAGCGAATTGGCGACCGCCATGCCCAGATCATTGTGGCAGTGCACCGACCAGACCGCCTTGTCCGAATTGGGAATCCGCTCGCGCACCGTGCGGATCAGTTCAGCATAGCCGTCGGGCACCGCGTAGCCGACCGTATCGGGCAGGTTGATGGTGGTCGCGCCCTCGGCAATCACCGCCTCCAGCACACGGCACAGGAAGTCCATGTCCGAGCGGCTGCCATCCTCCGGCGAGAATTCGATGTCGTCCGTGAACTGGCGCGCGAAGCGCACGGCCAGGCGGGCCTGCTCATAGACCTGGTCGGGCGTCATGCGCAGCTTCTTTTCCATATGCAGCGCCGACGTGGCGATGAAGGTATGGATCCGGAAGGAGTTGGCGGGCTTCAGCGCCTCTGCCGCGCGCGCGATGTCCTTGTCGTTGGCGCGCGCCAGTGAGCAGATGGTGGAATCCTTGACGGTCTGGGCGATGGCGCGGATGGCCTCGAAATCGCCATTGGAGCTGGCCGCGAAGCCCGCCTCGATCACGTCCACCTTCAGCCGCTCGAGCTGACGGGCGATGCGAATCTTTTCCTCGCGGGTCATCGAGGCGCCGGGCGACTGTTCGCCATCGCGCAAGGTGGTATCGAAAATGATCAGTTTGTCGGACATGGATGGCTCCTGGGGGAAGTGCTCGAACGTAGTGTCGGCCGTCTGTGCTTGGGGGCGCCCGCCTTGGCGCCGAAACCGAAAGCCAATGCAAAACGCCCCGGCATGCACAGGTGCAGGCCGGGGCGTGAATCAACTGGATGATCTTGCGTGAGTGGCGACTCTCTCTCAGCGCGTGCGCGTCCCGACCGGCTGGCCTAGTAGGCCGCCTAGCAGGGCGAGAATGAGGGCTTGGCGCGAAATCATGGCAGCGACTATAGCTTACATGCCGGGGAGGCGCAACCTGGTTTTCTCCCGGTTCGCGGACCCGTGTCCGCTACGCCTTGGGCGGAATGCGAAGCTTCTGGCCGGGGTAGATCTTGTCCGGATGAATCAGCATGGGCCGATTCGCCTCGAAAATGGCCTTGTACTCGGCGCCATTGCCGTAGAACGTCTTTGCGATATCCCACAGCGTGTCGCCCTTGCGGACCGTATGCCACGATGCGGGGTCGCTGTCGACCCTTACCGACATCCTGTCCTCGACCTTTTCGACACCCTGCACATTGCCGCAGCACAGCAGAATCTTCTCGCGCGTCGCCTGGTCCGGCGCGACACCATAGACCGTTACGAGCCCCTTGGCCCCGTCCACCTCCACCGACAGACCGGTGGCGTCAAGATCCATCTTCCGGATGTAGTCCTCGATCGCCGCGCCGGCGGCGCGATTGGCAAGCTCCGACTTTTGCTGCGCCTCGCCGACCGTGGGCGCCGGCGACGAGCCTCCCGTCGACGCCAGGACGGCATCTCCGGGCCTGAACAGCCTTTCCCCTGCCTCCTTGATGAAATCGAGCATGCTCATGGAACTCTCCTGACGTTGAGTGAATAAGGCGTTGACCGCTCATTCGTGACTCGACCCCTTCGGTGTTTTCCCCGGCTAAGCTGCGATTTTCGCTGTTCTGTTTTCTTTTTCGGGTGTGTCGCTTTTCCCTTTGCGTCGCTGTGAAGCAAGGCCAGCGAACTTCCTTGTCGCCTGTATTCGGCCTCCCGTGCGGTTCAGTCGCCCGCGGTCGGCGTCGGCTTGCGCACGCCGCCGGACTCGCCATGCATCGTCCGCCATCCCCACAGCACATAGCCGGAAATGGCATAGCCGACGAAGAGGCCAAACAGGGCGACCGGCGGATCGCTCGATACGATCACGAATACGGCCAGCACCAGCACCATCACGCCGAACGACACGCGGTGCCGCACGTCGAGCGCCTTGCCGCTGTAGAAAGGCGCGTTGGTGACCATCGACAGCCCCGCATACAGTGTGATGGCAAAGGCCACCCAGGGCATCCACAGTTCCTTGACCGGCAGCTTGTTGTCGATCGCCAGCCACACGAAGCCCGCCACCAGCGCCGCCGCGGCCGGACTCGGCAGGCCCTGGAAAAAGCGCTTGTCGACCACGCCGATGTTGGCGTTGAAGCGCGCCAGCCGCAGCGCCGCGCAGGTGCAGTACACGAAGGCCGCGATCCAGCCCCACTTGCCGAGATCCTTCAGGATCCACTCGTACATCACGAGTGCCGGGGCAACGCCGAACGAGGTCATGTCCGACAGCGAGTCGTACTGCTCGCCAAAGGCGCTCTGCGTGTTCGTGATGCGAGCGACGCGGCCATCCATGCCGTCCAGCACCATGGCGGCGAAGATCGCGATGGCGGCGGCATCAAACCGCATGTTCATCGCCTGCACGATGGCGAAGAAGCCGGCGAACAGCGCCGCCGTGGTGAATGCGTTCGGCAGCAGATAGATGCCCCGCCGGCGCGGACGCACGTATTCGATATCGGCCTCGTCCTCGAAGGCCGCATCCGCTTCGCCACCGCGCAGTTGATTGTGACGGAACGGACGCAGATGGGTCACATTGCCCCCCGCGACCCGCTTGTTGCGCCGATTGAAAGCGCCCATGCCTTTTTCTCCTCGCAGCCGTGCGGATGGCTCAATCAAGCTCGGCCAGGATGGTCGACGACGCCGACACCTTTTCGCCGATCGTCACGCGCGGACGGGCATCGAGCGGAAGATAGACGTCCACACGCGAGCCGAACCGGATGAAACCATAGCGTTGCCCGCGGCTGACCGGCTCGCCCACGCGGGTATAGCAAAGAATGCGGCGCGCGATCAGTCCGGCCACCTGGACCAGCGTGACGACCTTGCCATCGGCGGCACGACGGATCACCACGGCGTTGCGCTCGTTGGCGGTGGAGGCCTTGTCCAGGTCGGCATTGACGAACTGCCCCGGGAAATACTCGATCTTCTCGACCGTGCCGTCGACCGATGCCCTGTTCGAGTGGACATTGAACACGTTCATGAACACGCTGATCTTCAGCGCCTCGCGGCCCGCGTAGGGGTCTTCTGTTTTTTCCACCGCCACGATGCGGCCGTCGGCCGGGGCCAGCACGGCATTGGCCTGCGTGGGAATGGGGCGCGGCGGATCGCGGAAGAACTGCAGCACGAACAGCGTCAGGATCCACAGGGGCAAGGCCCACCAGAAGCCCGCGCTGGCGTGGACCAGCAGCGAGATGACAAAGGCGCCGGCCAGGAATGGCCAGCCTTCACGGGCGATCAGCGGATGGGGATAGTTCATGCAGCCAGTTAAGGAAGATCAGTTGAGTCTGACAAGGATAACAAAAAGCCGCTCGGCATCCCGCGCCATCGCTGTCGCGGTGACAGCGATGGCGCGAAATGCGGAACGGCTGCAGCTGTACCCGCCCCGGCCTCGGCCAGGGCGCCCGCCGGCATGCGGCGGCGGCAACGGGGCCGGCGTTTTAGTTCTTGGACTGGTCGACCAGCTTGTTCTTGGCGATCCAGGGCATCATCGCGCGCAGCTTGGCGCCCACTTCCTCGATCTGGTGCTCGGCGGTGAGGCGCCGGCGCGAAATCAGGGTCGGCGCGCCGGCCTTGTTTTCGAGCAGGAAGCTCTTGGCGTATTCGCCGGTCTGGATGTCCTTCAGGCACTGCTTCATGGCCTTCTTGGTCTCCTCGGTGACGACGCGCGGGCCGGTCACGTATTCGCCGTATTCGGCGTTGTTGGAGATCGAGTAGTTCATGTTGGCGATGCCGCCTTCGTAGATCAGGTCGACGATCAGCTTCAGCTCGTGCAGGCACTCGAAGTAGGCCATTTCCGGCGCGTAGCCGGCCTCGACCAGCGTCTCGAAGCCGGCCTTGATCAGCTCGACGGTGCCGCCGCACAGCACGGCCTGCTCGCCGAACAGGTCGGTCTCGGTTTCTTCGCGGAAGTTGGTCTCGATGATGCCGGCGCGGCCGCCGCCGTTGGCGGTGGCGTACGACAGCGCGATGTCACGCGCGGCGCCCGACTTGTTCTGGTGCACGGCGATCAGGTGCGGCACGCCGCCACCCTGGCTGTACGTCGAGCGCACGGTGTGGCCCGGGGCCTTCGGCGCGATCATGATCACGTCGAGGTCGGCGCGCGGGATCACCGCGCCATAGTGCACGTTGAAGCCGTGCGCGAAGGCCAGCGCGGCGCCTTCCTTGATGTTGTCGTGCACTTCGTTCTTGTAGACGTCGGCGATCTGCTCGTCCGGCAGCAGGATCATCACCACGTCGGCGTCCTTGACCGCCTCGGCCACTTCCTTGACCTGCAGGCCGGCGTTGACGGCCTTGTTCCACGACGCGCCGTTCCTGCGCAGGCCGACCGTGACCTTGACGCCGGAATCGTTCAGGTTCAGTGCGTGGGCGTGACCCTGCGAGCCGTAGCCGATGATGGTGACGTTCTTGCCCTTGATCAGGGACAGGTCGGCGTCCTTGTCGTAAAACACTTTCATGATGAGTCCTTGGTTCTATTTTGGGTGATTCGATATTGGGATCCGGCGGCACCCGACGCCTTGCCTGGGCGACAGGCCATCGTGACCGGGCACCGCCGTCGATACTGCAACGCTTGCAATGCTATCCGGGGGTGCCGGTCAGACCTTCAGGATACGTTCGCCACGGCCGATGCCCGAACCGCCGGTGCGGACGGTTTCCAGGATCGCGGTGCGGTCGATGGCATCGAGAAACGCGTCGAGCTTCGGGCCGTTGCCGGTCAGCTCGATGGTGTACGTCTTCTCGGTGACGTCGATGATGCGGCCGCGGAAGATATCGGCGGTGCGCTTCATTTCCTCGCGCTCCTTGCCGACCGCGCGTACCTTGACGAGCATCAGCTCGCGCTCGATATGCGCGCCCTCGGTGAGGTCGACCACCTTGACCACCTCGACCAGCCGGTTCAGATGCTTGGTGATCTGTTCGATCACATCATCCGAGCCGGTGGTCACGATGGTCATGCGCGACAGCGAGGCGTCCTCGGTGGGCGCGACCGTCAGCGTTTCGATGTTGTAGCCGCGGGCGGAGAACAGGCCGACCACGCGCGACAGCGCGCCGGGTTCGTTTTCCAGCAGGACCGAAATGATGTGTCGCATCACAGGTCCTCCACGCCCAGCAGCATCTCGGAGATGCCTTTGCCCGCCTGCACCATCGGCCACACGTTCTCGGTGGGGTCGGTCTGGAAGTCCAGGAACACGGTGCGATCCTTCAGGCGGAATGCCTCGCGCAACGCCGGTTCGACGTCCGAAGTCTTCTCGACGCGCATGCCGACGTGGCCATAGGACTCGGCCAGCTTCACGAAGTCGGGCAGCGCCGTCATGTAGGAGTGCGAATAGCGGTTGTCGTATTCGATCTCCTGCCACTGGCGCACCATGCCGAGGTAGCCGTTGTTCAGCGAGCAGATCTTCACCGGGGTGTCGTACTGCAGGCAGGTGGACAGCTCCTGGATGCACATCTGGATCGAGCCCTCACCGGTGACGGTGACGACCTCCTTGTCCGGGAACGCCTTCTTGATGCCCATCGCGTACGGCAGGCCGACGCCCATGGTGCCGAGCCCCCCGGAGTTGATCCAGCGGCGCGGCTGGTCGAACTTGTAGAACTGCGCGGCCCACATCTGGTGCTGCCCGACGTCCGAGCAGATGAAGGCATCGCCGTGCGTCAGTTCCCAGATCTTCTCGATCACGTACTGCGGCTTGATGATCTCGGACTTGCGGTCGTACTTCAGGCAGTCGACGCTGCGCCACTGTTCGATCTGGTCCCACCACTTCGCCAGCGCCTCGCGACGCGGCTTGACTTCGCTGGCCTGCAGTTGCGAGATCAGTTCCTGCAGCACGTCCTTGACGTTGCCGACGATGGGGATGTCGACCTTGACGCGCTTCGAGATCGACGACGGGTCGATATCGATATGAATGATCTTGCGCGGCTGCGCGGTGAAGTGCTCGGGATTGCCGATCACGCGGTCGTCGAAGCGGGCGCCGATGGCGATCAGCACGTCGCAGTTCTGCATCGCCATATTGGCTTCGTACGTGCCGTGCATGCCGAGCATGCCGACGAACTGGCGGCTCGTGCCGGGGAACGCGCCCAGGCCCATCAGCGTGTTGGTGACCGGATGGCCGGTCAGCGCCGCAAGCTGACGCAGTTCGTCGCTGGCGTTGGCCAGCACCACGCCGCCGCCCGAGTAGATCAGCGGACGCTCGGCGCCCTGCAGCAGCGCCAGGGCCTTGCGGATCTGGCCCGCATGTCCCTTGTTGACGGGGTTGTACGAGCGCATGTCGACCGCCTTCGGATACTCGTAGCGGCAGACGTTGCGCGACACGTCCTTCGGAATATCGACGACCACCGGGCCGGGACGGCCCGTGGCTGCAATATAGAACGCCTTCTTGATGGTGGCGGCAAGGTCGCGCACATCCTTGACCAGGAAGTTGTGCTTGACCACGGGCCGGGTGATGCCGACCGTGTCGCACTCCTGGAATGCGTCCTGGCCAATGGCGTGGGTCGGCACGTTGCCGGTGATCACCACCATCGGAATGGAATCGAGATAGGCGGTGGCAATGCCGGTGACGGCATTGGTCACGCCCGGACCGGACGTCACCAGCGCGACGCCGACCTTGCCGGTGGCACGGGCATAGCCATCCGCGGCGTGCACCGCGGCCTGCTCGTGACGCACCAGGATGTGCTCGATTTTCTTCTGCTTATACAGCTCGTCGTAGATATACAGCACCGCGCCGCCGGGATAACCCCAGACGTATTCAACGCCTTCTTCGGCGAGCGCGTGGACGAGGATTTCCGCCCCGATCATTTCGGGTGCGGCGGATGAATTGCTGTCGGCGTGGGGAAATTCCGCGCTGGGCATGTTCATTTCAGTCCTTTGCAATTTTCGGCAAAAAATTGTTCGGATGCTCTCTGCCGGGCTTGTGGCACGGGTTCAAGCGATGCGCGTCTGCATGGGAGACCGCCTCATAAGCGGCCGGATGAGACAACCACTGATGTCGTGAACCGACGATGATACTGCATCGCCTCAGCGCGGTCTACCGATCGCTGTTCGGTGTGGCGCCGGGCTGGCGACAGGCGCTCGATATTTGCTAGGATCGCCACATTTTCGGGATGGCCGGGGTTCTGCACCGCCGCTTGCGGGGCCAGGAGCCTTCCGCCGTCCCTGATCCGAATCAGCCGCCTGCCGCATGGCAACCGAACAGGAACTCTCCGATTTTCTTGCCAGCGTGGAGCGCCGGGCCTTCAAGCACGCCGCATTCGCGGTCCGCGACGACCAGGCCGCGCTGGACATCGTGCAGGACGCGATGATCAAGCTGGCCGAGAAATATGGCGACCGCGGCCCGGCCGAGCTGCCGCCGCTGTTCCAGCGCATCTTGCAGAACACCATCCACGACTGGTTCCGCCGGCAGAAGGTGCGCAGCACGTGGGTCACGCTGTTCTCGAACCTGCGCGACGACCGTGACGGCGACGACGTCGATCTGCTGGAGGCACTGGAGAGCGAGCCGGGCTCCGCCGCAGCCGAAAGCAGCGCGGACCGCTTTGAGCGCAGCCAGACCATGCGCATCATCGAGGAGGAAATCAGCCGGCTGCCGACCCGTCAACGCGAGGCCTTCCTGCTGCGTTATTGGGAGGATATGGACGTCGCCGAGACAGCCGCTGCCATGGGGTGCTCCGAAGGCAGCGTCAAGACCCACTGCTCGCGCGCCACGCATGCTCTCGCCCTGGCCTTGCGCGCACGGGGAGTCCAACTATGAACAGCAGACAAGCATCCGAGATCGAGGAACGACGCTTCGCCCGGCAGGTCCGCATCGCGCTGGACGCGTCCGCGCACGAGCTTCCCGCCGACATCGCCGAGCGGCTGGCCGCCGCGCGTGGCATGGCGGTGGCGCGTCGCCTGGCCGAGTCGSGGCAGGCCGCGCCACGGCTGGCCTCGGCGGGGCACCATGTGCCCCGGCAGGACGACCGCCACCCCGTGGTCGACTGGCTGCGCCGCCTGGGGCTGGTGTGGACGCTGGTGGCGCTTGGCGCCGGCCTGACCGGCATCTACCACTGGCAGCAGGAACAGCGCATCGACGAACTCGCGGACGTCGACGCCGCCATGCTGCTGGACGATCTGCCACCAGCCGCCTACGCGGATCCGGGCTTCCATGTGTTTCTGAAGCATGGCGAATAAGCCCGGACACGGCATGCGGCACGGCCGCCGCGCCAGTTATGCGATCGCGGGCTTCGCCGCCGCCCTGGTGTGGTGCCTGACGCCGACGGGCGTACACGCGCAAGGCGACGCTTCGCGTGCCGCCGCTCCTTCCGGGCCGACCGGCAAACGGGCGGCCGCGCGTCCGGCCTGGAGCGAGCTGACGCCGGCGCAGAAAGAGGCGCTGGCGCCGCTTGCCGCCGAATGGCATACATTGTCCGAATTCCATCGCCGCAAGTGGTTGCAGATTGCGGCCCGTTACCAGAACCTGGCGCCGGCCGACCAGCAGCGCGCGCGGCAGCGGATGGAGGAGTGGATCAAGCTGACGCCCCAGCAACGCCGTCTCGCCCGCGAGAACTTCCAGATTCACCGCACGGTGCCAGCCGAACGCAAGGCAGAGGCATGGGATCGGTATCAGCAGCTGACCGAGGCGCAGAAGCGGGAACTGGCGGCGGCGGAGAAGGTGCCGCCGAGGCCGGGCGCGGTCAGTGCGCTGCCGTCCGGGCGCAAGCCCGCCACGGCGCCGACGCGCGCCGGCTCGCAGGGCACGGGCGGTGCCAGCGAAGCGATGGCGCACGGCGTTTCGGTGCCCGGGGCTTTCGCGCCGCCGGGGGCGGCCTCCGCAGGCGCAGAGGCTGGGTCTGCCCCGGCAGGCAACCCTGCAGAGGCCGTGTCGCCGGCGTCTGGCGTGGCGCCCGAGGGGATGGCTGGGCAGTAGCGGCGGGTACGATTGGTCGGGGCGTGGGGGCGGGGTAACTCCCCCTCACCCCGCCCCTCCCGCCACCACGCCACCCCCAGCCTCCCTTTGGCATAATCTGCCAGCCCGCCACCCGGCCGGCCGACGATGCCTCTACTGAACACGCATGCCCGCCCGACCTTCCCTTGCCGCATCCGCACGCCGTCCCGACGAATCGATCAAGCCGACTCCCAGCATCTGGCGTCGTCTTGCCTGCATGCTGTACGAGGGTGTGCTGCTGTTCGGCATCCTGAGCGCTTCCACGGCGCTGTATCTGCTGGCGCGGCCGGCGCTGCGCGCGGTGAGCCTGGATACGCGGTTCACGATGCAGCTTTGGACGTTCGTGGCGATGGGGCTCTACTTCTGCTGGTTCTGGCAGCGCAGCGGCCAGACGCTGCCGATGCAAACGTGGCGCATCCGGGTCGAGACCGTTGACGGCGCGCCGCCGCGCTGGCCACGGGCCGCCTGCCGCTTTGTGCTGGCATGGCTGTGGTTGCCACCGTCGGCCGCGCTGGGCCATGCGCTGGGGCTGGTCAAGGGGCCGTTCGTCGCCGTGCTGGCGGGCGGCCTGGCCGTGTGGATCATGCTGGCATGGCTTGATCCGCGCCGGCAATTCCTGCACGACAGGCTGGCGCGCACGCGGCTCGTCGACACGCGTCCCACGCCGGCGGCCCGTCCTGCCGATCCGGGCGCGGCCGGCGCCTGACGGTGAACGCGACCACGGTCCGCCGCATCGCCGTAGCCGCCCAGCTCGCGGCCGTGGCCGGCCTCGCGGCGGCATGGGTGTATCTGGGCGCCGCGTCGTGGCCGGTGGCGCTGCTGGCGGGAATCGCGACGGTGCTGGTGCTGTTCGCGCTTTCCATCGCGCTGGCCTTCGGCATTTCCCTTGGCGGCGGCCCGTGGGGATCGCTGCACGAGCTTCCAGCCATCCCCGAGCCGCTGCGGCGGGAACGCAGCGCGACGCGGCTGACCGCAAGCGGCGCGCTGGCCTGCTACGTCCGCGAGTGCGTGGCGGTGTTTCGCATGTTCAACTGGCTGCAGCCGTTCCGCGCGGGCCGGCGCTTCGTGCCGGCCCGCGCCGGCGGCGCCCCGTCCGACACCGGCCGACCGCCGCTCCTGCTGGTCCATGGCTACGGCTGCAACCATGCGGTATGGCTCGACCTGCAGCCCGCCTTGGCCGCGGCCGGC
>NZ_VLJN01000003.1:0-78620 GCF_007829435.1 Cupriavidus gilardii J11
CTGGACGAGGTCGCCGACATCCCGATGGAGATGCAGGTCAAGCTGCTGCGCGTGCTGGAGGACCACATGGTCGAACGGCTGGGCAGCCGCCGCGCCCAGCGGGTGGACTTCCGTTTGATTTCGGCGACCAACCGGGACATCCCCGCGCTGGTCGAAGCCGGCCGCTTTCGGCTCGACCTGTACTACCGTCTGAGCGGTGTGGTGCTTCGCATCCCGGCGCTGCGACAGCGGCGCGAGGACATACCGGCGTTGCTGCACCACTTTGTCGACGCTTTCTGCGCGCGCAATGCGGTGCCGGTGCCCAGGGTCGATCACGACGTCGCACGGTATCTGGCGGGCCAGGCGTGGCCTGGCAATGTGCGGCAATTGCGGCAGCGCATCGAGGAAGCGCTGGTGTTCTGCGATGGCCGCGCGCTACGGGTTGCGGACTTCGCGCGGGGCGATGCGGCCCGCGAACCGGTCAGCCCGGATACGCTGGCAAGCGTGCCGTCGCAAGCCTATGTGGAGTCGACGCCGGGTGTCCCGGCGGACAGTGGCCCCGCGCTATCGGCTGTGCCGTGGGCGCCGCCCGGTGCCGCCGCCCCAATGAGCGAGATGGCCTATGCGGCGGTGATGGATGCCATCGCGCGTCATGGCGGCAACAAGAAGCGCGCGGCCATGCAATTGCGCATTTCCCGCTCCCATTTGTACAAGATCCTGCAGCGCGGTCCCGGAGGCTGAGTTCAAAGCGGCCCGGGCAGCGTCTTCAGGCCGATCCAGATGACGGCGATGACCACATTGCCCGGCACGCTCAGCGCGCCGGGAACGTAGAACAGCGCGGACAGCGCTGGCGCTCCCAGGCCCAGTTCCACCATGCAGCCAAGGCCATAGAGGATGACGCCGCAGCAAAGCCAGCGCCGCATATAGGTGGGCAGCCAATGGGCGCGCGCCCGGTTGAAATGCCAGGCCAGCGCGCGTTCGGCACGATTGCCCCGGCTGGCATCGCGGAACAGCCAGCCGAAGAAAAAGTAGCGATACAGCAGGGTGCGGAAAGCCAGGTCTTGCATGAGCGCTCCTTCGCCGGCGCGTGCCGTGCGGTCAGCAAGATTCATGCAATCGCAACGCACAACGTGTGTCGGCAGCGGGGTTAACGCGAGCGTACAGGAACCCAGCGGCGCTGTGCAGTAGGATGGCCGTGCTCATGCCCTTCGAGGCCCTTTGCTGTCGATGAGCCGCCCGAAGACCAAAGGCCATCTTCCGTGAAAGGCCATCTTCCGTGCCCCGCTCGCGTGCCAACCGTTGCCCATGTCCCCGCTACCGACCTCCCCGCTACTTGCCGACATCCTGCGCACGGTCCCCCGCCGCTACCGCCTGCCCGCCTTCCCGGCCGAGCCGTCCGCCATGCAGCAGGCGGACGCCGCGACACGCGTTGCCGTGGCGATCGAGCAGGCGCGCGAAGCCTTCGCACGTGGCGAGCCGCCGGGCGAGGCGCCGAAGCGGCTGTTCGTCCAAGCGCTGGCGCAACTGATTGGCGAGGCGATGCGGCCGGACGGCGGAGATGCGGCCCTGCAGGCCATGGTGCTGCGGCACAGGGCGGCCCCGGTCAGCGAGTACGCAGCGCTGGGCGAGCACGCCGGCCAGGACCGCCGTGCGGTCCATGGCGTTGTCGATGCGATCGGTCACCGGGTCGGACAGCACGGCATGCCGCCTGGCACGGACCCGGAGCGTCTGCGGGGGTTGCTGGCGTGCGCGTCGTCATCGTCGTGGTCCGCCCTGTACGACACTGCGCGGGACCTGCTGGCCATGCCGCAGATTGCCGGCGCATCGTCCATCGGGCCAGACCTGGCGCGCCTGCTCGACAGTCCCGCGCTGGAGCGGCTGCGTCGCATGGAGCGCCTGTCGTCGGCCCCGCTGGTGATCGAGTACCTCCGGCTGCGGGAGCGACATGGCGCCCGCCCGGGAAGCCAGACGGCCGCCGCGTGGGGTCTTGCCGCGCGGCAACGTGGCGCCGCGGTGGAAGCATTGGCCGCCGACGCGCTGCGCGCGCTGGCACGGCGCATCGATGCGGCCGAGGACGGCGTGGCGTCATACCGCGTCGCAACCGCGATGCGCGTACCGGCATCGATTCCCGGTCACGACCGTGCCAAGACCGAATGGGACGCCGTGCTGCTCAGGCGGGCGGACACGGCCGGGCGAACGGAGATCGGAGAGGCCTGGGATGTCTGCCTGCTTGTGGAGGCCAAGGCTTCCGTGGAAGCCGCCAGCACCGACCTGCCCCGGCTGCTGCGGGGCGTGCGGCTGCTGTCGCAGGCCGATGAAGACGCGGTCTACGCATTCGAGACGGCGCAGGGGACGGTGCGCGTGCGCGGTGCCTCGCTGCGCGCACTGCCCGTCGACGAAACGGCGCTTGCCAGTACGGTGCTCTATTGCAGCGATGCGCCCGCCGAAGCGGCGCCGCGCCTGTTCAATGCCGCCAGCCGGATGCGGCTTCTGTCCACGCAGGCCAGCCTGGACTTCGCCAGCGCGCTGGCGCAAGGACAATACCGGGACATTGGAGTCCTCGAACCCGTCTGGCAGCAGTTGCTGGAATCGCCGCAGTGGCGTGCCGTGCTTCATCAATATCCGACGCTTCGCCGGGTACGGGAATGGATGGTCAACACGCAAGACCTGCTCGCTGCGATCGACGGCGCCGGCGAATGACGCGACGGGTCGCGCTATGCCACCCGGCCCGACCGGTTTTCATCCAGTGAAAATTTCGGCCGTTTGATTGACGGTCTTTCCGGCTGCTTCCTACCATGTGCCGCACAGAGTTTCCCCGACGAAACCATGCGGCGCGCCACGCGCCAGGAGACGGTCCGATGAATGCCAAGCTGCGCCAGCGCCTGCTGACGGCCCTGCCCTTCCTCTGCGCCATGCTGGCCGCGCCCGCGGGCGCGGCCGAGCCGTTTCCCTCCCGACCGCTTCGACTGGTGGTGCCCTTCACGCCCGGCGGCACCACCGACATTCTCGCGCGGCTCGTGGCGCAGAAGGCCGGCGAGGTGCTCGGCCAGTCGATCGTGGTCGAAAACCGTCCCGGTGCGGGCGGCAACATCGGCGCCGAAGCCGTGGCGCGCAGCGCGCCGGACGGTTATACGTTGCTGATGGGCACGCTGGGCACGCAGGTTACCAACCAGTTCATCTACGCGCGCATGCCGTACGACAGCGCGAAGGACTTCGCGCCCGTGACGCTGGTGGCCAACTCGCCCAATGTGCTGTTGATCAACAGCACGCTTCCCGCCAATTCGGTCGGTGAGTTGATCGCGATGGCGAAGCGGGAGCCCGGCAAGATCAACTATGCGTCCACGAGCACTGGGGGCTCGCCTCATCTTTCCGGCGAACTGCTGAACATGATGGCCGGCATCCGCATGCAGCACGTGCCGTACAAGGGCGCCGCGCCGGCCATGACGGATCTGCTGGCGGGACAGGTCAACCTGATGTTCGACAACCTGCCGTCGTCGCTCGCGCAGATCCAGGCCGGCAAGGTGAAGGCGCTGGCCGTGACTACCACCAGGCGCGCCTCGGTACTGCCGTCGGTGCCTGCCGTGCGCGAGTCCGGGCTGGCCGATTACGAAGTCAATTCCTGGTTTGGCCTGCTGGTTCCCGCCGCAACGCCGCCCGAGCGCGTGCGCCAACTCCAGCAGGCGGTGGACAAGGCGCTGGCGATGCCCGAGGTGCGCAAGCGCATCCAGGAACTGGGCGCCGAGCCCGGCGGCGAGGGCTCGGCCGCATTCGCCAGTACCATCCGGCGCGATACCGAAAAATGGGCGCGCGTGATCCAGACCGCCGGCATCAAGGCACAGTGATCCCACCTGAGGGCATGAACCGATGACCCAGACCAACACACTTCGTATCGGCTCCGGCTCGGGCTGGTGGGGCGACCGCGTGGAACCGGCGGAACGCTCGGCCCGGCTCGGCAAGCTGGACTACCTGTGTTTCGAGACGATGGCGGAGGCCACCGTCTCGGCCGCGCAGGTTCGCCGCCGGCGCGACCCCGCGTTCGCGGGCTACGACACCTATCTGGACGAACGAATGCGCGCCGTGCTGCCGCATTGCATCGCCAACGGCACCCGCATCATCAGCAACCAGGGCTGGATTAACCCGCTGGGCGCCGCGCGGCGCGTGGCACAGCTGTGCGACGAGTTGGGCCTGCCCAACGTGAGGATCGCGGCCGTGACCACCACCGACCTGACCGGCACCATCTGCGGGCTGGACCTGACGCTGCTGGAGAGCGGCGCGCCGGTGTCATCGCTGCGCGACACGCTGATCAGCGCGGAGCCCTACGAGGGTGCCGAACCGATCGTCGCGGCGCTGCGTGCCGGCGCGCAGATCGTGATCACCGGACGGGTCGCGGACCCTTCGCTGTTCCTCGCGCCGATGATCCATCATTTCGGCTGGTCTGCCGACGACGTGACGCGACTGGCTCGCGGCAGTGCGATCGGCCATCTGCTCGAATGCGGGGCGCAGGTAACCGGCGGCTATTTTGGCGACCCGGGATACAAGGACGTGCCCGAACCGTGGAACCTGGCGTTTCCGATCGCGGAGGTGGAAGCGGACGGCACCGCCGTCATCGCGAAAGTGGCGGGCACCGGGGGCCGCATCGATCTGGAGACCGTCAAGGAGCAGATGTTCTACGAGGTGCACGATCCACGCCGCTATATCACTCCGGACGTGATCGTCGACTTCTCCACCGCCGTGCTGGAACAGACCAGGCCGGATCGCGTCCGTGTGAGCGGCGTCACCGGGCTGCCGCGCACCGATACGCTGAAGGTGTCGCTGGGCTGCACCGAGGGCCATATCGGCGAGGACATGTTCTTCTATGCCGGCCCGGGCTGCCTGGACAAGGCAAGGCTGGCACGGCGCATTCTGCAGGAACGCTTTGCGCTGGCCGGACTGCAGGCGGAAGAACTGCGCATCGACTTCCTTGGCGTCAACGCGGTGCACGGCGCGGCGTCGCCGGAGCCGGCCTGCGAGCCCAACGAGATCGCGGTGCGCGTGGCGGCCCGCACGCGCACCCGCGAGGAAGCAGCCAAGGTCGGCCGCGAGATCGACAGCATGGCGGTGTGCGGGCTCGCCTCCACCGGCAAGCGCGTGCCGCACCAGGACCGCACGCGGGAGATCATCGGCGTGTGGTCGGCGCTGGTGCCGCGCTCGCTGATCGCATCGCAGGTCCACATGCTCTGAACCGGATTGACTTCACCGCGAGCCACCATCATGCGCGTACCGCTTCGCCGTCTTGCACACAGCCGCTCGGGCGACAAGGGCAACACCTCGAACACCGCCGTCATCGCCTATGCGCCCGCGTTCTATCCCCATATCAAGGCGCAACTGACCGCCGCCGCCTTCAAGGCGCACTACGGAACGCTGATCACCGGCGAGGTGACGCGGCACGAAGTGGATGGCCTTCAGGTGCTCAACTTCGTCGCCGAGGGCGCCCTTGGCGGCGGCGTGTCGCGAAGCCTGGCGATCGATAACTATGGCAAGGCCCTGGCAAGCGCCGTGCTGCGCTTCGAAGTGGAAATTCCGGACGCACTGGCGCCGCTGCTACGCGGGCCAAAGCACTGAGGGCCGCGGGCCGGCCGCGCGGCGCGGGTCCACGCGCTGGCGATGCGGCTGGCCTCCTGCCTGAGCTGCCGCGCCAGCCGGGCCTGCCGGCCGCGGATGCGCTCGCTCAGGCCCGCCACGCTCAATGCGGCCATGGGATTGCCTTCGTCGTCGAGAATCGGCACCGCAATGCCACCCATGCCGTCCACCACCCAGTCCAGGAACAGCACGTAGCCTCGTGACCGGGCGGCTTCGATCTCGGCGGCAATGGACGGTGCATCCAGACGGGGATAGTTGCCGAGCTTGCGCGCCGTCTGCTGCAGCCGCCTTGCCCGCTCGGCAGCCGGAAGCCACGCCAGAATCGCGAGGCTGCCGGCGCCAACGCCAAGCGGGCGGCGCGTGCCCACGGTGACGTAGTTCGCATGCACGGCGAAGGTCCCCGGCTCCAGATCCGAGCACACCGCTTCGCCACGACTGGCCTCCGTCAGCACGGCCGTGTCCTCGAACGCTTCCACCAGCCGTTGCAGCGCCGGCCGCGCCAGCTGGCGCAGATCGGCGCGCCGCTGCGCCACGTCGGCCAGCTGGAAAACCTCCGGACCGATACCATAGCGCCGCGCTTCATCGCGGGTGGCAAAGCCCTCGCGTACCAGCAGCTCCAGCATGCGCGACGCAGTGGCGGGGTCGAGGCCGGTGGCGCGCGCCACGTCGCTCATCCGGCGCACCTCGGGATCGGACAGCGCACGCAATACGGCAAGCGCGCGCTGGACCGGGGATGGGCGCGTCGGCATGGCCCGCCTCACTTCGCGGTTGCCAATGTGTCGCGCTTGATCTTCCTGGCCAGCGACCATTTATGAACTTCGGTGGGACCGTCGTAGATGCGGAACGCACGCAGTTCGCGGAAGGCCTGTTCGACGATGGTGTCGCGCGACACGCCGTTGCCGCCGAGGACCTGCACGCAGCGGTCGGCGACGCGGAACAGCGCCTCGGACACCGCGACCTTCGCCATCGAGCTCTCCGTGGTGCCAGCCGAGCCGCCGTCGAGCACGCCGGCGCACCAGTCGATCATCAGCGCCGCCTGCTGCAGGTCGATCAGGTTTTCCGCGAACATGAAGCCGACGCCTTCGTGGTCGATCAGCAGCTTGCCGAACGCCTTGCGCGTGGCGGCGTAGCCGCGCGCGATCTCGTCGGCCCGCGCTACCGTGCCGAACCAGCGCATGCAGTGAGAAAGCCGCGCCGGCGACAGACGGACCTGTGCATAGCGGAAGCCCTCGTCGACCTCGCCAAGCACGTTGCCTGCGGGCACGCGCAGTCCGTCGATGAGGATCTGCGCATGCCCGCCCGGCATCGAGCTGTCGATGGTATCGATCACGCGTTCGATACGGATGGCCGGGTTGGGCAGATCGACCAGGAACATCGTCGCCCGGGCCAATCTGGCATCGTCACCCTGCAGGCTGGTGCGTGCCATCACGATGCCCACGGTCGCGCCTTCCGCACCGGTAATGAACTTCTTGCGCCCGTTCAGCACCCAGTCATCACCGTCCCGGACCGCCGTGGTCTGCAGCATCGACGGGTCCGATCCCGCCCCGCCCTCCTCCGCCGGCTCGGTCATGAAGAATGCGGAGCGCGCCTCGCCACGAACCAGAGGCGCCAGGAAACGCTGCTTCTGCGCTTCCGTGGCCACCTTGCCGAGCAGGAACATATTGCCCTCGTCGGGCGCCATCGTGTTGACCGCGACCGGACCCAGCGGCGACAGTCCGGAGCGCTTGAGCACCGCGGCGGTTTCGAGCTGGCTCAGGTGGGAGCCGTCGGGCAGGATGTGCGGCGTCATCACGCCCGCGTCGCGTGCCTTCGCGCGCAGTTCGTCGACAAGGTCGGCCGACGGGCCATGCGGGCCGCATCGCGGATCGCTTTCATACGGCGCGACCACGTCGCGCACGAAACGCTCGACGCGATCGGCGATGTCGCGGCTTCGCTCGGTGGGGCAAGGGGTGAACATCGCAGGACCCTGGTCTTGGTATCAGGACAAAATTGTAGGATGATTCAATCCCATGTCAACCGCGGGGATGCCCGCGTGGCAGCCTTCCGACCGACATTGCACCGTGACACTCTCGGCATCCTTCCCTTTTTTCGACGCTGATGACCCGGAGCCTGCCGGATCCGTCACCGGCGGTCGCAGCGCTTCCGACAAAGTGTTCTTCGGCATCGTCAACGGCCTGGAACTGGGCGATTTCGTGCCGGGGCAACGGCTGGTCGAAACGGACCTCGTCACGCGGTTCGGCGTGGGCCGAAACTCGGTGCGCGAAGCGCTGCAACGGCTGACCGCCGAAGGCATTGTCGAATTGCCCCGCCACCGGGGCGCCATCATTCGTCGCCTGACCCTGCAGGACACGCTGGACGTGCTCGATGTGGCCGAGCGCATGACGGGGCTGCTCGCCCGCGCGGCCACGCGCGGAAGCGGCGAGCGCGCGCATGCCCAAGCGTTGCGCGGCGCGGTACGGCAACTGGCCACCGCGCAGAAGTCGCGCGATGCGGGCGCCAGCCTGGCTTTTTTGGCGGCGCGCCGTCGCTTCTACCGTGCGCTGCTTGAAATGAGCGGTAACCGTGAACTGCGGCGACTGTTCCCCACCATTCATATGCCGATCGTTCACGCGCAACATCGGCTCGCCTCGTTGCAGCAGATGCGTCTGGCCGACTACCGGCGCATCGCGACGGCGGTACTGTCCGGCGATGCGGACGAGGCCGAAGCCGCCGGCGCCGCGCATGTGCGGAACGTTCGCGCGGCGATCCTGGCGCAACGGCCAGCCTAGCCTCTGACAGGTCGCGAGGCCGGCACGCCGCCGCACGCCCTTCCTGCGCCCGCCTGTCCTTCCCCCATCTCTTCCGTGTCGACGGCGAGCGGTGAGTCAATGCCCGCCGCTGATCAGCGTAAACACCAATCTTGCGGTCTGGCGCCCTTCCATATAGGATGTCCAACATCCCATCTGTTGATGCGGCGACAAACTCATAAGAATCAGACTGGAGACCCACCGTGGGAAATGGCCCGCTCTCTCGCTTTACCGTGCTCGACCTGACGCGCGTGCGCTCCGGCCCCGCCGCCGTACGCCAGTTCGCCGACTGGGGCGCCAACGTCATCAAGATCGAGGAGCCCGGCCAGGCCCCCGATGACAAGCCGGGCGGCTCCGCGCAATTCGCGGACTACCAGAACACGCATCGCAACAAGCAGAGCATCACGCTGAACCTGAAGCACCCCGAAGGACGGGCGCTGTTCCTGGACCTGGTGCGCAAGGCCGACGTGGTGGTCGAGAATTACCGGCCCAGCGTCAAATTCAAGCTCGGTATCGACTACGAGTCGTTGCGCAAGATCAATCCGCGCATCGTCTATGGCAGCGTGTCGGGCTTCGGTCAGGACGGTCCCTATGTCGACCGGCCCGGGCTGGACCAGATCGCCCAGGGCATCTCCGGCATGATGTCCGTGACAGGTGAGCCGGGCCGCGGCCCGATGCGCGCGGGGATTCCGGTCGCCGACCTGACGGCCGGACTGTTCTGCGCCATCGGCCTGCTCGTGGCCCTGCTCGAGCGGGAAGCGTCCGGCGAGGGGCAATGGGTACAGACGTCGCTACTGCAATCGCAGCTGTGGATGATGGACTTCCAGGCGATGCGCTGGCTGATGAATGGCGAGGTGCCCGGACAAAGCGGCAACGACCACCCCACCAGCAGCCCCACCGGCGTGTTCCCGACCCAGGATGGCTATATGAACATCGCGGCGATGGGCAACGACATCTTCGCGAGGCTGTGTCGCGTGCTGGACCTGACCCCGCTGCTCGATGACGAGCGCTTCCGCACGGTGCCATTGCGGGCGAAGAACCGCCCCGCCCTCAATGCGGCCATCGCGGAAAGAACCCGCACCCGCAAGACCGACGAGTGGATCGCGCTGATGAACAGGGAAGGCGTGCCGTGCGGGCCCATCCTGAGCATGGACCAGGTGTTCGAGGACCCGCAGGTTCAGCACCTGCGCATGCGGCAGCCGATCCGGCATCCGAAGCTCGGCACGATCTCGGTGGTGGGCCAGCCCGTCATCATGAGCCGCACCGCGCTTGGCGAACTCGGTCCGGCGCCGGAGACGGGCGAGCATAACCGTACGGTGTACGAGACGCTCCTGGGACTGGAACCGGCGCGCATCGAGGCGCTGGCCCGGGAAGGCGTGATCTGAAGGGGCGTTAACATATCCGGCGTGATTCGCTGCCGGCAAGGCAGCCAATATCCATGACGGAGACCCCATGAAGCACCAGCCAGGTACAGCGTCGCGCGACTTCACGCGCCTGCGCCGCCCCGAGAACCTGCCCGACGACATCGCTCACCAGATCCGCGAGCGCATCCTGAACGGCACGCTGGCGGTGGGCCAGCGCCTGCCGACCGAACACGAGATGGCCGTGGCGTTCGACGTCAGCCGCAATGTGGTACGGGAAGCGATCGCGCGGCTCAAGCTGTCGGGCTATGTGGAAACCCGGCGCGGTACCGGTTCGTTTGTCGCGCAGGACGTCGGCAAGCGCAATTTCGAGATCGTCAAGGATGAGCTGCTGCAAGGGGATGCGCTGCAGCACGTGTACCAGCTGCGTGTCGAGATCGAATCGGGCGCCGCCGCGCTGGCCGCGCAGTTCCGCACCGAGGCGCAGCTTGAAGCGTTGCGGCAAGCGCTGGCCAACGTGGACCGTGCCGGAAACGATCTGCAGCAAGGCGTCGATCGCGCGCTCGATTTTCATCTGGTGGTGAGTTCGGCAACCAACAACCCCTATTTCATTCGACTGATGGCGCATCTGAACGGAGTCCTGCACGACGCGGTCCGCACGCTGCGCACGACGTCGACCGGCACGGCGCGCATCTCGGAGATCGAGCAGGAACACCACGCGATCTTCGATGCCATTGCGTCGAAGGATGCCGAGGCCGCGCGCAACGCCATGCGCCGGCATCTGGTGAACGGCATGGAAAGACATCTGGCGACACGTTCAGGAACACAGGCATGACAACGACACGCATTTTGGAAGGCGAGATCACCGATTCGCTGTTGGTCGAGAAACGCGGCAACGCGGGCTGGATCACGTTCAATGACCCGCAGCGCCATAACGCCGTGTCGTTCGACATGTGGGCGGCGGTGCCCAAGGCGCTCTCCGTTTTCGAACGCGATGACGACATACGCGTGGTCGTATTGACCGGCGCCGGCGAGCGCGCCTTCGTCAGCGGCGCCAATATCTCGCAGTTTGACAAGCTGCGCTCCGGCGAGGATGCCGTGACGGCCTACGAGCAGGTGGCGGAGGCCGCGCAGCTGGCCCTGTACGACTTCGTGAAGCCGACCATCGCCCGCATTCGCGGCTATTGCATCGGCGGCGGGCTGAACATCGCGCTGTGCTGCGACATGCGGATCGCGTCGGACGACAGCACCTTTTCCATTCCAGCGGGCCGGCTCGGCCTCGGCTATCGCCTGACCGCGATCCGCAATCTGGTCACCGCCGTGGGCGCATCGAAGGCGCTGGAAATCTTCCTCACGGCCGCGCGCTATCCGGCCACCGAGGCGCATGCACTAGGCCTCGTCAATCAGGTGACCGACGTCGCGGGGCTCGACGCCGCGCTGCAGCTGCGCATCAACCAGATCGCGGCCAATGCACCGCTGACGCTGCAGGCGGGCAAGCGAATGATTCGCCAGCTGCAGCAACTGGGTCCGGAGGTCGACGTGGATGCCATGAAGGCGCTCGTCATGCAGTGCTTTGCCAGCGACGACTACCGGGAAGGCAAGCTGGCCTTCGCCGAGAAGCGTCAGCCGGTGTTCAAGGGCCGCTGACGCGGCGCCACAACGAGAACGGTGGTGCCGTCCCGCACGCGGGCGGACGCCGCCGCAATACAACAGGAGACACAATATGAAGACGCCATGGAAGCGGCTGCCGCTGGCCGCCGTATCGACCCTTTGCGCCCTGTCGGCCATGACGGTCGCGGGCCCTGCCCTTGCGCAATATCCCCAACAACCGGTGCGCATCGTGGTCGGCTACGCGGCCGGCGGCACGACCGACATCCTGGCGCGCGCGCTGGCCGAGCAGTTGGCGGCGGAACTGAGGCAATCGGTCATCGTGGAGAACAAGCCCGGGGCGGCGGGCAACGCAGCCGCCGCGTTCGTCCAGCAATCGGCACCAGACGGCTACACGCTGTTCATGGCCACCGTGTCGAGCCACGGCATCAATCCCGCGCTGTACAAGCAGACCCTCGGCTATGAGCCAGTCAATGGATTCACACCGGTCAGCATGGTGGCGTCGATCCCGCTGGTGCTGATCGCCAATCCCAAGCTGCCGGCGAAGTCGGTCGGGGAACTGGTCAACCTCGCCAGACAGAAGCCGGGGGAACTGAACTACGCGTCAAGCGGCAACGGCTCGCCGGTCCATCTCGCAGGCGCGATGTTCGCGCAGAGCGCGCGCGTGAACGTGGTGCACGTGCCGTATCGCGGTGGAGCGCTGGCCAACACCTCGGTCATGGCCGGCGAGACGCAACTGAGCTTCGCCACGCTGCCCGCGGCATTGCCGCAGGTCAAGGCAGGCCGCCTGCGTGCGATGGCGGTGACCACGAAGGACCGTTCGTCGCAGTTGCCCGACATTCCGGCGATGCGGGAGCTGCCGGGCTTCAATGGCTTCGAGATCAACACGTGGAACGCGCTGCTGGCGCCGAAGAACACGCCGCAGCCGGTAATCGATACGCTGAACAAGGCGATCGGCAAGGTGTTGACTTCGCCCAAGCTGGCGCAGCGCTTCAATGCCGAAGGCGCGACGCCGGTTGGCAGCAGCCCCAAGGAGTTGAGCCGCTTCATCGATGCGGAGCTGGCCAAGTGGGCCGGTGCCGTGCAGGAACTGAACGTCAAGATCGACTGACGGCCGCCGTTGGGACGCGGTTGCGCCGCCGCGCCGCGGATGCGCGCGGCGGCCTCGCCCGCTGCCCTTCATTCCGTCCAGATCGACTCCACGTCTTCGCCCGTCGCCTTGAGGCTGCCCAAAGCGGGCGGGCCCGTGCGGACAGACGCCGGCGTGCCCATCAGCTTGATCGGGATGCCGGGACCGACATAGTCATCCTTCTTCACGACCATTTGCCGGTGGGCCGTGTGTGGAGCCTGTGCGACCTCGGCAATCGTCAGGATCGGCGCGGCGGGCACGTTCCGCGCCAGCAACTGCTTGCCGAACGATTCCCCGTCCACCGCGGCGAACGCCTTCGACAGCGCCGCGTTCAGGGCATCGCGGTGGTTCACGCGCTGGCGGTTGGTCGCGAATCGCTCGTCGGCGGCAAGATCGCCGATGCCCAGCGCCTCGCACAGCCGGCCGAACAGCCGATCGTTGGCGACGGCCACGAAAAGCGGGCACGTGGCCGTCTGATAGACATCGTAGGGAACGATGTTCGGGTGTCCGTTGCCGGTGGGCTTCGGTGTCACGCCGGATGCCAGGAAGTTGGCCAGGAATGGGTGCGCGACAGACACCGCGCAGTCGTACAGGCTGACGTCGGCCAGCTGGCCCCGGCCGGTTCGATGGCGGGCGTTGAGCGCGAGCAGCACCGCCATCGCCGCGTTCATGCCGGTGGTCAGGTCCACCACCGGTACGCCAAGCCTGACGGGGTTGCCGCCCGCCTCGCCGTTGATGCTGATCAGTCCCGCCATTGCCTGCACCGCGGCATCGTAGCCGGGCAGCCGGCCCAGCGGCCCGTCGTCGCCGAAACCGGTGATCCGGCAGTGAATCAGGCTGGGAAAGCGTTCCGTGATGGAGGCCGGGTCGGCGATCCCCCAGGTCTTGAGCGTGCTGGCCTTGAAGTTCTCGATCAGCACGTCGGCTGTCGCCACGAACCGCCAGAACACCTCGCGGTCCGCCTCGCGGTTCATGTCCAGCACCATGCTGCGCTTATTGCGATTGACGGCGCGAAAATACGCCGAGGCGCCGTCGACGAAGGGCGGGCCGAAGCCCCTGCACTCGTCGCCTTCGGGCGACTCGATCTTGATCACGTCGGCACCGTGGTCGCCCAGAATCTGCCCGCAGAACGGACCGGCCAGGACACGGGAGGCATCGACCACCCGCAAGCCGGCCAGTGCGCCGCCGGTCGTTCCGATGTTGTCTGCTTCAGCCATCGCGGTCCCCTTCCACTACCCAGTCGAACACGTAGCCCTCATGGCTCCTGCGCCATTGGGTTGTCAGCGAGAGTCGATGGTTATGCGCGGCAAGGCCACCCTCCAGCAGCCCGTTCCACGCCTGCGCAACGCATGGATGCGCATCGACTACGGGGTCCATCAACGTCCAGCCGCGCTGCTGCACGCGAGCACCGGGGCCGAGGATCTCGCATCTGTCATCCTGGGCGCTGGCCAGCGCCTGCATGAACCGGGCAAAGCCGGCCGCGGACTTGTCCACCGGCGTGCCAAGCTGGGCGGCCGTCTCGTGATAGAACTGCATCCCGATCATCTTCGCGGTCAGGCCGAGAAGCCGCTGGGCTTCATCGGGACCCCATAGATTGACGGCAACCGGCAGCGCGGTACGCACATACTCCATCGCGTAGTTTCGCTTCGCCTTGGCCAGGCGACCCTGCGGCCACGTATCGGTCGGCAGCGTCGGCGCGGCGGCCGCGTCGAAATCCGGCGCTTCCTCATTGCGGGCAAAACGCAGCCGCTCATGCGGCTCCAGATCGTGGTCGTATTCGTAGTAGTAGCCCTCCAGGCCCGACTGGCCGTCGACGGCCTGCTTGGTACAGACGAAGCCAAGGCGCCGGTTGCCCAGCGTGACGCCGTTCTGCGCATGCCATCCGGCAAGCATGGCGCGCGACACTTCCGATGGAATGCCGCACAGCGCCGTACCGGACCAGATCCAGCGAGGCGCGTTGTAGCGGATCCATGCCTTGCGGTCGCTCTCGTACATGTACTGCACCGGGACGCCACCGATATGGTTCGACAGATAGTGATACTGGGCTGCCGCCACTGCCGGCGGCAGCCCGTCGATGCCGAGCTTGCGCAGGCCCGGCAGGAACCGTTCGCGTCGCTGGCGGCAGAAGATCTCGTAGACCAGCTCCGCCGCCGCGGGCGTGCCGCGGCGGGTCACCGTGGAGAGAACGATGCCGGTGAAGAAGGCGTGGTAAAGCCCGGCGACAGCCTGCCATCCGGCTTGCGGATCCGGCTGGCTGGCGCGCGGCATTTCGTGAGCTGCTGACATGGCGGTTACCGGTTGGTCTGGGGGAAGGGAATGACAAGCCCCGCGGGACTGCCGGCACTCAGGCCGGCGGCCACGAAGTTGGCCACATGGCGCGCGATCGATTCGCGGTCGTCCTCCGTCTCGCCATCCCGTGGCTGGTACCACATGGTCGTCCAGTTCAGCGCGCCCAGCAGCGGCTTCACGGTCAGCTCGACACGCATCGCGGGAAACTCGCGCGCTTCCATGCCCTGTTCGATGACGGTACGGAACAGGCGTTCATAGGTGTCCCGAAGCTGGACCAGCTCTTCCAATTGGGCACGCTGCTGCTCGTTGGTCCGCCCCATCAGATGCATTTCGAGCCCTTGCACCGTAACGCGCTGGTAGTTCAGGTGCTCCATCATCAGGTGCGTATGGCGATGCGCCATGTTCCAGATGCGCTGGCTCGCCGAAACGCCGCTCGCGCGCGCCAGCGGCGTGATCGCGTCGAGGTTGATTTCCATCGCGCGCCGGTGGACCGCGAAGAACAGATCGGTCTTGCTGCGGTAGTAGTAATAGACGCTGCCCTTGGTGACGCCAATCAGGTCGGCGACCGTGTCGATCGTCGCCAAGGCAAAGCCCATCTGCGTAAAGGCCCGCGCCGCGGCATCGAGCAGCTCCACCTGCCGCGCCGGCATCTCGGCGTAGCTCGCATTCGTCCGCTTCATTGGCCCGCTCCGATATCGGCCAAGGCCGCCTTCTTGACGGCACGCGCCAGCACGATCCGCTGGATCTCCGACGTACCCTCGTAGATTTCGGTGATCCGCTGGTCGCGATAGCACCGTTCCACCACGTTCGGCTTCACGTAGCCGCGCCCGCCGAGGATCTGGACCGCATCGTCCACAACCGTGTGGGATACCTCGCTGGCATACAGCTTTGCCATGGCGCCCAGGGTGCCGATGTCCTTGCCTTCGTCATACGCGCGGGCCGCTTCATAGGTGAACATGCGTGCCGCCGACAGATTCATGGCGGCATCGGCGAGCTTGAAGCCAACGCCCTGGTGGTCGATCAGCGTCTGGCCGAACGTCAGTCGCGTGACCGCATAGCGCCGCGCGGACTCGTACGCGCATAGCGCGATTCCGTTGGCTTGCGCGGCCACCACGACGCGGCCGACGGTCAGTGTCGCCAGCGCGAGCTTGAGGCCGTCCCCTTCGCTTCCGACGAGGCTGTCCGCGGGCACCCAGACGTCGAGCTTCAGGTTCGTGGTGGTCGTGCCGCGGATGCCCATCTTGTCTTCATAGAAGTCAACGACCAGACCTTCGGTTTCTCGCGGGACGATGAATGCCGAGATCGCCTTGCGCGACTGTTCCGTGGCAGTGCGGGCGAAGACGATGAAATGCCGCGAGTGACCGCCGTTGCCCAGCCAGCATTTCTCGCCGCGAATGCGCCAGCCGTCGCCCTCGCGCACCGCCGTTGCGTTGATGGCGGACGGGTCGGAGCCGGCTTCACGCTCGCTGAGGGCAAAATTCACCGCATCGCCGCGCTCGGCCAGGCCGCCCAGCAGCGCCTTCTTTTGCGCCTCGTTCCCGCCCAGCAGGATCGGAAATGCGCCAAGCGCCAGCGCGGCCAGAATCGCCGACGTGGAAGCGCAGCCTTGCGCGACGGCTTCCACCACCGCCACCACCGCGGTAAGCGACGCGCCCTCGCCACCGTATTCCTTCGGCACGAACATGCCCGAGATCTTTGCGTCCAGCAGCTTCGGCAGATGTTCGATCGGATAGCGTTGGTCGCGGTCGATCTCCTCCGCCAACGGCGCGAATGCCTGGGTCGTCAGCGCCTGGGCCTTCTGCTGCCACCTGGACTCGGCCTCAGCCAACGCCGGATTCCACAATTCCTTCATTCCATGCTCTCCATTAAACGCATCGGGACTCGCCACGACGCATCGGGCATCCCCAGCCACGCCAGCCGGGCCATGCTCATGATTGCGGGTATTCACCGGTCCTCGCCCATCGGTCAACGCCAATGGCAAGGCCACGCGCAACCGCCCTGGCCGCGCTAGCGGCCCTGAAATCGCGGCTTCCTCTTTTCCACGAAGGCCCTTGCTCCTTCCATCCGGTCCTCGCTGTTGTAGGGATTCGGACCGACGGAAAGCCGCAGCGAAGACGAGATCGGCAGCCCGCAGCTCTTGAAGGCCACCGCCTTCATACGCTGCACGGACAACGGCGCGTTGTCGGCGATCCTGCCTGCCAGGGCCGCGGTCTCTTCAATCAGGCGGTCAGCACCGGCGACCCGGTTGACGAGCCCCAGTTCACGCGCCCTCGCCATGTCGATCAGCTCGCCGGTGAACAGGAGTTCCAGCGCGAGCCCGCGCGGGACCAGGCGTGGCAGCAAGACACTGCCAAAGTTGGCGCCCATGCCGACGCGCGCCTCCGGCAGCCCCATGCGGGCGGTCTCCGATGCCATCCTGATATCGCATGCCAGCGCAAGCTCGCACCCTCCCCCGGCGGCCACCCCGTTGATCGCCGCAATGGTCGGCTTCGACAGCTCCATCACCACTTCGTTGAGGTTCCGTGTGGGCCCGCGCATGGGGTCGACCATCTTCCGATCCTGGTCCACCTCCTTCAGATCCACGCCGGCGGAGAACGCGCGCGTTCCCGCGCCGGTGAAGACGATGACGCGGACCGCAGGGTCTTCGTCGAGCCGCAGCGACGCGTCCAGCAGCTCGTCGAATGTGCGCCTGGCCAGTGCATTCATGCGATCTGGCCGGTTGATCGTGATCCACGCGACATGGCCGCTGACCTCGACCCTGATATCTTGCGCTTGCATTGCGGCTCCCTAGTTCGGCTGGATCTTCGCGGTCTTCATCACGTCAAGCCACAGTTCGTTCTGCCTGGCCGTGAACGCGGCGAATTCCTCCGCGGTCATGTTGCTTGGCACGACGCTGAAATCGCTCATGCGCTTCTGCACTGCCGGCAGCGCTGAAGCCTTGCGCATGGCGTCATTCAGTTTCCGGATGACGGCCGGATCGGTGCCCTTCGGCGCCCATACGCCGTACCAGGCCGTTACGTCGAAGCCCGGCATGCCGGATTCGGCGATGGTGGGAACATCGGGAAACGACCGCATGCGCTCCTTGGTGGAAACGGCCAGCGCCCGGAGTTTCCCGGCGCGGATCTGCTGCTCCACGCTTGCCGCGGTGGAGAACAGCAGGTCCACGTGTCCGCCCAATACGTCGGTGAGCGCCGGCGCGGTGCCGTTGTAGGCGACGTGGGTCATCTTGATGTTGGCCTTCGAGGCCACCAGTTCGCCGGTCAGGTGAGGCAAGGAACCCATGGCGCCGGAAGCGAACGTCAGGTTCTTCGTCTTCGCGGCAGCGAGCACGTCCTTCAGCGTCTTGTACGGCGAACCGTCCGCCACGACCACCAGGATCGGCGAAGAGCCGAGCTGTCCCACGGGCTGGAAGTCCTTCATCGGATCGAACGGAAGCTGCTTGTACATGCCGCGATACATCACGTGTTGCGACGTGTTGGCCAGCAGCGTGTAGCCATCGGGCTTGCTCATGGAAACGAGGCGCGCGCCGATGGTTCCCGCGGCACCGGGCTTCTGTTCGATCACGATCGGTTTGCCAAGCACGGCGGCCATGTCGTCAACGAGCAGGCGCGCAAACAATTCCGTGGTTCCTCCGGCCTGGTACGGTGAAATCATCGAGATGGGCTTCGATGGGTAGGCGTCCTGCGCGCGGACGGCCGTTGTTGCCGTCAGCATGATGGCTGCGATGAGGCCAGCGGTTTTCTTCAGCATGTTGTCTCCTCCTTTTATGGTTGATGCGTGGCGACACCGGCGGCGGACCCGGACGATGTCGCCAGTTCTGTTCGCCCGATGCGGCCGCGAAGCCGTTCTGCGAGCGCTCTGCTACGCCTGCGGATGCATGACCACGCGGCCGATCGCCTCGCGCGAGGCGATCATCTGCAGCGCTGTCCGGAACTCGGCGAGGGGAAGTGCCGCGTGCACTCTGGGCCTGAGCTTGCCCTCAAGCGTCCACTGGAATAGCGCCCGGTAGGCCTTGCGCAGCCGCTCGTCATTGCCGGGCCGCACCGGCTGCTTACCCCATCCGAAGTAGTATCCCCAGTACACCCCGATGACAGAGATGTTCTTGACCAGCACGATGTTGGCGGGAACGGTGGGGATCGTCCCGCCGGCAAAGCCCATCGGAATGATCCGGCCGTCGGGCGCAATGCAGCGCAGCGACTTGTCGAAGGTCTCGCCGCCCACGGGGTCGTAGATTACGTCTGCTCCCCTGCGGTCCGTCGCCGCAAGGACGGTGGCTTGCCAGTCGGCATTGCGGTAGTTGATCGCCATGTCCGCACCGTGCTGCCTGACGATCCGGGCCTTGTCGTCTGATCCAACGGTTGCAATCACGCGCCCTCCCAGTGCCTTGGCCACTTCGACAGCGGCCAGGCCGCTGCCGCCCGCGGCACCGTGCACCAGCACCAGTTCGCCTGGCTGCACGTTGGCACGCCATTGGAGCGCGCCATAGGCCGTGGCGTAGATCGTCGGGAACTGCGCGCCGGTGTCGAAATCAATCCCATCCGGAAGGTCGAAGACGGTCTGCTCGGGCGCCACCACCTCCTGCGCATAGCCGCCGGATTGCACGCCGGCGATAACTCGATCGCCGGCCTTGAAGCGCGTCACGCCAGGGCCCACCTCCAGCACGTAGCCGGCAACCTCGGTGCCCGGTGTCAGCGGCAGCGGCGCACGGTTCTGGTGCTTGCCTTCCATGACCAGCAGGCTCGCGAAGCTCGCGCTGCATGCTTCGACGCGAATCCTGACCTGCCCTTGCGCGACGGCGGGGCTCGCTACGTCTTCGAGCGCAGCCATCTCGGGGCCTCCATACTGCCTGCATACCACCGCCTTCATTGCTTGCTCCGATCCGATCGTTTCACCAACAGCGCCTTGATTTGCTCGTCCGAATAGCCCGCTTCCGCCAGGACCTCGCTACCGTGTTCCCCCAGCCGCGGAGCGCCTCGCGACAAGCCCGGCTGAGTGAGCGACCAGGTGCTTGTCCGGGCAATGCTCCGGATGGGGCCCTCACTGTGGTGCTCCACCGTTTCGAAGAAAGCCGTCGCTTTCAGATGGGGGTTATCGAGCAGTGACTCGATGGACTCCAGCTTCGCGACGGGGATGTCGCAGCCCTCCAGCCGCTCGATCCAGTCCGCCGTGGTGCCGGTCGACAGCAGTTCCGCCACGATGGCGTAGAGCTGTCCGGTGTTTTCAGTGCGATGCGTGACATCGCGAAAGCGCGGATCGTCGGCCAACGCGGGACAACCGGCCTCCGTGAAGAACGCCCGCCACTGTTTGTCCGTGATCATCATCAGCGAGATAAAGCCGTCCTTCGTCGCAAACGGACGCCTTGTCGTGGCGTAGCGTTGGAACACCGGGGCGCCGTGTTGCGGGTCGAACACCAGGCCGCCCATATGGTCGGCCAGCACCATCGCGGCCACCGTTTCGAACATCGGGATCTCGATATGCTGGCCCTCGCCGGTCTTCTGCCGGTGATACAGCGCGCCCAATGCCGCGTTGGCCGCGTGCATTCCGGTGACGCGATCCGCAATCGCTATCGGCGCGTAGCGGGCAAGCGATGGGTCGGACGAACCGGCCAGGGCCGGAATGCCGGCAGCGGCTTGAATCAGGTCGTCGTACGCCGGCTTATCGGCGTAGGGCCCGGTACTGCCGTAGCCCACGATGCTCACGTAAATCAGGGACGGGTTGATCGCCGTCAACTCCTCGTAGGAAAGCCCCAGCCGCTGCAACGGCTTTCTACGGGTGTTCGTGACAAAGACGTCCGCCGTGGCGATCAGGCGAAGAAAGGCCTCGCGCCCGTCCGCCGCTTTCAGGTCCAGCACGATGCTTCGCTTGTTCCGGTTGGCCTGGAGAAACATCGCCCCCATGCCAGGGTTGCGCATGGGCCCGATGTCTCGAATGCCATCGCCTTCCGGTGTCTCGACCTTGATGACATCCGCTCCCAGGTCGCCGAGGATCAGCGTGGCCTGTGGGCCGGATAGCATGGTTGTCAGGTCCAGCACCCGGATGCCTTGGAGTGGTCCGGTCATTTTCGTCCCCCGGGGGCTCCACACGGCCCCGCTAGCGCGCCGGATCGCTGGCGTCCGAGCGCATTCTTGATCACATACTACTTAGTATCTAGATACTACCCGGTATCATGCAGAAGCGGTTGGGCCGGGGCCATCAGGGATACCCCCTAGGAAGAAACCCTGACGTCATGTCGGCTTGCCTCCCTGATCCTGGACGCCCTACCCTTCGTTCACGACCATGCGTGCCGCCCCTCCACCCGCCCCGACCGATCCCACCCGGCCCTACGGCTTGTGGCAACTCGTCGGTTACATGCTTCGCCTCGGCGGTCTCGGGTTCGGTGGTCCCGTGGCCCTCGCCGGCTATATGCACCGCGATCTGGTCGAGGACCGGAACTGGTTCACGGAAGCGGACTACAAGGAGGGGCTGGCATTGGCGCAGCTCGCGCCCGGTCCCTTGGCGGCGCAGCTCGCGATCTACCTCGGTTTCGTCCATTACCGCATCGCGGGCGCCACCCTGGTCGGCATCGCCTTCGTGCTGCCGTCCTTCCTGATCGTGCTGGGGCTGGGCTGGGCCTATGTCCGCTACGGCGGACTGACGTGGATGCAGTCGGTGTTCTACGGCGTGGGCGCCGCGGTGATCGGCATCATCGCCATCAGCGCGTTCAAGCTCACGCGCAAGAACGTGGGCTCCGATCCCTTGCTTTGGGCGGTCTACGTGGCCCTTGCCGCGGTGACCATCGTCACGGAGTCGGAAATGGCGTGGCTGTTTATCGCCGCCGGCGTACTGGTGTGGTTGTGGCGCGCGCCGCCGACGTGGTTCAGGCAGGGCGGCATGTCAATCGCCGCGGCCACGCAACTGGTGCCCGGCAGCGGGATGCTGGCCAGCTTCGATTGGCCGCTGTTGGCCCAGCTCGGGCTGTTCTTCGCGAAGGCCGGCGCCTTCGTGTTCGGCTCAGGGCTCGCGATCGTGCCGTTCCTCTATGGCGGCGTCGTGACCGAGCATCAATGGCTCAACGAGAAGCAGTTCGTCGACGCCGTCGCGGTGGCCATGATCACGCCGGGACCCGTGGTGATTACCGTCGGTTTCATCGGCTATCTGGTGGCCGGACTGCCCGGCGCCGTCGTCGCGGCGCTTGCCACCTTCCTGCCGTGCTATCTCTTTACCGTGATTCCCGCCCCGTACTTCAAGAAGTACGGCCGGCTGCCCGCCATCGTCGCATTCGTGGACGGCGTGACAGCCGCCGCGATCGGCGCCATTACCGGGGCTGTCGTTGTGCTGGCCAGACGATCCATCGTCGATATGCCGACGCTGCTGCTGGCGATCGTAACCGTGCTGCTGCTCTGGCGATTCAAGAAGCTTCCGGAACCGGTCATCGTGGCCGCCGCCGCGGCTATCGGGTTGCTGGTGTATCCGTTGCTGCGGTAGAGGCATGGGCGGTGACTGCCCTCTCCCCTCTCCCGCTCGCGGGAGCGGGGTTGGGGGAGAGGGCAGTCACCGCCCTCCCCCGTCAACCCCTAGTGCGCGTACACCGCCTCCCAACTCCTGAACCCCTTCACCTCGATCGGATTCCCGAACGGATCGGTAAAGAACATCGTCCATTGCTCGCCCGGCTCACCCTCGAACCGCACCTGCGGCGCGAGCACGAAGTCCGTGCCGGCCGACGTCAGCCGGTCGGCCAGCGCACGCCAGTCGGTCAGCAGCAGGATGATGCCGAAGTGCGGCATCGGGACCAGCACATTGCCCACGTGGCCCGTGCGCTCGGTCTGGAATGGCTTGCCCAGATGCAGCGAAATCTGGTGGCCGAAGAAGTCGAAATCGACCCAGGTGTCGGTACTGCGGCCTTCCTTGCAGCCGAGCACGCCGCCGTAGAAGCGGCGCGCCTCGTCGAGGTCGGTTACGTTGAAGGCGAGGTGGAAGACGGATTGCATCGTGTTGCTCGAATGTAGGGTAAGTGGATCAAAGGGATTATGAAGGAAGCCATCATGCGGGAACACCCGTGCGCGCGGCGCGGCGGATCACGGAGCCTGCGCGGACGCCGGTGCTGCCCCCGTCGCGCCATGCCATCTTGCCGTTGACGAACACGCAGTCGATGCCATCGGCCTGCGCCACCGGGCATTCGAACGTGGCCGTGTCGATGATCCGGTCGGCATCGAAGACGGTCACGTCGGCATAGTGCCCCTCGGCCAGCACGCCACGCTGTGGCAGGCCGAAATGGCGGGCCGTCAGCCCCGTCATCTTGTGCACGGCCAGCTCCAGCGGAAACAGCCCGACATCCCGGCTGTAGTGGCCCAGCACGCGCGGGAACGTGCCCCATAGCCGCGGATGCGGCACGGGATCGTGCGGCAGGCCGTCGGACCCGATCATCGTCTGGGGAAAGGCCAGGATGCGGCGCACGTCGGCCTCGTCCATCAGGAAGTAGACGGCGCCGGCCGGCTGCAGCGCGTCGACGGCGTCCTCCGGCGACAGCCCCATGGCGGCGGCGATCTCGTGCAGGTCCTTGCCGGCGAATCCGGGATGCGGCTGGGAACGCGTCACGATCACACGGCTGGACAAGGGGAGCCGATCCTTGCGCAGGATGGTCGAGCCTGCCTGGTACGGATAGCAGTCCAGCCCGACGCAACGGTGACGCATCAGTTGCGACAGTTGTGCCAGCGTTTCGACAGAGCCGCCGTGGTTCTTCACTCCCATCAGCTTGTGATGCGATATGACGACGCCAGCGTCGCCGGCCTCGCCGATGGCCACGGCCTCGTCGATGGCCTCGCGGATGCGGTCGGCTTCGTCGCGGATATGGCTGGCATGCACGGCGTCGAAACCCTGCAGCGCGGTGGCCACGCGGACCATCTCCTCAGTGGGCGCCGGCATTGCGGCGGGATAGGCGGCGCCGGTCGACATGCCGCAGGCGCCGCTGGCCATGGCATCGCGCAACAGCGCCTGCATGGCGGCGATTTCGGCATCGGTGGCGGCGCGGTCGAGCCGGTCCATGGTGGCCACGCGCAGCGTGGTATGACCGACCAGGCATGCGGCGTTCACCGCGGGCGCCGATTGTTCCAGCGCGTCGAGGTAATCGCCGAACGCCGTATAGCGGAATGCCGCCGCGTCCTCGCCAAGCAGGTCCAGCGGCGGCGGCACCGCCTGTCCGGGCGTAGCGCACCATGGCGCCAGGCTGATGCCGCAGTTGCCGGTGATCACGGTGGTCACGCCCTGGCTCAGCTTGGCCGGCATCAGCGGGCTTTGCATCAGGTAGCGGTCGTCGTGCGTATGGGCGTCGATGAAGCCGGGCGCGACAACGCGGCCGCGCGCATCGACCTCGCACCGCGCGCTGGCACGCGACAGATCGCCAATGGCGGCGATCCGCGCCCCGACGATGCCCACGTCGGCATGGAAACGCGGCGCGCCGGTGCCGTCGATAACCGTGCCGCCGCGCAGCACGACGTCGAAATCCGACATGCCGGTCAATCCAGCGTGGCGCCGGACGAACGGATGACGTCCGCCCAGATGGGTCGTTCCTTTCTCGCCAGATCGAACAGCGCGCCGCGCGGCCCGGTGGTCACTTCGTACGCCATGCCGGCCAGCCGCGACTTGATGGCATCGGAATTGGCCGCCTTGTTGAATGCGCGGTTGAGCGTGTCCAGGATCTGCGGATCGGTTGCGGCCGGCGCGACGTAGCCCGTCCACGCCACGGCCTGGTAGTCCTTCAGGCCGCTCTCCGCCATTGTCGGAAGCTGCGGCACGCGGCTGTCGCGCTGCCTGCCGGTGACCGCCAGCGGCACCACGCTGCCGTTTTTCAGGTACGGCGAGATCGACGTGATGTTTTCGAACACGAGGTCCACTTCGCCGCGCAGCAGCGCCAGATCGGCCTCCAGTCCGCCCTTGTACGGTACGTGGGTGATCGAGACACCGGACATGGCCTTGAACATCTCCGCGCTCAGATGGCCGGTGGTGCCGTTGCCGCCCGACCCCACCGACAGCTTGCCCGGCTCGCGCCTGGCAAGCGCCACCAGGTCGGTGACGGTCTTCACGCCCAGGTCCTTGCGCACCGCGAGCACGTTCTGCACGAAGCCCGTCAGCGCGACCGGTGCGAGCTGCTTGTCCGCATCGTACGGCAGCTTCTTGTACAGCGACTGGTTGATCGCCAGCGTGGCCACATTGGCAAAGCCGATGGTGTAGCCGTCGGCGGGTGCGTTGATGATGGCCTGCGTGCCGATAATGCCCGAAGCGCCGACGCGGTTCATCACCACGACCTGCTGGCCGAGGTCGCGGCCGACCGCATCGGCCAGCAGGCGCGACACGATATCGGGCGTGGTGCCGGCGTTGAACGGCACGATCAACGTGATCGGACGCTCCGGATAGGCCGCATAAGCCTGCACCGACATCAGCAAGGCGACAGCGCCCACCGCAAGGCGGCGGATCGAGCGGAAGGGATTGGACTTGAGAGACATGATGGGACAGTCCTTGGTAACGGATGGATTGGCAGCGAACCAGCGCACCGTGCCCGGTGCGCCGGCGTTGGGCACGGTTGTCTCAGGTGCCGTGCGGGGCGGCTGCAGTGGACTGCAGCATCGTTTGTAGCAGGGACAGGTCGACGTTGCCGCCGGACAGCACCAGCACGGCGTCGCGGCCGGCGAGATCGATGCGCCCGGCGAGCAGCGCCGCCAGCGCGACGGCGCCACCGGGCTCGACCAGCAGGCGCAGCTCTTCCAGCGCAAAGCGGACGGCGGCGATGACTTCGGCATCGGTCACGGCGCACGCGGCGTCGAGGTAGCGGCCGTTGATGGCGAAGGGAAGTTCGGCGGGCGTGACGGCCTGCAAGGCGTCGCACAGCGACGTCGCGCCCGGCGCGTTGGTCTCGCGCCGTCCGCTTTGCAGCGAACGCACGGTGTCATCGAAGCCCGCGGGCTCGGCGGCGACCAGTCGCGTGCCGGCGTGCATGGCTTCGATCGCCAGCCCGCAGCCGGCGATCATGCCGCCGCCACCGCACGGCGCGGCGAAGGTGCCGAGATTCGCGAGGGCCCCGGCAGGCAGGTCCTCCAGCGCCTCAAGCGCGACCGTGCCCTGCGCGGCGAGCACGTCGGGATGATCGCCGGGTGGCACCAGCGTGCCGCCGGTTTCATCGAGCAGGCGCATGCCGATGGTCTCGCGGCTTTCATGGCGGCGGTCGTAGTGGACCACGCGGGCGCCCTGCGCCAGCGCGCGCTCGACCTTGTTGCGCGGGGCGTCCGCGGGCATCACGATGGTGGCTTCGACACCGAGCCGCCTGGCCGCCCAGGCGATGGCCTGGCCATGATTGCCGGTGGAATAGGCGATGACGCCGCGCGCACGAACGCCCTGCTCCATGGCCAGCAATGCATTGAGCGCGCCGCGCGCCTTGAACGAGCCGGTGACCTGCAGGCACTCGGGCTTGAGCCAGACCGGCGCGCCGGCCAGTTCATCCAGCCGCGCGTTGCGCAGCAGCGGCGTCCTGACGATATGCGGCGCCAGCGCGCGGGCGGCGCGTTCGACGTCGGCAAAGCCCGGCACGCGCATTTCGCCGAGCATGTCATGGTGGATGGTCGTGGGCAGGCCCGGGCGCGTCCTGGCTTGGATCGGTGGCATGGCGGCTCCCCTCAACGCGTCGTGCCGGCGGGCGACCAGACCGGAGGCGCCTCGCTGGCTGTCTGCGCGGTGATGCGTCCGTAGGCCTCCACGCGGCGATGCAGCCCGAAGTTGAATACGGTGGTGCGGCCCAGCTCGCACAGGCCCAGGTTGCAGTCGGCGACGACAAGCTCATCGTCCCACGTGGTGGCCTGGGCCATGATCTCGCCCTGCGGATTGACGATGATCGAGTGGCCGAACATCTCGTGGCCATCCTCGGTCCCCGCCTTGGCGACCGCCACCGCGAAGGTCGCGTTCTGGTAGCAGCCGGCCTGGATCGACAGTTGCGAATGAAAGACCCGCAGGTGGTGCGCCTCGAAGCCGCGGTTCTCCATGTTCATGCTGGGCGTGTTGTAGCCCAGCATGACCAGTTCCACCTGCTGCAGCCCCAGCACGCGCCACGATTCCGGCCAGCGGCGATCGTTGCAGATCATCATGCCCATATTCACGTCGACATCGCCCACCGGCGCGCGCTTTACCGGGAAGCCGAGGTTGCCGACCTCGAAGTAGCGCTTCTCCAGATGCTGCACCTTGCGGTGCGGAGCGTAGTCGGCGTGGCCGGGGAGATGGACCTTGCGGTATTTGAGGATGATCTCGCCGGACGGCGCGATCACCACCGACGTGTTGAAACGGCGCTTGCGCACCGTGCCGGTCTCGTCGGGTTCGAACGCGATCTCGGCATAACCGAGGTAGACGGTGAGCCCGTAGCGGCGGATCGCGTCGAACAGCGGCTGCGTGGCGCGCGACGGCAGCTCCGACTCGTACCAGCCGTCGGCCTCGTCGAGATTCTCGTGATACCAGCGCGGGAAGAACGTGGTCAGCGCCAGCTCGGGAAACACGACGACCTGCGCGCCACGCTGGTGCGCGCGTTCGAGCAGCCGCACCATGCGGCCGACGGCGACATCGCGGCCTTCGTGTTTCTGGATGGGGCCGAGCTGTGCGGCCGCGACGGTAATCAGTCTGGTCATGAACGGTGTTGCGCAAGGCAATGGGCGTTGAAGTCATGGCCAGTGTAGGGGTGCGCCCGCTTCATCGAAAGCGGCGTCCCGGCGCGCGGAGGGCATGCATCCGGTGCTCCCGCATGGCGCGCAAGCCGTTGATCCGCCGACGTTTCCCGCCTTCCCGACGCGCCTCTTCGCTGCCCGGCCCATAACCCGGCGTTATGGTCTGCGGCCAAAGAATGATGCCGTCGACCGCCGAGCTCGTCGCAACGGTGCCACATGTCGAACCCCCGACCGCCGGCTTTCTCCCCTCTCCCGCAAAGCGGGAGAGGGGCCGGGGGAGAGGGCAGTCGCCGCGCCATCCATCACGACACCCGCTTCTCCAGCAAATGCGTCAGCGTCGCAACGAACCCCTTGGCCAGCGTCGACATCGTGTGCTGCCGCGGATAAACCAGATAGATCTTGTGCACCAGCGCCGGGCGGATCGGCTTGAGGACGATGTCCCCGGCACCATCGGGCGTATAGCCGAACGATTCCATCAGCGCCACGCCGACGCCTTCGCGCACCAGCGCCATCGCTTCCGGCGTGGAGCGGATTTCGATATCGGGCGCCAGCGTGCCCCGCTCCGAGGTCAGGAACTGCGCGCACAGCCTGCCAAACGGCGTGTCGCCGCCATAGCCGATGAATGTGGAGCCGCGCAGGTCGTCCACGGTCAGCTCGTCGAAGTCGGCCAGCAGGTGGCCGCGCGGCACCGCGCACATGATGTTGCCCTCGCCGATCTCGCGGGCGCGCAGTTGCGATCCATCGGGCGGTGCCATCGACGCGATGCACAGATCCGCCCCGCCCTGCGCGACGTACGGCAGCAAGGCGTCGAACGGCAAGGGGCGGTAGTTCACACGCACCGACGGATGGCGATGGCGGAAGCGCTGGATCGCACGCGGCATCAGCCATTCGCTGTAGCTGGGGCTGGAGACGATCGACAGCTTGCCCTCGCCATGCTCGGCCAGGCTCGCCGCGACCGCATTGAACCGGTTCACGCCATCGAGGATCGGCTGCACTTCGGCGAACAGCCGCCGCGCCTCGGGCGTGGGGTGCAGGCGGCCGCGGACCCGCTCGAACAGGACGAACCGCATCCGCGCCTCGATGGTGGCCAGCACCCGGCTGACCGCTGGCTGCGACACGCACAGCATGCGACCGGCCTCGCTGAGCGAGCCAGCCACCATGATCGCGTGGAACACCTCGATCTGGCGCAGGTTCAGCGGCGTGATCGAGGCCGTACGGGACGGTCCGCCTGGTCTTGCTTTGTGCATCAGGCTGCCGGCAACGCCGCCATCGCCGCCAGCGCCCCGCCCAACATGTTGCGCAGCACCGGCTGCACCCGCGCGGCCGCGTCCGGCAGATACGGGAAAGGCGGGCGCTCGTCCATATAGACCGCCTGCACCATCTCGAGCTGGATCGTATGCACGCCCTTGTCGGGCTGTCCGTAGTGGCGCGTGATATGGCCGCCCTTGAAGCGATCGTCGGCCACCCATGTGAACGCACTGGCAGCCGCCGCCGCGACCACGGCTTCCCGCATCGACGGCGCGCAGCTCGCGCCGCTATTGGTGCCGATGTTCAGCTCCGGCAGCCTCCCCTCGAACAGGTGCGGCAACACGCCGGCGATCGAATGCGCCTCCCACACCAGCACATTGGCGTGCCGCTGCCGCAGCCGGGCAATCTCCGCGGCCAGCGCGTCGTGATAGGGCTGCCAGTAGTCGCGCCTGCGTGCCTCGACCTCATCCGGCGATGGGGCCTGGCCGTCCGGGTAGAGCGGCTCGGCACGAAACGTCTCGACCGGGCACAGCGTCGTGGTGGTCTTGCCGGGGTAGAGGCTGCTGCCGTCGCCGGGACGATTGACGTCGATGACATAGCGCGAGTAGTTGGCCTCGACCACCGATGCACCCTGCTCGCGCGCGAACCCATAGAGCCGCCTCAGGTGCCAGTCGGTATCGGCGCGCAGCCGTGCGATCGGCGTCATCCGTTGCGCGAACGATTCGGGCAGGAACTCGCCGCCGTGGGGAATCGAAATCACCAGAGGCAGTTCGCCTTCCGTGACGGTGCAGATGGGGAGCGTCATGCGTGTGCCTCCGTGAGGATGTGCGGCGCGCCAAGTCGCCGGCGTGCCCAGACCGACGGGTCGAGCATGTGTTGCGGCTGGCGGCCCGCCAGCACGTCGATGATCTGCGCGGCGCATTGGCTGGCAGTGGCTTCAAGCGCTTCCTGCGTCGATCCGGCCTGGTGCGGGCTCAGCACGACGTTGGGCAGCGCCGCCAGCGGCGACGAAGCCGGCAGCGGCTCACGTTCGAACACGTCGAGCCCGGCGCCGAACAGCTTGCCGGCCCGCAAGGCGTCGATCAGTGCCGGTTCGTCGATCAGGCCGCCGCGCGAGGTATTGATCAGGATCGCGCCCGGCTTCATCGCCGCCAGCGCGGCCGCGTCGATGGTATGGCGCGTGTCCGGGCGCAGCGGGCGGTGCAGCGACACCACGTCCGACGCCGCCAGCAGCGCCAGCAGCGTATCGACGCGCGTGGCGCCATGCGCGGCCACCTCTGCATCGTCCACGCGAGGCGACCAGACCAGCACGCGCATGCCGAAGCCGGCGCTGGCCATCTGCGCGACGATCTGCCCGGTGCGGCCGAAGCCGACGATGCCCAGCGTCTTGCCGGACACCGAGTGCATCGGCACGGCATAGCGGTGGCTCCAGTCGGAACGGCGCGTGGCCGCGTCCGCGCGCACGGTGCCACGCGCCACCGCAAGCATCAGCATCATGGTGTGCTCGGCCACGGCTCGCACGTTCGCCGCCGGGGTCGACACCACGGGAATGCCGCGGGCGTGAGCATGCGCGACGGCAATCTTGTCCGTGCCGGTGCCGTGATTGGAGATGACGGCCAGCCGTGGCGCGGCGTCGATGACGGCGGCGGTGATGCCCTCACGGACGATCACCGCGTCGACATCGACCATTTCGGCGATCCGACCGGCTTCATCCGTGGCGGTGCCGTGCCGCACCTCGATGCCCGCGGCACGCAGGCGTTCGGCGCCGATCGGATGGATCGGCTGGGTAATCAGACAGACTGGCATGTTGGAGTCGAAGGAGGGGAAGTGAAGGCGCAGGCCGACGCGGGCAGGCCCGCCCGTGTGCCAAGCACGCTGGCAAGCACGCGTGTGGCCTGGGCAAAATCGTCCAGGTGCATCGATTCGTCGGGATTGTGSCTGCCGTTGGCGTTGCGTACGAACAGCATCGCCGCGGGCACGCCCTGGGCGGCAAAGAGCGCGGCATCGTGGCCGGCGCCGCTGGGCATGGCACGGGCCGGCGCGCCCGCCCGCGCGGCGGCATCGGCCAGCAGGGCCTGCAGCGCGGCGTCCATCGCGGCTGGCGCGCTGGCGGTGACGGGACCGAGGTCGATTTCCACGCGACAGGCGCGGGCCACCTCGGCACGCGCGGCCTGCACCGCCGCGTCCATGGCCGCGAGCGTGGCGAGGCTGCGCGAGCGCATGTCGATGCTGAAGTCCACGCGTCCGGACACCTTGCTGAAATCGGCCTGGGCCGCGTCGGTCGTGCATTGCCCCACGGTGACGGTAAGCTCGTGACCCGCCGCTTCCAGCGCCACCCAGGCCCGCTGCAACGCCGTGATCAGCGCGGCGGCGGCCACCACCGCATCGCGCCGGTGGCTGCGCGGCGTGGCGCCCGAATGCGCGTACTGGCCACGGATCGTGGCGTGACGATAGCGATGGCTGCCGCAGATGCCGGTGACCACGCCGAGGATGTCGCCGCTTTCGTGCAGCACCGGTCCCTGCTCGATATGCAGTTCGACGAAGCAGTCGATATCGGCGGCACGCAACGCTGGCACGCCCGCGGCGACCTGTTCCGGCTGGCCGCCGGCCCGGCGCAGATGATCGGCCAGGCTGACGCCGGTATCGGCGCGGCGCGCCTGCAGCGCCGTTCCATCGAGCCGCCCGAATGCCGCCTTGCTGCCCGCGTACGACACCGGGAACCACGCACTCTCCTCGGCGCGAATCGCCATCACGGTGACGTCGCGCGCCGGTTCGAGCCCGGCGCGGCGCCATCCGGCCAGGATGGCCAGGCCCGCCACCACGCCGGCGGCACCGTCGAAGTTGCCGCCACGGGGCACGGAATCCACGTGGGAGCCGGTCATGACGGCGGGCGCGGCGCGGTCCTGGCCCGGCAAGATCATGTAGAGATTGCAGGCAGCGTCGCGCCGCACCTCCAGACCGTGCGAGACCGCCACCGCCGCGAGCAATTCATGCGCGGCGTTCTCGCCGTCGCCATAGCTGTCCCGCGTAATGCCGACGCCATCATGGCTCTGGGCGTGCAATTGCGCCAACAGCGATGCCGCGAGCGCGTGGTCGGGTTCCCCTGGAAGGGTCATGATGCCTCCAATGCGAAGGCATCGGCTGGCACGGCGGCCTGCACCGTCTGCGGGTCCCAGTCCTTGCCAGGCATCGCATCGATCAGCTTGCGCGTGTACGCATGCCGAGGCGAGTCGAAGATGGCCGCCGGAGTGCCCTGCTCGACCACGGCGCCACGGTGCATCACCAGCACCTGATCGCAGATCTGCGCGGCGACGCGCAAGTCGTGCGTGATGAAAATCAGAGCAATGCCCAACCGCTTCTGCACGTCGGCCAACAGCCGCAGCACCTGTGCCTGCACGGAGACGTCCAACGCCGATACCGATTCGTCGGCGACGATCAGCCGCGGCTCCATCGCCAGCGCCCGCGCGATGCCGATGCGCTGCCGCTGCCCGCCCGAGAACTCGCTGGGATAGCGGTCGAACGCGCTGTCGTCCAGCTCCACCAGCTTCAGCAGCTCGCGGGCGCGCGCCTCGGCCTTCGCGCGCGGCACGCCGCTGGCGAGCGGGCCGTCGCACAGGATCCGGCCGACGGTGTGGCGCGGGTTCAGCGACGCGAACGGGTCCTGGAAGATCATCTGGATGCGGCGACGCAGCGGCCTGAACGCTCGCTCGCTCATCGGCGCGATATCGTGGCCCTCGAACGCCATCACGCCGCCGTCATTGCCGATCAGCTTGAGCAGGCACTTGCCGATGGTCGATTTGCCGGAGCCCGATTCGCCGACGATGCCCAGCGTTTCGCCCGCGCGGATCTCGAAGCTCACGTCCTTGACCGCTTCCACCACGCGCTTGCGCTGGAACAGGCCACCCGGCGTGGTGTAGGTCTTGCGCAGCGCCTGCACGCGCAGCACGGGGTAGCCGCCAGCATCGACCCCGGGCTGGGCGCCGCGCGGGCGATGCGACGGGACGCTGGCGATCAGCCGCCTGGTGTACGGATGCACCGGACGGTTCAGCACCTGCTGCGCGGTGCCCTGCTCGACGATGCGGCCCTTCTCCATCACGATGACACGGTCGGCGATCTCGGCCACCACGCCGAAATCGTGCGTCACGAACATGACGCCCATGCCCTTCTCCTTCCGGATGCGGGCGATCAGCGCCAGGATCTGCGCCTGCGTGGTGACGTCCAGCGCGGTGGTCGGCTCGTCGGCGATCAGGAAGGCCGGTTCCAGCGCGAGCGCCATGGCGATCATCACACGCTGGCGCTGCCCGCCCGACAGCGCGAACGGAAAGGCTTGATAGAGGCTGGGCGGATCGGGCAAGCCGACGAATTCCAGCAGCTCCAGCACGCGCCGGCGGCGGGCGTCGGCGTCGTGGGTGCCGTGCACCTGCATCACTTCGGCGATCTGGTCGCCGACACGATGCAAGGGATTGAGCGCGGACAGCGGCTCCTGGAAGATCATCGCCATGTCCTTGCCGCGCATGCCGCGCAGCGTGGCCTCGTCCTGTTTCAGCAGGTCGCGGCCCTGAAACAGGATCTCGCCGCGCTCGGGGCGCAGGTATGCGGGCAGCAGGCCCATGATGGCGTTGGCGCTCATCGACTTGCCGGAGCCGGATTCGCCGACGATGCAGACCAGCTCGCCTGCGCCGATATCGAACGTGATGTCCTGGACCGCATAGGCACGGTCCCCGCCCCTGGGCAGCGCGATGCTGAGGTTGCGGATCGACAGCAGCGGCGCGTTGTCGCGTGGTACGGTCATGGGTCAGTTCCCTCGCTTGCGCAGTTGCGGGTTCAGGGCGTCGTTGAGCCCCTCGCCGATCAGGTTGATGGCCAGCACCGTCAGCATGATGGCGATGCCGGGCCACAGGCTCATCCACGGTGCTTCGCGCAGCATGGTGCGGGCCGCGCCGATCATGAAGCCCCAGCTCATCAGGTTGCGGTCGCCAAGACCGAGGAACGACAGCGCGGATTCCGTCAGGATGGCGGTGGCGGTCATCAGCGACGCGGTCACGATGACCGGCGATGCCGCGTTCGGCAGGATCTGCGTGAAGATGATGCGCGCCGGAGATTGCCCGATCACCACCGCGGCCTGCACGAACTCCCGCTCCTTCAGCGTCATGAACTCGGAGCGCACCAGCCGTGCCACCGGCGGCCACGATACGATCGCGATGGCGCCGACGATGGAATACAACGACGGCTTGAAAATCGCCACCAGCACCAGCGCCATCGCCAGCTGCGGGATGGTCTGGAAGAACTCGGTACCGCGCATCAGCGCATCGTCGATGCGGCCGCCGTAGTAGCCGGCCAGCGCACCGACCACGATGCCGATCAGCACCGCCACCATGGTCGAGATCACGCCGATCATCAGCGAGACGCGCGCGCCGTAGGCAATGCCGGCCGCGATGTCGCGCCCGAGCATATCGGTGCCAAGCGGATAGGCGCCGTCCTGGAACGGCGCCAGCAACGGGTCCGCCACCATCATCCAGGGCGGGTCTTCATAGAAGGTCGACGCCAGCGCGGCGGTGAGCAGCACCACCAGCAGCAGCACGAGGCCGACCGCGGCGCCACGGTTGGCGCCAAATCTTTTCAGGAACGACATGGACAAGCTCCCTCAGGCGCGACGGATGCGGGGATCGATCAGGCGGTAGACCAGATCGGTCAGCAGATTGAAGGCCACCACCATGGTCGATGTGACCAGGAACACGCCGAGCAGCAGCTGATAGTCGCGCTGGATCAGCGCATCGAACATCAGGCGGCCAATGCCCGGCCAGCCGAACACGGTCTCGGTGAGTACCGCGCCGCCGGCCATCTGGCCAAGCTGGATGCCGGCAAACGTGACCACCGGAAGCAGCGCGTTGCGCAGCGCGTGGCGGCGGATCGTGTCGCCCAGCGGCACGCCCTTGGCGCGTGCGGTCTTGATGAAGTCCATGCCGAGCACTTCAAGCATGGACGCGCGCGTCAGCCGCGCGTAGACCGCCATGAAGAAGCACCCCAGCGAGACGGTGGGCAGCACCAGGTGGTGCGCGATATCGAGCACGCGGGCCCAGCCGGTCAGGCCGCTGCCCACGACCTCCATGCCGTACGGCGGCAGCCAGCCCAGATGCAGCGAGAAGAACAGGATGGCCAGCAGCGCGAGCCAGAACTGCGGCGTCGCATAGATCAGCAGCGAGCCCGTCATCAGCACGCTGTCGATCCACGGCCGCTTGCCCGCATACCGCGCCCGCGACGCGATCACGCCGAACAGCACGCCGAAGGTCAGCGCAAAGACGAAGGCGCACGACATCAGCAGCAACGTGGCCGGCAGCCGGTCCAGGATCAGGTCCAGCACCGGCAGGCGCTCACGGTACGAGTAGCCCAGGTCCAGATGGGCAATGCCCCACATGTAGCGGCCCAGCTGCACCGGCAGCGGCTGGTCGAGCCCGAACTCCTTGCGCAGTTCTTCCACGTAGGCCGGATCGGACGAGCCCGACTCGCCCGCCAGCACCGCCGCCGGGTCGCCCGGTGCCATGCGCACCAGCATGAAATTGATGATGACCACGCCCAGCACGACGAACAGCGCCTTGCCGAGCCTGGCGATCAGGATGGAGAGTGCCTTACCCACGCGATCGAATCCCTAAAACGTAAGACTGGAACATCCGGTGCGCGCGCCAAGGCGCGGCGCACCGTCAGGCGACAGGGTTTACTTGCTGATGTAGACGTCGGCGAAGGTGTCGTTCAGGCCGATTGCCGTCTGGATCAGGTTGTGCACCTTGCCGCTGTACAGCGTGGGCAGCTCCATCTCGAACAGGTAGCCGTTGGCCACTTCCTCGACCAGCGTCTTCTGGATGCTCGAATAGAGCTTCTGCCGCTCGGCATCGGACGTGGCGGAGGCCGCCTTGTCCCACATCGCGTCGACCGCCGGGTTCACATAGCCCTGGTTGTTGACGAAGGCCGATCCCTTGACCTGGTTGCGCGCCAGATACAGCCGCGACACGCCCAGCGCGGGGTCGCCATACTGGGACGTGAAGCTGAAGGTCAGGTCGAAGTCGAAATCGGCCACGCGCTTGGCCCAGGTGCCCGCATCCGCGGACTCGATCTCGACCTTGAAGCCCAGCTGCTCCAGGCACTGGCGGGTGTACTCGCCCAGCCGGTCCCAGGTGGCGCCGTACGGGTAGGACAGGATGCGGATCGGCGTCTTCGACGGATCGATGCCGGACTCCTTGATCAGCGCCCGCGCCTTCTTCATGTCGAAGCTGTAGGCCGGCACATTGGCGTCGTAGAACGGCGTGGTCGACGAGATCGGACCGGTCGCGACCTTGCCGAGCCCGAAGAAGATATTGTTGACCACGAACTTGCGGTTGATCGCCTCCATGACCGCCTGGCGCACCTTCACGTTATTGAACGGCGCCTTGCGCTGGTTCATCTGGATGTACGCGAGCTTGGAGAACATCTCCCAGCCCTTGGTGGTGTACTCGACGTTCGGCAGCGCGCGCAGGCGCTTCACGTCGACATTGTCGACGTCGCCCGCGCTGACCACGTGCACGTCGCCGCGCTCGAACGCCACCGCGCGCGAGGCGGCGTCGGGAATGATGTTGAAGACGATCTCGTCCAGGTACGGCTTGCCCTTCTGCCAGTAGTTCGGATTGCGCGTCAGCACGATATGGGAGCCCTTCTTCCACTCCTTGAACATGAACGGGCCCGTGCCGATCGGGGTCTGGTTGGCCGGGTTCTTCACGTAGTCGGTGCCGTCGTAGATGTGCTTGGGCACGATGGGCATGTTGTCGCTGACGAACGACTTCAGGAACGGCGCGAACGGCTCCTTCAGCGTGATCTGCACCTTGTTCGGACCCTGCGCCTTGACCGATGCCACGAACTGGTCGATCACCACGCGGGCGCGCGGATGCACGGCGCGCAGGAACTTGTCCACGGTGAAGACCACGTCGTCCGACGAAAACGGCTTGCCGTCGTGCCACTTGACGTTCTGCTGCAGTTCGAAGGTATAGACCTTGCCGTCCGGCGAAATCGTCCACGACTTGGCCAGGCCCGGTTGCGGCTTCATGTCGGTCGACCAGGTCAGCAGGCTCTCGTAGATCTTGCCGGCCACGTATTGCGTCGGCGTTTGCTGGTTCAGGCCCAGCATCAGCGTGGGCGGCTCCGGCTGTGCGATGGCGCGCAGCGTGCCGCCGCGGGTCTGGGCCTGCGCGGTGGCGGCCACGCCAAGGGCGAGCGCGATGGAACAGGCGGCGATCTTCAGTAGTCGCGAGGCAGGCAGGTTCGGCTTGGAAGACAGGGTTTTCACGTGATTACCTTGGGAGTGAGGGCAAGAGTTCGAACAGGAAGGGAAACTACAGTGGCTGCACGGCAATGCCGTCCGACTCCAGCGCGCGGCGGATCCGCTCGGCGAACACCACCGCGCCGGGCTGGTCGCCATGGATGCACAGGGTGTCGGCTGCGATCGGCACGGACTTGCCGGACAAGGCGACGACGCGGCGTTCCAGCACCATGCGCCGCACTTGCGCGATGGACGCATCGACGTCCTCGATCATCGCGTGCGGCATCGAACGGGGCGTCAGCGTGGCGTCGTCCTGGTACGAGCGGTCGGCGTAGACCTCGTGGGCCACGCGCAGGCCCGCCGCTTCGGCCGCGGCCGCCATGTTGGCGTTGGCCACATAGATCAGCACGCCGGGAGCCACGTCCCGCACGGCGTCGGCGACCGCCGTGGCCAGCGACGCGTCGCGCGCCGTCATGTTGTAGAGCGCGCCGTGGGTCTTCACGTGGTGCAGCGGCACGCCGACCGCGCGGGTCACGCCCAGCATCGCGCCCACCTGATACACCGTGAGGGCATAGATTTCCGGCGCGGTCATCGCCATGGCGCGGCGACCAAAGCCCTGGAGGTCAGGCAGGCCCGGATGCGCGCCGACGGCCACGCCGGCACCGGCGGCGGCGCGCACGGTGGCCAGCATCACGTCGGGGTCGCCCGCGTGGAAGCCGCAGGCAATGTTGGCGGACGTGACATGGCGAAGGATCGCCTCGTCGTCGCCCATGCGCCATGCGCCAAAGCTCTCGCCCATGTCGCAATTGATATCGAGTGTCGGCATCGGTTGATTTCCCTGTTTCGTCATTGGGCAGCAAGCCCGAGCACGCGCGCCGCATCGGCCGCGATGGATTGGAGGCGGTCGGCCATGGCCAGCCATTCGCGCTGGGCAACGTCGGCCGTCACCGCGCGGAAGCGCAACGCGGTGCCCGGCATGGCCTGCGCAAGGGCCGGCAAGTCGGCGCTGATCACATAGGCGATCTTCGGATAGCCGCCCACGCTCTGGCGGTCGGCCATCAGCACAATCGGCGCGCCACTGGGCGGCACCTGCACCGTGCCGAAGCTGACCGCTTCGGAGACCATCTCCAGCGGGGCGGACAAGGCCAGCGACGGCCCCTCCAGCCGGTAGCCCATGCGATCGGACTGGCTGGACACGGTGAAGGCCGCCTGTTCGAAGCACTCGCGCGATTGGGCCGTGAAGCGCTCCCACTGCGGCCCGGGCAGAAAGCGCACGACCTCCGGCGTCGCGCGCTTCAGGTCGCCGTCGGGCCGCGGCGCCGCGACAAAGGCCATTGCGCTCTGGACCATCATGCGGGCCACCGGCAGCATTTCTCGGCGCGGCGACGCCACCGCGACGCGGKCGCCGGCGCATAGCGCGCGCCCCGCGAAGCCGCCGAAGCGCGCGCGCAGGTTGGTGCTGCGGCTGSCGAGAGCCGGTTCCGGGGCGAAGCCGCCGCGCACCGCCAGATAGGCCCGTGCGCCGCGCCTGCAGGCGCCGAAGACCACCGGTACGTCGTGCCGGACCATCACCGCGCAATGCGTGGGCAACGGCACGCCGCCGACCGTGACGCCCATATCGGCGCCGGTCAGCGCGATCAGCGTGTCCTGCGCGAAGCGGACGGTCGGACCGGTCAGCGTGATCTCGAGTGCCGCTGCGTCGGGATCGTTGCCGACCAGCACATTCGCCAGACGATGCGACCACTCGTCCATCGCGCCATTGACCGGCACACCGAAGCGCTGGTAGCCGTAGCGGCCCCCGTCCTGCAGCACCGACAGCATGCCGGGGCGTTCCACACGCATCGTGTTCATCGCCGCGGCTCCAGCATGGCGTCGAATTCAGCCGGAGTAATGGGCACGAAACGCAGGCGGTCGCCGATCTGCAGCCGCGTGGGCGGATCGCGGTCGACGTGAAACAGATTCCACGGCGTGCGCGCGATCACGTTCCAGCCCCCGGGCGACGCGTCCTGGTAGATCGATGAAATGCCGTTGGCGATCGCCACCGATCCGGCCGGCACCAGCGTGCGCGGCGTCGCGCGGCGCGGCACGTTCAGGCGCGGATGCAGCGGACCGGCGAAGGGATTGCCGGGAGAAAAAAAGAAGGTGTAGAGCACCAGCGGCGTGGCGCCATGCAGCCGGATCACCTCGGCGGTGTCGATATCGCAGGCGCGCGCCACGTCGTCGAGATCGGGGCCATACTCGCCGCCGTAGCACGCCGGCACGTCGACCACCCGGCCCGATTGCGCGACGGCCGGCACGCCATCGACCAGCAGTTCGCGAATGCGTGCGGCAAGCTGGGCGAAGGCGGGGCCCTCGTCGCGCGGGAATAGCTCCGGCCGATAGTGCACGGCCACCGTGGTAAACGCGGGCACCACATCCCGCACCCCGGGCCACTGCTGTTGCAACAGGCATGCGGTAACGGCGTGCACTATCTGGCTGACCGCCACGCTGACCTGCTCGCCCAGGCGAATCTGCAGGCAGCGATCGCCCACCGGCTCGATGCGCCAGTCCGTCAGCGACAACAGCTCGGGCACCAGGCTCGCCTTGCCCATCATTAGCGCTCCAGCGCGGCACACGCCGCGACGAGGCGCTCGCAGGCGGTGCGCAACCGGTCATCGGACAGCGCATAGGCCAGTCGCACATAGGGCGCAAGCCCGAACGCCGATCCCGGCACCACCGCCACGTGGGCTGCGTGCAGCAGGTACATGGCGAAATCGGTATCGGAGTCGATGCGGGCGCCTTCGGGCGTGCGCATGCCGATGGCCGCGCCGCAATCCGCATACAGGTAGAACGCCGCGGGCGGACGGCGCACGGTCAGCACCGGCGCGGCGTCGGCCAGGATCGACACGGCCATGTCCCGCCGCGCGCGCAGCCGGTCGCGCCAGCCGTCGAGAAAATCCTGCGGGCCGTCCAGCGCCGCCACCGCACCGGCCTGGCTGATCGAGGACGGATTGCTGGTGCTCTGCGATTGCAGCAGGGCCATCGCCTTGACCAGCCATGCGGGACCGGCCGCATAGCCGAGGCGCCAGCCCGTCATCGCATAGGCCTTGGACACGCCATTGACCGTCAGCGTACGGTCGAACATCTCGGGCGCGGCCTGCGCGAAGGATACGAATTCGCCTTCGAACACGATCTCTTCATAGATATCGTCGGCCAGCACCAGCACGTTCGGGTAATCGCGCAGCACCTGAGCCAGCGCCCGCAGTTCGTCTGCCGAATACAGGGCGCCGGACGGATTGCACGGCGAGTTCAGCAGCAGCCAGCGGGTACGCGGGGTCAGCGCGCGGCGCAGCGTGGCGGGAGTCAGCTTGAAGTCGTCCGACGGGGCGGGCGTGATCATCACCGGCGTGCCGCCTGCGATCAACACCATATCGCTATAGGAAACCCAGTACGGCGCGGTGACGATTGCCTCATCGCCGGCGTCCAGCGTGGCCAGCAGCGCGTTGAACAGCATCTGCTTGGCGCCCGTGCCGGCGATGATCTGTGCATCGTCATAGTGCAGACCGTTGTCGCGGGCGAGTTTCCGTGCAATCGCTGCCCTGAGTTGGGGCGTGCCCGCCACGCTCGTATAGCGCGTCTGGCCAGCGTTCATGGCCCGGATCGCCGCCAGCTGGATATGTGCGGGGGTATCGAAATCCAGTTCGCCTTCGGACAGGCTGATGACTGGCTTGCCTTCGCCGGCAAGGCGCCGGGCGGCTTCGGACATGGCTCCCGTGGCCGACGGGCGGGCCATGGCCAGACGTTGGGAAAGACGGGTTGCAGCAGAAGAGGTCGGCATGAATATCGCGTGTTATCTCTACCGGCATTCCGTGTGAATGCCATTGGTATACCACTGGCATTTAAGCAAGCCCCGTGCCATACTAATCCGCATGACGAAAACCTCGGCCCTTCCCTACGCAACTTCGGCGATGCGCGCGCCTGCGGACAATGAAACGCCCATCGACGAACCCCAACGGGAACGGGCGCTGGGCAACGTCGCCTATGAGGCCATGCTGGACCTGCTGGTCTCCGGGGAGATCCATCCCGGCGATCCGATCCAGGAGCGGGCGCTTGCCGCCCGGCTCGGCCTCTCCCGCACGCCGCTGCGCGAGGCACTGCATCGACTGGAGGGTGAACGGCTGCTGGAGCGCGGGGCCAACAACCGGCTATTTGTGCGGCAGGTGACGGTGCAGGAGATTCTTGAGGCGTTGCACGTGCGCCGCCTGCTGGAACCCGAAGCGGCTGCCCGGGCGGCCGGCCAGATTCCTCAGGCCGAACTGGGGGCGCTGCGTGCGCGGGTCCAGCAACTGCTCGAACATAATGAGCCGGAGAATCCCGAACACCAGGTGCTGGATGCCGACCTGCACGGACTCATCTGCAAATACTGCGAGAACGAGATGCTGGCCGGCATCATCGCGGAGGTTCGGCGCAAGACCCGCATGTTTTCCCTCAAGCGACTGAACCGTCGGCTTGCTCCGGTGTGCCAGGAACACCTGGACATGATCGGTGCACTGGAAAGAGGCGACAGTGCGGAGGCGGCGGCCCGCACGGCGGAGCACATCGACAATATTCGGGCGTCGATTTTGGAGCGGTTGGCGCGCTGGTGAATGGATGGGGCCGGAGGTTCGGCGGCTGTGACTGCCCTCTCCCCCGGCCCCTCTCCCGCGAGCGGGAGAGGGGGGAAAACCGCCGTGGTTTTCAAACGCTGTCGGTGTGCTCCCCTCTCCCGCTTGCGGGAGAGGGGCGGGGGAGAGGGAAGTCACAGCGTCCTACACAACCCCCCTGCCCCGCAATTCCCCAATCTCCCCTTCCCCCAACGCCAGACAATCCCTCAACACCTCGTCCGTATGCTGCCCTAACGCCGGCGGCGCGTAGCGCAACGTCGTCGGGGTCTCGGACAGCCTCAGCGGGCTGGCCGTGGTGCAGACGCGGTTCACGGCCTCCGTTGCCGGGCATGCCGAAGGCGGGTAGCGGTATTGCTCCACGCGCAGCCCGCGATGCCGCACCTGCTCGTCAGCAAAAGCCTGTGCAATATCGTTGATCGGGCCGCAGGGCACCGACGCCGCTTCCAGCACGGCAATCCACTCCCTCGTAGACTTCGTCCGCGTAATCTCGGACATCATCGGAATCAACGTGCCGCGATGGGCCACACGGCTGCTGTTGGTGGCATAGCGCTCATCGCGCGCCCAGCCGACACCGGCCACCTCGCAAAAGCGTGCGAACTGGCCATCGTTGCCGATGGCAAGCAGCATGCTGCCGTCGCGGGTAGGGAAATCCTGATACGGGACCACGCTGGGATGCGCGTTGCCCTGGCGCGTCGGCACCACGCCGCCGTTCAGGTATCCCGCGCCCTGGTTCGCCAGCACCGCCATCGCGACGTCGAGCAACGCAATGTCGATGCACTGTCCCCGCCCCGTATGGTGACGGGCCTCCAGCGCGCCAAGAATCGCCGTCGTGGCATACATGCCGGTGAACAGGTCGATCACCGCGACGCCCACGCGCATCGGCCCGGCGCCGGGCTCGCCATCCGGCTGCCCGGTGATGCTCATCAGTCCGCTCATCGCCTGCATCAGCAGATCGTAGCCAGGGCGCCCCGCATAGGGGCCGGTCTGGCCGAAGCCGGTGATCGAGCAGTAGATCAGCCGCGGGTTCAGTTCGCGCAGCGTGTCGTAATCGAGCCCGTATCGCTTCAAACCGCCGGTCTTGTAGTTCTCGACGACAACGTCGCTCTTTGCCGCCAGCTCGCGGATCAGCCTCTGTCCATCCGTCGTGGCAATGTCGACGGTCACGGAGCGCTTGTTGCGGTTACAGGCGGCGAAGTAGCTGGCCTGCTTGCTCGGGCCGTCATCGCCGCACAGGTACGGCGGGCCCCAGTGCCGGGTGTCGTCGCCCGCGCCGGGCTTTTCCACCTTGATCACATCGGCGCCCATGTCCGCGAGATTCTGTGTGCACCACGGGCCAGCGAGTACACGGGACAGATCGAGTACGCGGATGTGGCTCAGCGCCCCTGTCCGCCCGGATGGCGTGGACGGTGCGTTCGTCGATGCGAATGAATCGCTCATGATCCGCTGGATTCCGTCATGCCGCTCACACCGGGTCCCAGCAGAACACGTCCGCGGAACGCTCCATCGGCACAAAGGAGGACTGCAGCGCCGGCATCGCGTGCTCGGCGATATGGGCCGGCGTCCAGCCTTCGCCCCGGTGCACCGAACGCAGCAGGCGCGGCTGGCTCATCACGAAGATTTCGTTGTTGCGCACGGCGAAGACCTGGGCATTGACCGCGGCCGCGGCATCGGACAGCAGGTACACGGCCAGCGGCGCGATCTTGTTCGGCGTCATCTGCTGGATCTTGGCCACGCGCGCCTGCTGTTCGGGCGTGTCGGTGGGGATCGAGCCGATCATGCGGCTCCACGCAAACGGCGCGATACAGTTCGAGCGTACGTTGAACTTCTGCATGTCCAGCGCGATGCTTTTCGATAGCGCGACCAGTCCGAGCTTGGCGGCGCTGTAGTTGGCCTGGCCCAGGTTGCCAATCAGCCCGGATGTGGATGTCATATGGACGAACGCGCCGGATTCCTGCTCCTTGAAATGGGTAGCGGCCGCGCGGCTCATGTAGTAGCTGCCGTACAGGTGCACCTTGATCACGGCATCCCATTCGTCCAGGCCCATCTTGTGAAAGAAGCGGTCGCGAAGGATGCCTGCATTATTGACCACGCCATCGATGCGCCCGAAATTGTCCAATGCACATTCGATGATGCGGGACGCGCTGGCCGCCTCGGCGACGCTGTCCGTGCTGGCCACCGCCTCGCCACCCGCGTCGCGAATCTCGCGCACCACGGTCTGGGCGGGACCGGCGTCCTGCCCCTCGCCGCTGGTCGACGTGCCGATGTCATTGACCACCACGCGTGCACCGTCCGCCGTCATGGCCAGCGCGATTTCCCTGCCGATGCCGCCACCGGCGCCGGTCACCACGACTACCTTGCCTTCCATCATCCGGGCCATTTCGGTCTCCTGGGATTTGTCTGATCAGACCGGCGCAAAGACCGGCACGGGAGGACCGCCATCGGTCTGTGCAAACCGCACCTTCACGCGCTGCCCGATCCGCACGGTGTCCAGATCCGTATCGACGACATGGGTCAGCATCGTCACGCCTTCGTCCAGCCTCACGTAGGCGATGCAGAACGGTTGCGGGCCAACGCGCCGGGTAATGCTGTACGTGTAGATCTCGCCCAGGCCCGTCGCGGCCCTCCATTCGGTGTCGCCAAGGCAGAAAGGGCACAGCACGCGGGGATACCAGTGCGGCTTGCCGCAGGCGGTGCAATACCGAAGCATCAGCCGGCCTTCTCTGGCGGCTTGCCAGAACGCTGCATTGTCGGGCAGTTCGTCGGGCGCCCTGTACAGGGCCGGGACATCGGTCATGGTCATCGAGTGCCTCCGTTCATTCGCGTTCGAGGATCAGCGTGGCCGAGCCATGGCGAGACCCCATGTAGCCGCCCGTGCCCTGGGCCAGCGCCAGCGCGCAGTTCTTCACCTGCACGGCCGGATGGGCCTCGCCACGCAACTGCCGCACGGCCTCGATGACCTTGGTGATGCCGCCCCGGTTGGCCGGATGGTTGTTGCACAGCCCGCCACCATCGGTATTGATCGGGAGCCTGCCAACGCCCGCGATCAGGTTGCCATCCATCACGAACCTGCCGCCCTGGCCCTTCTCGCAGAAGCCAAGGTCTTCCAGCTGCATCAGCACCGTGATGGTGAAGCTGTCGTAGATCGATGCGTACTGGATATCGGCCGGGGTGACGCCGGCTTCCGCGAAAGCCGCCGCGCCGGACACTTTCGCCGCCGACCACGACAGATCGACCTGCCCTCCGAGCTGGCCTTTCACGTGCTCGCCGGCGCCCAATATCTTGATCCGCGGACGCGCCAGCGCGGTGGCAATTTCCGGACGGGCGACCACGAGCGCGCCGCCGCCGTCCGATACCACGCAGCAGTCGAGCCTGTGCAGCGGGTCGGAGATCATCGGCGAGTTCAGCACGTCGTCGACGGTCACCACATCGCGCAGCATCGCGTGCGGGTTGTGCCGCGCGTGATGGGATGCCGCGACCTTGATCCACGCCAGCTGCTCCGGCGTGGTGCCGAACTCGTACATATGCCGCTGGGCCACCATCGCGTACAGGTTGACGGTGACCGGATTGAATGGCGCCTCGAACGGCTGGTCAGGCAGATTGGCGCCCCAGTTGCGCGCCTGCGTGCCGCTGGATCCCTCCGAGCGCGGCCGCCCGGCCAGCGTGATCAAGGCCACGTTGCACTTGCCTGCCGCGATCGCCTGCGCGGCATGCGAGACGTGGGCGATATACGAAGAACCGCCCATCTCGCTCGAATCCACATGCCGCACCCTCAGGCCGAGATAGTCGACCATGTTCACCATGCCCAGCCCCGGCGCGTCGCCGGCGCAGAAGTAGCCGTCGACATCGGCCAGGGTCAGGCCGGCGTCCCGCAGGGCCCCCCTGGCGCTTTCGGCATGCAGTTGCGGCACCGTCTTGTCCGGTGCCTTGCGCGTCGGATGCTCGTAGGCTCCGACGATATAGGCCTTGCTATGGATGGTCATCGAACATTGTCCGTTGGATGGTCAGGTGACGATCTGTCGACGGTCGGTGGACCGATTCTAGGGGCGCGGGCGGCACGCTGGTTCGAGATTGCCGAATCGGGCCTTTGAGAATGCCAAATACCGCGTCGCCGGCATGGCACGCGGTTCCAGGCAATCGAAGCCGCCCCTTGCAATTTACGAATGGCGTCGGAACGGCTTTGCCGCCATGCTGCGCGCACCACTCCCGCCAATGCAACGGACGGCCTGCGTGACCACGCGAATCCACCATCTGCTTGACCACTGGTTGACCGAGGCGCCCGATCGGCCCTTCATCCATTTGCAGGACGGCCGCAGCCTGACGTTCGCCGACCTGGGGCGGCTGACCGACACGGCGCAAACGGAGCTGCAGGCGCTGGGCGTCGGCGTGGGCGACCGCGTGATGGTGGTTGCCGAGAATTGTCCGGAACATGCCGCGCTGATCCTGGCCTGCAGCCGCGTGGGAGCGTGGTCGTGCGGCGTCAATGCACGCATGGCCCCCGCCGAGATCGACGCTTTCGCGGCGAAGGCCGAGCCCCGCGTCGTGTACTTCACCGCCGCCGCGTCGCGGGCAGCCGGCGCGCATGCCGGGCGCCATGGCGCCTTGCCGTCGGCGCTGCCCGGCATGCGACGCGCCACGGTGGCCGACGACGCCGTACCGGAGCCGCCCCCACTGCGCGACCAGGTCGCCGTGCTGATCTTCACGTCGGGCACCACGGGGGAGCCGAAGGGCGTGATGCTGACTCACGATGCCCTGATCCATTTCGCCCGCGTGACCCGCGACGCCCGCGCGCTCGGCCCCGAGGATCGAAGCTATGCGTTCGTGCCGATGACCCACATCTTCGGCCTGGGCACCGTGTTGCTCAGTTCGCTGCTGGCGGGCGCGCAGCTGGTGATGCGTCCACAGTTCGACCCGGCCGACCTGCTCGATGCGCTGGCCCATCGCGGCGTGTCACAGCTGCAGGGTCCGCCCATGCTGTTCTCGCGATTGCTGGCATATCTGCAGCAGCACGGCATCGACCGACCTACCGCGCCGGCGTTGCGCTACCTCTATACCGGCGCCGGTCCGCTCGATCTCGCCCTCAAGCAGAACGTGGAAGCGACCTTTGGCCTCACGCTGCATCACGGTTATGGCCTGTCAGAGTATGCCGGCTCGGTGCATGTCACGCGGCTCGGTGAACGTCGTGCCGATACCAGCGCCGGATACGCGGTGGCCGAGGCCGAGGTCCAGGTGACCGATCCGGCCACGGGAAAGCCGTTGCCGCCGGGTCAACGCGGGGAGCTGTGGTTGCGCGGCCGTGGCTTGATGCCGGGATACTTCCGCGACCCCGAAGCAACGGCCGCCGTCATGCGCGAGGGGGGCTGGTACGCCAGCGGCGACCTTGGCGAGATGCACGCAGACGGCGCGCTGTTCGTGGTGGGGCGCCTGAAGGAGATGATCATCCGCTCCGGCTTCAATGTGTATCCGGCCGAAGTCGAGACGGCGCTGAACTCCCATCCCTGCATCCATCGTTCGGCGGTGGTGGGGCGCCCGGAACCCGATGGCAACGAGTCGATCGTGGCCTTCGTCGAACTGCGCCCAGGCGCCGCCCTGCAGCTTCGCTCCGTGCAGGACCATCTGGCGAAGCGGCTGGCGCCGTACAAGCGCCCCGCGCACATCGTGGCGTTGCCCGAGCTGCCCACCAATAACAACGGCAAGATCCTCAAGCGCGTGCTGCGGGAGCAGGCCGGTTCTTTGCCGACCCAAGGAGACTGACCATGACCTGTTCCTCTTCGATGCGCAGGCGGCTGATGGCCGCCGGCCTGCTCGGCGTGGTGGCGCGTCCGTTTTCCGCGCTCGCATCGGACACATGGCCGGCAAGGCCGGTGCGGGTGATCGTTCCATTCCCGCCCGGCGGCCCGGTGGACAGCACCGCGCGGATCTTCACGCAGAAGCTGGCCGAGACATGGAAGCAGCCGGTCGTCATCGACAACCGGGCCGGCGCGGGTGGGACCATCGGCGCGGCCGTCGCGGCCAAGGAGGCGCCCGATGGCTACACGCTGTTCCTCGGCTCCATCCATCACGCGGTCAACCCGTCGCTGATGCGCAATCTTCCCTACGACATCGAAAAGGACTTCGCCCCCGTCAGCTTCGCGGCCATGTTCCCGGTGTTCGTCGTGGCGCATCCGTCGGTGCCCGCCAATAACATCAAGGAGTTGATCGCCTATGCCAGACAGGGCGGGCGTACCCTTGCCTATGGATCGTCGGGCAATGGCGGCGGCACGCATCTGGCCGGCGAACTGTTCAACATGGAAGCGGGCACGAAGCTGCAACACATCCCCTACAAGGGAAGCAGTCCGGCAATGAACGACCTGCTCGGCGGACAGGTGCAGCTGATGTTCAGCGATGCGCCCACCGCGCTGCAACACATCAAGTCCGGACGCATCAAGGTGCTCGGCGTGGCCAGCCGCAAGCGCTCGGACATGCTGCCCGATGTGCCGACCGTCGGCGAATCGGGCCTGCCCGGCTACGAAGCCTATTCATGGGCCGCGCTGTTCGCGCCCGCCCGCACGCCCCGGCCTGTCCTGGACCGGATCAACGCCGACTTCAACGCCACGATGAACGATGCCGGCGTACGCCAGCGGTTGCTGCAGGCCGGCGCCGAAGCCGACCCGGGAAGCCAGGAGCAGATGCGCCAGCGCCTGCGCGGGGAAATCGACAAGTGGAGGAAGGTGATCCAGGTCGCCGGCATCACGGCCGGCTGAAGGTGGAAACGCCGGGCGCCTCAGTCGGATGAACTGGCCGGCCACTGGAACATCGGTGGCGCCTTCTCCCTGAAGCGGCGCACGGCCTCCTGATGGTAGCCGGTGGTGAAGGCAATGCCCTGCCCCAACGCTTCCAGCTCAAGCATCGCCCGCATGTCACTGCCAATGGACTGGTGCAGCGCGCGCTTGGCGAGGCCAAAGGCGACCGGCGAAGCGCCGCCCAGGCACCGCGCCAACTCATCGGCCCGGTGGTGCAAGCGGTCCGCGGGCACTATCTCGAGCACAGCGCCCATCTGACGCGCCTCCTCGGCGCCGATTTCGCGCGCACTGTATATCAGCTCCCGCGCCCGCGCCATGCCCACCACGCGCGGCAGCGTATATTGCGCGCCACAGTCGGGTATCAGCCCCACCTTGATGAAAGGCATGCAGAAGCGCGCCCGCGGGGACGCCACGATGAAATCGGCCAGCAATGCCAGGCTGAAGCCGGCGCCATATGCCACGCCGTCCACCGAGGCCACGACGGGACGATCCAGCTCGGCCAGCGTGGCGATCCAGCCGTGCAGGTCGTCCATGCGGTTTCGCCCCGCCTCGGCGTTGCTCACGTTCATGCCGCGAATGTCGCCGCCCGAACAGAAATCAGAGCCCGCGCCACGCAGCACCACCGCGCGGATGGCGCGGTCTGAGCGGATGCGCTGCACCGAGTCGCGCAGCGCGTCGCGCATGGCCGTGTTCAGCGCATTCTTCTGTTGCGGGCGGTTCAGCGTCAGCGTGGCAACGCCTTCCACGATCTCCACGTGCAGCGATTCTTCGTCTGTCATCCGATGTCTCCATGCCTGTGCGATGGCACAGCTTGACGGATCGGCGCCCCGGCGGCTATTTGCATGTTCTTAAACCGACATTCACCTTCGGTAAAGCCCCCGTAATAGCCAGAATAGAAAGAGCACCCGCAATCACGGGATAATCCGCGCGTACTCGGGAGACAACGCCATGCGCTTCGATCTGGTCGATCTGAATCTGTTTACGCATATCGCTGAAGCCAGCAGCCTGACCCGGGGCGCGGAACGTTGTCACCTGTCGCTGCCGGCGGCGAGCACGCGAATCAAGAACCTGGAGGAGCAGGTCGGCGTCAAGCTACTCAGCCGCAGCAGCCAGGGCGTGAAGGTCACGCCCGCCGGCGAGACGCTGCTCGCCCACGCGCGCCGCGTGCTGCGCCAGATCGAACAATTGAGCGGCGACCTTCAGGAATACGCGTCGGGCATCAAGGGCCATGTGCGCGTCTTTGCCAACACCACGGCGATGAGCGAGTTCCTGCCGGGCGTGCTGCGGACCTACCTCGTCAACCACCCCGATGTGACCGTCGATATCCGCGAGCGGCTGAGCCCGGACATCGTCAAGGCAGTGCAGGACGGCATGGTCGATATCGGTATCGCCGCGAGCGGCGTGCCGATGGAAGGTCTCGAAGTCATGCCGTATCGCCTTGACCGCCTGGTGCTTGCCACCGCACTGAGCCATCCACTTGCGCAGCGCAGGCGCGTGCGTTTCGTCGAGACGCTCGACTACGATTTCATCGGGCTGCCGGAGGAAAGCGCGATCCATGCATTCCTCAAGCGTGCCAGTGCCGACCTGCAGCGCACGCTGCACTGGCGCATCCAGGTCAGCAACTTCGAAACGGCAGCCCGCATGATAGAGGCCAATGTGGGCATCGGCGTGCTGCCGGAGAGCACGGCACGGCGCCATGCCCAAACGATGGCGCTGAACATCGTCCAGATCGACGACGACTGGGCCGAGCGCAAGCTGCAGATCTGCGTGGCCGACATCGATGCGCTGCCGGCATTCGCCCGCAAGCTCGTCGACCTGTTGGTCGAGGACGGCATGGGCACGCCGGCCTGACCCACGGCCATGTCAGGCCAGTTCCGCGGCCATCCTGCGCAGCTGGTGCTTGTGCAGCTTGCCGCTGGCCGTGGTCGGAATCGCCGCCAGTCTTACAATGCGCGCGGGCCGCTTGTAGGGCGACAGCTGCTCGGCAAGATAGGCGTGCAGCGCGGCGGCGTCGAACGGTTCGCCCTCGCGCATTTCGACGAAGGCGATGATCGCCTCGTTGCCATCGGCCGCCGGACTGCCAACCACCGCCGACACCCGCACCGCCGGGTGCGAGTTGATGACAGACTCCACCTCGATCGGGTAAACACTGAAGCCGGAACGGATGATCACGTCCCGCGTCCGGCCAACGATATACAGCGCGCCATCAGGGCCCAGTCTTCCAATGTCGCCCGTGTTCAGCCATCCGTCCGGGCGCAACGCTTCGGCCGTCTGCGCCGGCGCCCGGTAGTAGCCGCGCATGACGCCGGGCCCACGCACCCACAGCTCGCCAGGACTTCCCTGCGGCACCGCCTCGCCGTCCGGGCCGACCACGCGCAGTTGCGCACCCTCGACGATTTCACCAGCGGAGCAGTCGTCGCGCGGCCGGTCCATGCGTGTGATGAAGAGCGAGCCAGCGTACTCGGTCATGCCATAGCCATGGTGCAGCGGCTGGCCGAACATCGCTTCGACATTGCGCTTCAGGGTCAGCTCGAGCGGGCCGCCGCCGGTATAGAGATAACGCAACCGCCGCGAATGCAGCGTTTCGACGCCCTGCCTGCGCAGGTGCGCCAGGATGCGGCTGAACATGGCGGGCACGCCCTGCAGAATGGAAATCGCGTCGCGTTGCAACGCGGCGCACGCGTCGTTGACATTGAACCGCGCCGCCAGATGCAGGCTCCCGCCCGCCTGGAACGTCGCGAGCAGCAGCGTCGCAAGGCCGAAGATATGGGACATCGGCATGACCGCATAGGCACAGTCCGTCGGCGACATGCTGCGGCTCTCGGCCGTGACCCGCGCGTAGTGCAGCAGGCCGCGATGCGTGACCATCACGCCCTTGGGCTGTCCGGTGGTGCCCGACGTGTAGATCAGCGCCGCCACGTCGCGCGCCAGTTCCAGCGGTTCGGGATCGCTGCCGCGGTCCACGTCGGCAGCCATCAGCGGTCCGAGGCCGGCCGGCGCAATCTCGCGCGCGCGATAGCGCAGGCCATGGCGCAAGGCGTCGGGTGACGCGCCGTGGGTGAAGAGCATCAGCCGGGGGGTGCAATGCGCCCGGATCTCCTCCACTTCACGCGCGGTCAGCCGCGCATTGGTCACGACGGGCCACGCCTGGAGTTCCGGCAGCGCGAAGATCAGCGTGATCACCGCCAGGCAGTTTTCCCCGACGACCATCACGCGATCGCCCGGGCCGACGCCCTGCCCCTCCAGGTAGCGCCGGGCCAGCCCGATGCCTTCCCACAGCTGCGCGAAACGGATCGTGCGCTCGCCTTCGTGCACCGCGACATTGTCGGGCGCGCGGGCAGCCCAAAGGCGCGGAATATCGCTGATCCGTTGCGCGGTGTCTCGGTCCTGCATCTCGGTCTCGTCGCTCCTGCCGTGTCATTCCACTGCGATATTGGCCGTCCTGACCACGTTGCTCCACAGCGCCAGTTCCTTGCCGATGCGCTCCTGCAGGTCGGCGGGACCGCCGGTGTTCAAGTCGTAGCCGCCCTCTGCCATCCTCGTCCGGAAGGACGGCTCCTGGCTGACGGCTTGCTGGGCCTTGACAAGACGGTCCACCAAGTCGGCGGGCATCCCGGGCGGCCCCACCAGCGCATACCATCCCGTCACGTCATACTGCCTGAGCCCCGACTCCACCAATGTCGGCACGGTGGGCAGCGCGGCGTTGCGGGTTTTCGATGTCACCGCGAGCGCACGAACCTTGCCGCCCTGGATATGGCCAATGGCCGTGCCTGTGATGTCAAACATGAACGTGACCTTGCCACTGATCACATCGGCCATCGCCGGCGCATTGCCCTTGTAAGGCACATGCAGCATCTTGACGCCGGTCATCTGCGCCAGCAGTTCAGCCGACAGGTGGTTGGAGGCGCCGATGCCAGCGGAGCCGAAGCTCACGTCGCCGGGATGCTTGCGCGCATAGGACACCAGTTCCTCCACGTTGCGGGCGGGGAAGTCCTTGTTGATCAGCAAAACGTTGGTGTAGTCCGTGATCAGCCCGACATGGGTGAAATCCTGCGCCGGCTTGAAGTTGACTGACTTCTGGATCAGCGGCGTCATCGTCATCGTGGGGCTGGCCACGAAATAGAGCGTGTAGCCATCCGCCTTGGCGCTCACCGTCATGCTGGCGGCGATGGCGCCGCTGGCGCCGGGCCGGTTGTCGACAATCACCGGCTGCTTCAGCACGCGGCCCAGGTGATCGGCATAAATGCGTGCGGCCGTGTCGACCGGCCCGCCCGGTGTATAGCCAACCAGCAGCCTGACGGGACGGGAGGGATAGGTGTCGGCGAGGGCCGCCCCCTGAATCAGCGCCAGTAGCGCGCCGGCAAGCATCAATCGCAGCATGTCTCCTCCGTTCCTGGACCAGGTTCTTGTTGGAGCAGACTGTGCGGCACGCCCGCCGGACAGGCAATTTGGATTTGTTGAAGGTGGTCTTCGAGGAATCGATAGCGGCCCGCTGTATCGGAAAGGCCGCCGGTCACCGAGGCTTGCCGTCGCTCAATCCAGCGCTCGATTCCTCGATTCGACGTTCACCGCGGCGATGGCAATGGCGCCGGCCGCCAACATGCTGGAGATCATCACAAGCGCCAGCGTGAAGTGCGTGCTCATCACCGGCGCGATGATCGCGGGCGCGAACAGCCCGCCGAAGCGCGCGATGGCGCCGGCGCTGCCCATGCCGGTGGCGCGCAGGTCGGTGGGATACACCTCCGGGGTAAAAGCGTACAGCGCGCCCCAGGTGCCGAGCAGTGCGAAGCTCATCAGCAACGTCGAGCCCACCACCAGCGCGGGCGATGTGCCAAGGCTATAGAGCATGCAACCCACGGCGCTGAGCAGCAGGAAGCCGATCAGCGTCGGCTTGCGGCCCCACCGCTCCACCCCGTACGCCGACAGCGCAAAGCCCGGCAGCTGCACGAGCGCCAGGATCACCAGGAACACCTGCCCGCGCATGAAGGCGAACCCCTCGCTGCCCAGCCGGATCGGCAGGTAGACGAACACACCGTAGTAGGCGATGGAGATCAGGGCCCACGCGGCAAGCAGCGCAACGCTGCGGCGGCGAAAGCTTGCCGAGAACAGGTCGAAAACGGACTTGCGCCCGGTCGGATCGGCCTGCAGCGACGGGATGTCGGCCGTGCTGCCGTTCACCCGGGCCACGCGCTGCAGCACCTTGCGCGCCTCTTCCGACTTGCCATTGCGGTTCAGGTACATCGGCGACTCCGGAATATGGAAGCGCAGCACCACGCCGATCAGCGCCGGAATACCCGTGACAAAGAAGATGATCCGCCACGCGTCGTCGCCATACGACGCCGCCACCAGCGCCAGCAGCGCCAGACAGATCGTGCCGACCGCCCAGAACGATTCCAGCAGCACCAGCCAGCGGCCCCGGCGATCGCTCGGCAGGAACTCGGCCATCATCGTGTAGTCGACGGGAAGCGTGCCGCCCACTCCGATCCCGGTCAGGAACCGCAACACGATCAGCCACCCCAAGTCGGGCGCGAAGGCCGAGGCCACCCCGCAGGCCGCGTCGATGATCACCGCCATCATCAGCACCGGCCGACGTCCGATGCGGTCGGCCATGCGGCCAAATACGAAGGCGCCAACCAGCATGCCAATAAAGAACACGGTCCCGGTCTGCAGCGCCTGCGGCATCGCCACGCCGAAGGTCTTGGCAATCGATGGCGCGGTGAAGCCGATTGACAGCACCTGCATGGCATCGGCCAGCCACACCAGCCCGAATATCAGGAACAGGCGGTACTGGAACCTGCCTACGCCTGCCGTTCGAATGCCGTTTTCGAGGGTAATGAATGTGGTCGCCATATCTTCCCGCCAGATTGATCGCTGGCGCCCATTTTAATAGCGACACTGGAAATAGCGTGCGCGCTATGGCGCGGCTTTGGACAACGCCTGCCTGACCGCACCCGCCAAACGCTCCGCCGGCGTGGAAAGCCGGGCGTTCCAGCGGGTGATCAGCGAGATCCGGTGTTTGACCGGCGCCTCGGGAAGCGGCCTGGCGACGAGTCCGAGATCGGCGACGAACTGGCGCACATAGCCCGGCAGAACGGCCACGCCGAGCCGCGCCTTGGCGAAGCCGATCGCCGATAGCACGGTGCCGACCTCGATGCTGCTGACATAGGTCAGCTGCATGGCAGCGAAGATGCGATCGATGGTCCTTCTGGTGCTGAAGCTGCCATGGAGGGAGATTTGCGGGACGGTGGCGAGTCTCTGCCAGCTGACCTGACGCTGCCGGGCCAGCTCATGGTCGGGCGCGCATACGACGAACATGGTCTCGTCGTACAGATGCTCGATCGCCAGCTTGGCATGCCCGCTCTCTATCGAAACCAGGCCGAAGTCGGCCTTGCCGTTGACGACATGATCGATCGTCTCGTCCGTCGACAATTCGTGCATGGCGATCCGGATGCCGGGGTGGGCGCCATGGAATTCCGTGACGGGCCTGCCGAGAAGCCCGAGGCTCATCATCGGCGACGCCGCGACGCTCACTTCTCCGGCTTCCATGTCGAGCAGGCTGCGCAGGCTTCGCTCGGCGGCGTCCATCGTGCCGAGCACCTCGCAGACATAGCCATACAGCTGATGCGCCAGCTGCGTGGGAATGACCTTGCGGGTCGAACGCTCGAACAGTCGTTGTCCGACCTTGGCCTCCATTTCCTGGCATACCTTGCTTACCGCGGACTGCGTCATGTGCACGGCTTCCGAGGCACCGCTGAAGCTGCGGCGTTCATAGACCACGCGGAATACGCGAAACTCCCGAAGCGTCAGGTTCATGGCAAGCGACAACAAAGCGACAAGGCGGTCGATATTACATGACCGCCCGCCGCAGGCTCATGCCTTCTTCTTCCGCTCGAGGAATCGCGTCATGCACGCATCGGGCTCCGGTCCTTCGTAAGCCTGGCCGAATACCGCGATACTGTGCTTCAGCCCGCGTTCAATGGCGGGATCTTCCCACGCGCGCAATAGCGCTTTCTGCGCCCGCACCGCCGCCGGACCGCACTCCAGGATTTCGGATACCGTGTGCGCGATCGCGGCATCGAGCGCGTCGTTCGGGACGACGTCATGGACGAAGCCCCATTGGCGCGCCTTTTCCGCATCGATGGCGCCGCCGGTCAACAGCATCCACCGCGTATTGCCTTCGCCGATGAGCCGGGCAAGGATATTGGCGTGGATGACCGACGGAATGCCGATGCGCACCTCCGGCATGGCGAAATTGGCCTGCGTGTCGGCAATCCGGATGTCACAGGCGGCGGCGAATTCCATCCCTCCGCCCATGCACCAGCCGGAGAGGCGCGCGATCGTCGGCACCGGAAAATCACGCACCGCCTCGCACAGGTCGTGCAACCGCGTAATGAAGCCCACTGCCGTTTCCGGATTCAGCTTCGCCAGCTCCTTGATATTGGCACCCCCGATAAACGCCTTGTCGCCCGTGCCGCGCAACACGAGCACGCGCACGTCGGGACGGCGGGCCAGCGTGCGCAGCGTGCGCGTGAATTCGACAATGGTGTCGGAGTCCAGGATATTGAGGCTGGTATTGTTGGCGATCCGCAGGGTGGCGACGCCGAGGTCCGAGATATCGAGCTTCAGGTATTGAAGGTTCTGCATGTCACTTCCCATCAGGTGTTGCCGTCCGGCCGAGCCCTGGCGCCGGCGCGGTGAAGGCTTCCGATGCCGCCGGCGAGCGGAACCGGGCCGCGATGCGGCGCTGGCCAGCGTCGCCGAAGTCGCGCTCGTCGAAGAAACCCACCGCGCGAAGCTGCGCGTCGGCAAGCAGGTCTTCGACCCGATTGACGCGGGCGCAGGGAATGTCCGCCGTCTGGAGCAGGTCGAGCCAGGCGTCGGTCGTGCGTGTTGTCATCACGTCCGCCAGATAGCCGTAGATCGCGTCGTAGTTTTCCGCCCGCGCCGCGGCGGACTGGAACCGTGTATCGCGCTCGAAGGTCGCAAGGTCGCCCACCGCCTCGAAGAACGACCGCCAATGCTTGTCGTTGTAAACGACCGCGGCGATATAGCCGTCCCTGGTCCGATACGGCCTGCGATGCGGCGTCAGCAGGCGGCTATAGCCCATCGGCCCGGCGGGCGGTTCGAACGAGGCGCCGCCAAGATGATCCGCCAGTACGAAAGCGGCAATGGTTTCGAACATCGACACGCGCACGGTCTCGCCGCGGCCGGTCCGCTGCCGGGCGAACAGTGCGGCGATGATGCCGTGGGCCGCGGTAAGGCCCGTGACGCGATCCGCGATCAACGTTGGCACATATTGCGGTGCGCCGCCGGTCTGCCGCGCGAACAGATCGGCCAAACCGGCCTGTGCCTGAATCACGTCATCGTAGGCCGCCCTTCCATGCATCGGACCGCCCGCCGCATAGCCGGTCAATTCCGCGTAGACGATATTGGGGTTCAGCGCCCGCACCGACGCCTCATCGAGTCCGAGCCGGACCATCGCCTGCGGACGAACGTTATGCACGAGCACATCGAAGGCGGGCAGCATCGTGCGCAGCGTATCGATATCGCCGTCGCGCTTCAGGTCCAGCACGACCGATTGCTTGCCCTGGTTGGCGTGCAGGAACATGGCGCCCATGCCGGCGACGCGCTTGTTGCCCGCATGGCGCATGACGTCTCCGTCCGGTGGCTCGACCTTGACCACCTCGGCGCCGTAGTCGGCCAGGATCTGCGTGCAGACCGGGCCCATGATCACCGACGTCAGGTCCAGCACGCGAACGCCCGCCAACGGTCCGCGCGCCGTGGCGCTGGCATCTCCGGTCCCCGTCATTGCTGCTCCACGCCAGCCTTTGCGGCACGCGAGGTCCAGACTCCGCGCTGGGCCAGCGCAAACGAGGCATGCTCGCGGGCAGTGGACGGCGCGGGGACCATCCCCAGCCTGGCCAGCTTCTCGACAACGGCAGGACGCACCACCGCCTCGTTGACCGCCTTGTTCCACCGCTCCACGATGGCAGGAGGCGTACCCGCCGGGGCGGCCAGGCCCACCCAGACCACCAGATCGAAGTTCTTGTAGCCCGCTTCCGCCATCGTCGGCACATTCGGCAATTCGGGCAGGCGCTTCGCGCTGGAAACGGCAAGCCCGCTGAGCTTTCCGCCATGCAGGAAGCTCATGACGACCGAGGTATCGGCCACCATGTAGTCGATCTGGCCGCCCAGCAGGTCCGTGACGGCTGGCGGCTGGCTCTTGTAGGGAATCGCGTCGGACGGGGCATTGGCCATCTGCGCGAACGTCGCCGCGGCGATCTGCGCCGAGCCGCTGCCGTAGCCATAGCGCAAGCGGTTCTTGCGCGCATACGCGGACAGTTCCGCGGCCGTCTTGAACGGCGAATCGGGCCTTGCCACCAGCACCATCGGAATGGTGGCGATGCGGGTCACGTGGACGAAGTCCTTGATCGGATCGTAGCCCGGGCGCTTGTACAGTGCCTCGATTCCAGAGTGCGTCGCGCTGCTGGTCAGAAGAAGCGTGTAGCCGTCGGCGGGGGCCTTTGCCACGAAGCTCGAACCAATGATGCCATTGGCGCCAGGGCGGTTGTCCACGACCACGGTGCCGATGGTCGGGCGCACCTCCTCGGCGATAATGCGCGCCGCGGTATCCGAGGCGCTACCGGCGGTGAAAGGCACGACCAGCCTGACCGGCCGGCTGGGGTAATCCTCGCCTTGCGACCACGCAGGTTGAACGAAGGCGGCGGCCGAAACGATTGCCGCAATCAGAAGCTTCATCGGGTGTCTCCATTTATCTGTACCGGTGGTCGATGTTGGAGTCACCCAGTCATTCCATCAAGCGAATTGTTTTCATAGATTTATCGCTGAGTGGAATATATTCGCCCGCAGCCGCCGTTTTTTGTCCCCTCTCCCGCAAGGCGGGAGAGGGAAGCCACCGCTATCCAACAACACCGCCTTCACCCGGTCCATCTCCCGCTTTGCCGGAGGGGGAGAACATAGCGGGCATATCAAAACGGAGCCGGGCCTATTTCAGTTTGCTGTCGATGCGCTCCAGGCGCATTTCGATCGTGCCCAGCCGGCCTTCGACGGCATCCAGGCGCGTGGTGCCCTTTTCCACGAGCTTGTCGAGCGAGTCGAATCGCCCCGTGACGCGCTTGTCCATCTCGCTGATCTGCATGTTCAGCGGCGCCGTGCCCTTGTCGAGCTTGTCCTGCGTGGCGGCGTTCAACCACGTCATCACGGAGAAGATGGCTGCGAGGGTGGCGCCAACCCCGGCGCCCCAGGCTGGGAGGTTCATGTTCCGTCCTTTCTCGGCGCTTCGCGATTGCAGCAGCGTGGCGAGTTCATCGGCGCTGACGCTCAGCCGCGGCGAATTGGCGCGATGTTGCTTGTGCAAGCGCGGACCGGCATCGCCAGCGTCTGGCGCTGCCTGGTTCCGCTTGTCGTTGCGTGTGGTCCTCATGGTCGTCGAATATACGACGCCAATCGTTCAGCGGATATAGGAAGCTGGCCTGACGATGAAGATTCGAGCGATAGGGTTCGGAACTACCGCGATTCGGCGAGATGAGCGTGGGGCTGGCTGGGACTGCCTCTCCCCCTCCCCGCTCCCGCAAAGCGGGAGAGGGGCGAACACCGAGAGCATATCGACGACCTGCGGGAGAGGGAAGAAAATCCGGACCGGTCAGCCAGCCCGCCGCACCTCGCGACGCCGCCACCACAGCCACACGCCAGTCACCCCCATCATCGCCAGCAGCACGCCGCCCGTCGCGATGACGGCTTCCAGCGCCCAGCCGCCAAGCGTACCGGTGTGCAGCGGATAGATGACCGAAACCGCCCGTGCGCCGGGGTCCAGTTCGTCCCAGCGGTGCAGCGCGAGCACCTGGCCGCTGCGTGGATGCAGCCACACGGAAGTCAGCCCATTGGGGTGTGGATCGTCCGGCAATCTGAAGCGGATGCGTACTGGCCGGTTGTCCTGCGCGGGTACCTGGATATAGCCGATGGGAGTTCCCGGGAGCCGGGCCTGCGCATTGGCAACGAGGACGTCGAGCGGCTGGCGCGGTTCCCGGGCGCTGTCTTCCTGCGGGATCTTGGGCGCGGCAACGGGGGAGGCCCCCGTCATTGCCGTAATCACCCCGCCGATCGGCCGCCATGCCATGTAGGCGCCGGTGGCGACCGATATCGCGATGACAATACCGGCGGCAGCGCCCCCGACGCGGTGCAGGTCGAACAGCGCACGCATCGTGCCCTTGTCGAGCACGATCTTCCACGATGGCGGCCAGCGCCGCGGCCACCACAGGATCAGCCCCGTCACCAGCAGCAGCACGTAGGCCAGCGCGACCGATGCGAGGATGGCCTTCCCTGTCGACTGCAGCCACAGCGAGCTATGCAGCTTGAACAGTGCGTTGGCGAACCCTTCGGTTTCGCCACGCCGGCCTTGCTCCCGGCCGGTGACGGGATCGATATGGACCGTGCCGTCCCAGGGGCCGCGCACAAGCACCCACAGCGTGTCGTCGGCCTGGCGCGGCGGCCGCAGCGTGAAGCTGGCCTTTGGGCCGAACTCGGCCCGCATCCGCCGCACCACGCTGTCGAGCGTGGCGGGTGCCGGCGCGGCACTGATGCCGGCGCCCATTGGCGCCTCGGCCACGAACAGCCCGGGATGCAGCCAACGGTCCAGCGGCCGTGCGGCGACCAGCATGGCGCCTGTCAGGCCCGACAGGATGAGCACCCAGCCGATACCGAGCGCCACCCATCGGTGAACACGCAGCCAGAGCCGCCGCAGTTGCTGCATCCGCGCCCTTCCGCCAGTTCGTCAGCGCGCGGCCATCAGAACGCGAGCCGGCCCTGCACGTAGAACATGCGTGGCGCGCCGACCATGCGGCCCGCGTTGCCATCCACGTTGCGGGTGTAGTAGCGCTTGTCCGTCAGGTTGTTCACGCCAACCAGAACCTCGCTGCCCTTGACCATCGGCGGCTTCCAGCTTGCCTGCACATTCCAGGTGCGGAAGCCCGGAATGCGTCCCACCCGCGCATCGGCGGTCTCGATGACCGTGTTCTCCGCGTCCGAGAACTGGGCGCTCTGGTGCGTGGTGGACACGTTCAAGGTCCAGTCGGCCAACTCGTAGCGCGCCCCGAGCGTGTCCGTATGGCGCGAGTAGAACGGTACGTCGAACCCCGCGTTCTCGCCGGACTTCTGGATCGCCTTGGTCCAGGTGTAGTTCGCATAGACGCTCAGGCCGGCCAGCGCGGTGCCGCGGTCGAACGCGTACTCGATGGCGCTTTCGATGCCCTCGTGATCGGTGGCTCCGATGTTCTGGAAGGTGGGCGGCGTGATGCCCGGCACCTGCAGGATCTGGTTGTCGAAGCGCATCTTGAACGCCGTCAGCTCGGCGCGGACCTGTTTGCTCTGCCAGCGCGCGCCCACCTCGGTGGTCTTGGCGACCTCGGGTTGCAGCGGATTGGTGGCTGTCTGCGAGTTCAGTTGCAGGTTCTGCACCGGGCCGAACGACGTGTTGTAGTTGCCGAACAGCGTCAGCTGCGGGGTGAGCAGATAGGCAATGTTCAACGACGGCAGCGCCTTGTCGTTTTTCGTATCGAAGCGCTGGGTCGTGCCGCTCTGCGCCCGGTTCGATTCGATGTGTTCGAAGCGGACACCCGGCGTGATGCGCCATTTGCCGATCGCGATACGGTCGTCGATGTAGAACGAATGAGCGTCGGTGGCGTTGTCGAAGCGAATCACCGGCGTCGTCGCGCCGGTGGAGAGAATCTGGTTGAAGCTGCGATCGTTGCCGCGCTCGCGCAGGAATCGATAGCCAACGGTCACGTCATGGGTGGTCGGTCCAAGCGTGACGCGATGCGTGTATCGCGGTTCGATCCCCAGTACCTGATAGTCGCGCGGCTGGTTCGCCAGTTGCGTGCCGGCCGTGTTGATCAGCACGCTGCTGCGTGTGCTCTCGTTGTAGAAAGCGCGGATCTCGAATTCCTGGTTATCGGAGATCGAGTTGATGTAGCCAACATCGACGCCCTTGCGATTGCCTTCCCAGTAATCGGTCGGCCGCGTGTTCTGGAACGGATTGGCGTTGTATTGGGCCACCGTCAGGCCGCCCGGCGTGCGCGACTCGACGTCGTAGTACGAGAACTTGCCGTACACCTCCGAGGTGGAGGTCAACGCGTAGCGGAACTTCAGCGCCAGGTCGTTGACCCGTTCGTCGCTGCCCGCGCGCCAGCCGCGTCCCGTCATGCCGGAGTAAAGCAGCGCCAGCCCAAGGCCATTGTCCAGCTGGGTGCCAAGGAAGGTGCTGTACTGGGTGTTGTTGCCGCCGCCTTCGTCGTAGAAGTTCTGGCGCACGGTGACGTCGCTGGTCAGGCCGGGGCGGTTCGGGATGGAACGCGTCGTGAAATTGATGATGCCGCCGACGTTCTGAGGGCCATACCGCACCGCGCCGCCACCGCGTACCACGTCGATCGACTCGATGTTGGCAAGGCTCACCGGCGCGAATGACAGCTGCGGCTGTCCATAGGGCGCCACAGCCAGCGGGATGCCGTCCAGCAGCACCGTGGACCGGGGCGAGTAGCGGCCCGTGAGGCCGCGCACACCCACGTTCAGCGAAATGGCGCTGCCCGCGGTGCCGGAGTTGTCGGACGCCTGCACACCCGGAATACGGCGCAATACGTCGCCGATATTCGCGGCACCCGTGCTTTCGATCGTCTCCTTGTCCACCACGGTGCGCGCGCCGGGGAAGGTCTTGACACTGTTCTCCAGGCCCGTGCCCAGCCAACTGCCTGTTACCTTCACCGTGTCCAGCGTTGCGGTGCCATCGGCCGCTGTCTCCTGTGCGGCCTGCTGTGCGAAGCCCGGCCTTGCCGCGATCAGCGCCAGCGCGATTGCGGTGGCATGCGGCGTGAGCTTGCGGACGGGCGCGCGTCCTTTTTTCTTGGTCATAGACTGGGATGGCCGTGGTCGGCCGGTTTTCTGTTGTTGAGCCTGAGGCAGTGCCGAGAGATGTATCCGGCTGGTATAAAAAAGGAAAGATAATACCAACGATAATCATTCTCGTCACGGCATTAGGGAACAACCACGCGCGTATCAAGGCCGTCAGGTTTTACTCCCCTCTCCCGCCTGCGGGAGAGAGGCCGGGGGAGAGGGCAGCCGCCGCTATCTCGCTCGCCGCTCCGGATGGCACGCTTCCAGCGACCGGGTGCTTTCACGGTGGGCGGGTCCGTCAATACAATAGCGGCCGTCAGCGCTGCGGCAATCAAATGGAAAACCTGATCCTTCGATCACCGAAAAACCGCCCGCGCCGCGCATCGCGATATAGAGGGCAAGGAACAACATCAGCACCGGAAATTCGATGCCGCGGTCAATCCATGGCCAGGTGGGTCCGAGTGCGGGAAATCCCGACGCTGACTCAATGCGACGCGGCGGCGCTGAACTGGATCCGCTTCTGCAGCGCATGTGCGACGAATGCCACCGCCGTACCCAGCGTTGCGGCCGAAGCGAGCATCGTGAAGGCAGCCACCGATGCGGCTGGTGCGAGGCGAAGTAGGCGACCAGGCCGAGGAAGAAGCCCAGCAGGCATCATGGCTTGCTCCCCGTCCGTCAGAGGTCGCTTAAGCGAAGCCGCCATTGGCGCGCACCACCTGTCCATTGACCCAGCCGCCATCGGGACCCAGCAGGAACGACACGACTCCCGCGATATCGCCCGGCTTGCCCAGTCGCTCCAGCGGGGGCAGCTTGCTCAACTGGGCGATCTGCTCGTCGGTCTTGCCTTCCAGGAACAATTCGGTGGCCACGGGCCCCGGCGCCACCGCATTGACCGTGATGCCGCGCCCACGCAGCTCGTTGGTCAACACGCGAACCAGGCCCTCGACCCCGGCCTTCGAGGCAATGTACGGGCCGTACTGGGGAAAGGACTTCGCGATGACGCTGGTGGAGAGGGCCACGATACGGCCGCCGGCTTGCACCTGCTGGGCCGCGTGAGCCAGCACCAGGAAGGCCCCGCGCAGATTGGTTTGGATCGTGCGATCGAACGCCTCGATACTGTCGGGCGCGATCGGCGCCATCGGCATGATGCCGGCGCTGTGCACCACGGCCCCGATCGCACCGAACGCGTCCCGGGTCATTGAAAACAGACGCTGTACGTCTTCGGGCTGGGTCACGTCGGCCTTTGCGGCGATGGCCTGGCCGCCAGCGGCGCGGATGGCGGCAATGGTTTCGTCGGCCTTCGCCGCATTGCCCGCGTAGTTGACGGCAACCTTGAAGCCATCGGCAGCCAGCCGCAAGGCGATGGCCCGGCCGATGCCGCGGGAGGCGCCGGTCACGATGGCGGTCCGGACGGGCGCGGTTGTGGAAACAGTGTTGCTGTTGGTCATGTTGGCTCCTCGAAGTCTGCGGGTAGCGGCCAGTGCAGAGGCAGGAATGGCACTCGTCCGCCGTCGGGGTGATTCGCCATGGACCTGTGCGGAAACCTGTGACACAAGTGGCCGGATCGAATGGCGCATCACCATGGCAGCCATGATGTCGCTTCCCTTCCGCCGGATAAATACGGGCGGATTGCCGGGTAAATTCAAGAAGCCATAACAATCGTGCGTCACGCCGGCGGCCGGATTTGCCGGCCAGGACGCCGGAACCGCCCCGCTACGAGGGCAACGGGGCGAAGATGCGCGCGCTCGCGCGTTCTGCTTCGTCATCATCGGTGACGCTGCGCGGAAGCTTGTAGCCGAGCATGAACAGCGCGCACTCCACCTTCCGCAGGCCATCCTCGCCAGCACACCAAGCCGCGCCCGAATCGACCCGCGCCTTTTCCAGGATCCAGCTCGACCTGACCTTCGCTCGCGCCCACGCGGCGTCGCCGTCGTTGGCAAGCCTGCCGAACGTAAAGCCATCGCCACTGGGATCGCGCGGCTGGGTACTGGCGCCGGCCGACCACAGAAACGCCAGTTCGTCGGGCACGGGGCCCTGATGGCCGCTGGACAGCAGGAACTGGCGGACCAGCCAGCAGATGGCCGCGCCTACCCGGCCGTCATAGATGATGATGCCTTCGCACAGCAGCGAGTAGACCTTCGTGTATCCGGCATTCATGCGGACACGGCGATATCCATGGTGCCGCCCATTTTCCGGCAGCGATGCGCCGCGACCGAAAATCCGGTAATCCGGATTTTCCGATATCAATTGATTTGCCCCGGCCTCGATGGCAAAGGGAAGCCGGTGCCTTTGCTGGAGCGCCCACTCCTTGTTTGCCTTCGCCGCCCGCGGCTGCAGGCCCCAGTCCATTACCTTGCCGATGGCGTCATTGATGCTGGCAATCGAAACCGGGTCGCTCGACATGGACTCGCGCAACGTTCCCTGGATCTTCCGCAGCGTGGCGGCGTTCCCCGCGTAGTCGCGGCCTCGCCAGTGGTATCGAAGGAAAAGGTCCTCGAACGTCCTGGCCTGGCCCTGGAACCGGAAACGGTCGCCGAAGCCGGCCGGCGCACCGCGCCCGCTGAATGCATATTGGAAGTCAAGGGCCGTCCGGCCGCTCAACAGCCCACTGAGGTAATCGACAAAACCGGAGACTTTGGTCAGGTATTCGGACTTGTTATCGGTCATCTGGAAATTGGCTCGGCGTTCGATTTCAGCTATTGTGCCATCCGGTCTGGACAAATCCTGTCCGGATCGCGCCGGCCGCATTCCGGAAAGTGAATGGGCACTGAATACCCTTATGAGCCACGCTAATCAATGCAAGGGCCCGATTTCCGCGACAATGCCGGGTTGATGATATAGCCCCATCCCCCGCGCACGCATATACGCCATGCAATTCACAAGGAGTTCGCGATGACAAGACTAGAGGTCAATGGCCAGGCCAAGGACATCAACGTTCCCGACGACATGCCCCTGCTGTGGGCATTGCGGGATGAGCTTGGCATGACCGGCACCAAGTTTGGATGCGGCATGGCGCTGTGTGGTGCCTGCACGGTGCATATCGACGGCGCGCCGGCCCGGGCGTGCGTCACCCCGATCTCCGCCGCCGCGGGACACGCCATTTCGACCATCGAAGGCATGGAAGCCGATCGGGTAGGCAGGGTGGTGCAGCAAGCCTGGATCGAGAACAACGTGGCGCAGTGCGGCTACTGCCAGGCCGGCCAGATCATGACGGCGGTCAGCCTGCTGAAGGGGACGCCCTCCCCCACCGACCAGCAGATCGACGAAGCGATGAGCGGCAATATCTGCCGCTGCGGCACCTATCCGCGCATCCGCGCCGCCATCCGGCAGGCGGCGGGCCGGCTTGCGCAGGGAGAAAGCGCATGACCGACACCGCGCAACTCTCGCGACGCCGCTTCCTGCAGGGCAGCCTCGGCGTGCTGACGCTGGCCGTGACGGGCAGCGGCCTTGTCACGGCCGCCTGGGCCGACGAAGCAGCGGGCAAGAAATATGGCGCCGATGGCATGCCTGGCGGCACCGTCGACGATCCGCTGGTCTTCGTCTCCATTGCGGCCGACGGCACCGTCACCATCGTCGCGCACCGGGCCGAAATGGGTACCGGCGTGCGCACCAGCCTGCCGATGGTGGTCGCCGACGAGATGGAGGCACGCTGGGACCGCGTGAAGGTCGTCCAGGCCGAGGCGAACGAGTCGCGCTACGGCAACCAGAACGTGGATGGGTCCCGCAGCGTGCGGCACTTCCTGCAGCCCATGCGGCGCGTCGGTGCGGCGGCCCGCCAGATGCTCGAAGCCGCCGCGGCAGCACGCTGGTCCGTGCCGGTGTCCGAGGTCAAGGCGGCTCAGCATGAGGTGCTGCACCAGCCCACCGGCCGGCGCCTGCCCTTCGGCGAGCTGGCGGCCGACGCGGCCCGGCAACCCGTGCCCAGGGCCGACGCGCTGAAGCTGAAGACGCCCGCGGAATTCCGCTATATCGGCAAGAACGAAGTACGGCTGGTCGATCTGGAAGCGATCGGCAAGGGGCAGGCCACCTACGGCATGGACGCGCGCCTGCCGGGCATGGTCTACGCCGTGGTGGCGCGACCGCCCGTGGTGGGCGGCAAGCCGCGCCGGGTGGACAGCAGCAAGGCGCTCGCAGTGCCGGGCGTGCTGAAGGTGGTGGAAATCCCGGCCTTCCAGGGCGCACCGGCCTTCCAGCCGCTGGGCGGCGTGGCCGTGGTCGCGCGCAATACCTGGGCCGCGATGCAGGGTCGAGCCGCGCTGGCCATCGAATGGGAGGATGGTCCCAATGGCAGTTACGACTCGGCGGCCTACCGCAAGACCCTCGAAGCCGCCGCGCGCAAGACCGGCAAGGTGATGCGGAACCAGGGCGATGCCCGGCAGGCGTGGAGCAAGGCGCCCCAGGCCGAACGCATTGCCGCCGAGTATTACGTCCCGCATCTGGCGCATGCCTCGATGGAGCCGCCGGTGGCCACCGTGCGGATCACCGGCGACCGGGCCGAGGTCTGGACCTCCGTCCAGAACCCCGCCGCTGCACAGGCGGCCGTCGCCAAGCGCCTCGCGCTCAAGCCCGAGAACGTCAGGGTCAACGTGCTGTTGCTGGGCGGCGGGTTCGGCCGCAAGTCCAAGCCGGACTTTGTCGACGAGGCCGCCATCGTCGCCCGCGCGATGCCCGACGGCACGCCGGTAAAGCTGGTGTGGACCCGCGAGGACGACATCCACCACGATTACCTGCATACCGTGTCGGTGGAGCGGCTCGAAGCGGTCCTCGACAAGAAGGGGCAGGTGCAGTCGTGGCTGCATCGCAGCGCCGCGCCGACGATCGCTTCGCTGTTCACCGAAGGCGCGAAAGGCCAGCAGTTGTTCGAGTCGGCGATGTCGGCGATCAACATGCCCTACCGCATCCCCAATGTGCGGGTCGAAACCGCCGAAGTCCCGGCGCACGCGCGGATCGGCTGGTTCCGCTCGGTGGCCAATATTCCGCATGCGTTCGCGGCACAGTGCTTCATCGCCGAGCTGGCGCATCGCGCGGGCAAGGACCACAGGCAATTCGCGCTGGACCTGATCGGGCCGCCCCGCAAGATCGATCCTGGCACGATGGCCGATACCTGGAACTACACTGAATCTCCGGAGCGCTACCCGTACGACACGGGCCGGCTGCGCGGCGTGATCGAGGCCGCCACGCGCGGCGCCGGCTGGGGGCGCAAGCTGCCAAAGGGCCATGGCCTGGGCCTGGCCTTCTGCTACAGCTTCATGAGCTACACCGCCACCGTGGTGGAGGTGGCCGTGGACGACAGCGGTGAAGTGAGCGTGGTTTCGGTGGACATGGCGATGGACTGCGGGCCGCAGATCAATCCCGAACGTATCCGCGCGCAGATGGAAGGCGGCGCCATCATGGGCCTGAGCCTGGCGCTCGCCAGCGAGATCACCTTCGGGAAGGGACGCGTGCAGCAAAGCAACTTCCACGACTACGAAGTGCTGCGCCACCACGCATCGCCGCGCGTCATCCGCACGCACCTGGTGAACGACAACCACGATCTGCCGCCCGGCGGCGTGGGCGAGCCACCGGTGCCGCCCGTGGCGCCCGCGCTGTGCAATGCCATCTTCGCCGCCACGGGCAAGCGGGTGCGCAGTCTGCCGGTACGCAAGGTGACGTAGGGCTCAGGCCTTCGTCTCCCCCTCTCCCGCTCGCGGGAGAGGGGCCGGGGGAGAGGACAGTGGCATTTGCAAACCACAGCGGTCCACTACCCCCCACCCTCTCCCCGGCGGGGAGAGGGGATGTGTCGCCGAAACGAAAGACGCCTCACCCCCCCAGCGAGGCGCAGTCGATCACGAAGCGATACTTCACGTCGCCCTTCAGCATGCGCTCGTACGCCTCGTTGATCTGCCCGGCGCGGATCATCTCGATGTCCGTGACGATGCCATGCACGGCACAGAAATCCAGCATCTCCTGCGTCTCGGGAATGCCACCGATCATCGATCCGGCCAGGCTGCGGCGCTTCATGATCAGGTTGAACACCTGCGGCGACGGATGCGGCGTGGCTGGAGCGCCGACCAGCGCCATGGTGCCGTCGCGCTTGAGCAGCTCGAAGAAGGCGTCCAGGTCGTGCGGCGCGGCGACGGTGTTCAGGATGAAGTCCAGGCTCTTGGCATGTGCCGCCATTTCACCGGCATGGCGCGAGACCACCACCTCATCCGCGCCCAGCGCCTTCGCGGCTCCCCGTTTGGATTCGGACGTGGTGAAGGCCACCACATGCGCGCCCATCGCGTGCGCCAGCTTGATGCCCATATGGCCAAGCCCGCCGATGCCAACCACACCTACCTTGTGTCCCGGACCCACGTTCCAGTGGCGCAATGGCGAATAGGTGGTGATGCCCGCGCACAGCAGCGGCGCCACGGCGGCCAGTTGCGTCTCGGGATGCTTCACCCGTAGCACGTAGCGTTCATGCACGACGATCTGCTGGGAATAGCCGCCCAGCGTATGGCCCGGCGCATCTGGCGTGGGGCCGTTGTAGGTGCCAACCATGTGGTCGCAGTAGTTTTCGAGCCCTGCGCCGCAATCTTCGCAGTGCCTGCAGCTATCGACGATGCAACCCACGCCGACCAGGTCGCCGACGCGGAAGCCGTCGACATGCTCGCCCACCGCGGAAACCCGGCCGACGATCTCGTGTCCCGGCACGCAGGGATAGAGCGTGCCGGCCCACTCCGCCCGCACCTGGTGGATGTCCGAGTGGCATACGCCGCAATAAGCGATGTCGATGCGCACATCGTGCGCGCCCGGCCCTCGGCGCGTGATGTCCATCGGTTCGAGTGGCAGGTCGCCCGCATGGGCGCCATAGGCTTTCACTGTCATTGCATGACTCCTGGATGGTGCACGACGATCCGCGCCGACGCCAGCGGCCGGTCCTTGGTCCGCTGGCTTGCAGCGAGCCGACGTGGCGTGCGACGTTCGGGCGAATCTTCAAGAGGTGTGGCTGACGGCTCGCTGAGCCAGCGCCGGCCGATGGCGGCACCATCGGATTGCCGGGGCCGCAGGCGGGCAGCCCGGAAACGGTTCGACAGGCTGCCCCAGGCTCCGGTTTACAGCGGTTGGGGCATGCTGGTTGTCTTCGTCATGCCCTCGATTTTCCCGGACGCGGGCCGCGTTGACTAGACGGTGGGAATGGGATTGGGCTATGAGCGGTGTTAATGAATGGGCGTGCGGTTACGTGATGTGGGTATTGGAGACGACTGCCCTCTCCCGACCCTCTCCCCACACCTCTCCCGCCTGCGGGAGAGGTGTGGGGAGAGGGCAGTCACAGCCTTTCGCCAGGCAACGCACCAGCCTGTTCAACCCAGGCGGTGAACTGGGCCTCGTCCAGCCCGCCCTCGTGAATATCGAGATAGCGGACTTCCTTATGCCTCGATTCGCCGGGTGGAACGGGATGCAGCGACGTACCGCGGAAAAACGTGACCTTCACGTATTTCGTGAAGCAGCGGAAGCTGAGAAACCATCCCTGGTCCTCCTCCCCTGCCCCGTAAAACGGCGAGTTCCATTTGACCGCCTTCCGCACGCCGGGCACCGTGCTCACGATGAGCGCATCGAGGCGACGGCCGATGTCGCTCTTCCACCCCGGCATGGCGGCGATATAGGCCTGCACCGGGGCATCGCCATGTCCCTTGGCGATCTGCGGATTGCCGCCGGACAGCAGCACGACTTTGTCGGGCGGCGAAGCCGGCAGCGTGTTGCGCGGCCTGGCTCGCTTCCTTGCCGGCTTCTCGGAGTGTTCGGGCGTGCTGGCCATGATGGTTTCCTCGTCGCTGTCTGTCGTCGCCGATGGCATCCGATTGTATCGGCCCGATGCCGCAGCCTCAGACGGAGAAGCGATAGCCGATGCCGGTCTCTGTCAGCAGGTGAACCGGCCGCGCGGCATCGCGCTCCAGCTTGTGGCGCAGATGGCCCATATACACGCGCAGATAGTGGCTGCTTTCGGACTGCGACGGTCCCCACACTTGGCGCAGCAGTTCCCGGTGGGTCATCACCTTGCCGCGGTGAGCAATCAGCACCGCGAGCAGGCGGTACTCGATCGGCGTCAGGTGCACCGGTTGGCCGGCGCGCGTGACCACGCGATTGGCCAGATCCACTTGCACATCTCCGAAGGCGATCCGCGGGCTGCCCTGGGGGTTGGCCCTCGCGTGCCGGCGCAGCAGCACGCGCACCCGTGCCACCATCTCCCCCACGCCGAACGGCTTGGTCAGATAGTCGTCCGCTCCGCTATCCAACGCGGCGATCTTGTCGGCCTCATCGCTGCGCGCGGACAGCACCAGTATGGGAACCTCGGTCCAGGTCCGCATCTCGCGGATAAGCCGGACGCCATCGCCATCGGGCAGGCCCAGATCGAGAATCACCAGATCGGGCTTGCGCGTGCCGGCATCGATCAGCCCGCGCTCGAGCGTCCCGGCTTCATGGACGGTGCAGCCCTCGGCCTCCAGCGTCACGCGCACGAAGCGGCGAATATGCGGTTCGTCTTCGACCAGCAGCACCGCTGGAGAAAACTCGAATGGCATGGCAGCGATTCCCTTGGATGGTTGGCGGACCAGCCGCTCAGGATTGAGACAGCTCCGGATCGCATGGCTCGTCCTCGACCGTTGGCGGATTGCCACGCGGCAACGCGATCACGAAACGCGCGCCGGCACGCTCGGCGCCCTGATGCCCCGGCCCTCGCGCCGGCTCGACCCAGATGCGCCCCCCATGGGCCTGGACAATGGCCGCGCAGACGGCGAGACCGAGTCCGACGCCGGCCGTGGCGGACTCGCGGTCGCCCCGCGTGAAGGTCTCGAAGATCTGCCGTTCCCTGCCGCGGGGGACTCCCGGCCCGTCGTCTTCCACGACGATCCGGATCTCGCCCTGCACCGTCCCGGCGTAAATCCGGACCGCGGTGCCGGCCGGCGTGTACTTGCCCGCATTCTCCAGCAGATTGCACAGCACGCGCTCCATCAGCACGGCGTCGCATTCCACCAGCGGCGCGGCGGACAGGTCCGCCACCGTGACGCGGTGCCGTGACAGCGCGTCGCGCATGGCCGCGAGACTGGACCCGACGAGTTCCTCGACCGATTGCCACGCCTTGTTCAGGCGCACGCCCCGGCTTTGAACCCTGGCCATGTCCAGCAGGTTCATTACCATGGTGTGCATGCGATGCGCCTGCTCGCGCATCGCATCCACGGTCTCGGCAACCGGTGGCGACGGCGGTGGATCGGCGCGCCGCAGTGTATCGGCCATGACAATCAGACTGGTCAGCGGCGTACGCAGATCGTGCGAAACGGCCGCGAGCAGCGAGCCGCGCAGCCGTTCGGACTCCATCGACAGCAAGGCCTGCTGCGCAACTTCGACATAGTGCAGGCGCTCGATGGCGATCGCGATGAGGGTGCAGAACGCATCCACCTGCCGCCGCGGCGCCGTGTGCGCGAGGGCCTGCCACGTTGCCGGCTCCACCGCGAGCACGCCGCGTGAACGCATCGGCGCCTTCAGCGGCAGATAGAGCACGGTACTTCCCGGCAGCGTATCGGTGCCCGTACCGGCGGGCTCGCCATGATCGAACACCCATTGCGCCAGAACGCCGTCGATGGAATCCGTGCGGGCGGCCGTGTTCCGTTGGGTCGCATCGGTCGCCGGCGGCAGCAGCCTGCCGTCGGGCGCCACCAGGAAAAACGCTGAGTTGGCGTCGAACGCGGCGCGCAGGAAGCGGCTGCCAATCGCCACGATCTCGTCCTGCGTCAGCGCGGCCGACAGTTCGCGCGCCAGCTCGTACAGCGTGCGCGCCTCGGTCTCCCGCCGCACCGCGACCCGTGCCTGCTCGCGCAGCCCCGCGGTCAGTTGCCCGATCACCAGGCCGACAGAGAGCAGCACCACGAAGGTGAGCAGGTATTGCACATCGCTGACCGCGAACGACAGACGCGGCGGCACAAAGAAAAAGTCAAACGCCGCCACCGACAGCACCGACGCCATGGCCGCCGGCCCGCGGCCATGGCGCAGCGCCACGCCCATTACGGCGGCAAGAAACAGCATGGCGATGTTGACCACATCGAACCACGGCGTGGCCAGGGCCGACAGCGCAGACGCGCCCGCGCACCACAGCACGGCCCACAGATAGCCGCGCAATCGGAGCGCCGGCATGGACGGATCGATATCCGGGCCGCCAGCATTGTGGCTGGGCCTGGCCGGCGTGCGCGCGGTATCGGCCGCCACGCGAATGATGTCGATCTCGGGGCAGCCGAGCGCGAGCGCGTCGGCGAAGCTGCGCCGGCCGGGCCATCGCCCCGGCGCTCGCAAGAATGGCGACAATGCCAGCGCGAGCAGCAAACGCGCCCGTTCCGCCAGCGAGCCCCCGTCCCGGCGCCAGTCGGCCCGGGCGCGGCCGAGCACCACCTTGGTCAGATTGTGCCGCCGCACATAGCCAGCCACGGCCTGCACCATGTCCGCACCGGCAAGCGTCTCGGTGCGCGCACCCAGTTCCTCCGCCATCCGCATCGCATCCTGCAGCGCGGACCTCGCGATATCGGACGGCTGGGCCAGCGATGGCGTGGCCACCGTCACCACATGCCAGTCGCAATCGAGCTGACCCGCCAGGCGCCGGGCGCGTTTCACCACCTGCATGGCATCCTCGCCGTTGCCAATGCAGGCAAGCACGGACTCGCGCGTGCGCCACACCGCCTGCACCGATTCTGCCTGGCGCCACGCACGCACATCGTGATCCACGCGCTCGGCGGTGCGACGCAGCGCCAGCTCGCGCAGCGCGATCAGGTTGCCCTTGCGAAAGAAGTTTCCCGCCGCATGGCGCGCCTGCTCGGGCAGGTACACCTTGCCCGCCTTCAGCCGGCGCAACAGCTCCTCGGCGGGCAGATCGACCAGCACGACTTCGTCCGCGCCATCGAAGACCGCATCCGGCACCGTCTCCCAGACCCGAATCCCGGTGATGCCGCTCACGGCTTCGCTCACGCCGTCCAGATGCTGGACGTTGACGGTGGTCCAGACATCGATGCCGGCCGACTGCAGTTCCTGGATATCCTGCCAGCGCTTGGGGTGGCGGCTGCCCGGCGCATTGGAATGCGCCAGCTCGTCGACGAGAATCAGCGCGGGACGGCGCGCGAGCGCGCCGTCGAGGTCGAATTCCTCAAGCACGCGCCCGCGGTAGGCTACCTCGCGCATGGGCAGCCGCTGGAGCCCCGCCAGCAGCGACGCGGTGTCGGCGCGGCCGTGGGTCTCCACCACGCCGACCGCCACATCGGTGCCTTGCGCCATGGCGGCCCTTGCCGCCGCCAGCATGGCGTAGGTCTTGCCCACGCCGGCCGACGCACCGAAGAAGATCTTCAGTTTGCCACGCGCGGCGCGCTCGCCGTCCTGCCGCACCATTCGCAGCAAGGCATCGGGATCGGCGCGCGCACCCGCATCGCGCCATTCGGCATCGCTCATCGTCACCATGCAACCCGGCCGGGCCAGAGGACAGCCATTCTGCCACGGGCCATGGCGTTACCGCGGCGGCAAGGCATCCAGCGCGAGGTTCAGGCGCAACACATTGACCCCCGCGTCGCCCAGCACCGCCAGGGGCGGTTTTTCCGTGTGGGCGGCAATCAGCTGCCGGACCCGCTCCAGCGGCAGACCGCGGGCGCGCGCCACCCGCGCCGCCTGATACTCCGCCGCCGCCGGGCTGATATGCGGGTCCAGGCCACTGCCGGAGGCCGTGACCAGGTCCACCGGCACAGCCGACGTATTGCCCGGGTCGGCCTCGCGCAGCGCCGCGACGCGCGCGCGTGCCGCCTCGGTCAGCACCGGGTTGCTTGGGCCAAGGTTCGACCCGCCCGACGCCGCGGCGTTGTAGGGCATCGGCGCCGTGGCCGAAAGCCGTCCCCAGAAATATCGCGGTTCCGAGAACGGCTGCCCGATCAGCGCCGAGCCCATCGCCCTGCCGTCTCTTACGATCAGCGAACCCCGCGCCTCATGCGGAAACAGCCCCTGCGCGATGCCGGTGACGACGGCCGGATACAGCAGACCGGTGAGCAATGACAGCGCGACGAAAACGATCAGCACAGGCCGCAGCAGGCCGGTGGATGCGGAAGCCGGGATCGGCGTCGCGGCAGGCGATACGTTGGTGTCCATGTTTGAATCCGTGCATGAGTGGGGTCAGGCCAGGCCGAGCAGGGTCAGCAGCATGTCGATCAGCTTGATGCCCGCGAACGGCACCAGGATGCCGCCGAGGCCGTAGATCAGCAGATTCCGGCGCAACAGCTGGGCGGCGCCGAGCGCCCGGTAGGGCACGCCCTTCAGCGCCAGCGGAATCAGCACCGCGATGATCAGCGCGTTGAAGATGACGGCCGACATGATGGCCGACGACGGCGTGGCCAGTCCCATCACGTTCAGCTGGTTCAGCTGCGGATACGTGGTCGCGAATGCGGCCGGAATGATGGCGAAGTACTTGGCGACGTCGTTCGCCACGCTGAAGGTGGTCAGCGAACCGCGCGTCATCAGCATCTGCTTGCCGATCTCCACGATTTCGATCAGCTTGGTGGGATTGCTGTCGAGATCGACCATGTTGCAGGCCTCCTTCGCAGCCTGCGTGCCGCTGTTCATCGCCACCGCCACGTCGGCCTGCGCCAGGGCCGGCGCATCGTTGGTGCCGTCCCCGGTCATCGCCACCAGCCGGCCCTCGGCCTGATACTGGCGGATCAGCTTGAGCTTCGCTTCGGGCGTGGCCTCGGCCAGAAAGTCGTCGACGCCCGCCTCGGCGGCGATCGAGGCCGCCGTCAGCGGGKTGTCGCCGGTAATCATCACGGTCTTGATGCCCATCCTGCGCAGTTCGCCGAAGCGTTCGCGAATACCGGCCTTGACCACATCCTTCAGTTCGATCACGCCCAGCACGCGGACCTCGCCGCCGTGCTCGTCGGCCACCACCAGCGGCGTGCCGCCGGCGCTGGCGACTTCGTCCACCGCCCGCGCCACCGCGTCGGGAAACTTGCCAGCCCGATCGGCGACGTAGCGGCGTACCGCGTCGGCCGCGCCCTTGCGCACATGGCGCACGCCGTCCCCTTCCCGCAGGTCCACGCCGCTCATCCGTGTCTGCGCGGTGAAGGGCACGAAGGCGGCCTGCCGGGCAGATACATCGGGAATTCCGGCATCGGGTTGACGGCCCGCCAGCGCGACGATGCTGCGGCCCTCCGGCGTGTCGTCGGCCAGCGACGACAGCCATGCCGCCCGCGCCAGCATGGCCGCCGCCACGCCCGGCGCCGGGATGAAGCGCGAAGCCTGCCGGTTGCCATGCGTGATGGTGCCGGTCTTGTCCAGCAACAGCACGTCAACGTCGCCGGCCGCTTCGACCGCGCGCCCCGAGGTGGCAATCACATTGGCCTCCATCATGCGGCTCATGCCGGCGACGCCGATCGCCGACAGCAGGCCGCCGATCGTGGTCGGAATCAGGCAGACCAGCAGCGCCACCAGCACGGTCATGGTCACGGGCACGCCGGCCTTGGCCACCAGGACGCTGTAAACGGAGAACGGCTGCAGCGTCGCGGKGGCCAGCAGCAGGACGAGCGTCAGGCCCACCAGCAGGATGGTCAGCGCCAGTTCGTTCGGCGTCTTCTGGCGCCTGGCACCCTCGACCATCGAGATCATCCTGTCGATAAAGCTCTCACCCGGGTTGGCGGTGATGCGTACCACGATCCAGTCGGACAACACCCGCGTGCCGCCCGTCACCGAAGAGAAGTCGCCCCCGGACTCTCGGATCACCGGCGCCGATTCGCCGGTGATCGCGCTTTCGTCGACCGACGCCACTCCGTCGATCACCTCGCCGTCGCCGGGGATCGTCTCGCCCGCTTCCACCAGCACGACATCGCCCCGGCGCAGCGCCGCTGCCGGGCACGCCTGCGCTGCGCCGCCGCGCCGGCCTTCCTTGAGCAGGTGTGCCGTGACAGTCGTCCTCAGGCCGCGCAGCGCGGCGGCCTGCTGCTTGCTGCGCCCTTCGGCCAGCGCCTCGGCGAAGTTGGCGAACAGCACCGTGAACCATAGCCAGGCCGACACGGCGAGGATGAAGCCGGCGCTGTCGCCGTCATGGCCCGAAGCCGTCGAAAACACCGTCTGCACGAACAGCACCGTGGTCAGGATGCTGCCCGCGTAGACGACGAACATCACGGGATTGCGCAGCTGATCGCGTGGCGACAGTTTGCGGAACGCCGCCATCAGCGCCGGCTTCAGCAGCCCGGGCGCCAGCATGCGGCGCGACAAAGGTTGAGGAACGGCATGGGAGGCATGGCCGTGTTCCAGTGGCATCGCCGCCGGCGAGCGCGCGGCGTCGCCGCCGGTGCTGTCCGCATATGCCGTCGATTCGTGGTGCATGGTATCTCCGCAAGGTGCTAGAGAAATGGGCGCCGGAGGGCCATGCGGACCCCCTGCCCGATGTGTTGGATAGAACGGAAGGTCATGCCGGGCGTCAGTTGCCGCCCTGCGCGACAACGCCCTGGAGTTGCTCGGCGACGGGACCGAGCGCCAGCGCCGGCACGTAGGTCAGCGCCCCCACCAGCAGTACGGTGCCCACCAGCAGCACCACGAACAGCGGCCCGTGCGTGGGCATGGTGCCGGCGCTTGCCGGCATGCGCGGCTTCGCGGCCAGCGTGCCCGCCATCGCCAGCACCGGGATGATGATCCAGAAGCGGCCGAACCACATCGCCACCGCAAGCAGCGTGTTGTAGAACGGCGTATTGGCGGACAGCCCGGCGAACGCGCTGCCGTTATTGTTCGCGGCGGACGACAAGGCGTACAGGATCTCCGAGAACCCGTGCGTGCCAGGGTTGAGCACGCCGGCGCGGCCGGCATCGGCCATCACCGCCACCGATGTGCCCAGCAGCACCAGCAACGGCGTGACGAGAATCACCACGGCCGCCATCTTCATCTCGCAGGCCTCGATCTTCTTGCCGAGGTACTCGGGCGTGCGACCGATCATCAGGCCGGCAATGAACACCGCCAGGACCGCATACACCAGCATGCCGTACAGTCCCGAGCCCACGCCGCCAAACACCACCTCGCCCAGCTGGATCAGCAGCAGCGGCACCATGCCGCCAATCGCGGTGAACGAATCGTGCATCGCATTGACGGCGCCGCACGAAGCCGCCGTGGTGACGGTGGCAAACAGCGCCGAGGCGGCCGGCCCGAAGCGGGTCTCCTTGCCTTCCATATTGCCCCCGGCCTGCAAGGCGGACGCTACGCTGTCCACCGGCAAGCCGGCCAGTGCCGGGTTGGCTCGATGCTCCGCCAGGGCCGCCACGCAGGCCATCGCGATGAAGATGGCCATCATCGACGCCAGCACGGCGATACCCTGGCGACGATCGCCTGCCATCTCGCCGAAGGCAAAGCACAGGGCGGCGGGAATCAGGAAGATGGCCAGCATCTCGATCAGGTTCGCCAGCGCGGTCGGATTCTCGAAGGGGTGGGCCGAGTTCGCGTTGAAGAAACCTCCGCCGTTCGTGCCCAGCATCTTGATGGCTTCTTGCGAAGCGACAGGACCCATCGCCAGGATCTGCTTGTCCGTCTTCACCACCTTCACCACGGGCCTGCCCTGCGAATCCAGCACCGGCTGGCCGGTGGCATCGGTGGCCGGCGCGCTGTACTCGACGGCCGACACCATCGACGCCTCCTTGTAGGCATCGAAGTTCTGGATCACGCCCTGGCTTACCAGTGCCACGGCGATGGCCGTTGCGACAGGCAACAACACGTACAGCGTGGTCCGCGTCATATCGACCCAGAAATTGCCGATGGCTGCCGCCTTCTGGCGCACGAAGCCGCGGATCAGCGCAAGCACCACCGCGATGCCGGTCGCGGCCGACACGAAGTTCTGCACGGCCAGGCCCAGCATCTGGGTCAGGTAGCTCATCGTCGATTCGCCGGCATAGCCCTGCCAGTTGGTATTGGTGATGAAGCTGACCGCGGTGTTGAACGCGGAGTCCGGCGAGACCGCCCCGAATCCTTGCGGATTGAGTGGCAGCACGCCCTGCAGTCGCTGCAGGCCGTAGACGACCACCGCGCCAAGCAGGTTGAAGGCGAGCACCGCGACCGCGTATTGCTTCCAGCCCATCTCCGTGTCGGCGCGGATCCCTCCGGCGCGGTAGATCAGGCGTTCGACCGGTCTTCCCCATGCGGTCAACGCGTACTGGCGGTCCTCGACGGCCCGCCACAGGTAACGCCCAAGGACTGGCGCGATCGCCAGCAGGATGGCGAGAAAAAGCGCCAGCAGCCCCATGAATTGCGCCGTCATCAGAATTTCTCCGGCAGGAACAGCGCGATGAGCAGATAAACCAGGATGG